>KB291777.1:36474-73644 GCA_000318405.1 Brevundimonas diminuta 470-4 | reverse complement strand
AACCCTCCCCCCTCGAGGGGGAGGGCTATTAAGGGCGGCTTCACCCTGATCGAATGCCTGGTGGCGCTGGCCGTGTTCGCTCTGGCGGCCATGGCGCTGTTAAACCTGTCGGGCGAGAGCACCCGCTCGGCGGCGCGGGTCGAGACGCGGACGCTGGGCGGCATCGTCGCCGACAATGTCGCCGCGCAAGCGATGATCGCGCGCGATCTGCCCAGCGGCAGCACGCAGGGACAAGCGTCGCTGGGCGGGCGCGAGTGGCGCTGGGTGCGGGTGGTCAGCGCGACGGATATGCCCGGCGTCGGCCGCATCGACGTCCGCGTCTTCGCCGATGAGGAACAGGCCGCCGAGCGCGTGCTGTTCCGGGCGGCGGGCGTATGAGGAAAGCTCGCCTATCCGCTCAAGCAGCGAGCCGCCGGGCGGCGAGTGATAGCGGAAGAAAGAGAGCCGGGTTTACACTGGTCGAGGTCATGATCGCCCTGCTGATCTTCGCCCTGTTGGCGGGGGCGGGGGCGCTGGTGCTGGGCCAGTCGATCGAGACGCGGTTCGCGGTGAAGGCGAACGCGGACCGGGTGGCGGCGCTGCAACGCACGCGGGCTCTGTTGCGCGCTGATCTGGCGCAGGCGACGGCGCGGCGGGTGCGCGGGCCAACGGGGCGGCCGGCGCCTCAGGCGATCATGGGGCCGCAGTCTCCGGGCGATCCCTTGCTGGTCCTGGCCCGCAGCGGCTGGAGCAACCCGGACGGCGCGCCGCGCGCCTCGGTCCAGAGGGTCGAATATCGGCTGGTCGAGGATCGGCTGGAGCGCCGCGTGGCCCCTTATCTGGATGGGGCGCGGGCCGGGCCGCCGCAAGTGCTGTATCGCGGGGTGAAGGAGGCGCGCGTCGCCTTCATCCAGAACGGGTCTGAGGCGCCCGCCTTTTCCGCCAGCAGCGACCGACCCCTGCCGCACGCCGTGCGGGTGACGCTGACGCTGGACGGCTTCGGCCCGGTCGAGCAGTTGTTCCTGGTCGCCGCCGCATGAAGCCGGGCGCGCGCGATCGCCGGGGCATGGCCCTGCTGACCGTACTCTTGCTGGTCGCGGTGATGGCGGCGCTGTGCGTGGTGCTGCTGGACGATGTGCGCTTTTCGGTGCGTCGCACCACCAACGCCGAGAGCCAGGCGCAGGCGCAAGCCTATGCGGCGGGGGCGGAGGGGCTGGCGCGGCGGCGGCTGTCTGATCTGGTCCGCGCTGATCCCGCGCGTACGCCGCTCCAGCCCCCGTGGAACGGCCGCGTCTTCGCCCTGCCGCTGGAAGAGGGCGAGGGCCGGGCGGTGATCCGCGACGGCCAGGCCTGTTTCAACCTGAACAGTCTGGTGCTGGGGCAGGGCGAGGATCTGATCGCGAGGCCCGAAGGCGTGGCGCAGTTCGTCGCCCTGGGCGCCGCTCTGAGCCTGCCGCGCGGGCGTATGGCGGCGGTCGCGGCGGCCCTGACCGACTGGATGGACGGTGACGACGAGGTTTCGCCGCAGGGGGCGGAAGACGCCGCCTACGCCAGCCGCCCGACGCCGTATCGCACTGGCGGGGTCATGCTGGCTGAGGTCAGCGAGCTGCGCGCTTTGGCGGGGGTGGACGATGATCTCTATCGCCGTCTGAGGCCGTATCTGTGCGCCCTGCCCGAGGCGCGGCTGTCGCCCCTGAACGTCAACACGCTGGAGCCGCAGGACGCCGTGCTGCTGGTCGCGATCAGCCGGGGCGTGGTGGGGCTGAACGCGGCCAAGGCGGCGATCGCCGCGCGCCCGGCGGCGGGGTGGACCAGCCCCGACGCCTTCTGGGCCCAGCCCGCTCTGGCAGGCGTGGTCGTCGACGAAGAGGCCAAGGGCCAAGTCACCCTGGCCACCCGCTACTTCGACTTGCGGGTTGAGATCGAACACGGCGACGCCCGCGCCGTCCGTACCGCCCTGATCCACGTCGCGCCCGACGGCGCGGCGCGCACCGTCATCCGCCGCTGGACGCCTGAAGAATGAGCATGGAAGAATGAGCCACGCCCGCATCCTGTTCATCCCAACCAACGCGACCTTGCCCGCGCGTTTCCTGTTGGTCGACCGCGAGGGCCGCGTCGTCGGGCGCGGCGAGCTGGACCCGCATCAGGCTGAGGCGCCGCCGTCCATGCGGACCATCGCCGTTGCGCCGGGCGCCGATGTCATGACGCGCTGGCTGGACCTGCCGCCGGGCAATATGGCGCAGGCCAGAGCCGCCGCGCGCTGGACGTTGCGTGATCAGGCGGCGGGCGAGGTGGACGGGCTGGACGTCGCGCTGGGCGCCGCGCCTGTCGCCGGCGGCCCGCGCCTGACGGCGGCGGTGTCGGCCAAGCTGTTGCAGGCCTGGCTGCGGTGGATGGAGACCTTCGACATCCAGCCCGAGGCCGTCGTGCCGGACAATCTGTGTCTGCCCGCGCCGCTAGAGGCTGAGACGTTGACCGCTGCGCAGATGGGCGCGGACGTGGCCCTGCGCGGTTCGACTTTCGCCGCGACGGTGCAGCCTGATCTCGTCGAGGCGATTGCGGGCGGCCGCGTGCTCGACTGGCTGGAGGGCGAGGCGTTGGACGCGGCGCTGGCGGCGGGGGCGATGGCCGCGTCGGTCGATCTGTTGCAGGTCCATGACCGGCGTGAGCGGGGGCAGGCGGCCAGGGGATGGCGGCTGGCGGCCGGTCTGGCGGCGGCGCTGCTGGTCTCGCCGCTGATCCTGATGACGGCGGAAGGGTTGCGCGACCGTGCGGCGGCGGATCGCGCCGGAGCGGACGCAAGGGCCGGGGCGGTGAAGCTGTATCCCGAACTGGCGACGATGAAGGATGCGGCGCCTGAAGCTCTGCGCCGTCTGGATGCTGGGCCGCCGCCGGGCGGAACCGCACGCGCGATGGCCGCCGTTTTCGCCGCTGTCGAGCGCGTGCCGGGCGCCGAACTGGATGATGCGACCCTCGGCGGCGAAGGGCTGCGGGTCACGATGAACCACGCGGCCTTCAATGATCTGGACGGCGTGCGCGCCGACCTGGTCGAGGCCGGTCTGGCGGTGGTCTATGAAACCTCGGCTGAGGAGGGCGGACGGATGATCAGCACGCTCACGAACGGAGGCGCCCGATGAGGACGTCCTTTTCATCCGTGGTCGCCTTGTGGGACGGGCGGTCATTGCGCGAACGGCGGATGCTGGCGGTCATGGGCGTGCTGGTGCTGGGCGTCATCGCCTGGCTGGGCGTGCTGCGTCCGCTGGACGGTTGGAAGGCCGATCAGGCGCGCACCCGCGTCACGGCCGAGCGGCAGATGGCGCAGGTTCAGACCGCTGTGGCCCAGCGGGGCGCGCGACCGACTGAGGCGGTCGACCTTCAGGCGCTCGTCGCTTCGACGGCGTCGGCGGCGGGCGTTCAGCCGGCGCTGGGCATGTCCGAGGGCGGGCGGCTGGGTTTTCGACTGGATCGCGTGACGACGACCCAGGCCTTCGGCTGGCTGGCGGCGCTGGAGCAGGGCGGGGCGCGGATCGAGGAACTGGGCGTGGTCGAAAATGCCGACGGGACGCTGGGCGTCAGCGGAGCGCTGGCCTCGGGCGCCTAGAGCGCTTTTCAACGTGCTCCCGTCGACGGTTGTGGACTTGGGCCGCGCGCCGGGGCAGGTATCGCAGTCATGTTCTCACGTGCAGTTCTTCCCCTGATCGGTGCGGCGGTTCTGGCGGGCTGCGCCTCGGCGCCGCAAGTCGAGACCCGCCTGTCGGCCGCCGTGCCTGCGGCTGTGACCAGCTATCGTCTGATCGAGGGCGAGGCGCCGACCGACGCCGATCGTGCGGCGAGCGACGCCGTGCGCCAGGCGCTGGCCGCGCGCGGCTGGCGCGAGGTTGAGGACAAGACCGCCTGGCGGGTCGAGACGGCCTATGCCGTGCGGCCGCAGAAGACCGGGGTCTTCACCGACGTTGACGCGCGGGACGGCGAATGGACCGAGGCGCCGCATCTGCCGCAATGGTGGAGCCGAAACCGTCAGATCCACTCCCTGAGCGTGATCCTGACCGGACCGGGCGATGAGGCGGGCGCCTATCGCGCATCGGCGGTCGCGGTCCTTGGGCGTCGTCAGGCGGGCGATGCCGCGAGCCTGCTGGCCGAGGCGGCGGTGGCCAAGCTGGGCGAGGCTGACTAGGCCACGCCTTCGATGACCCTGGGCAGGGTCAGAGTAAAGGTCGCGCCGGGCGTGCCGGGCTGATGACGAATGGTTCCGCCGTGGCGCTCTGCGACCGTGCGAACGAAGGCGAGGCCGAGTCCTGCGCCCCGATGGTCGGCGCCGCCGTGGCCGAAGGCCTGGAACAGGCGCCGGGCGGCGTCTTCGGACAGGCCGGGCCCCTGATCGCTGACGCTGAGGACGCAGACCGGGCGGCCGTTTTCTTCGGCGCCGCTCAGGCTGACCTGAATGCTTCCGCCGGTGGGCCCGTATTTCAGGGCGTTATCCAGCAGATTGGTGGTCAGGCGACGCAGCAGGGCGGGATCGCCCTGAACCAGGAACTCTTCTTCGCCATCGGGCGTCAGGATGCGGACGCCCTTCTTCGACGCCTGGGGCCACAGGATGTCGGCGGCGTCCATCGCCACCTGACCCAGGTCCATGAGCTCTGAGCGATAGGGCTGGCTCTCGGCGCGGGCCAACTGCACATAGCCTTCGGCCAGGTCGAGCGTCTGGCGCGCGTAATCGGCGATGCGTGTCTGGACCGCTGCGTCCAGACGC
The DNA here is from genome assembly GCA_000318405.1 of Brevundimonas diminuta 470-4. GTDB lineage: Bacteria > Pseudomonadota > Alphaproteobacteria > Caulobacterales > Caulobacteraceae > Brevundimonas > Brevundimonas diminuta_B. The sequence continues at coordinate 68,915 of KB291777.1, read as the reverse complement.
GGGGATGCGCCGTCCAGCAGCGTCAGGATCGACACCTGAGGCGCGCGCATGTCGTGGCTGAGCAGTTGCAGGGCCTCGGTGCGCTGGCGCTCGGCGGCGCGGAAGCGGGTCATGTCGGCGAAGCGCACGATGTGGCCGACCGGCTGCCCCTCGGCGTCGGTCAGGACAGAGGCGGCCGCCTTCAGGATGCGGCCATCGGGCGTGGTGATTTCGCCGGGATCGCCGTCCGGATCGAGGAAGCGGCGCCAGGCGGGCTCGCCCAGCGACTGGAACAGCAGGGGCAGGTCGGCGTCCCTCTGCAACTGGTCGCCGAACAGGGCCTCGGCCCGGTCGTTGGACAGGATGATGCGGGCGTAGGGATCGGCCACCACCGTGGCGTCGGGCAGGCTGCGCAGGGCGTCGGAAATGAAGCGTTCGAGGTCGCGGACCTGGCGCACGGCGGCGCGCAGGGCGTCGACCTGACGGGCCACCACGTCGCCGCCTCGGGCCGGGCCGGTCAGGCGCACGCCGTCGCGCTCGAAGGCCTCGACCTCGCTCTGCATATAGGCCGAGGCGGCGGCCAGGCGGCGCCAGCTCCACAACGGATAGGCCAGAGCCAGCCCGGCCACGGCCGCCGAAGGCGGGAACCACAGACCGCCCGCCAGAAAGGCCAGCGCCGTGGCGAACAGGGTCAAGGCGATCAGGCCGACGCCCAGCGCCATATTGGCCGCCGGGCGCAGGATCAGAAAGCCGCCGACCAGCAGGCTGAGCGGCAGCAGTGACAGGGCCAGCACCCAGCCGCCTGACAGGCTGCGCGGGCCGCCGCCGTCCAGCAGGGTCTGCAGCAGGGCGGCCTGCACCTCGACGCCGGGGCGCAGTTCGCCGTGCGGCGTGGCCGGGGTGGCGTAGCGGTCGCCCATTCCCGGCGCGGTGGCCCCGACCAGCACCAGTTTGTCTTTCAGAAAGTCGCCGGGCGTCTCGCCGGTCAACACATCGGCAAAGGACAGGGTGCGGAAGGCGCCGGGCGGGCCGCGATAGATCAGGGCCTCCGATGCGGCGGGATAGAGGGCGTCGTCGGCCTGGGGCGCAGGCGGACGCGGGATAGCGGTTCTTGTGGCGGCCAGAGGCAGGATCAGATGCGGCCAGCTCTGATCGCCCGACTGGAGATACAGGGGCAGGCGACGCACGACGCCGTCGTTGTCGACCGTCAGATTGACGTGACCCATCCCCGCTGCGGCCGTGGCCAGTATGGGTGCGGGGGCGTCTTCGCGAAAGGCGGCGTCGTTCAGACCCGGCGCATCCACGACCACGGGCAGGCGGACCTTGCCGTTGCGGGCCAGGGCGGCGGCCAGGGCCTCATCCTGCGACGACGGCTCGGTGAACAGGACGTCATAGGCGACCGGCCCGGCGCCCGCCTCGGTCAGGCGATCGATCAGGCGGGCGTGCAGGTTGCGCGGCCAGGGCCATTGCCCCAGCGCCTCCAGACTGCGGTCGTCGATGGCGATGATGACGATGTTTTCGTCGGTCGGCCCGGCCTTGGCCCGCATCAGGACGTCATAGGCCAGGTGGTCGGGCCCGTCGGCCACGGGCGCCAGCGCCAGCCAGCTGACCAGCAGGGCGGATGACGCCGCCACGATGATCCATTCGACCAGAACGCGGCGGCCGGTAAGGCGCGCGCCGAACCAGCGTTTCCAGCCGCCTCTCAGCCCGGAAGGCGCGGGCGCCACCCTAGCGTCCGATGTGCAGCTGTTGCGGGTCGGACCAGGCCTCCAGCAGGCGGCCGAAACGGTGACGCGCGCTCTGCACGCGCCAGCTGTAGACGCCGGGCGGCAGGTCGCTGAGGGTGAAGGCCTCGTCGGTCAGGCCCGGCTGGTCGATCAGAAGCGGGCCGTCGACGCCGCCGTCCTCGGCCTCGCGCCACAGCTGGAAGCGGAACGAGGCTTCGCCCACGCCCTCGGCTTCCCAGCGGAAGCGATAGAAACGCCTGCGGTCGCGCTGATCCATCGCCGAGGCCAATCCGCCGACGCCGTTGCGGGCGCGGATGAAGCTGTAGGTCGTGGCCTTGCCCTCCAGCCCCTCGGGCGACAGGGCGGTCAGACGCAGGAAGTAGGCCCCTTCCTCCATGTCGCCGAACATCAGCGGGCCCCCGGGCGCGCTGTCGGCCTCGGCGAAGGATTCGATCATGCCGGCGTCCTGAGCGATGCGGCCGCGATAGCGTTCGGCGCCGGGCAGAGGCTGGACCTCAAACACGACCTGCGGCTGGGTCTGAGGCGCGTCAGGGCGGGCGAGGGCGGGGGCGGGCAGCAGGGGGAGCAGGCGAACGGCGCCTGCGGCCGCGCTGACGCCCTGATCGGCGGCGGCCAGCGCTTCGTCCTCGCCAGAGGCCACGGCGACGGCGCCTTCCAGCACTTCGGTGGCCGACCGTTCTCTGGCTTCGTCGAAGGAGACGCGGAAGTCGGTGCCGCGCACGGCCGAAACCGAGACAGGGGTGCGGATGGCGAAGCCGCCGGGGCGGGTGCGCGGCGTGACCCTGGATTCCGCGCGGCCCGTTTCGACGGTCAGGGCGTGATCGACGGCGCCGTTGATGGCGTAGCGGCGCAGGCGACTGACGCGCACGCGGCTGTTGGAAGGCACGACCACATGGCTGCCGTCCGACAGGGCCAGGCGGACGAAGGCGTTGGCGCCGGTGCTCAGCACGGCGGACTCACGAACGATCTGACCGGATGTGGGCGCGCCCGAAACGCCATCCTGATTCAGGCTGACGGCGCCGCGAAAGCCGGCGATGCGCGCTTCATCCGGATCGGCGCGCAGCAGATCCACGGGCAGAGCCAGGGTGCGCCCGATCGACAGGCGGCGCGGATTGGCCACCCGATTCTCGCGCTGCACCCGACGGTAATCCAGCGGCCGGTTCATATAGGCGCTCGCCAGGTCGATCAGGGTGTCGCCGGGGCGAACCACATAGTCGAGGGTCTCGGCCTGGCGTGAAGAGATGGTCGACTGCGCCGCCGCCGGCGCCGCCGACAGCAGAACCGCAGCCGCCAGAACACAGGCCCAGTTGTTGCTCATGCCTCGTCTCATCCGCCTATATTCAGGCGTCGACGGCGGTTTCGGTCCCCGCGACGCGCTCCAGGCGGTATCCGTAGCTGTAAATGGGGGTCAGGCGGAAGCCTTGCTCAGGCCGCAACTCCAGCTTGTTGCGGATGCGCGAGACGTGCATGTCCAGCGAGCGGCTGTTCAGATTGGGTTCGTTGCCCCAGACCGTTTCCAGAATATAGGTGCGCGACAGCGCCCGGTGCAGGTTGCGGAACAGCAGCAGGGCCAGGGCGTATTCCTTGGCCGTCAGGGCGATCGTCTCGCCATTGCGCGCCACGCTGCCTGCCGCCTCGTGAAAGACGATGTCGTCGTAGGTCTCTATCCCCGGCGTGACCGGCTGGGCGTAGGCGCGGCGGATCAGGGCGTTGATGCGCGCGGCCAGCACGGGCTTGGACAGGGGTTTGGGAAGGTAGTCGTCGGCCCCGGCGTCCAGGCCGGCGACCACGTCTTCGTCCTCGGCGCGGCTGGTGACCAGCAGCATGGGCGGCGCGGGCTTCAGATTGTTCCGCGCCCAGGTCAGGATTTCGAGGCCCGACCGATCCGGCAGGTTCCAGTCGACAATGATCATGTCGAAGGTGTCCTTGCGCAGCGCCGAGATCAGCGCCTGGCCTCGCGAAAAAAGAGTGGCGCGATAACCGGCGTCCTCGACCACGTCGGAGATGAACTCCAACTGGACGGGATCGTCATCCAACACCGCGATTTTCATAATTCTGCACGCTCCGGGGAATGGCTGAACCATAGCCGTGGACGTGGCGGATTAGGCGAGTGTAAAATGTAAAATATGGTCACCTCGCGGGCAGGTTGAAATTCACTGTGACAAGCCTGGCAGTGGGGTCAAGCGGGACGCCTGATCGCGGCACAGGGTCTTGATCCAGCGCCGCACTGTTTTCAGCCGGGCGGCGCCGTGAACCTCGCGGTGGGTGCTGAGCCAGAAGCGGCGCTCGATCAGCACCTGATCGGCCAGAATCCGCGTCAGCCCTTCGGCCAGAAAGCAGGGCAGGACGCCGATTCCGCCGCCCGCCGCCACCATGTCCCGCTGGGCGCGGATGGACGAGGACGCCAGTCGAGGCCGCAGATTGGGCCGGATTTCCTCCAGATAGCGCAGCTCCGGCGCATAGATCAGGTCGTCGACATAGCCGACCATGTCGAAGCGGTTCAGGTCGTCGATGCTATGGGGGGCGCCGTGGCGTTCCAGATGTTCGGACGCGGCGTAGAGCGCCAGCTGATAGGTGGTCAGCGGCTCGACGATCAGGCGCGGGCTGTCGGCGGGGCTGAGGGTGATGGCCATGTCCACCTCGCGGCGGCTGGGCGACAGGAAGCCGGAACTGGCCGCCAGTTCGACGTTCAGTCCCGGATGCGCCGCCAGCAGGTCGGGCAGGGCGGGCGCCAGAACCGCGCCGCCGAAGCCTTCCGAGGCGCTGATCCGCACGGCGCCCGCGATCAGGTCGGGCTGGGTGACGCGCCCGGCGGCCTCCATCGCGCTTTCGGCGTCCAGCGCCCGCTCCAGCAACTGGGCGCCGGTGGCCGTCAGGTGCAGCCCGGCGGCCGAGCGCACCAGCAGGGTCGACTTCAGCGCCGTCTCCAGCCGCGCGACACGCCGCCCGACGGTGGCCGCGTCCACGCCCAGCCGCTGCGCCGCCGTGGCCAGCGACCCGGCGCGCGCGGCCGCCAGAAACACCCTCAGATCATCCCAGTCGAACATATGCAGATATGCACATCATCACCTGCAAGATTGCAATGGGCCTGACCGGCCGGCTCTGCTAGGGCAGGCTCACGAAGAACCATAATCATCGGGAGAGACGTTCAATGCGCGACATTCGCCACTTCATCGACGGTGCGGCTTTCGAGGGGGCGTCGGGCCGCTTCGGCGACGTCTTCAACCCGAACACCGGCGAGGTTCAGGCCCGCGTCCAGCTGGCGACCGTCAGCGAGATGGACCGTGCGGTGCAGTCGGCGCAGGCCGCCTTCGAAGGCTGGTCCTCGACCAACCCGCAGCGCCGCGCCCGCGTCATGTTCGAGTTCAAGCGCCTGGTCGAGGCGAACATGAACGAACTGGCCGAAATGCTGTCCAGCGAGCACGGCAAGGTCATCGCCGACTCCAAGGGCGACATCCAGCGCGGCCTGGAAGTCATCGAGTTCGCCTGCGGCATCCCGCACGCGCTGAAGGGCGAATACACCCTGGGCGCCGGGCCGGGCATCGACGTCTACTCCTCGCGTCAGGCCCTGGGCGTGGTGGCGGGCATCACCCCGTTCAACTTCCCGGCCATGATCCCGATGTGGATGTTCGGCGTCGCCATCGCCGTTGGCAACACCTTCATCCTGAAGCCGTCCGAGCGCGATCCGTCCGTGCCGGTGCGTCTGGGCGAACTGATGATGGAGGCGGGCGCGCCCAAGGGCGTGCTGAACGTCGTCCACGGCGACAAGACGGCGGTCGACGCCATCCTGGCCCACCCCGACATCCCCGCCGTCAGCTTCGTCGGCTCGTCCGACATCGCCCACTACGTCTATCAGACGGGCGCCCAGCACGGGAAACGCGTCCAGGCCATGGGCGGCGCCAAGAACCACGGCATCGTCATGCCTGACGCCGATCTGGACCAGGTGATCAAGGACCTGTCGGGCGCGGCCTATGGCTCGGCCGGCGAGCGCTGCATGGCCCTGCCGGTTGTCGTGCCGGTCGGCAAGAAGACCGCCGATGAACTGCGCGAGCGTCTGATCGCCGAAATCCCGACCCTGCGCGTCGGCGTCTCGACCGATGATCAGGCCCACTATGGCCCCGTCGTCTCGGCCCAGCACCGCGACCGCGTCGCCGGCTGGATCAGCAAGGGCGTCGAGGAAGGCGCCGAACTGGTTGTCGACGGCCGCGACTTCAGCCTGCAGGGGCATGAAAAGGGCTACTTCATCGGCCCGTCGCTGTTCGACCATGTGACGACGGACATGTCCTCCTATCAGGAAGAGATCTTCGGCCCCGTGCTGCAGATCGTCCGCGCCGCCAACTTCGAGGAGGCCCTGAGCCTGCCGTCCAAGCACCAGTACGGCAACGGCGTCGCCATCTTCACCCAGAACGGCCGCGCGGCCCGCGACTTCGCCGCCCGCGTCAACGTCGGCATGGTCGGCATCAACGTGCCGATCCCGGTGCCGGTGGCCTATCACTCGTTCGGCGGCTGGAAGCGCTCGGGCTTCGGCGACACCAACCAGTACGGCATGGAAGGCGTGAAGTTCTGGACCAAGACCAAGACCGTCACCGCCCGCTGGCCCGACAGCGCGCTGGAGCATGAAGACTCCAGCTTCATTATCCCGACGATGAACTGACGCCTTTCCTCCCCACGTCAGTGGGGAGGGGGACCACGAAGTGGTGGAGGGGCCTGCGTTGGCAGAACCAGGCGGCCCCTCCGTCTCGGCGGCTATGCCGCCGATCCACCTCCCCACTGTCATGGGGAGGAGAGATTATGAGAGCGTATAGGGGATCACCCTCCGCTCATTCTCCGGCACGGCCAGCGTGCGGTCGATCGGCGGAAACGCCCGCTGCGTGCAGTCCGTCCGCTCGCAGATGCGGCAGTTCACGCCCATGCGCGTCGGCGGGCCGTTCAGATCCAGCCCGTCGGCATAGACCAACTGCCCCGCGTGCTCGATCTCGCATCCCAAACCCAGCGCATAGCGGCGATCCGGCTCCAGAAACGACCCGCCGGGCTTGGACACGCTCTTGGCGATGCAGACGTAGCGGGCGCCGTCCGGCATTTCCGACAGATTGACCAGGATGCGGTCCGGCGCGCTGAAGGCCTCATGGACGTTCCACAGCGGGCAGGCGCCGCCGAAGCGGGCGAACTGGAAGCGCGTCGCGCTGTGCCGCTTGGTGATGTTGCCCGCCATGTCCACCCGCGCGAAGTAGAAGGGTACGCCGCGCCAGCCGGGGCGCTGTAACGTGCTCAGCCGGTGGCAGGCCTGTTCGAAGCTGACATGGAAGCGGTTGCGCAGGCGGTCCACATCGTGCCGCAACTCCCGCGCCGCCTCCAGAAAGGCGCGATAGGGCAGCAGCAGCGCCCCCGCCGCATAGTTGGCCAGACCGACCCGGCACACGTCGCGGGCGGCGGGAATGTCGAAGGCGGCGCGGTCCAGTTCGTGCTCGATCAGGTCCTCGAACCGAAGCCGCACCAGTTGATGCGCCATCTGGAAGGCGCGGGTGGCGCCCGGCAGGCTGGCGTCGACATAGAGGATGCGCGCGCCCGGATCGAAGCGCCGCATGGCGCCGCGCCCCTGACCGGTGGCGACGCGCACGCCGCACAGGTCGTTGAGGGCGGCCTCAAGCTCGCGCTCCGGATGGACGCCGTCGCCCAGGTTCAGCCGCGCGGCCAGATCTTCCGCCGCGCGATCCAGCGCATCGATGTAGTTGTCGCGATAGTGGAAGAAATCGCGCACCGCCTCATAGGGCAGGGCGGGGGCGGCGACCGTGGCGCGTTCGTCGCGGCCCAGCGTCTCGTTCAGCGTCTTCAGCCGTTCGTCCAGACGGCGATAGTCCTGATGCAGGGCCAGGAACTGACGCGCCAGCCGGGGGGCGTTCATGGCCGCCTGTTTCAGCTCGCCCGCAGTCGGCGCCTCGGCGTGGCCCGCGACGTCGGTGGTCGCCTCGCGCAGGTCGGCGATCAGGCGGGCGTCGCCGTCCAGGTCGAACAGGCTGGCGTCGACGTCGAAGGCCCGCGTCAGGGCGATCAGCACCCGCGCCGTGGCCGGGCGCTGATTGGTCTCGATCTGCGACAGATAGGACGGCGACAGCGCCAGCCGCCCGGCGCACTGCTCCAGCGTCCAGCCGCGCGTCTCGCGCAGCTTGCGGACCTTGGTTCCAAGGTAGAGTTTTTGGGCCATGATCTGCGCGCTCTTGCAGGCGTTGCAACTTTGCAAAAACACTCGTCTACCTTGGCAGGGTTACGCACTTACGCACCTTTTGCAAAGTTGCGATTGCCTTTTTGCAACCAAGCGGCTTGTTGGACCCTGAACGAAGTCAGGGAGTCGCTCCAACCATGAGCCAGGCCATCCTCGAGGAACTCGAGCGCCGTCGCGCCGCCGCCAAGCTGGGCGGGGGTGAGAAGCGCATCGCCAGCCAGCACGCCAAGGGCAAGCTGACCGCCCGCGAACGCATCGGCGTCCTGCTGGACGAAGGCTCCTTTGAAGAGACCGACATGTTCGTGGAGCACCGCAGCCACGACTTCGGCATGGCCGAGCAGCGCATCCCCGGCGACGGCGTCGTCACCGGGCGCGGCACGATCAACGGCCGTCTGGTCTATGTCTTCTCGAAGGACTTCACCGTGTTCGGCGGCTCGCTGTCGGGCGCCCACGCGGCCAAGATCGTCAAGATTCAGAAGATGGCCCTGACGGCGGGCGCGCCAATCATCGGCCTGTTCGATGCAGGCGGCGCCCGTATTCAGGAAGGGGTGGAGAGCCTCGCCGGCTACGCCGACATCTTCCTGCAGAACACCCTGGCCTCGGGCGTCATTCCGCAGATCTCGGTCATCATGGGCCCGTGCGCGGGCGGCGACGTCTATTCGCCCGCCATCACCGACTTCATCTTCATGGTGAAGGACACGTCCTACATGTATGTGACCGGCCCCGACGTGGTGAAGACCGTCACCAACGAGGTGGTCAGCCACGAGGATCTGGGCGGCGCCCGCGTCCATGCCGGCAAGTCGGGGGTCGCCGACGGCGCCTTCGAGAACGATCTGGAGGCCCTGTCCGAGGTGCGCCGCCTGATCGGCTTCCTGCCGCTGTCGAACCGCGAGACGCCGCCGGTCCGCGACACCTATGACGAGCCGGATCGCGACGAGGCAAGCCTGGACACCCTGGTCCCGGCCAATCCGAACCAGCCCTATGACATGAAGGAGCTGATCCTGAAGACGGTCGACGAGGCCGACTTCTTCGAGATCGGCGCCGACTTCGCCAAGAACATCATCTGCGGCTTCGGCCGTCTGGACGGCCAGCCGGTCGGCATCGTCGGCAACCAGCCCCAGACGCTGGCGGGCGTGCTGGACATCGACAGCAGCCGCAAGGCCGCGCGCTTCGTGCGCTTCTGCGACGCCTTCCACATCCCGCTGGTGACGTTCGTGGACGTGCCGGGCTTCATGCCGGGCACCAAGCAGGAGTACGGCGCCCTGATCAAGCACGGCGCCAAGCTGCTGTTCGCCTATGCCGAGGCCACCGTGCCCAAGCTGACGGTCATCACGCGCAAGGCCTATGGCGGCGCCTATGACGTCATGAGCTCCAAGCACCTGCGCGGCGACGTCAACTACGCCTGGCCCACCGCCGAGATCGCGGTCATGGGCGCTAAGGGCGCGGTCGAGATCATCTTCCGCAAGGAGGCCGGCGACCCCGAGGCCCTGGCCGCGCGCGAGGCCGAATACAAGGAACGCTTCGCCAACCCCTTCGTCGCGGCCGGGCTTGGCTACATCGACGACGTCATCATGCCCCACGGCACCCGCCGTCGCCTGATCAAGGCCCTGAAGACGCTGAAGAACAAGACCCAGGAAAATCCCTGGAAGAAGCACGACAACATCCCGCTGTAAGGCCCAGAAATGTTCGATAAAATTCTGATCGCCAACCGCGGCGAGATTGCTGTTCGCGTCATCAAGACCTGCCGTCGCATGGGCATCAAGACGGTGGTCGTCTACTCCGACGCCGACGCCGGGTCGCTGGCGTGCGAGATGGCGGATGAGACGGTTCACATCGGCCCGTCGCCCGCCGCCCAGTCCTATCTGATTCAGGACAAGATCGTGGACGCCGTGAAGCAGACGGGCGCGCAGGCCGTGCACCCCGGCTTCGGCTTCCTGTCAGAGAACGCCGGGTTTGCGCGGCGGCTGAAGGCCGAGGGCATCGCCTTCATCGGGCCGAACCCCGAGGCGATCGACGCCATGGGCGACAAGATCACGTCCAAGAAGTTTGCGGCCGAGGCGGGCGTCTCGACCGTGCCGGGTCACATGGGCCTGATCGAAACGCCGGACGAGGCGGTGAAGATCGCGCGTGAGATCGGCTATCCGGTCATGATCAAGGCCTCGGCCGGGGGCGGGGGCAAGGGCATCCGCGTCGCCCATTCGGACGACGACATGGCCGAGGGCTTCGCCGCCGTAAAGGCCGAGGCGCTGAACGCCTTCGGCGACGACCGCGTCTTCCTCGAGAAGTTCATCGTCGACCCGCGCCACATCGAGATTCAGGTGCTGGGCGACAAGCACGGCAACGTCATTCACCTGTTCGAGCGCGAATGCTCGATCCAGCGCCGCAACCAGAAGGTCATCGAGGAGGCGCCGTCGCCCCTGCTGGACGAGGCGACCCGCGCGGCGATGGGGGCACAGGCCGTCGCCCTGGCCAAGGCTGTGAACTATGACTCGGCGGGCACGGTCGAGTTCGTCGCCGGTCAGGACAAGAGCTTCTTCTTCCTGGAGATGAACACCCGTCTGCAGGTCGAGCATCCGGTGACGGAGCTGATCACCGGCGTCGATCTGGTCGAGCAGATGATCCGCTCGGCCTGGGGCGAGCAACTGGCGATCAGGCAGGACGACCTGTCGATCAACGGCTGGGCCATCGAAAGCCGCATCTACGCCGAAGACCCCTATCGCGGCTTCCTGCCGTCGATCGGCCGTCTGGTGCGCTATGAGCAGCCGGAAGAGGGCGATCAGGGCGACTACACCGTTCGCAATGACTCGGGCGTCCGCGAGGGCGACGAGATCAGCATGTTCTACGACCCCATGATCGCCAAGCTGTGCGCCTGGGGCGAGACGCGCGACGACGCCGTGCGCGGCATGGCCCGCGCGCTGGAGGACACCCATCTGGCGGGTCTGGGCCACAATGTGCCCTTCCTGGCCGCCGTCATGGATCAGGAACGCTTCCAGTCCGGCCAGCTGTCGACCAGCTACATCAAGGACGAGTTCCCCGACGGCTTCCACGGCCTGGCGCCGACGCCCGAGCAGGTGAAGATCCTGATCGCCTGCGCCGTCGCCATGAACGAAGTCATCGCCGAACAGGACGGCGATCCCAGCGAGCGCACCGACTGGACCGTCCTGGTCGACAAGGCGGCCTATGAGGTCGAGGTCGGCTATGACGAGGCCGAAGACCTGATCGTCGCCATCGACGGCGAAGAAGTCTCCCTGTCCGAGATCGACTGGCGTCCGGGCCTGTCGCTGTTCAAGGCGGTGCTGGACGACGACGCCTTCACCGCCGAGGTGAAGCGCGCCGCAGACGGCTTCGACATCCGCCACCGCGCGGCGCGAGCGCGTGTGCGCGTGCTGCGTCCAGACGTGGCGCACCTCTACGCCCTGCTGCCCGAGAAGCAGGCGGCGGACACCTCCAAACTGGTGCTGTCGCCGATGCCGGGTCTGGTGGTCGACATCCCCGTGGTCGAGGGCCAAGAGGTCAAGTCCGGCGAGACCGTGGCCATCATCGAAGCCATGAAGATGCAGAACATCCTCAAGGCCGAGCGCGACGGCAAGGTGAAGGCGGTCAAGGCCAAGGCTGGCGACCCGGTCGCCGCCGACGACGTACTGGTGGAGTTCGAGTAAATGACCGAGTTCGCCGTCCCAACCCCGCTGGAGTGGCGCGAAGCCGCCGTCAAGGCGCTGAAGGAGCGTCCGCTGGAGAGCCTCATCCATCTGGATGCGGACCATCTGGCGACCAAGCCCCTGTATGGGGCGGCGAATGGCGGCGAGCCGGTGTTCGCGCCCCGGCCCTCGGATTCCGAAGGCCGGGCCTGGGACGTGCGGGCGTTGAATGAGGGCGAGGACGCGGACGCCCTGAACCGCGCCATCCTGACCGATCTGGAGAACGGCGCGGCCTCCGTCCTGATCGCCGGGCCTGTGGCGGCGGACGCTGCGAAGTTGGCGCGCGCGCTGGACGCGGTGGCGCTGGAGCTGGCGCCGGTAGCGCTGGACGCCGGGTTCGAGGGCGTGAAGGCGGCCGAGGCCCTGTCGGCGGTCGCCAAGGGTTCGCCTCGCGCCAAGCTGGCCTTCCACCTCGATCCGATCTCGGCCTATGCCGAGGCGGGCGGAGCGCCGGGCGATTTCGCGGCCGTCATGACCGAGACCGCCAGGGCGGCGGCGACCCACGCCGCGACCTATCCCGAGGCGACGCTGTTCATGGCCTCGGGCCGTGTGGCGCATGAGGCAGGCGGCTCCATCGCGCAGGAACTGGCCTTCGCCGGGTCGTCGGCCGTGGCCCATGTGAAAGCCGCCGTTGAAGCGGGTCTGACGGTCGAGGCGGCGCTGAAGGGCGTGGTTCTAGGCGTCGCCGTGGATCAGGCCTATTTCGACTCCCTGGCCAAGATCCGCGCCCTGCGCCTGATCTGGGCCAGCGTCTCCAGGGCGTTCGGCGCTGAGGTTCCGGCGATCATTGAGGCGCGCTCGTCGCGCCGTATGCTGTCGGCGCGCGACCCGTGGCCGAACATGCTGCGCCTGACCGCCGCCGGGTTCGCCGGGGCCGTGGGCGGGGCCGATGCGGTGGTGCTGGATGGCTTCACCCGCGCGGCGGGCCTGCCGGACGACTTCGCCAAGCGTCAGGCGCGCAACACCCAGCTGATCCTGATGGAGGAATCCAATCTGGGCCGCGTGGACGATCCGGCCAGCGGCTCCTGGTATCTGGACGCGCGCACCCGCGAACTGGCCGAGGCCGCCTGGGCCGAGTTCCAGGTCTATGAGGCCGAAGGCGGAGTCGTCGCCTGTCTGGAAGGCGGGGTGATCCAGCCTCGCATCGCTCGTGCCCGCGACATGGCTGAGAAAGCCTTCAAGGACGGCGCCGCCCAGATCGTCGGCGTCACCAAATTCGTCGATCCGGACGTGCGTCCCGCGCCGGTGACGCCCGCACCTATTGCGGCCGTCATCGGAACGTTCGAGGCCTTGGCGCCTGTACGTTTCGCCGCCGCCTTCGAGGAGGCCGCTCAATGAGTTTCCCTGACTTCTCCAAGGTCGCCCTCGATCTGGGCGCGACCGGCGCCGGGCCGGACCGCGCGGCATGGACCACGCCCGAGGGGCTGACGGTCGAGACAGCTTATGGGCCGGAAGCGCTGGACGGGCTGGACTTCATCCACGGCCTGCCGGGCTTCGCTCCCTTCGTGCGCGGGCCCTATCCGACCATGTATGCGGGCGCGCCATGGACGATCCGCCAGTATGCGGGCTTCTCGACCGCCGAGGAGTCCAACGCCTTCTATCGCCGCAACCTGGCTGCCGGTCAGAAGGGTCTGTCGGTCGCCTTCGATCTGGCCACCCACCGGGGCTATGACAGCGACCACCCGCGGGTGAAGGGCGACGTCGGCATGGCGGGCGTGGCCATCGACTCCATTCTGGACATGCGGACCCTGTTCGACGGCATTCCGCTGGACCAGATGTCGGTGTCCATGACCATGAACGGGGCGGTGCTGCCGATCCTGGCCCTCTACGTCGTGGCGGGCGAAGAGCAGGGCGTCGACCACGCCAAGCTGACCGGGACCATTCAGAACGACATTCTGAAGGAGTTCATGGTCCGCAACACCTACATCTATCCGCCCGCGCCCTCGATGCGGATCATCGCCGATATCTTCGAGTGGACGGCGAAGGAAACGCCCAAGTTCAACTCCATCTCCATCTCCGGCTATCACATGCAGGAGGCGGGGGCCTCGGCGGACATCGAGCTGGCCTACACCCTGTCGGACGGGATCGAATACCTGCGCGCGGGCAAGGCGGCGGGCATGGAGATCGACCGTTTCGCGCCGCGCCTGAGCTTCTTCTGGGCCATCGGCATGAACTACTTCATGGAGGTGGCCAAGATGCGCGCCGGCCGCCTGCTGTGGGCCGAGGCGGTGAAGCGCGAAGGCGGCGTCAATCCGAAGTCGCTGTCCCTGCGGACCCACTGCCAGACCTCGGGCTGGTCGCTGGCGGCGCAGGACGTGTTCAACAATGTGCCCCGCACCATGGTCGAGTGCATGGCGGCGGCGGGCGGCCAGACCCAGAGCCTGCACACCAACGCGCTGGACGAAGCGCTGGCCCTGCCGACCGACTTCTCGGCCCGGATCGCGCGCAACACCCAGATTCTGGCGCAGGCCGAGACGGGCCTGACCCGCGTCATCGACCCATGGGGCGGCAGCTTCTACGTCGAGCGCCTGACGCAGGAGCTGGCGACCAAGGCCCGCGCCCTGATGGAGGAGGTCGAGGCCTACGGCGGCATGGCCAAGGCCATCGAGGCGGGCATTCCCAAGCTGCGGATCGAAGAGTCCGCCGCCAAGACCCAGGCTCGCATCGACACCGGCCAGCAGACGGTCGTGGGGGTGAACAAATATCTGAACCCCGTGGTCGACGACATCCCTATGCTGAAGGTCGACAACGCCGAGGTGCGCGCCCGCCAGATCGAGAAGCTGCAACGCCTGAAGGCCGAGCGCGACGAAGCGGCGACGCAGGCCGCTCTCGACGCCCTGACCGAGGGCGCGCGGGGGAACGCCAACCTGATGGAGCTGGCGGTGCGGGCGGCCCGCGCCAAGGCTACCGTCGGCGAAATCTCCGATGCGCTGGAGGCCGCCTTCGGCCGCCACATCGCCACGGTGAAGACGGTCTCGGGCGTCTACGCCAAGGAGGCCGGGAACGATCCCAAGGTCGCCCGCGCCCGTTCGATGGTCGCCGCCTTCGTCGAGAACGACGGCGGCCCGCCGCGCATCCTGATCGCCAAGCTGGGCCAGGACGGTCACGACCGGGGCCAGAAGGTCGTCGCCACCGGTTACGGCGACATCGGCTTCGACGTGACGGCGGGAGCCCTGTTCCAGACGCCAGCCGAGGCCGCGCGCGATGCGGTCGAGAAGAATGTCCACGCGGTCGGCGCCTCGTCGCTGGCGGCGGGGCACCTGACGTTGGTGCCCGAGCTGAAGGCCGAACTGGCCAAGCTGGGGCGCGAGGACATCATGATCGTGGTCGGCGGCGTCATCCCGCCGTCGGACGTGCAGCCCCTGATCGATATGGGCGCGGCGGCGGTCTATCCGCCCGGTTCGGTCATCGCCGAGACGGCCGTGGACCTGATCGAGAAACTGAACCAGCGTCTGGGCTATGCTCAGCCGACACCTGTGGAGACCAAAACGTGATCGGCAATCTGAACCACTTGGGCGTCGCCACGCCCTCCATCGCCGAGTCGATCAAGCTGTATCGCGACGTGCTGGGCGCGACGAAGATCGGCGAGCCGTTCGACCTGCCCGCGCAGGGGGTGAAGGTCTGCTTCATCGACACGCCGACGGCCCAGATCGAACTGATCGAGCCGTTTGACGAGACCAGCCCGATCACCGGCTTCCTGGCCAAGAACCCCAAGGGCGGGCAGCACCACGTCTGTTTTGAAGTGGCGGACATTCATGCCGCCATCGCTGAAATGCGCGCCAAGGGCGTGACCATCCTGGGCACAGGCGAGCCCCGCATCGGCGCGCACGGGACGCCGGTGGTCTTCCTGCATCCCAAGGAGATGGGCGGGGTGCTGATCGAACTGATGGAGACGCCGAAAGAGGCGCACTGAGCTCCGGTTTTGTAAACCGATACAGGCAAAAGGCCCGGTCGTGAGACCGGGCCTTTTCATTAATCGCTCTCCCTCGTCATCCTCGGACTTGATCCGAGGATCGGGTCATCCGTCTGCGTGTCGGCGGCCGAGAAGAGCGCGCCGGTCCCTCGATCCTCGGATCAAGTCCGAAGATGACGGTGGATGGGAGGCAGAGCGGTGGAGGCTCAGTACAGGATTTTTCGCAGGCTGATCCTGAACGTCCGGCCCATCGGGTCGAGGTAGTCGGGCTGATAGGACAGCGGCGTGTTCCCCAGACCGTCACGCACATCCAGCCGTTGATCGAAGATGTTCTCGACGCCAAGGCTGACGCGCGTCCCCTTCAGCCACGGATAGCGCGAGACCAGGTTTTCACGCGACGACAGGTCGGCGAACAGGTTCAGGTTCACCGTCGTCAGGTCCGAGAAGCTGAGGTCGTCGTCGGGCGAAGAACCGCCGTTGATGCGGGTGGATTCCTTCCAGTTGGCGTTCAGGAAGCCGCCCATGCCGCTCTTGAAGGCGCCCATCTGCAACTGGACTTCATTGCGGGACTGGCCGCCGCGCGCGCCGATGGCGGCGCCGTCCAGCAGGTCGAGGACCGGCAGGCCGTCGCGGATCGTGATCTCATCCTGGATGCGATAGGTGTGATAAAGCGAGATGTTGAACCGGCCCTGGCCGGGCAACATGCCGCCGCCGCGACCCCGCCCGCCGGGGCCGCCCGACCCGCCGGCCTGCATCCGCACAGCACCGCCTGGAGGAGGGCCGCCTGCCCCGGGAGCGCCGCCCGGAGGCGGACCGCCCTCGACACGCATGACGGTAGGCGCGCCATCCGGAGCGCCGCCGCCCTGCCGACCGCCAGCGCCGCCCGGGGCGCCCGATCCGCGCGGGCCGCCGCCGCTGCGTGCGTTCATCCGGGCCATGGCCGCCGGGTCCGGCTTGCCGAAGGCGGTGGAGAAGTTCAGGCCCCAGCGGATTTCCTGCTGCTCCGCCTTCTGGAAGTTCAGCGGCCGGGCGTCGATCGACAGCAGATTGCCGTCCAGATCGCGGGTGAAGCGCTCAGGCAGGGCGGCTTCCAGTTCCGGCGTGATGGTCGGGAAGGAGGCGATGGAGCCTTCGGTTTCGGTACGGGTGTAGTTGGCCGTGAACCGCAGGTCCTTGTCCTTCAGCGGAGTCAGATTGACCCCGAACTTCAGGACGCGCTTGGTCTCTTCGGACAGGTTGGGATTGCCGCCTTCGATCCGGGTGATGGTGACGGACTGGCCGGTGGCGAAGTCATAGACCGGCACGTTGGGGGTCGACAGCGTCGGGTCGTTCAACTGCGACATCGACGGGGCCTTCTGCTCATCGGCCCAGCTGATGTTGAAATTGACGGGCTCCCACGGCGACCAGTTCAGCCCGACCGTATAGGCCGAAAGGCCGCCGAAGTCGGACAGGTTTTCATAGGCCAGGTTCAGATTGGCCGACAGATTGCCGAGCGCGCCCAGGACTTCGCGGTCTCGGTTGGCGATGGGCAGGTTGAAGTTGCCCGAGGCGCTGGTGCGGTCGCGCGACAGGGAGCGTTCGGAGAAGACGCTGGCCTGTTCCTGCTCAGAGAAGCGCAGGGTCTCGGAATCCAGCGACTGGCTGTCGAACCCGATCTTGAAGGTCGAGGTCAGGGAACCGGCCGGGCCTTCCCAGGCCGTGCCGTTGATGACGCCCTCGATGCTGGACTTGCTGGAGACGGAGCGGGCGGTGTCGAACGGATTGGTCGGCAAGGCGCCCAGGTCGCCGAAGGGGTCGATGATCCCCGCCGTCACCCCCGCCTGCAGGGCGTCGTCGTTGAGGCCGCGTCCGGTGCGGGTCTTGGTCTCGGCGCGGTCATAGCCGCCGTTCACCGTCCAGCGCCAGTCGCCCAGATAGCCGTCGACCAGGAAGCCCAGCTGGCCGGACAGGGTGTCGCTGGTTCTTCCCAGAGCGCCCGGCGCATCGACATAGCGGTGCAGCAGCACATCGCTGGCGAACGGCGAATAGGGGCTGGTCGAGGGCAGGGCGAGGCTGAGGCCCGGCAGGCCCAGATAGGAGAAGCTGGTCGTGTCGGACAGCTCCCCGCTGAGCGTCAGGGACATGGTCTGGTTCAGGTCGCGCATCAGCGAGCCGGTGATGGAGCTGTTCTCGCGCTTGGGCGACAAGGTGCGATAGGCGGTCAGGTCGTCGGTGCGCGGCCCGACGCCGAAGTCGCTCAGGCTGGCGCCGCCCGCCGCACCTGCGCCGACCGAAGCGGTCGTCACGGTCTGGCCCAGCAGGGCCGACAGGGCGGGATCGATCTCGCCGCCGCCGGGCGCCGTGATGTTGCCCATCAGGTCATAGGGCACGCCCTCGCGGCGGATGTTGCGCTCGGTCTCGAACAGGGGGCTGTCGTTCTGATAGCCGAGGTCCAGCGTCCAGCGCTGCTTGCCGGCGATGCGCAGGACGTTGTTGTCGATCTGGGTCGAGGTGCGGCCGCCCTGATCGGGGCGGCGCACGCTGGCCTGGGTCGTCAGGGAGCGGAAATCGGCCTTGAGCACGAAGTTCACCACTCGCTGGTCGGCGCTGTAGCCGTAGGACAGGGCGGTTTCCTCGGGCAGGATCTCGGTGCGCTCGATCGCCTCGGGCGGAATGCCGCGAATTTCGCGGAAGCCCGAGATGCGGCGGCCATTGACCAGGAACACCGGCGAGCCGCCGCGCGAACTGCGCGTCACCGGCTCCAGCAGGGTCATCAGCTCCTGAATGCTGCTGGCGCCGTAGGCCTTGATCTGCTCCTCGTCGAGGACGAGTTCGGGCTCATAGTCGCCCAGGGCGGCGCCGCGCCGGGCGGTCGTCACGACCTCCAGCGTGCCCAAATCATAGGCGTCGTCGTCGATCTCTTCCTGCGGCACAGGGGTCGCGGTCTGGGCGGGCGCGGCCTGGAGGGGCGCGGAGGAAGCCGCCGCCGTGTCGGCAGGAGACAGGGAGGCGAGGGCGAACAGCAAGGCGACTGGCGACATGTCGAGTCCTAAAGGCAACCGGGAAATAGGCACGCTCGCGGTCGACGCCCTGTCTCATCGACCGCATCGGCTCGACTAGAGAACAATGTGCGCCGAAAAGGGGCGCATTCGCACTCGGGGATTAAACTCCTGTAATAAGGGGCTTAGTCCGTTTCGAACCGACATGGGTCTAACGAACGAAGGGACGGAATCCGTCGGATCCCGTCCCCTGTTTTTTGCAACGTGGAAGAAACCTAGAAGCGGGCGCGCACGCCGACCGTCAGGTTGCGCCCGCGCAGGGGCGCCGTCTCGGCCAGGAAAGAGGCGTGGTTGAACGCCGTCTCGTCCAGCAGATTGGTCCCGCGCAGGAAGATCTGCGATCGGACGGGCCCCAGATCGACGTCATAGGCGATCGTGGCGTTGACCATGTCATAGCCCGGCGTCTCCGTCTCGAAAGCGGCGATGTCGGTCTGCTTGAAGGTGCGGCTGTATTCGACGTCGCCCGACCACGGTCCCTGGAAGGCGGCCAGACGCACGCCCGCCCGCGCCGCCGGGATGCGCGGCAGGTTCCCGCCGTCGCCTTTCAGCTCGCCCTGGACGTAGTCGCCGAAGACCGTGCCCGACAGCCAGGGCGTGAACTGTTGCGTCAACTCGCCCTCGATGCCGGTGAAGGTCGCGTCGGCCTGGCTGTAGCGGATCAGGCGGAAGTCTTCGTGCTGATCCAGCGTTCGGGCGAAGATGTAGTCGTCATAGACATAGTGATAGGCGCTGACCGATCCGGTCAGGGAGCCTTCGGTCTTGCGCAGGGTCAGTTCGATGGAGTTGGCCGTCTCGACGCTCAGGCCGGAATCGCCGATCTCATAGGTGTTGGTCGCCAGGTGGACGCCGTCGGCATAGAGTTCCTGAGCCGAAGGCGCGCGCTGCGAGCGCGACAGCGACACGGCGCCCGTCCAGCCGGGGGTGAAGTGCCATACAGCCGCGCCCGAGATGGAGAAGGGCTTGTGTTCGACATCGGCCAGTCCGAGCGCCGAGGCCTCCTGCCATTCCTGACGCAGGGCGCCCTCCAGGTGCCACAGGCCGATCTCGTACTCCTCCATCACGAACAGGCCGGTGTTCTTGGTCGTGCTGGGCGCCAGGAAGCTCTCTTCGCCGACGGCGGCGAAGTCGCTCTTGCTCAGTTGCAGGCCGACCACGCCGCGGAAGCCCGCGATCTCGCGGTGCTGGGCCTCGATGCGGCCGTCGTAGCCCTTGTTGGTGAAGGTGGTCGAGACGACGCCTTCTTCCAACTCGCTGTGCTCATAGTCGGTGTAGCCGGCGCGCAGGCGCACGTTCTCGATGCCTGGCAGCGGGTCGCGCAGTTCGCCGCGCAGATCGACCCGGCGGCTCTTCAGGCGAACTTCGGGGGCGGCGTGGTCGTGGTCGCCGTCATGGTCGTGCCCATGGTCGTCGTCGCCGTGATCGTGATCGTCGTGGCCATGACCATGGCCGCCGCCGCAGTGGAGGTGGTCGCCGTGCGGGTGGCAGCCCTCATATTCGTGGCTGTGACCGGCCAGGCCGTAGCGGCTGGTCTGTTCCGTATAGGCCGCGCCCAGATAACCGCGCGAGCCGATCCAGGAGGCGCCCAAGGTCGCCGTCGAGGTTTCATTATAGGAGCCGTCCAGGCGTGGTTCGTCCCAGCCCGGAACCTTGTAATCGTCCGACTTGCGCGCCGCCGCTTCGACGCGCAGGGCGAAGTTTCCGGCCCCGACCGTCATGCCGACCACGCCGGCTTCCTCGTTGTCGACCGAGCCACGACGATATTCGGCAACGCCTTCGCCGCCTTCAGCCGGGATGCGGGTCGGGATCTTCTTGTCCAGCAGATTGACCGCGCCGCCGATGGCGCCGCCGCCATAGAGCAGGGCCGCCGGTCCGCGCAGGATCTCGACGCCTTCCAGCAGCAGGGGCTCGCCGCTGACGGCGTGGTCGGGCGAGACTTCGGAGGCGTCCATCAGGCCCGCGCCTTCGCTCAGAACCTTGACGCGGGGCGAGGTCTGGCCGCGCACCACCGGGCGGCTGGCGCCCCCGCCAAAGGTGTCGGAGTTGACGCCGGGGATGCTGTTGAGGGTGTCGCCCAGCGTCGACTGGCGCCGGTGAACCAGGTCGTCGCCGCTCAGTAGGGCGACGTGCGAGCCGACGTCGTCGCCTGCGCGGCCCAGGGGTAGGGCGCGCACGACGACCTCATCCACCTCATAGGCGTCGGCGGCGCGGGGGGCGTGATCATGCGGATCGCCTTGGGACTGACGCTGAACGACATCCTCGGCGAAAGCAGGCGCGGCGACGCCCAGGCTGGTCAGCGCCGCCGCCCCTGCGGCGGTCAGCAGGAAGGTCCGAAATCGCATGTCACGCATCCCCGTTACAATGATGTGAGGCTTGATATGTTATAGTATATCATTACGCAACCGTCCTCTTGACGATTTCGCCACGGCGGAGCCTTCACAAGCCCTCGACGTTGCAGCAGGGTCGCTGTTTCAAGGGGGCCGCCATGACCAGAACCGTTACGTTTCAGACCATCGCCCTGACCGCCGGGCTGGGCCTGCTGGTCGCCGGTTGTTCGCAGGAAAAGCCAGCCGAGCCGACCTCGCCGATCGAGGCCCCGGCGGTCCAGGATGCGGCGGCTGTCGGCTATGCCTGCGAAAGCGGAAAGACGGTCGTTGTCGCCTACCCCGACGCCCAGACCGCCCGCGTCTCCTACGAAGGCAAGGACTACGTGCTGACCAGCGTCGTCTCGGCCAGCGGCGCCCGTTATGCGGGGCAGGGGCTGGAATGGTGGACGGCCAGTCGCGGAGAGACGGAGAGCGGTATGCTGAGCCGCGTGGGGCAGGGGGATCAGGCGGGCGGCGTCATCATCGAACGCTGCAGCCGCCCGGTCGCCGCCGTGGCCCCGCCGCCCTCAGGCGCGCCCTGCGCCGCCGAGAACCTGCGTCTGGCGGTCGAGGGGGGCGATGCGGGCATGGGGCATCGCGTGACCACTCTGGCGCTGAGGAATGCAGGCCCGTCCGCCTGTACGGTTACGGGCTATCCCTCCGTCAGCCTGTTGGACGGCGACGGCAAGCTGCTGACGGGCGTTCGGGCGGCGCAGGCGCCGGGCAACTATTTCGCGCAGGGGCGCGCGCCGACGCCGGTGGAGATCCGCCCGCAACAGGCCGCCTGGTTCGATCTGGCCTGGAGCGTCATCCCGCATGAGGACAAGGGCGAGACGACCTGCCCTTCGGCCAAGACGGTGCGGGTCACGGCGCCGGGGGCGGCGAGCGCCATCACCCTGCCGCTGGCCTTCACGCCTTGCGGCGGGCAGGTTGAGGTCAGCCCCTTGCGCCCGGTGGCCGAGGCCTCGGCTCAGACGGCTGGATCCGCCGCAGGCTAGGGGTTCAAACCTGCCGAGATTCAGCGTAGCGGAGCAAGCATGACCCAGAATATGAACCAGGCTTTCTACGACCGTGTTTCCGCCGAACTGGCTGATATCGACGCCCAGGGGCTGACCAAGCCCGAGCGCGTCATCGCCTCGCGCCAGGGGCCGGTGATCTCCGTCAACGGCCGCGACGTGCTGAACTTCTGCGCCAACAACTATCTGGGCCTGGCGGGCGACGAACGCGTCACTCAAGCCGGGATCAAGGCGCAGGAGAAATGGGGGGCGGGCACCGCTTCAGTGCGCTTCATCTGCGGCACGCTGGAGATCCACAAGGAGCTGGAACGCGCCATCGCCGATTATCTCGGCTTTGAGGACGCCATCCTGTTCGCCGCCGCCTTCGACGCCAACGGCGGCATCTTCGAGCCGCTGTTCGGGGCCGAGGACGCCATCGTCTCGGACAGCCTGAACCACGCCTCCATCATCGACGGCGTGCGCCTGTCGAAGGCTCAGCGCTACCGCTTCGCCAACTCCGACATGGCCGATCTGGAGGCCAAGCTGAAGGAGGCGCGCGCCGCCGGCGCCCGCAACATCATCATCGCCACCGACGGCGCCTTCTCGATGGACGGCTACATCGGCAAGATCGATCAGATCCGCGCCCTGGCCGACCAGTATCAGGCTCTGATCATGGTCGACGACTGCCACGCGACCGGCTTCCTGGGCGACAAGGGCAAGGGCTCGTTTGCGCACTGCGGCGTCGAGGTCGACTTCGTCACCGGCACCTTCGGCAAGGCGCTGGGCGGGGCGATGGGCGGCTTCATCTGCGCCCGGTCCAGCGTCGTGGAACTGCTGAAGCAGCGCGCGCGGCCCTACCTGTTCTCCAACGCCCTGGCGCCCGCCGTGTGCGGCTCGTCGCTGGAGGCTATCCGCATCGCTGCGGGCGAGGAAGGCGATAAGCTGCGTGCCCAACTGTTCGCCAACGCCGCGCGCTTCCGCTCGGCGATGGCGGCCGCGGGCTTCGACCTGCTGCCGGGCGAGCACCCGATCATCCCGGTCATGCTGGGCGACGCCAAGCTGGCGCAGGACATGGCTGCGCGCCTGCTGGAGCTGGGCGTCTACGTCATCGGCTTTTCGTTCCCCGTGGTGCCGCGCGGCCAGGCCCGTATCCGCACCCAGATGTCGGCGGCCCACACCTTCGAGCAGATTGATCAAGCGGTCGCGGCGTTCACGACGGCCGGTAAGGAATTGGGAGTTATCTGATGACCGACACCATGAAGGCCCTGGCCAAGACGAAACCGGCCGAGGGGCTGGAGCTGATCGACGCGCCTATCCCCGTCGCGGGCGACGAGGACGTGCTGATCAAGGTGCATCGCACCGCCGTCTGCGGCACCGACATCCACATCTGGAACTGGGACGAATGGTCCCAGAAGAACGTGCCCGTGCCGATGATCACCGGTCACGAGTTCGCCGGAGAGATCGTCGCCATCGGCAAGGACGTGGATCGCCGTCTGAAGGTGGGCCAGCGCGTCTCGGCCGAGGGCCACGTCATCGACCTGAACTCCGAGGCGGCGCGCGCAGGTCACTTCCACCTAGACCCCGACACGCGCGGCATCGGCGTGAACCGTCAGGGCGCTTTTGCCGAATATGTGGTGGCGCCGGCCTTCAACGTCATCGAACTGCCAGATGACGTGCCCTATGAGATCGGCTCGATCCTCGACCCGTTCGGGAACGCCGTGCACACGGCGCAGCAGTTCGACCTGCTGGGCGAGGACGTGATCGTCACCGGCGCCGGTCCCATCGGCATGATGGCGGCGGCTGTGGCGCGTCATGCGGGCGCGCGCACCGTAGTCCTGACGGATATCAATGACTTCCGTCTGGAACTTGCGCAAAAGGTCGCGCCGGGCGTGCGCACGGTCAACACGACCAAGGAAGACCTGCGCGACGTGATGCACGAGCTGGGCCTGAAGGTCGGCTTTGACGTGGCGTTGGAGATGTCGGGCTCGCCCATCGCCTTCAAACAGTGCGTCGACACCCTGATCATGGGCGGCGGCATGGCGATGCTGGGCATTCCCTCCAAGCCGATGGAGACGGACTGGGGCGCGATCATCCTGAAGGCCCTGACCATCAAAGGCGTCTATGGGCGTGAGATGTTCACCACCTGGCGCAAGATGCTGGGCCTGCTGAAGGCGGGGCTGGATCTGCAGCCTCTGATCACCCACCAGATGCCCTATCAGGACTTCGAGGCGGGCTTCGAGGCCATGAAGTCGGGTCAGTCCGGCAAGGTCGTCCTGAACTGGGCCGACTGAGGCGAGGCGGCCTGGCTCAGGCCGCCAGCAGCTTGATCAGGGCGGTTTCGAAAGAGGCCGCTTCTGACTTCGGCAGGCTTTGCGCCAGCCGCCCCTGTTCGAACAGGGCGACGACCGCAGGGTGGACATAGGACGAGCGGCAGACCGTCGGCGTATTGCCCAACAGACCCGCCACGGCCTTGATGCAGATCGTCACCTTGCGTTTGGCGTCGGCGGCCGAGGTCGGGGCCTCGGCGTCGCGCAGGGCGCGTGCGGCGGACACCGTGCCGGCCCAGGTGCGGAAGTCCTTGGCTGAAAACGCCTCTCCCGCCGCCTCGCGGATATAGGCGTTGACCTCGTCCGAGGTGATCGGCCGCAGTACGCCCTCTTCATCTCGGTATTTGAATAGTTGCTGGCCCGGCAGGTCGCGCAGCGATCGCACCACCGAAGCGAGGCGCCGGTCGCGGACGCTGACGCTGTGTTCGACCCCGCTCTTGCCGCGAAAGGCGAAGGTCAGGGCGGCGCCGTCCACATCCAGGTGGCGCTTGCTGAGCGTGGTCAGGCCGTATGAGCGGTTCTGGCGCGCATACTGGGCGTTGCCGACGCGGATCAGGGTGATCTCAAGCAGGCGCACGGCGGTGGCCAGCACCTTTTCCCGACACGGCCCGCGCCGGGACAGGTCGTCCTCTACGCGTTGTCGCAGACGGGGCAGGGCGCGGGCGAAGGCGGGCAGGCGCTCGAACTTGTTTTCGGCCGCATGGGCCGTCCAGTCGGGGTGATAGCGGTACTGCTTGCGGCCGCGCGCATCGCGCCCCGTCGCTTGAATATGGCCGGTGGCGCGCGGACAGATCCAGACATCGGTCCAGGCCGGCGGAATGGCCAGGCTGCGGATGCGGCCCAGCGTGGCGGCGTCCCGGATCAGGCGGCCGTCCGCATCCCGATAGCAGAAGCCGCGACCGGAGCGACGGCGCGTCAGCCCTGGGCTGTCGTCATTGCACCAGGTCAATCCTTTGGGCGGGGCGAGATCAGGGTTCGTCACGCGCGGGCCTTTGCTCTGCCGCGTCCATCTTGATCGCGAACAGTGGGGAGCGCCCCGCGCGGCGGCGCGGGGCGTGTGGTGGTGGTCGGGCGGGGCCAATGGTCGATCATCATGGCTCTTCTCAAGCGGCATACGGCAACGGCGGCTGCGTCACGCGGTTCCTTCAAGGCGGGGCGATGGCTTGACGTGAGGGCGCGGGCGAGGGACGGAGCGGCATGAATTATCGTCACAGCTTTCACGCCGGAAACTTCGCCGACCTGGTCAAGCACGCCCTGGTGCTGTGGCTGCTGAAGGATCGCCAGAGCAGGGGGCCGGTGACGGTGCTCGACACCCACGCGGGGGCGGGCCTCTATGACCTGTCGGGCGACGCCCAGCGCTCGCGCGAGGCAGAGGCCGGGGTGGCGCGGCTGATGACCGCCGAGGCCCGGCCCCCGCTGATCGAGGCGCTGGCGGCCGAAGTGGCCGCGCTGAATCCTCAGGGCGGCGTGCGGTTCTATCCGGGCTCGCCGGTGCTGACGGCCCGGGCGCTGCGGCCGGAGGACTCCTATCGCGGCTTTGAGCTGAACCCGCCTGTCCAAGCCCTGCTGACCGAGGCGCTCGCCGCGTGGCCGAATGCGACGGGACGGGCGGGCGACGGCTATGAAGAGGCGGTGCGCGCGGCTAGGGGCGTCAAGGCGCCGCTGGTGCTGATCGACCCGCCGTTCGAGCGGCCTGACGACTATGTCCGCTCGGCCGAGACGGCGGCGGCTGTGGTGGGCGCTGATCCAACGGCGTGCGTCGCGATCTGGACGCCTTTGAAGGACCTGGAGACGTTCGACGGCTTCATCCGACGGCTGGAACAGGCGGGTCTGTCGCGGGTGCTGGTCGCCGAGGCGCGCCTGCGGCCGCTGAACAATCCGATGAAGATGAACGGCTGCGCGATGACAGTGGTCAATGCGCCGTCGGGGGCTGAGGCGGCGGCGGCTGAAATCTGCGGCTGGACGGTTCAGGCGCTGGGCGACGCGGGAGGCCGGGCCGAAGTGTGGCGCGCGGGCTAGCCGCTCGTCACCTCGCCTGGTTCATAGAGGTGAGGCTCGAAGGTGGCGATGGCCAGGATCGGGCCCATGGCGGCGACGACCTGGGGGTGGCGCGTCATGGCCTTCCAATCCGTCGCGCTGGCCCAGACCGCGTGATTGGCGGCGACGCGGCCGTTCAGTCCGCGATGCAGGGTCGCCGAGACAAAGCCGGGCAGGCCGGACTGCACCTTGGCCAGCGCCGCAAGGCGCTCCATCAGTTCGTCCAGATGGCGCTGGTCGCACTTGAAGATGTTGATCAGCACGACCGGATCGTCGGTTGCGGTCATGACGGTTCGTCCCATTGCCTTGGTCGATCTTCTACCCCAATCCAGAGGGCGACGCTTCCTTCATAGTGCGTCTGCGGGAGTGAAAACCGAGCATGAACGTCATCGCCATTCTTGAGACCGGGCGACCGCCAGCGGATCTGGCCGCGCGATACGGCGACTATGTCGATCAGTTCCGCGCCCTGCTGGGCGACGGCGTGGCCACGCGCCGCTTTGACGTTCAGGCGGGCGAACTGCCGGATGACCCTACGGCCTTCGCGGGCGTCATCGTCACAGGCTCTGCGGCGGGCGTCTATGAGGACCTGCCGTGGATCGAGCCGCTGGCGCAGTGGCTGCGCGATGCACGGGGCAAGACGCGCCTGGCGGGCATCTGCTTCGGCCATCAGATCATGGCTCAGGCGTTCGGAGGCCGGGTCGAAAAGTCGGGGCGCGGCTGGGGCGTGGGCCTGCATACCTATGAGGTCACCGGCGACGAGGCGTGGATGCAGCCTCCCGCTGCGACCCTATCCATTCCCGCCTCGCACCAGGACCAGGTGATCGCGCTGGCGGACGATGCGCGGGTGATCGCGGCCAGTCCCTTCACGCCCCATGCGGGCGTGGCCTGGGGAGACGACGCCATCAGCTTCCAGTGCCATCCCGAGTTTGACCCCGCCTTCGCCGCAGCCCTGACCGAGGGGCGGCGCGGGCGGATCGCCGAGCATCTGGTGGACGAGGCGCAGGCCAGCCTGGAGCGGGCCAACGACAGGGCGGTACTGGGCGCTTGGATCCGCAACTATCTGGGCGTATCGAACGCAGAGAAAAATAAGGCGTGATTGCGGCGGGGCGATAAGCCTTGCTCAATAACTCGCCACCACTGTCGCGCCCATGTCAGGCGGGAGGAAGATGTTGAAGCGCCGTGTTTTGTTCAGGGGCTTCGTTCTCGCGGGCGTTGCGGCAACCTCTGTCGCTGTCGCCGAGCCGCCCATACAGGCCGATACAGCGCCTCCCCCGGCGGTGGTCGAACTGGCGCGCGCAGTCGAGCAGCGGGCGATGCGCACGGACTTCGACGCGCTTGAGGCTTTTGGCCATCAGGCCCTCAGGCGAGACGACCGCGAAGGGCTGAACCGCCTGTATCACGTCGCCTGGACGTTTCTGAATCAGGGTGATTTCGAGCGGGCGGCCCTGTGGAACGGTCGACTGGAGGCGAAGGCCAAGGCGGCGAACGATCGACGTTACCTTCAGATCGCGCGACTGAATGGGCTGACCGCCCGCTATGACCAGGGTGATCTGGCTGTGGCCTCTGAAATGGAGAGCGTGGCGTCGACGACTGGCGACTGGTTCGTCAAGGCGCACGCCGCCCGGCTCTTCGCCCTGGCTCTGATGGATCAGGACCGGGTCGGCGAGGGACTGCGTCTTCTGGCTGCCGTTGAAACCGACATTCCGGTCGAAGACCCTTTCGCCGACACCGCTCGCGCCGGGGTGTGGGAAGTGACCGGCATGGGGCTGATGAAGCTCAACGACGTGGCCGGGGCGGCGGCTGCTTTCCGTCGGTTTGAAATCGACTATTCCAACCCGGCCTATCCACGCCCGGATTTCGACAGCCTGTACAATCTGACGCGGATGTCGGTTCAGATCGGCGATCTGGCGCGGGCCGAGCACTATTACGCGGCGCACCACCGCCTGGCTGAACGGTCCGGCATTGCGGCCATTCGCGCCTACGATGCGGCCCTGTGCGCGGCGGTCGCCGATATGCAGCAACGGTCGGCCCAGGTCCTGGAATGTCTGGCGTCTCACGCTGGGCTTATCGACCGCAAGGCCTTTCTGGCGCTCGACATTCTGCCGATCCGCGGGGTGGCGCGGGCGCGTATGGGCGACATCCAGGGCGCCCGGCGTGATCTGGAGCGCCTGCGCGAGCTGGCGCCGGACGGCATCGTCGATCCGCGCGAACGCCTCGTGGAGGCCGAGGTGCTGAGGGCCTCCGGGCGTGCGGCCGAGGCTTTTGACGTGCTGCGCGACTATGAACAGCGCCGCGCCGTGCAGGCGGCGCAGCGGTTCAGCGCCGGCATCCACCAGGTCACCGGAGACATGCAGGAACAGTTGGCGGAGCGTCGTCGTCAGTTGCAGACCGCGCGGGCCAATACCCAGCTTCAGCGTGCGGTCATCCGCGGTCAGAACTGGATCATGGGCATCGGCCTCCTGTTCGTCCTTTCGGCGTTGTTCGTCGTCATCTGGCAGAGGCGCCAGTCCCGGCGCCTGCGCGCAGCCCGGCTTCGCGCCGAAGAGGCCAGTCAGGCCAAAAGCGAGTTCCTGGCCAATATGAGCCATGAAATCCGCACGCCCTTGAACGGCGTCGTGGCGATGACCGACGTGCTTTCACGGCGGGATTTGAAGCCCGAGGATCGCGAACTGGTCGATATCATCCGGTCGTCCGGCGTCACCCTGGAGCGGTTGCTGTCGGATATTCTCGACACGGTTCGGGTTGAGACCGGAGAGATAAGACTGGATCCGGCGCCGTTCGATATGGGCGTCATGCTGCGCGAAATCACGGCCTTGTGGACGCCTATGGCCATGCAGAAGGGCGTCGAGCTCACGCTGGAGCTGGACCCCGCTCTCGACGCCGCCTTCATCGGCGACGTGGTGCGCCTGCGACAGGTGTTGACCAATCTGGTCAGCAACGCCGTGAAGTTCACCGAAACAGGTCAGGTGCGGGTTGAAGCGCGTCTCGCTGCGGATGGGCGGGCTTCGTTCCTGGTTTCGGATACCGGCATCGGCTTCGACGAGGAGTTCAAGCAGCGCATCTTCCATCGCTTCCAGCAGGCGGATGGCTCTATCACCCGGCGGTTCGGGGGCAGCGGTTTAGGATTGGCGATTTCGGCCGATCTGGTGCGCCTCATGGGCGGGCGTCTGGACTGCGAATCGCCGACGGATGGAGGCGCGCGGTTCTGGTTCGAACTGTCTCTGCCGCCTGCGCCGGAACCTGAGGTCCAGACTGTTGCGCCCCCCGCGCGCGCCATCGCGCGCCACGAGCGCCTGAAGGTTCTGCTGGCCGACGACCATCCGGCCAACCGCCTGGTCGTTCAGGTCATGCTGGAGGCCATGCCGGTCGATCTGGTCAGCGTCGAGAATGGCGCCGAGGCGCTGGAGGCCTTCAGGCAGGGCGGCTTCGATCTGGTGCTGATGGACATGCAGATGCCGGTCATGGACGGCCTGACCGCGACCGCCGCCATTCGCGAGCACGAGCGGGCGACGCACGCGCTGCGCACGCCCGTGCTGATGCTGACGGCCAACGCCCTGCAGGAGCACGTCGAGGCGGGACAGGCGGCGGGCGCTGACGGCCACCTGACCAAGCCCCTGACCGTGGTCGCCCTGACCGAGGCGATAGAGGCGGTCGTCATGCAGGAAGCGGATCAGGTTCCGGCCTGATCCGTGCGGCTCAGGGCCACTTCACCACGGGCGGCATGGAGCTGAGGATCGACTCGACATTGCCGCCGGTCTTCAGGCCGAACATGGTGCCGCGATCGTACAGCAGGTTGAACTCGACGTAGCGGCCGCGGCGGATCAGCTGTTCCTCGCGCTCCGCGTCGTTCCAGGGCTCCTGCATGCGGCGGGCGACGATGTCCGAATAGACCTTCAGGAAGGCCTCGCCGACCGCCTGGGTGAAGGCGAAGTCCTTCTCCCAGTCGCCGCTGTCGTGGTGGTCGTAGAAGATGCCGCCGGTGCCGCGCGGCTCGTTGCGGTGGGGCAGGAAGAAATACTCGTCGCACCACTGCTTGTATTTGGCGTGCCAGGCCGGGTCGAAGGCGTCGCACGCGCCCTTCATGGCGGCGTGGAAGTCCACGGTGTCGGGGTGATCGTCGCGGCGATCCGCATCCAGCACAGGCGTCAGGTCGCCGCCGCCGCCGAACCAGGTCTTCGTCGTCGAGATCAGGCGGGTGTTCATGTGGACGGCGGGCACGCGCGGGCTGACCGGGTGGCAGATCAGGCTGATGCCGGTGGCGTAGAAGCGCGGGTCTTCCTCGGCGCCCGGCACGTTTTTGGCGTAGTCGGCGGGGAAGGTTCCGTGAACGGTCGAGCAGTGGACGCCGACCTTCTCAAACAGGCGGCCGCCCATCATGCCCATCACGCCGCCGCCGCCTTCGGGGCGATCCCAGGGCGTGCGGACGAAGCGGCCGGGTTCGCCGGTGAACAGTTCGGCGGGGGCGGCGTCTTCCAGAGCCTCGAAACCGGCGTGGATCTTGTCGCGCAGGGTCTCGAACCAGACGCGGGCGCGCTCGCGGCGCTCAATCATCAGGGCGGGGTCAGCTTGGATCATGAGGGCTTCAACCATGACGCGGCCTTTCTGAACAGTCCGGCGGGGTGCGTGGACGACGGTCTGATGCCGCAGGCGAGGCGAGGGGGCCTTGATCCAGATCACAATCCGTCGGCTTCAGGGCGGTATACGAACGGTTCCCTCTGCGGCCCGGCTGTGCCAGCCTGCCGCACCCGCAAGACGCAGCGCCGATGGCGACCGGGCGGGCCTAGTATCAAAGAGGGGAAACCATGATCCGCATCGCCCTTAACGCCAGACTGCGCGCCAGTCTGCTGGCCGCCGCTTCCATCGCCGTTCTGGCGGGACCGGCTCTGGCTCAAACCCAGCCGCAAGAGGCGCGGGTGATGCAGATTCTGAAGCGCACGCCGCTGATCGACGGTCACAACGACCTGCCGTGGGCCTTGCGTCAGGGCTTTGGGAACGACCCGCACGGCGTTGATCTGAATGCGAATCTGGCCGCATCGACGCGTCTTCATACGGATATTCCGCGCCTGCGCGCCGGGGGCGTGGGCGGTCAGTTCTGGTCGGTCTATGTGCCGGCCAGCATGGCGCCGGTCGAGGCCGCCAAGGCCACCTTCGAACAGATCGACACCGTCAAGCGCATCGCCGCCGCCTATCCCGAGACTTTCGAGATCGCCACGACCGCCGATGACCTGGTCCGCATTCACCGCGCGGGCAAGATCGCCAGCCTGATCGGCATGGAAGGCGG
The DNA here is from genome assembly GCA_000318405.1 of Brevundimonas diminuta 470-4. Taxonomy (GTDB): domain Bacteria; phylum Pseudomonadota; class Alphaproteobacteria; order Caulobacterales; family Caulobacteraceae; genus Brevundimonas; species Brevundimonas diminuta_B. Next base: position 37,316 of record KB291777.1, on the reverse strand, counting down.
CTATTCCATCGACGATTCCCTGGGCCTGCTGCGCGAGTTCTATGATTCGGGCGCGCGCTACATGACGCTGACCCACTCCAAGAGCACGACCTGGGCCGACAGCGGCACCGATGCGCCCAAGTGGAACGGCCTGAACGCTTTTGGCGAGGAGGTGGTCCGCGAGATGAACCGCCTGGGCATGATGGTCGACCTGAGCCACGTGTCCGAGGACACGATGGTCGACGCCATCCGCGTCTCTTCGGCGCCGGTGATCTTCTCCCACTCCTCGGCGCGGGCGGTGACGGCCCATCCGCGCAATGTGCCCGACGCGGTGCTGCGCCAGATGGCGGGCAACGGCGGCATCGTCATGGTGACCTTCGTGCCAGGCTTCATCAGCGAAGCCGTGCGCGCCTCGGGCGCGGCGCGGGCAGCCGAGATGACGCGGCTCAGTGCTCTCAATCCCGGCGATCCCGCCGCAGTGAAGGCGGGCATGGACGCCTGGAATGCCGCCAACCCGGCGCCCAAGGCGACGATGGAGGACGTCATCGCCCACATCCAGCACGTTCGCGACGTGGCGGGCATCGACCACATTGGTCTGGGTGGCGATTATGACGGGGTGGACAGCCTGCCGGTCGGCCTGGAGGGCGTGGACGGCTACCCGCGCCTGCTGGCCGAGCTGATGCGCCGCGGCTGGAGCGAGGCGGATATCCGCAAGATCTCGGGCGAGAACCTGCTGCGCGTCATGCGGGCTGTGGAGCGCGTGGCGGAGTCCAAGCGGGCTGAGCGACCGAGCCTGGCTAAGCTGCCCGACGACGGCGCGCCGGAGTAAGTCGAACCCTTCTCCCCTTGTGGGAGAAGGTGGG
>KB291777.1:0-36454 GCA_000318405.1 Brevundimonas diminuta 470-4 | reverse complement strand
CCTTCTCCCCTTGTGGGAGAAGGTGGGCCCAAAGGGCTCGGATGAGGGGTGTCGGCGGGCGGTATGAAGTGGGAAACGCGAGCGCGCGTCTTCGCTCCCCTCATCCGTCCGGCTCCGCCGTCCACCTTCTCCCACAAGGGGAGAAGGATCAGCGCGTCGGCAGCCCTTGCATCTGCCTCAGCGCCTCATGCAGGCCGATCCCGGCGCTAACCGACAGGTTCAGCGACCGGGCTTCGGGCCGGATCGGAATATAGATTCGCGCATCGGCCGCCGCGTGGACGTAGTCGGGCGACCCGGCGCTCTCCTTGCCGAACAACAGGACGTCGTCGGGCTGGAACACGAAATCCGTCAGCGGCTCGGCCGCGCGCGTCGTGAACAGCACCAGCCGACCCGGCGCGCGGTCGCGCTGGAAAGTCTCCCAGTCGGCATGGCGCGTCATATGGGACAGAGGCCCGTAATCCAGGGCCGCCCGCTTCATCGCCCGATCGTCGAAATTAAAGCTCGTGGGCTCGATGACGTGCAATTCCACGCCGAAACAGGCGCTCAGACGGATGCAGGCGCCGACATTATGGGGGATGTCAGGTTGAAAAAGGGCGAGACGCATTCTAAGGCCCTCATACGCGCGGGGCGGGGCCTTGTCGCGGCTTTTGTTGCGACTGTTTCGCAAATCGCTTTCGCGGCTTGTCTGAAGCAGTCGAAACCAAGGCCGGACGGGCAGGGGTTTGCCTTCGCAAAAAGGGTTCCATTCGGTTGACGTTCCATCTTGGGGCGGACGACCGGCGATGCAGAGGTGAAACGCGTGGCCGAATCGGTCGTGAATGCTGACGGGCCTGAAGGCCAACACGGGGGTGGCGACGCTACCCGCCGCGACTTCATCCACATTGCGGCGGGCGCGGCTGCGGCCGGCGCTGGCGTGATGGTGGCGTGGCCGCTGATCAACCAGATGAATCCGGCGGCCGACACCCTGGCCCTGGCGTCGATCGAATTCGATCTGACCAAGGTTCAGGAAGGCCAGCAGGTCGTCATCAAGTGGCAGGGCAAGCCGGTCTTCGTGCGCTATCGCACGCCGGCTGAGCTGACCAAGGTCATCGACGAGGGCGCCGTGGGCAGCCCGCCGGAGACCGACGCCGAGCGCACCAAGGCCGGTCACGAGAAATATCTCGTCGTCATCGGTTCGTGCACCCACCTGGGCTGCGTGCCGACCTTCAACGCTGGCGAATACGGCGGCTGGTTCTGCCCGTGCCACGGTTCGCACTACGACGCCTCGGGGCGTATCCGTAAGGGCCCGGCGCCGCTGAACCTGATCGTGCCGAACTACGAATACATGTCCGACACCCGCGTGAAGATCGGCTGAGGACGGACAGAGGAACCATGAGCGATCACGAATCCACTTACGTCCCTAAAACCGCTGTCGAGCGGTGGATGGACACGCGCCTGCCGATCATTCGTTTCGGCATGGACTATGCGAACCTGCCGACCCCGAAGAACCTGAACTACTGGTGGACCTTCGGCGGCATCCTGGCGATCTGCCTGATGACCCAGATCATCACCGGCATCGTCCTGGCCATGCACTACACCCCGCATGTCGACCTGGCCTTCGCCTCGGTCGAGCGCATCATGCGCGACGTGAACGGCGGCTGGCTGATCCGTTATGTGCACGCCAACGGCGCGTCGATGTTCTTCATCGCCGTCTATCTGCACATGCTGCGGGGCCTCTACTACGGCTCCTACAAGGCGCCGCGCGAGATGATCTGGATCGTCGGCTGCGTGATCTTCTTCCTGATGATCGCCACCGCCTTCCTGGGCTACGTCCTGCCGTGGGGCCAGATGTCCTTCTGGGGCGCTGAGGTCATCACCAACCTGATCGGCGCGATTCCGGTCGTCGGCGAGCCGATCCTGATCTGGCTGCGCGGCGGCCCGGCGATCGACAACGCGACGCTGAACCGCTTCTTCTCGCTGCACTACCTGCTGCCGTTCGTTATCGCCGGCTGCGTGGTGCTGCACCTGTGGGCCCTGCACGCCGCCGGTCAGAACAACCCGGTCGGCATCCTGATCCCGAAGGACCGCGCCAAGAAGGACATGCTGCCCTTCCACCCGTATTTCACGGTCAAGGACGGCTTCGCGATCATCCTGTTCCTGATCCTGTTCGCGGTCTTCGTCTTCTATCAGCCGAACGCCCTGGGCCACGCCGACAACTACATCCCGGCCAACCCGCTGCAGACCCCGGCGCACATCGTGCCTGAGTGGTACATGCTGCCCTTCTACGCGATCCTGCGCGCCATCCCTGACAAGTTCGGCGGCGTGGTGGCCATGTTCGCGGCGATCGGCGTGCTGTTCGTCCTGCCGTGGCTGGACACGTCCAAGGTGCGCTCCATGCGCTACCGTCCGACGATGAAGACCTTCTTCATCATCTTCCTGTTCGTCTGCTTCGGCCTGGGCTGGTGCGGCGCGCAGCTGCCGGACGCGCCTGTCGTGCCGGGCATGCCCAGCTTCAATCTGATCGACGGCCAGCTGAACTCCTACCTGTGGCTGACCCGCCTGTTCACGGCCTACTACTTTGTCTTCTTCCTGGTGCTGATGCCGGTCATCGGCCTGCGTGAGAAGCCGCTGCCGATCCCGGCGACGATCTCGGAGCCCGTGCTCCCGTCGACCGCAGCCGAGAAGGCGTGAGCGCGATGATGAGCAACGAGAAAAAGACCGTGTCCTTCCGCAAGATCCTTGTCTCCGTGACGGCCGCTGTCGGCCTGGTCGCCATCGCCGCCCCGGCGATGGCCGCCGGGGGCGCCAAGCATCCGCGCGACGGCGGCTTCAGCTTCGCCGGACCGTTCGGCACCTTCGATCAGGGCCAGCTGCAACGCGGCTATAAGGTCTATCGCGAGGTCTGCGCCTCCTGCCACGGCATGGACCTGGTGCACTTCCGCAACCTGGGCGACAAGCACGGCCCGTTCTGGAATCCGAAGTATCCGAACCCGAACGACAACCCGATCGTGAAGGCTCTGGCCAAGGAGATCCAGGTCGCCGACATCGACTCGGAAACCGGTGAGGACCTGATGCGCGACGCCACCACGGCCGACCGCTTCCCCAACCCCTATCCGAATCCGACGGCGGCGGCTGCGGCCAACGGCGGCGCCATGCCGCCGGACCTGTCGGTCATGGCCAAGGCGCGTCACGACGGCGCCAACTACATCTACTCGCTGCTGTCGGGCTATTCCGCTCCGCCGGCGGGCCTGAAGATGGCTCCGGGCCAGCACTACAACCCCTATATGGCGGGCGACATGACCCCGTTCTGGGAAGGCAAGGGCCATGTGCCGGAAGGCGGCTTCATCGCCATGCCGGCGCCGCTGAGCGCCGGCCAGGTCACCTATGACGACGGCACCGAGGCGACCGTGGACCAGATGTCCAAGGACGTCGCCGCCTTCATCGCCTGGACCTCCGAGCCGAAGATGGTCGAGCGCAAGCAGATGGGCTTCGGCGTGCTGATCTTCCTGCTGGCCTTCGCGGGCGTGACCTACGCCAGCTACCGCCGCATCTGGAAGGGCGTCGCTCACTAAGGGCTGCGCGTCTGATCAGAATGAATGAACCCGCCGGAGCGATCCGGCGGGTTTTTTCATGGCTGCTCGGCGCCTGTCGGCAGTCGACACCTGTGACCGGGCTGACTACGGTCTCGCCATCAAATTCTCCGAGGGGTGAACCTGTATGCGTATTTCATCGTCCGTGGCCGTCCTGGCCTTCGCCGCCGCCCTGGGCGCGGCCGCTGCGGCCCAGGCCCAGAGCACGCCCGCCTTCGACGCTGCGCGTATTTCCGAGGACATCCGCATCCTGTCGGACGACAGCTTCGAGGGGCGCGGCATCGCCACCCCGGCCGAGCAGAAGGTCATCGACTATCTGAGCCGCCAGTACGCGGGCGCAGGCTTCGCGCCGGGCGGCGAGAACGGCGGCTGGACCCAGGCGGTCGGCCTGAACCGTTTCGCCGTTTCCAATGTCGCGGGCCGGCTGAAGCTGGGCGACTGGAGCCAGTCGCTGACGCAAGGCCAGGAAGTCACCATGACGACGCGCCTGCCGGGCGCTGCGGTCGACCTGAAGGACAAGCCGCTGGTCTTCGTCGGTTACGGCATCAGCGCGCCGGAGCGTGACTGGAACGACTTCAAGACCGACGTGCGCGGCAAGGTCATCGTGGTCCTGGTCAATGACGCCGACTTTGAAGACCCGTCGCTGAACACCTTCGGCGGCGAAGCGATGACCTACTACGGCCGCTGGACCTACAAGTTCGAGGAAGCCGCACGCCAGGGCGCGGCGGGCGTGCTGATCGTGCACGAGACCAAGCCCGCCTCCTACGGCTGGACCACGGTCGCGAACTCCTGGGGCGTGCCGCAGTTCGACATCGTGCGCGCCGATCCGGCGTCCGAACGCGTGGCGATGGAGGGCTGGATCCAGCGTGATCTCGCCGTCGATCTGTTCCGCCGCGCCGGGCTCGATTTCGAGCAGGAGAAGATCAAGGCGCGCAGCCGTGACTTCCAGCCGGTCGAGCTGAAGGGCGCGACGGTCGACGCCAGCTTCGACGTCGCCACCGATCGCATCGTCACCCACAACGTCGTGGCCAAGCTGGAAGGCTCGACCCACCCGGACGAGACCATCCTCTATACCGGCCACTGGGACCACATCGGCATGGGTGAGCCGGACGCCAACGGCGACCGCATCTTCAACGGCGCCATCGACAACGCCTCGGGCACGGCGGGCCTGCTGGAACTGGCGCGCGCCTTTGCGGCGGGGCCGCGTCCTGAGCGCACCATCGTGATGATCAGCTTCACCGGCGAGGAAAGCGGCCTGCTGGGGTCCGAATTCTACGCTGCGAACCCGCTGTATCCGCTGGAGAAGACCGTGGGCGGCTTCAACATCGATTCGACCGCCGTTTTCGGGCGCATGAACAAGCTGGGCGTGACCGGCTATGGTCATTCGGAACTGGATGAGCCGGTGATCGCGGCGGCGGCGGCGCAAGGACGCGGTTTCGTCGGCGATGCGGGGGCCGCAGCGGGCATCTACTTCCGCTCGGATCACTTCCCGCTGGCCAAGAAGGGCGTGCCGATGGCCTATCTGTCGTCGACCGGCGATTTCGTCGATGCGCCGATCGAGCCGCGTCAGGCGCGCGCCGCCGACTATCGCGCCAACCGCTACCATCAGGCGGCGGATGAGTGGGAGGCCGATTGGGACTACGCCGGCATGCTTCAGGACCTGGAGGTCATGTTCAAGGTCGGTCAGGACCTGGCCAACAGCCGTGACTGGCCCGAATGGAAGGCTGGTTCGGAGTTCGGTCCCGAGCGCGCCAAGAGCGCCGCCGCGCGCCGTTGATCCGTCTTTCGAGACGAAGATGACGAAAATGTAAGGGGCGGCCTCGCAAGAGGCCGCCCTATGACTATCAGATGGGCCTCGTGGGGGAGGCTGAAGGGAATCGCCATGCACCACCGCTTCATTCGCGGCGTCGCCGCCGCCGCCCTGCTGCTGGTCGCAGGCGCGACCTCGGCTCAGGACTTTTCGGCCCAGCGCCTGTCGGATGAGATCCACATCATCAGCGCCGACGACTTCCAGGGCCGCTATCCGGGCACTGAGGGCGAGAAGAAGACGCTGGACTGGCTGCAGGCCCAGTATGAAGCCATGGGGATGGAGCCGGGCGGTCCTGACGGGCAATGGCTGCAGGTCATCGACCTGAAGCGGCTGACGCCCAAGGGGCAACCGACGCTGAGCTGGTCTGGCGCGACGTCTCAGGGGCGGGCCCTGGTGGCGGGCACGGACTTCACCCTGCGCGCGATGAACGCTGCGGCGACCGGCGAGGTGGCGAACGCGCCCGTCGTCTTCGCCGGTTACGGCATCCATGCGCCCGAGCGGGGCTGGGACGACTATGGCGGTCTGGATGTAACGGGGGCGGTCGTGCTGGTCGTGGCGGGCGAGCCTGACGGCGAACTGTTCAACGGCCCCTACGCCACCAACTATCAGTCCGCCGCCTATAAGGCCGACGAGGCCAAGCGGCGTGGCGCGGCGGCGGTCCTGACGATCATCGACGGCGACGCGGGCGCCGCCGCGTGGCGCCGCGAAACGGGCGGGGCGACGCGCACCCGCACCCTGACGCCCGGTTCGGCCGAACTGACGCTCAGCGGCGCGGTCAACCGTGATGCAGCCGCCGAAATGGGCGTGGATCTGGCGACGCTGAAGCCTCGGCTCCAGACCGGCGACTTTCGCGCCTTCCCGCTGGATGTGAGGGTCACAGCCTCGGCCGAGGAGACGGTCGAAATCCTGCGCACCCACAATCTGCTGGCCCGCATTACCGGCAGCGAGCGTCCGAACGAGGTGATCATCTATTCGGCCCACTGGGACCATGTCGGCGTCAATGAGGATACCGCAGGCGACGACAAGATCTTCAACGGCGCCTGGGACAACGCCTCGGGCACCATCGGCGTGGTGGAGATGGCGCGTCAGCTGAAGGCCGCCCCGACGCCGAAGCGCAGCATCGTCTTCGCCCATATGGCGGCCGAGGAAATGGGCCTGCTGGGCGCCTACGCCTATGTCGCCGACCCGGTCTATCCGCTCGAGACGACGGTGGCCGACATCAACATCGACATGCTGCCTCTCAGCGGCCCGACGAAGGACGTGCCGATCTTCGGCAAGGGGCAGAACAGCCTTGAGGACGACCTGCAGGCCCTGGCCGAGAAGGAGGGGCGCTATGTCTCCGACGACGGCCAGCCGGAGCAGAACTTCTACTATCGCTCGGACCACTTCCCGTTCGCCCGCGCGGGGGTTCCGGCCCTGATGCCGTGGCACGGCGTGGACTGGGTCGAGGGCGGACGCGAGGCGGGACTGGCGGCGTGGAAGGCCAAGTTCGCAGCCGACTATCACCGCCCCAGCGACGAATGGTCGGCGGACTGGGATCTGCGTTCAGCGGTCGAGAATCTGACCCTGCTGTATCGCCTGGGGTTAGAACTCGCCAACGGCGACGGGTGGCCGACCTGGAAGCCGACGTCTGAGTTCGGCCAGGTCCGCGACCGCAGCGCCGCCGCGCGGCGCTAGGGGCGGCTTGAGCGCAAGAAGAAAGGCCTCTGTCCATCGTCGGGCAGAGGGCCTTCTCATGTCGGCCTTTGACGGTCAGACCGCCGTCAGCGCCTGATCCAGGTCGGCGATCAGGTCGTCGATATGCTCGATGCCGACCGACAGGCGCACGGTGTCCTCGGTCACGCCTGCCTTCTCCAGTTCGTCCGGCGACAGCTGGCGGTGGGTGGTCGAGGCCGGGTGGCAGACCAGCGACTTGGCGTCGCCGATGTTGACCAGACGGGTGAAGATCTTCACTGCGTCCTGGAAGCGGGCGCCCGCCTCGCGGCCGCCTTTCACGCCGAAGGTCAGCAGGCCGGACGCCTTGCCGCCGAAATACTTCTGGATCAACGGGTGGGAGGCGTGGTCGGCAAGCCCGGCGTAGTTGACCCATTCCACCTTGGGGTGGGCCTTCAGCCATTGGGCGACGGCGGTCGCATTCTCGACGTGGCGGTCCATGCGCAGGGCCAGCGTCTCAAGCCCCTGCAGGATCAGGAAGCTGTTGAACGGCGAAATGGCCGCCCCGGTGTTGCGCAGCAGGACGGTGCGGACGCGGCCGATGAAGGCCGCCGGGCCGAGCGCCTCAGTATAGATGACGCCGTGGTAGCTGACTTCCGGCTCGTTCAGGCGGCGGAAGCGCGCCTTGTGCTCGGCCCAGGGGAAGTTGCCGCTGTCTACGATGGCGCCGCCGATGCTGGTGCCGTGGCCGCCGATGTATTTGGTCAGGGAGTGGATGACGATGTCCGCCCCATGCTCGATCGGGCGGGTCAGGTAGGGGGTCGGCACGGTGTTGTCGACGATCAGCGGCAGACCTTGCGCGTGCGCCGCGTCGGCCAGGGCGCCGAAGTCCACGACATTGCCCAGCGGGTTGCCGATGGACTCGCAGAACACCGCCTTGGTGCGCTCATCCGTATGGGCGGCGATCGCGGCCGGATCGGCGGCGTCGATGAAGCGCACCGTGATGCCGTACTGGGGCAGGGTGTGGGCGAACAGGTTGTAGGTGCCGCCGTACAGGGTCGAGGTGGCGATGATGTTGTCGCCCGCCTCGGCGATGGTCAGGATCGCATAGGTAATCGCCGCCTGACCCGAGGCCACGGTCAGCGCCGCGATGCCGCCCTCCAGCGCCGCGAGGCGCTGTTCCAGCACGTCGGACGTCGGGTTCATGATGCGGGTGTAGATGTTGCCCGCCACCTTCAGGTCGAACAGGTCCGCCCCGTGCTGGGTGTCGTCGAAGGCGTAGCTGGTGGTCTGATAGATGGGCACGGCGACCGACTTGGTGGTCGGATCGGGCGCATAGCCCGCGTGCACGGCGAGGGTGTCGAACTTCATGGCTTCCCTGGAGGATTATCAGCGTCAGTCGGGCTGATTCATTCCGGGCTTTGTCGATACCCGCAAGGGCATAGGTTTTCAGCAATTCTACCTAGCCGGTAAGATTTTCTAATCGATCAGGGTGATGTCGCTGTTTTTGAAACATCATGTCCTAGATTTTCCAGCCCGGGCCTTGCCTGGCGTGGTGAGCGTCAGGGATAGACGCCCTGTGCGGTCGGCCCTTCGCCATCGCCGTCCGCGCTGAATTGCGCCGTGACGCCGGCGCCCGAACGCGTCAGCAGGAGACGGTGGCTCCAAAGCGGGATTGCAGCTTCGCCATCCTTGAACTCCGGCGAGAGGACCAGGATCAGGGCGTCTTCATCGCCCTTGCGGGCGAAGATCCGCAGCGTGACGGCCGTATCGGTCAATCGCTGAATCTCGGCTCTGACGTCCAGGGGCTCAAGCAGCGAGCTAGGCGACCGCTCGATCTCGAAGTCGTAAGCCGGAAGCGCGCCCACAGCGCCGGACGACATGGTCGTGCCCAGCCAGGGACGACCAGTGGACGGCCAGAAAGCCTCAAGCGGGGTCGACTGGCCGCGCCGCAGGCACATGGTCACGCGCTTGCTGCTCCAGATCGTCGGAGCGCCGATAGGGCCGCACCAGATGCGGGTCATGGTTCGCGCGCCCAGCGGGGTGGTTCGCGCAAACTCGACTTCATGCAGGATCATGCCCTCGGGCGCGAAATCATTGATCAGAGGCGCGCGCAGGTTCAGGGGTCTCGATAGACGGCCCGTAACCGCATATTCCGCCGGGCCAGACAGGACGACCCCGCCTCGACTGATGACGCCCTGACCCGCTGTCATCGCTTCCGGCTGCAACCTTACGCCGCCGATGACGAACGGCGTGGGGTCCAGCCGACTGTCATCTGTCTGGAGTTCTTCACCGGGCGTTTGGGCGGTCGCGGTCGCGGCGCGGTTCTCAGCTTGTTTCAGCAGTGCGTTGAAATCGACGGGAGGCGCGACCCGTTCTGAATTGACCGCAATGGAGTCACCCGCGCCCTGAGGCGTGAGTTGCAACAGCACGCCGTCATAGACCATTCGAGCCACCCCGTCGGTCACGGGCAGGACGCGGCGCCGCATCGTATAGCGATATGGCTTGGCGTCGGCCGTCATCCCGGGGCCTTCAATCCCTGCGCGGATCGTCAGGCCGTCGTTGCGTACGCGCTCATAGACGATGGTCAGATCGAAGGCTGAAGCGGCCTCCGCCGGAATCACCTCGACCCGCTCCGTTCTGGCGTCCACAGAAGTGAAACTGACTTCACGCGCCGTCCACCAGGGGCCGTAAGCCAACACGGGCGTTCCCAGATTGGCTTTACCGTCGCTGGTGTGCACCATGCATACGGTGAAGCCGCGCGCCCAACCGAACATGCCGCGCTGTTCGCCCGGACCGCACCAGGCCTGGATGGATTCAGATTGGTCGACCGTTCTGGGCTTGAATTCGCGGTGGACGACGGGTGCTCCGGCGGCCATCCGGTGGCTGGCGGTCGCGATATCCGCGACCAGCCGACCTTCGCTTTTCAGGCGAAGCGGCGCGGTAAGAAAGGGTTGCCCCTTGATCGTGACGCCGGAGACGACGGGATCGCCGGTCGGCTCCATACCCAAGACCTCGGTCAGAAATCTTTCCGCACCGATCAGGGGAGCGATAGCTGCGGGGGCGTCGATTTCGACGTCCTGTCCCGCGTCCTCATCGGTTTCGGCAGCGGAGGGAATGGGAGCGGAGTCTTGAGCCTCGGCCGGCGCCGCCAAGGTCGCCAGCAGCAGGCTCAGGGGCGCGACGGCGCCAAGAAGGATACGGCAAGACAGCATGACACAACCCCGCGGTTCGATATCGAACCGTGTTGGAGATCACTGATTACCGAATCCCTCATCGTCAAGGGTGGACGCTTCCGGGAAGGAGCCCCCGCCTTTTTTGCTCGAGTTAGTTGTTGAACAGGAAATGCATCACATCCCCGTCCTTGACGACATAGGCCTTGCCTTCGGCGCGCATCTTGCCCGCTTCCTTGGCGCCCGCTTCGCCCTTCAGCGCGACATAGTCGTCGAAGGCGATGGTTTCGCCGCGGATGAAGCCTTTTTCGAAGTCGGTGTGGATCACGCCCGCCGCCTGCGGCGCGGTGGCGCCGACGGGGATGGTCCAGGCGCGCGCTTCCTTGGGGCCGACGGTGAAGTAGGTCTGCAGGCCCAGCAGCTTGTAGGCTTCGCGGATCAGGCGGTTCAGGCCGGGCTCTTCCAGACCCAGGGTCTCGAGGAACTCCTTCTGCTCCTCGTCGTCCAGGACGGCGATTTCCGACTCGATCTGGGCCGAGATGACGACTGAGTTGGCGTTGTCTTCGGCGGCGCGTTTGGCGACCAGGTCGGACAGCTCATTGCCCTTGTCGGCCGAACCTTCCTCGACGTTGGCGACGTAGAGGGCGGGCAGGGCGGTCAGCAGTTGCAGCATGTCCCAGGCCTTGCGGTCTTCCTTGGACACCTCGGCCAAACGCGCGGGCTTGCCGTCGCGCAGCTTCTCGAGCGCGGCGTCGATCAGCTTCAGATTCAGCTGGGATTCCTTGTCGCCGCCCTTGGCGCGCTTCTCGATCTGGACGCGGCGACGCTCGAGGCTCTCCAGGTCGGCCAGCATCAGCTCCGTCTCGATGATCTCGAGGTCGGAGATCGGGTCGATGCGGTTCTCGACGTGGGTGATGTCGTCGTCGACGAAGCAGCGCGCGACGAAGGCGATGGCGTCACAGTCGCGGATGTTGGCCAGGAACTGGTTGCCCAGACCTTCGCCCTTGGACGCGCCGCGCACCAGACCCGCGATGTCCACGAAGGTGATCCGCGAGGGGATGATCTCCTTGGACCCGGCGATGCCGGCCAGGATGTTCAGGCGCGGTTCCGGCACGGCCACGTCGCCGGTGTTCGGCTCGATGGTGCAGAACGGATAGTTGGCCGCTTGGGCCGCCGCCGTCTTGGTCAGGGCGTTGAACAGGGTGGACTTGCCGACGTTGGGCAGGCCGACGATCGCGACTTTCAGGGCCATGGTATTCCTCGTGAGCGCGAGCCTTTAGCCGGTTCGGGCCGGTTTGTCAGGCTTGCGCCGCCAAGAGAGCTTTTTACTCTTCCGAATCCACCACCGGGGGCTGCTTGATCGCCGCGTGGACGCTGATCGGACCGGCCTTTTCGAAGGTCAGGGTGAAGGAGGCGATCCGCCCGTCGACCAGAGGATCGCGCAGGCCCATCAGCATGATGTGGTTGCCGCCGGGCTTCAGCTCGACCGGGGTTCCGGCGGGCAGGGGCAGGCCGTCGGCCAGATGGCCCATGCTCATCACCCCGTTCTCCATCTTCATCTCATGGACCTCGGCCGACTGGGCCAGGGCGGTCGAGACGCTGACCAGACGGTCGTCGGAACCCGCCGTCAGGGTCAGGTAGCAGCCCCCGACCTTGGCGCTGTTGGGCGTGGGGCGGCACCAGGCGTCGGCGACCTGGACCGTGCCGGGGGCGACCGTCGCATCGACGACCTCGGCCGTTTTCTCGGCGGGCTGGTCGCAGGCGGCCAAGGACAGAGTCAGCGTGAGGGCGGCGGCCGATAGGGCGGTCAGGGCGAACAGACGTTTCATGTTGAAGCTCCTTATCAAGAGGCTGCGACGGGCTTGGGCCGGGTGAACGCACGCACCGCTCGGTCGAGCAGCAGGGCGGCCACGAGGCTCAGTCCCGTCAAGGGATAGAGGATGGACAGCGGGATGACGATGCACAGCACGGCGATTCTCGCGCGCGGACCGGGCGGAGCGGGCGGGGCGCTGGAATTGCGTCGCGACAGGCTGGGCGGGCGGCGCTTCCACCACATGATCAGGCCGCTGATCGCCAGCAGCCAGACGGCGATGCAGCCGATCAGCATGACGATGCGATTGATCCAGCCGTATTGCATCCCCTGATGGACGGCGATGCCCCATTCAAAGCCCTTGGCCATGACGCCGAACTGGCTCCAGCGCAGGTCGGCTTTCACCGCCCCGCTGACGCCGTCGACATAGAGGCTCCGGGCGTCCTCGGCCTTGCGAGTCTGGCGGGCGACGGTCCAGGCTAGGTCGGAGGATTGGGGGATGCTGACGGTGAAGGGCCGGAGCAGGCCTTGCTCGCGCGTTGTTTGAAGGACGCGGCGCAGGCTGGGGGCGGCGGCCGGGCTGTGGTCATGTCCGTGACCATGCGTCGTGTGATCATCGGCGGACAGGACTGCGTTCTCCAGCGTCCAGCCCACGCCTGCCGGGGCGTCGTGAGGCTTGGCATGGCTCCAGGAGCTGGCGGCGGCGGGCGCGGGCGGGCGGCCCAGTCCGGTGCCGCGCATGACGCCCATGAACTGATCGCCCCAGACGGCCGACCACGGCATCCCCGTGGCCGCGAGGAAGATGATCACTCCGCCGACGTAGAAGCCGGTCAGGGCGTGGACATCGCGCCAGAAGGGACGTCGACGGGCGTCCGTCTCGCTGGGCTTCAGCACGGCGCCGGCGCGGCGGCGCGGCCACCACAGATAGAGGCCGGTGGCGCACAGGATGATGGCCCAGCCCGCGACGATCTCGACCAGAATGTTCAGCGCCGTCCCGATCGGGCCGCCGAACAGGCTGAGGGAGTGCAGCTTCTTGATCGTCTCGGTCACGCCGCCATAGGCGGTGACGCCGGTGGCCGTGGCCGTATGCGGATCGACGAAGACGGTGCGCTGGGCGCCGTCGGGCCGGTCGACGCGCACGCGCACGGCCTGATCGGCGCGGTCAGGCACCAGCACATTCGCTGCCCGGCCTTCGCCCGCGCGGGCGGCGGCGGCCAGCCACTGATCGGGATCGGCCTGCTGAGCGCTGACCGGAACCTCGATCATGGAGCGATAGACGGCGTGGTCGATCTCGTCCTTGAACAGATAGAGGCCGCCCGTCAGCGTCAGCAGCATCAGGAACGGCATGACCAGCACTCCGGCGTAGAAGTGCCAGCGCCAGACGGTCCGATAGGCGCCGGACATCATGTCCGGCGCCTTGTTCTTGAGAGAGACGGTCATCAGTAGGCCAACCGCAGGCCGATGAAGACCGAACGGCCCTCGCCGGGGAAGAAGACGGCCGTCTGTGTTGTGCTGGCGTCCGTCACAGCCGAGAATTCGCCGACGTAGCGCTTGTCGGTCAGGTTGCGCGCGTCGATGTAGACTGAGGCGTTCGGGCCGATGCTGAAGCCGCCGGTCAGGCCCAGCACGACGTAGTCCGGAGCCTTCATGGTGTTGGCGTAGTCGACATAGGGGCTGGACAGCCGCCACTCTACCGAGGGGGTGACGAAGACGCCCGTCGGATGGCGCCACGTCAGTTCGGCCCGGTATTGGTGCTCAGGCACGACCGGCAGGCGGTTGTCGCCCCAGCGCGCGTCGCCGTCGAAGCGGAAGTCGCTCCAGTTATAGACCTGACGCAGCATCAGCGACCCGTCCGCCAGTTCGACCGGCAGGGTCCAGTCCAGCCCGGCCTCGACGCCTTGGTGGATGGTCTTTTTGGCGTTGAAGGTGGCGGCGGGAATGTCGGGGCCGGTGATGAAGTTCAGCATCTCGCCCTCGATCCGGCTGCGATAGGCGACCAGATCCCAGGCCAGAGGTCCATGACGGCCGCGCGTGCCGATCTCGCCGGTCCAGGCGTCCTGAACCTCGACCGGGGTGAAGCCGGTCAGCGGCGCCTGCACCAGGGCGCCATAGGTCGGCGGTTCGACCGAGCGGGTCAGGTTGGCGAAGACCTGGGCGCCGTCCTCGGCTTCCCACAACAGGCCCAGACGCGGCGAAAACCACTCATAGTCGCGGCTGGCGTCGTTGGCCGGGGTCATGCGGTCCAGATAATCGCGCGTGGCGCGCCCCCATGAGCCGCCTGCGACCAGGGCCAGCTGGTCGGTCACGAACAGCCGCCCTTCGGCGAAGACGTCCAGACCGGAGGCGTCCTGACGCGCGTCGGCGGTCTTGGCGCCGCGCTGACCCGCCAGGTTCACATAGCGCAGGGCCTCGACCTCTCCCTCGCGCCACGAGAAGCCGTAGAAGGCGTCGGCGCGCAGGCCGCCGACATGGCCGGTCCAGTCGATGCGGGCGAAGGCGCCGCGCGTCGTGCTGTCCTGATCCATCACCTGGAAGATCGGGTGATACAGCGACTTCTCCCAGCCCCAGATCGCGCCCTCGAACAGGGTGGATTCATTGAAGCGCCAGCGGGTCTGCAGCGTCAGCCGCTTGACCGTCAGGTCGCGGGCCTGATCGCCGGACAGGGCGCTGGCGGCGGCCTTGCGCGGCGTGTTCAGGGCTTCTTCCAGGGTCAGGGAGCCGGGCATATCCTGTTTGATGTCGGCGGCCTGGGCGATCAGGCGCACCTCGCGGTCTTCGCCGAAGGAACGGCCCGCATTGACGGTCAGGCGGCCTTGCGACTGTTTGCTGTGGTCGCGCCAGCCGTCGCCCTGCATGGCCGTGACGGCGGCATAGACATCCCAGTCGCCATAGGTCTCGGCGACGGCGCCGTGGGCGCGCACGAAGCCGTAACTGCCGCCCTCGATCTGCATCAGGGCGCGCTGACGCGCCGTGCGGCCGGTCGGGGTGACGAGGTTGATGGCGCCGCCCAGTTGCGCCCCGCCGAAGCGCAGGGTGTTGGCGCCCTTCCACACCTCGACATAGCGGGCGCTGAGGGAGTCCACGCTCTGGAAGTCGGAAAAGCCGTCGGCGTCGGCGAAAGGCACGCCGTCCTGGGCGAACAGGACGCCGCGCTGGTGGAAGCCCTGGGCGATGCCCGAGCCGCGAATCGACAGGCGGCTTTCCTCGCCGAACCGTTTCTGCGCCAGTACGCCGGGGACGTTGCGAAGAGTGTCGGAAAAGCCCTGCACGAAGCGGTCGGAATAGCTTTCGGCCGACACCACGGCGACGGCGCCGGGCGTGCGGCTGAGGCGATCGCGGGCCTCGGCCACGACGGCCGGATCTTCGGCGTTGCGGCGGCCGGTGACGATGATGCTGTCGACGACGGTGGGGCTGTCAGCGCCGGGCAGGGCGTCGGCGTGGGCGAGGGAGGGCGCTAGGCAGGCGCCGATCAGCAGGGCGCACGGCGCCGCAGCGGTCTTGAGAGACATGGAGATGAAATCCTGAAAACAGAAGCAAGGCCGCGTAGGCCTTCAGCAGGCGCGCGGCGTCGATAGGTCTGGTTTTCAGGCGTGAGGCGGGGCGCGTGACGGCGGGCGCGGCGGGGCGCGGGCCGGGGGCGGGAGGCTGGCGGTGAAGGGGGCGTAGACGACGGCCTGCGTCAGACGCACGACCGGCGCCGGCTCCGGCGCAGGAGGCGCAGGCAGGGCGGCCAGCAGAGGCATGACGCAGGCGGCGCATTTGGCGCCCATCTCGGCCTTGATCGGGCCGTCGACGCCGCCGGACTGAATGGTCTGGGGACCATCGGCCGAGCAGATGACGATGGGCTGGCCGGGCGTGGAGGCGGCCAGAGCCGCGAACGGCATCAGGCTGCCGATCACGATGGCGAACGTCGCGGCCAGGAAGGCCAGCGAGCGCCAGGTCGACCAGTTTTCTGCCTGAGAGCGGGTCACGATGCAGGCCCCTTAAACCTTCCCACACGGGGAAGCCAGACTGGTCAGGGGCGACGCGGGGTCGCGCTACGCCTCGACAATGCCGCTTTTCCCGTGCCAGCGTAGCGGTCGAACAGTCATCGAGGATACGCATGATCCGCGCCATCGGACCTTTCGCTCTCGCCCTGCTTCTCGCGGCGCCCGCAAACGCGCAACAGGTAGAGGAGGGGCCGGGCGGCCCCGACCGCGTTTCCCTGACGGTCTATAATCAGAACATCGCCCTGGTGGAGGACGTGCGGAACCTGAACGTGCCCGCCGGGCGCTCGCGTCAGGAGTTTCCGGGCGTTTCGGCCAGCATCCGGCCCGAGACGGTCGGCCTGTCGGGGCGCGGCCTGTCGGTGGTCGAGCAGAACTTCGACTATGACCTGCTGACGCCGGGCAAGCTGATGGAAAGCGCGGTCGGCAATGAGATCGGCATCGTCCGCACCAACCCCGGCTCTGGCGCGCAGACGACCGAGCGCGCCCGCGTGCTGGCGGCGAATCAGGGCGTGGTGCTGCAGATCGGCAACCGCATCGAGGTGTTGCGCGACGACGGCGTGCCGACGCGCGTCATCTTCGACCAGGTGCCGCAGAACCTGCGCCCGCGCCCGACGCTCAGCGTGACGCTGGACGCCCAGGGGGCAGGGCGGCGCGAGACGACGCTGTCCTATCTGACCAGTGGTCTGACGTGGAAGGCGGACTATGTGGCCCGTTTCGACGAGAAGGCGGGCAAGCTGGACCTGACCGGCTGGGTGACGCTGACGAACAACTCCGGCGCGACGTTCAGCAATGCCCAGACGCGGGTGGTGGCGGGCGACGTCAATCTGATCGGCAATCAGGGCGGCTATAATCCGCGCCAGCCGGTTCGCGGCGGCGGCGTGCGCGGCAATGGAACCCAGTCGGGCGGAGAAGGCGCTCTGGCCGACGTTTATGTCTATCCGCTGCCTGAGGCAGTCACCGTTGCCAACAATCAGACCAAGCAGGTCGGGCTGATCGACGCGGCCGGCGTGCCGGCGACCAAGCGTTATCTGCGGGTCATCAACGGCTTCTCCACCGCCGAACAGCCGATCGCGGCCGAGGTCGGGGTCATCTTCGCCAACGGATCCGGCGCCGCCGCGCGCGCCCTGCCTGCGGGCGTGATCCGCGTCTATGTGAAGGACGAGGCGGGCGAGCCGCGCTTCATCGGTGAAAGCCAGGTCGACCACTCGCCCGCCGGCTCCGAGATCGTGGTGACGACCGGCGACGCCTTCGACGTGACGGTGCAGCCGCGCCTGGTCTCGTCCGAGCGGGTGTCGAAGCGCCTCGTGGACTATTTCCGCACCCGCTATGCGATGGAATACACCGTCCGCAACGCCCGCCCCGAGCCGGTGACGGTCGAGGTGCGCCAGCGCGGTCTGGGCCGCGACACTGAGCTGACGGACCAGAGCATCGCGGGCGAGATGCGCGATGCGCGCACCATCGTCTGGCGCGTGCCGGTGCCCGCCAACGGCGAGACCAAGCTGACCGCGACCATCACCACGGGCGGCTGATCCATGCGCCGCCTTCTGGCGATCACCACGGCGCTGAGCCTTCTGGCCCCCACCGTTTGGGCCCAGACGGAAAGCGTGTCCGCGCGTCCTGACGGGGCGACGGTGGTGATCTATCGCGACCAGCCGGTCGACACGGCCGCCCTGATGGAACAGTCGCGCCAGCCGTGGAGCAGGCTGGACCGTCAGGGACTGGCCCTGATCGTTGAGACGCGAACGGTCGATCTTCCCGCCGGAGAAGGGATCATCCGCTTTCGCGGCCTGGCCACCGGCGTCGTGCCGCAGAGCGCGGTGCTGGAGGGCCTGCCCGCCCATGTGGTCGAGCGCAACGCCGACTTCGACCTGCTGTCGCCCGCCAGCCTGATGGAGAAATCCATCGGCGAGGTGGTGCGCGTCGTCCGTACCAATCCCGCGACCGGCGAACAGGTCGAAAAGGCCGCCGTGATCCGCGCGGGCGCCCAAGGAACGGTGCTGGAGATCGACGGCCAGTTCGAGGCGCTGGACTGCTCTGGCCAGACCGAGCGGGTCGTGTTCGACCGCGTGCCCGAGGGGCTGGGCGACCAGCCCACCCTTTCGGTTAGCACGCGCGCCGAGCGGGCGGGGCGGCACACGGTGACGCTGGCCTATCTGACGACAGGGCTTCAGTGGTCGGCCGACTATGTGGCGCGTCTGGACCCGGGTGACGGCACGCTGGACCTGACGGGGTGGGTGACGCTGGCTAATTTCGGCGGCACGGGCTTTCCCGACGCCCCGGTGCAGGTGGTGGCGGGCACGCTGAGGAAGGACGCGGGCACCACGCCGGTCGAGCCTCTGGTCCGCTATCAGCAGAACCAGTGCTGGCCGCAGGGCACGACGACGTTCGGCAGCGGGCTCGAACCGACCTACAAACAGGATCGCGTCGAGTACAACGGTCCGCCGGTGATTTTGCAGGGGATGCCCGCTCCCGCTCCTATGGCCATGCGCTCGGCTGTCGAGGACATCGTCGTTACCGGCAACCGGATCGCCCGTCAGGGAGAACTGGGCGACTATAAGATCTACACCCTGCCCGAGCCGACGACCGTCGCGGCGCGCCAGACCAAGCAGGTGCGCTTCCTGGAGCGCGAGGGCGTGGCCTATGAGCGCGTCTATCGCGCCGAGCTGCTGGACCAGGACGAGGAAGCCCGTCCGATGGGCGTGGTCCTGAAGCTGCGCAATGAGACGCGCGCGGGGCTCGGCGTGGCCCTGCCGGGCGGCTCGGTGGCGGTGATGCAACCGGACGGGGCGGGCGGTGTTCTGCTGGCCGGTCAGGACCGCTTCGAGGACAAGGGCGTGGGTTTGCCGGTGCGGCTGAACTTCGGCGAGTCGCCGGATGTGCAGGTGCAGACGCGGCTGGTGAAGAGCGAGAGTTCCCGACGTGGAGCGGTGACGACGCAGCGATCCGAAATCGAGACCACCGTCACTAACGCCCGTTCCGAGGCGGTCACCGTGGAACTGGTCGCCGACGCCGCCATGCAGCGCGGCTTCCGTATGCGCAGCCAGTCGGTGCGCAGTCGGGTGGATGACACCGGCTATCCGGTCTGGACGCTGACCGTGCCTGCGAACAGCGCGACGACGCTGAAGGCGGCGTGGACGACGACGGATTGAGCCTCAGCGCCCCTCTCCCGGCGGGAGAGGGTTACTCGCCGCGCGCCGCCTGCCTTGGGCTGAACTTCGGCGCAGGGGCAAGGCGCATGACTTCGCCCTGGTAGCGTTCGTCGTCGCCGGCCACGGCGAAGGGCAGGGCGTCGGCGCAGGCCTGCAGCATGGCGTCCAGCCAGGGCTTGTCCGCCTTGTGGAAGTCGCCCAGGACGTGGGCGTGGACGAACTGGGGATCGCCGGGATGGCCGATGCCCATGCGGGCGCGACGGAAGTCGGCGCCCAGGTGGCTGATCAGGCTACGGACGCCGTTCTGACCCGCAGCGCCGCCGCCCTTCTTCATGCGGAAGCGGCCGGGCGCCAGATCGATCTCGTCGTGGAAGACGATCACATGCTCGGGCTTCACCTTGTAGAAGCGCGCCGCCTCGCCGACGGCCCGGCCGCTCTCGTTCATATAGGTCTGGGGCTTCATCAGCAGGACCTTGGTCCCATCGACCTCGCCGTCGGCGACGATGGACTGGAACTTGGCGCGCGTCGGGCCGAAGCGCCAGCGGCTGGCGATCTCGTCCACGGCCATGAAGCCGATGTTGTGGCGGTTCTTTTCGTATTTGGGGCCGGGGTTGCCCAGGCCGGCGATGATGATCATGCGCGTCTCATGCCCCGTGCTTCAGACAAAGAAAAGCCCCGCCGAGCGAACCCGGAGGGGCTGATTTCCTGATCCCTCAAGCCGCCCTGCGCCGTGCGCTGGGCGATAGGGGAAGCAAAAAGCCGATTAAGCTTCGGCTTCGCCTTCGACCGTGGTGTCGCCGGCGTCCGACTGGCCAGCGGCCGAGTTCTTGATCGCGGCGATCATGAAGTCGCGGTCGGTGATGGTCGCCGAGGCGCCTTCCGGCAGTTGGATGTCCGAGATGCGGATGTTCTCGCCGATCTCGCGGCCCTTCAGGTCGACGACCAGTTCAGCCGGGATACGGTCGGCGCGGACCATGATCTCGACGGTGTGGCGCACGACTTCCAGCATGCCGCCCTGACGGGTGTAGGGGGCTTCATCGGCGTTGATGAAGGCGACCGGGATGTCGATCTTGATCTCTTCCTTGGCGCCCACGCGCATCAGGTCGAAGTGCAGCGGACGGTCGCTGACCGGATCGAACTGGATGTCCTTGGCGATGACCGGCTGGGTTTCCTTGCCGTACTTCAGGGTCACCAGGTGACCGATCAGCTTGCCGGTGTACAGCGACTTGCGGAACTCGCGCTCGTTCACGGAGATGGCCACCGGGGCCTTGTCGCCGCCGTACAGCACGCCGGGCACTGCGCCGTCGCGACGCGCGGCGCGGGCGCCGCCGGTGCCCACGTTTTCGCGGACATCAACGTTCAGAATGATCTCGGCCATCGGGCTCGCCTTCAATACAAGTAAACGCCTGCGCGGAACGAAAGTCCCGCGCGGCGGGGTCATGAACCCTTCGAATTCAAGAGGGCGGGCTATTACACGGAACGCGGGGCGGACGCAACCGCCCCGGCTCAGCCCGCAGCGATATTCAGCCTCAACCCTGCGGCGAAGGCGTCGGCGCCGACTGGTTCTGCGCCTGAGCCATCGGCGTGGGCGCGCCTGCGGGCGGCACGGCCACAGTGATCGTCGGCATCGGTCCCGTGTACTGGGCCGTGCACTGGGCCATGTCGCGCACGATGTGGCGACCGGCGCAGAAGATGTCCTCATAGTTCGGCTTGGCCGCCGCCAGACACTGGAACAGCATCAACTTGGACATGTTGAGGCAGAACTCATTGTTCGATTCGGTTGTCAGGGCGTCGGTGTTCGCCTTTGCGTCCTCTCCGGCCGCGCCCAGGGCCGCCAGGGCAGCGATAGCGAGGGAGTTGACGATGGCCGGGGTGAAGGGCGCGCCGCGCTGGGCGGCCGTTAGATTCAGGCCCGTGCCGCTGTTGGCGGCGGCGAACAGGCGGGCGCTGTCTTCGGCCGACGGCAGGCGCGGGACCGCCGATAGGCTCTTGGCGCCTTCCAATCGGCCATTGCGATCGGCCACGGGCTGCGTGGCCCAGCGACGGCGGGGGTCGCTGCGCCCCTGAATCGTATAGGCGTCCGCTTCTACGGCTTCGGCCAGGGCGGTCATGCTCTCGATGTCCTTGCCCATGGTGCTGGCGATCAGGCCTGCCGCTGATTCGGCGCCGGGCAGGGTGGCGGCGTAGGCGGGATCGGATACGATTCGCGTCACCATCTGCTGCCGTTGGGCGGGGTCGGCCGCGTACTGGCGAACGCCGGCCACGTATTCGGGCGACTGCAGGGCCAGGATGGCGCCATAGGCGATCATGCCGCGCGACAGCTGACCCGCCTCGACGGCGGCGCCCCTGCGCACAGCCGCCTGAATGGTCTCGGCGTCAGGGAATCCGGCCTGGATCGAACGGACTTCGCGCACAAAAGCGACATATACCGATGCGGCCTCGGCCACGCTCTGATTCAGCGCCAGGGCTGGCGGCGGCGGCGGGGGAGGCGGCGGCGGGGGCGCTTCCGGTTCCGGCGTCGAACAACTGGCCAGGACGGCGGCTGCGGCGACGGCGGCGACAGAGAGGCCGTGGCGCAAGAAGGCCTGGGTCATCGGGGTCTTCCCTTGATTCTAAGCGATACGCACTTGGAGGGGCTGTCCGGGGCGCGTGACGCCTCAGACTATTGGCCCTTATATCGCCGAGGGAATGGTTAGCCGAACCTTAATCGAACAGTTTCGAGACTGACTCTTCGTTGGCGATGCGCCGAATGGCCTCGCCCATCAGCGGCGCTACGGACACGCGGCGAATCTTGGAGCAGTTCAAAACTTCGTCAGGCTGTTCGATGGAGTCGGTGATCACCAGCTCCTTCAGCGGGCCGTTGGTGACGCGGTCAACCGCCGGGCCGGACAGGACGCCGTGGCTGATATAGGCCGAAACCTCTGTCGCGCCCCGGTCGATCAGCGCCTTGGCCGCGTTCACCAGCGTACCGCCCGAATCGACGATGTCGTCGAACAGGATGCAGCGTCGCCCTTCGACGTCGCCGATGATGTTCATGACTTCGCTTTCGCCTGCCTTGGGGCGGCGCTTGTCGACGATGGCCAGGTCGGCGTCGAGGCGCTTGGCCAGCGATCGCGCCCGAACGACGCCGCCGACGTCGGGCGAGACGATCATCAGGTCGTCGCCGCGCGGATAGTTTTCCTTGATGTCCTGCGCCAGCACGGGCGTGGCCACCAGATTATCGGTGGGGATGTCGAAGAAGCCCTGAATCTGGCCTGCGTGCAGGTCCATTGTCAGCACGCGGTCGGCGCCTGCGCGGGTGATCAGATTGGCGACCAGCTTGGCCGAGATCGGGGTGCGGCCCCCCGTCTTACGATCCTGACGGGCGTAGCCGAAATAGGGCATGACGGCCGTGATCCGCTTGGCCGAGGCGCGCACCAGCGCGTCGGTCATGATCAGCATTTCCATCAGGTTGTCGTTGGCCGGATAGGAGGTCGACTGGATGATGAAGACATCCTCGCCGCGCACGTTTTCCTCGACGACGGCGAAGACTTCATTGTCCGCGAAACGCTTCACCTGGGCCTTGGTCAGCGGCATGTCCAGGTGGGTCGCAATGGCCTGGGCCAGCGTCCGGTTCGAATTGCCTGCGAGCAGCTTCATTGACCGGTCATCCTTTCGCCGTCATCGCCCCGCCAATAGTCGCGAAGGCGTTTCTGGACGCGCTCTCTAGGCGGCGAACGGGGCGGCGTCCAGCCGTGTTCCGGACGTATCTTCGATTTCAGCCGATTGGCTTGGACGCGGGCGCTGTTATAGAGGACGCATCCTGCTAACGAGGGCGCGTGTCGCGTGTCCGCGTCCCGAAGGCATCTTGATGAGGTCGCACTTGCCTGCTTCGAACAATCGGCTCGCTTCGAAATCCCGGTCCGGCCTGATCCTGCTGACGGCTGCTGCTGCGGTCCTGACGGTCTCGGCGTGCTCAGGCACCAAGCCCCGCCAGCGCCTGGCCTATGAAGAGCGTCCGGTCGAGGCCCTGTACAACACGGGCTATCAGAGGCTGCAGTCCAAGCGCTGGATGGACGCCGTCGACTATTTCCAGGAAGTCGAACGCCAGCACCCCTATTCGGAATGGGCGCGCCGGGCGATCCTGATGCAGGTCTACGCCTATTATCAGAACAACGCCTATCAGGACGCGATCGCGGCGGCCGACCGCTTCATCGCCCTGTTCCCCGGCAATCCGTCGGCCAGCTACGCCTTCTACATGAAGGCCGTCTGCAACTTCGAGCAGATCGTCGACGTGGGCCGGGACCAGGGTTACGCCGAGGCCGCTCTGGCAGGACTGCGCGATGTGGTGCGCCGCTATCCCGGTTCGACCTACGCCACCGATGCGCGGGTCAAGATCGACATGGTCAATGACCAGCTGGCCGGCAAGGAAATGGCCGTGGGCCGCTACTATCAGCGGGCCAACCAGCCGCTGGGCGCCCTGAACCGCTATAAGGCGGTGATCAACAACGAGGCCTTCCAGCGCACCTCCCATACGCCTGAGGCCCTCTATCGTCTGGTTGAGGTCAATCTGAGCCTGGGTCTGACCGAGGAAGCGACCCGCAACGCCGCCGTCCTGGGCCACAACTATCCGGGCAGCCCCTGGTACGCCGAGGCCTACGCCCTGCTGAACGAGCGGGGGCAGGGCCTGGACGTCAAGCCCGAGGGCAAGCGCGAATCCTGGCTGCAACGCCTGATTCCCGGCGGCGCCTGATCCGGCCGCAGCAAAACAGGCGCGCGGTGATTAAGTCGCTGCGTTCCTGTTCTGTTTCCGGGTAGGATGCGGCGAAACCTAGAATCAGATCGCCCATGCTGACCACGCTCTCGATCCGCGACATCGTTCTTGTCGACGCCCTGGACCTGGAGGTCGAGGACGGCCTGACTGTGCTGACGGGCGAGACGGGGGCGGGCAAGTCCATCATCCTTGATGCATTGGGTCTGGCGCTGGGCGCCCGCTCCGACGCCGGACTGGTGCGCAACGGCGCCAAACAGGCCTCGGCCACGGCGGTCTTCACGGCGCCTGATGATGAAGCCCTGATCGCCCTGCTGTCCGAACGCGGGTTCGAGGTCGCGCCGGGCGAGGAACTGATCCTGCGCCGGGTGGTGTCGGCCGACGGCCGCAGCCGCGCCTATGTCAACGATCAGCCCGCCGGGGTGACGGCCCTGCGCGAGATCGGCGCCCTGCTGGTCGAGGTGCACGGCCAGCACGAGACCGTCGGCCTGCTGGACTGGAAGACGCACCGGGCGCTGCTGGACAATTACGGCGGGTTACAGCCGCAACTGGCGGGCGTGGCCGGGGCGGCCGAGCGTCTTAAAGCCGCGCAGGCGCATCTGGACGAGCTTGAGGCGTCCGCCGCCGAGGCTGCGGCCAAGGCTGAAGAGATCGCACTGAATCTGGCGGACCTCGACGCCCTGGATCCCAAGCCGGACGAAGAGACGGAACTGGCGGGCGAGCGCGCCATTCTGGGCGCGGCGGAAAAGGCCGTGGCCGATCTGGCCGACGCGCGCAATCTGCTGGGCGGCGACAAGCTGAGCCAGCGGCTGGCCTCGGCCCTGCGCGCAGTGGAACACGCGCGTCAGCGAGCGGTGCAGGCAGGCGCCGAGGGCGACAACCCCATCATCGTCAAACTGGCCCTGGCGGCCGAGGCGGTGGACCGCGCCCTGGTCGAGGCGACCGAGGCCGTGGCCTGCGTCGACGCCGCGGCCGACGCCTTTGACTTCGAGCCGGGCCGTCTGGACAAGGCGGAGGAGCGGCTGTTCGCCCTGCGCGCCGCCGCCCGCAAGCTGCACACCACGGTCGACGCCCTGCCGGCGCTGCGGGTGCGCCTGCGTGAGCAACTGCGTCTGATCGAAGATGGCGAAGAGGCCCTGACCAAGGCTCGCCGCGACGTCGCCGCCGCGATTGAGGCCTATGACGTGGCCGCCCTGCTGTTGACCTCGGCGCGCGAGGCGGCAGGGGACCGTCTGGTCGCCGCCGTCATGGACGAGCTTGGTCCGCTGAAGCTTGAGCGGGCGCGGTTCCGGGTGACGCTGGAGCCGATCGAGGGGCGTCGCGGACCGCTGGGCGTCGAGACGGTGCGGTTCGAGGTGGCGACCAACGCCGGAACCGCCTTCGGCCCGCTGGACACGGTGGCCTCGGGCGGGGAACTGGCGCGCTTTGCATTGGCGATGAAGGCGGCGCTGGCCAGCCGCGAGGACCAGCGCCAGCCGGTCATGATCTTCGACGAGGTGGATCAGGGCGTCGGCGGCGCCGTGGCCGAGGCCGTAGGCGGACGCCTGCAACGCCTGTCGCGCGGGGCGCAGGTGCTGGTCGTGACTCACAGCCCGCAGGTGGCGGCGCGCGGCCACGCCCACTGGAAGGTCCGCAAGGCGGATGTGGACGGCCATACGCGGACCTCCATCGACGTGCTGGAAGAAGGCCCGCGTCAGGAAGAGATCGCGCGGATGCTGTCCGGCGCCGAGATCACCGATGAGGCGCGCGCGGCGGCGCGGGTGCTGATCGGCTGACTTCTTCCTTCTCCCCTTGTGGGAGAAGGTAGCTCAAGTAGCCGAAGGCGGTAGCGCGTCCAAGCCCTTCTCCCCTTGTGGGAGAAGGTGGCAGGCGGAGCCTGACGGATGAGGGGTGTCGACTCCGTCTTCTCGAAACTTGATGATTGTGTGTCCGCATCGTTTTCACAACCGATGCGCTGCACCCCTCATCCGAGCGCCTTCGGCGCCCACCTTCTCCCACAAGGGGAGAAGGATCAGACGCCCAGGATCCAACCTTCTTCGCTTTCAACCTGGGCGATCAGGGCTTCGTCTGCGCTGGCGGGCGGTGCGAACGCCTTCTGCAAGGCTCCGGCGTCGTCCATGCGGGCGAAGGCTTCGGCGGCGGCGCGGACCTGGGCCTGGGTTTTGTATTCCTTGACGCCCTCGGCGTTCACGCCGCGCTTGGCTTCATACAGGGCGGGCCAGACCTCGACCACGACGGCCGACAGGGGCTCGATGTCGGCTTCGGTCAGTTCGCGCCAGCCGGTGCCGAAAGGCCAGACGGCGGCCGAGGCGCCCAGCGTATCCAGCAGGCGGCGCAGCATGGGCACGCCGACCAGAGTCAGTCCGCCGATGGCGCCTGCGCCGTGCATCTGCCAGACGCTCTTGGGCGGCAGCTTGTCCTTGCGCGCAGCCAGTTCGGTGGCGCGGAATTCGGGGATGTCGGCGCCGGCGCCTTCGGGCGGCTTGGTCGTGGTCAGCCAGCGTTGCGCCTGGCTGGCGGGCGCGCCCCAGAAGGGCCACGGCTCGTCCGTCATCAGGCGGTTCATCTTGGCCGCGACCTGATAGCGGTTGTTCGAGTTGTCGGCCTTGTCGACAATGTTGGCGGCCAGGAACCTGCCCATGGCGTCCCATGGGCGACCGTCCAGCTTCAGCCGCGCAGCCGTTCCGGCCGGGAAGCCGAAGTCGAAGTCGAAGCCCACCAGCACGCGGTCGCCGCGCTTGCGGTGTTCGGCCAGCAGGTCGGCGATCAGCTTTTCGCCCTCGGCGCGCGTGGCGACGTTGTGCGTCTCGGCATACAGGCGGAAGCGCACGTCGCGTTTAGCGACGCCGACCCACAGGGTCTGTTCGCCCAGCTTCTTGCCCTCGGCGGCGGTCCAGTTGGCGATGATGTAGGCGTCGAAAAGGCGGGCCACGGGGGCTCCTGAAGAAAGAAAGTAAAAAGCAGGACGAGGGGTTCTAGCCGCCTGGACTCAAGCCGTGAAGGGCGATCAGCGTTGCATCAGGGCTTCGACGTGTGACAACCAGCGGCGCCCCAGCCGCAGACCCTCGCCCGGCGAGCGCGCGCCGCTGGTCTTTTCGGCTTCGGAAGCCGGGGCGGTGCGCGTGCCGTTCCACAGGGCCAGCTCGAACTCGGCATTGTGCGGATCGCTGAAGATCAGCCGCAGCACGACCAGTTCGGCGTCGGGCGCGTCCAGATCGATTTCCTTGCGCATCTGGCCGCGCAGGACGCGGGCGACGACGTGGCCGTCGACGATGATCTCGGCGCCGAGCACTTCCTCGAAGGCGTAGACGAGGCCCATTGCGCCCCGGTTCCACAGCACGACCAGTTGGCCGCCTTCGAGGTCCAGCCCGGCCGCGCGGCCTTCATGGGCCGACAGAGCGACGGTGTCGGCCGGGGCGCCCAGCGCCTTCTTCATCGCCCGCCGCAGTCGCCGCTCGGACTCCATCCACCAGGAAAACAGCAGGACGCCGGTGGTCAGGAAGGCGGCGATCAGGGCGATCAGCAGAATGGCCCTGAACGTGTCGCCCATGGATCAGGCCTCCAGATCCAGATCGACCACGACGGGGACGTGATCGCTGGGCTTTTCCATGTCGCGCGCCTCACGGTGCGTCTCGATGGCGCGGAAGCGGTCGGCGGCCTGGGGCGACAGCAGGGCGAAGTCGATGCGGATGCCGTGGTTCCTCTGCCAGGCGCCCGCCTGATAGTCCCAGAAGGTGAAGGTTCCGGCCGGTTCGCGGCCCAGTTCGTGAGAGTCGGCCAGGCCCAGCCATTTCAACGCGCGGAAGGCCTCCCGGCTTTCCGGCTGGAACAGGGCGTCTTCGGCCCAGGCGGCGGGGTTTATGGCGTCCTCGGCCTCGGGGATGACATTGTAGTCGCCGCACAGGGCCAGCGGTTCTTCCAGCGCCAGCAACTCGCGCGCGTGGTTCTGAAGGCGTCGGAACCAGGCAAGCTTGTAGGCGAACTTCTCGGTTCCCAGCGGGTTGCCGTTTGGCAGGTAGATGGAGGCGACGCGGATCGGGCGGGGCGCCTCGATCAGGGCCTCCAGGTAGCGGGCCTGTTCATCGCTGTCGTCGCCGGGCAGGCCGCGCCGCACGTGCGACAGCGGGTATTTCGACAGCAGGGCGACGCCGTTGTAGCTCTTCTGACCGTGCGTCTCGACGTTGTAGCCCAGGTCCTCGAAGGCCTCGCGCGGGAACTTCTCGTCCACGCATTTGATCTCCTGGAAGCAGGCGACGTCAGGATTGGCGGCCTGAATCCACTCCAGCACCGTCGGCAGGCGGGCGTTGACCGAGTTCACATTCCAGGTGGCGATGCGCATGGGATGCAAGGCTAAGGTGAGCCGCTGCGTTCGGGAAGAGGGGCGCGCAAAACAAAGACGCCGCCGGATCGCTCCGGCGGCGTCTGAAACTTCAGTCTGATGCGAAGGATCAGCTGTTCGGCGTTGCGGCCGGAGGCGTGGTCGTCAGCTTGCAGCCGCCGCCGATTTGCTGCGCCACGGCGCAAGGGTAGACCTGTTGCACGGCGTTCTCGGTGTTCACGCGAGCGATCAGGCCGTCGGCGCCGTTGCAGGCGGCTTCATAGAAGGCGCCGTTGGCGTTCTTGCCCATGTAGCGGACCTGCGTCACGTCGCACGAAGCGGCGTCCGACCCGACCAGCATGGCCTTGACCGTGGCGGCTTGCTCCTGCGCCGTGGTGAAGCGGCAGGTCGATCCCGCCGAGGCCAGTTCCAGGCAGTCCACGACTTCCCAGCCGGCGCCGCTCTTGTTGATCTGGGCGCCGTCGACGCCAGCGCAGCCGATTTCATAGACCACCGCGCCGCCTGGCTTGGCGCCGATGATGCGGCCCTCGTCGACCGTGCAGGTCAGACCGGCTTCCTTGGCGTAGGCAGTGAAGACGGCCATGGCGTTGTCGTTGGCGGGCAGGGTGCACTGCGAGCCGACATCGGCGTTCGGGTCGCGTGCGCGGGCCTGTTCAGCCGAGGAGGCCAGCACCAGGCAGTCCGTGGCCTGCGGCGGGGTCGAGGTCAGCAGCAGGTAGCCGGGGCCGGTGGCGCACGACACTTCGTACAGCGACTCCTTGGCCGCCGACTGACCGAGCAGCTTGGACTCGGTGATCTGGCAGTTGGTGTTGGTGGCCGTCAGCACGGACTGGGCGCCGGCTTGAATTTCTTCGGCGCTGGGCGGCTTGGGCTGGTTGCGCGGCTGGCGTTCGCGGTTGCGCGAAGTGCGGTTCTGCGCCTCGGTGACGCGGACGCCGTCCTGATCCTGGGTGGAACGTTGGGCGAAGGCGGGCGAGGTCAGGCCGGAGATCAGGACCGCCGCGGTCACAGCGATCATAGTACGAGCATTACGAGACACGAGGGCGCTCCTTGAGAAAGTTGCATATCCCTGACCGCGCCGACGCCCCGGGTCAAGAATAGACGCGACCTGGAATCCGTCATAAGAATCATAGTTGCGATTGGAGACGGACTTGTCTGACGGCGAAACCCTTGCAGGAACCCGCATGGAGCGCGGTCTGACCTATCCCGCCCTGGCGATGCCCGCACCGGGCGAAGCGACCGTCGTGGCGCGCGGCGTCCTGTGGCTGCGCCTGCCGCTGCCGATGGCGCTGAACCACATCAACCTCTACGCCATCGAGGACGGCGAGGGCTGGGCGGTCGTTGATGCGGGGCTGGCGACGGATGTGTCGCGGGAAGGCTGGACCAAGGCGCTGGCGGGCGTGCTGGGCGGCCGCCCGATCACGCGCGTCATCTGCACCCATATGCACCCGGATCACATCGGCCTGGCGGGCTGGCTATGCGAGCGGTTCGACGCGCCGCTGCTGATGTCGCGGACTGAGTATGTGACGGCGCGACTGCTGATTGGCGACGAGGCCCTGGGGCCTCCGGCGAGCGCTGAGGCCTTCTATCGGGCGGCTGGCTGGTCGGACGAGCAGGTGGCGCGCTGGCGCGATGGATATGGCGGTTTCGGTCGCATGGTTCAGGATTTCCCCCGCGACTATCGCCGGGTGCAGGACGGCGAGGTCCTGAGCATCGGCGGCGACGATTGGCGCGTGGTGGTCGGCGAGGGACACAGTCCCGAACACGTCTGTCTGTGGCGCGAGAAGGACGACGTCTTCATTGCGGGCGATCAGATACTGCCGCGCATTTCCTCGAATATCTCGATCTGGCCGACGGAGCCTCTGGCCGATCCGCTGGGCGACTGGCTGCGCTCGCTGGCGGCGCTGAAGGAACGGCTGCCGGGCGATCTGCTGGTGCTGCCGTCGCATGGGGAGCCGTTCTACGGCGTGACCCTGCGGCTGGAGGCGCTGATGCGCGGGCATGAGGTCGCGCTCAAGCGGCTGGAGAAGACGCTGCGGACGCCGTGCCGCGCCGTGGACGTGTTCGGCGCACTGTTCGCGCGGCCGGTGGGCGACGCCGTGCTGGGCATGGCGACCGGCGAGGCGCTGGCGCACCTCAACTATCTTGAACGCCAGGGACGGGTCCGCCGCGCGCGGGACGGGGACGGCGTGGACTGGTGGAGCCTTTCGGAGACAGGCCAATGAGCGAACATATTCGGACCCATCTGGAGGGCGGCGTCCTGACGGTCGTCTTCGACCGCGCCGACAAGAAGAACGCCATCACCCAGGCCATGTACACGGCGCTGGCCGATGCGACGGAAAAGGCGAAGGCAGACGACGCCGTGCGCGTCATCCTGTTCCGCAGCGAGGGCGATTCCTTCTCGGCGGGCAATGACATCGCCGACTTCATCGCCATCGGCCAGACCGAGGGCGATCTGGTCGAGATGGGGGTGTTTCGCTTCCTGAAGGCGCTGGCCGATCTAGACAAGCCCGCGGTCGCGGCGGTGCGCGGTCGGGCGGTGGGCATCGGCCTGACGCTGCTGCTGCACTGCGACATGGTGGTGGTGGCCGAAGACGCCCTGCTGTCCGTGCCGTTCGTCAATCTGGCGCTGGCGCCTGAGGCGGCGTCGTCGCTGCTGCTGCCGCGCGTGCTGGGGCATCAGCGGGCGTTTGAACTGTTCGCCCTGGGCGAGGTCATCGACGGCAGGACGGCGCTGGCCTGGGGCCTGGCCAACCGCGCAGTTGCGGCCGATCAGGTCGAGGCGACGGCGACGGAACTGGCGGGCAAGCTGGCGGCGCGTGCGCCCAACTCCATCCGCAAGACCAAGGCCCTGATGCGCGACGCTGAGGCTCTGTGGAGCGTGATGCAACTTGAAGCCAAGGCGTTCGGCTCGCAGATGCGCAGCCCCGAGGCGATGGAAGCCTTCATGGCCTTCAGCCAGAAGCGGGCGCCGGACTTTTCCAAACAGGGCTGATGTCGCGAAATCGCGATTGATTCGACGGGCGCGGGGGACTACGGGCCGCGCATGAACGCCGCGCCCGCTTCCGCTCCTTCAGACGACCCGCAGATCGCGGGGCCGATCACGCGCGAGACGCCGGCCGATTCGGCCGCTGTCGACGCCCTGGTCATCGCCGCCTTCGGCCCCGGCCGCTTCGCCAAGACGGCCGAGCGTCTGCGCGAGCGCGCGCCGCTGGCGGCAGGGTTCTGTCTGCATGAAGACGGCCGCCTGATCGGCTCGGTGCGGCTGTGGTCGATCCTGACAGGCGAGGCGCGCTCGCTCTTTTTGGGCCCTATCGCTGTGGACAAGGCCAGCCGCAGCACCGGGCTGGGCGGCGAACTCGTGCGGGCCTGCATAGACGAGGCGAAGGCGCTGGGGCTGGACGGCATCCTGCTGGTCGGCGATCCGCCCTATTTCTCGCGGTTCGGCTTCGTGCCTGCGCCGGAGGCCGTGCTGCCGGGGCCGGTGGATCAGCGCCGGGTCATGTGGCTGCCGTTCACCGATGCAGCGCCGGTCGGGGCGGTGCGCCCCGACGTCTGAGATGGGCGCGGCCTTCCTTTGCAGGGCGACGCATCCCATAGTTCAGACATGACGAACCCACCGACATCCTCGGGTCTGACAGGCGTGGCCGAGGCTGCGCGGCAGGCGCCGGGCAGGGGGCTGCCTCCGGTTCATCTGTGGCATCCTGAACATTGCGGCGAGATCGACATTCTGATCCGCGCCAACGGCGTGTGGATGCATGAAGGCTCGCCCATCGGCCGGGCCGAGCTGGTGCGACTGTTTTCGATGGTGCTGAGGAAGGATCCGGACGGCTATCATCTGGTCACGCCGGTCGAGAAGCTGAAGATCGCGGTCGAGGACCTGCCGTTCCGCGCCGTGGCGGTGCGCGAAGAGGGTGAGGCGCTGGTCTTCACCACGGATCAGGGGGACGAGGCCGCCGCCGGTCCCGACCACGCCATCATCGTCGAGACGGATGCCGCGACCGGCGAGCCTGCGCCGCGCGTCCATGTGCGGGGCGATCTGTGGGCGCGGATTGCGCGGCCGGTCTTTTATGACCTGGTCGAGCGGGCGCAGGAGATGGACGGACGGCTGGCCGTGCGTTCGGACGGCGTGATCTTTCCGCTGGGGCCGGAAGGGGCGGGGCTTTGACCTGTTCCGGCTTGAAGTCGCGTCTGCAACAGCGGCTGGACCCGGTGTCCGACTGGTCGCCGCAGCGTGGGGCGGTGCGATCCGACTATGACCTGAACCCCGATTTCAGCCGCCCGAAGGTCAAGTTGAGACCGGCGGCGGTGCTGATCCCCGTCATCGCGCGCGAGGATGGTCCCAGCGTCCTGCTGACCCGCCGGTCCGACAGTCTGGCCAGCCATACGGGGCAGATCGCCTTTGCGGGCGGGCGGCTCGATCCGGGCGAGACGGCGCTGGACGCCGCCCTGCGCGAGGCGTGGGAGGAGATCGCCCTGGACCCTGCCGTCGTCGAGCCTCTGGGACTGGGCGACCCCTATGAGACGGGAACCGGCTTTCTGGTGACGCCGGTGGTGGGGTGGCTGACGGCGCCGCCGGTCGTCGCCCCGTCGCCTGCCGAGGTGGCCGAGGTGTTCGAGGCGCCGTGGGACTTCCTGATGGACCCGGTGAACCATCGCCGCGACTACTATGATCAGGAGAACGGCCCGCGCCGTTGGTTCTGGGCCATGCCTTATCGCGAGCGCTACATCTGGGGCGTGACGGCGGGCATTCTGAAGGGGCTGTTCAACCGCCTCTATGGCGAGGAAACCGCGCCGCATCAGGCCGCCGAGGCCGACGCGAGCGAGCGCGTGGGATGAGCCGCGTCCTTGAGGGGCAGGATTGGCTGACGGCCGACGCCACGCGTGCGGTGATGGCGGCGCTGGCGGCGGCGGGCGGGGCCGACTGCGCCCGCTTCGTCGGCGGTTGCGTGCGAAACGCCGTGCTGGGCGCCCCGATCGACGATGTGGACATCGCCACCGTCCTGACGCCCGAGGCGGTGGTGAAGGCGCTGAAGGCGGCGGGGCTGAAGAGCGTGCCGACCGGCATGGAGCACGGCACGGTGACTGCCATATCGGAGCGCCAGCCGTTCGAGATCACCACCCTGCGCCGCGATGTCTCGACCGACGGACGGCGCGCCACGGTCGCCTTCACCGACGACTGGGCCGAAGACGCGGCGCGGCGGGATTTCCGCCTGAACGCCCTCTACGCTGACTCCGGCGGTGTGATCCTTGATCCGACGGGGGCCGGGTATGACGACGCTCTGGCCGGACGGATCGTCTTCGTCGGCGAGCCGGTACAGCGCATCGAAGAGGACTATCTGCGCATTCTGCGCTTCTATCGCTTCTTCGCCTGGTATGGGCGCGGCGCGCCGGATGCGGCTGCGGTGGCCGCTTGCGCCGCCCTGGCCGAAGGGGTTGAACGGCTGTCGGCCGAAAGGGTGTCCAAGGAGGTGCTCAAGCTGCTGGCCGCGCCCGATCCGCGTCCGGCGGTGCGGCTGATGCAGGATGCGGGGGTGCTGGGTCGTATTCTGCCGCCGCCCGATGGCCTGACGCTGTTTGAGGCGATGGTCGGGGTCAGCCCCGACCCGGTGCTGCGGCTGTCGGCTCTTCTGCCGGCGGACGTTGAGGCGGTACGCGCATCGGCGAACCGGCTGCGGCTGTCAAACGCCCAGAAGGAGCGGCTGATCGCCGCCGTTCGAGCGCCGCTCGCCCCGGATATAAGCGACGCGAGCGCGCGCGCCGTCATCTGGCGCGAGGGGCGGCAGGCGTTCGAGGATCGCGTCAGGCGCGCCTGGGCGGCGGGCGCCGAGGCGGCGAGGATGCAGGCTTTGCTGGCTCTCGCAGCGGATTGGACGCCGCCGAAGCTGCCGGTCGGCGGGCGTGATCTGGCGCGACTGGGTCTGAAGCCGGGGCCGGAGACAGGGCGCGTCCTGAAGGCCTTTGAAGACGGCTGGATCGCCGACGACTTTCCCGACCACGGGCATGAGGACCGGCTGAAGGCGCTTATTGCGTCGCCCGCGTAAGCTTGACGATCACCGGGCGGTGGTCCGAGCCGGTCCTGTCGCCGAGCCGCCGGTCCAAAAGCGCCAGATCGGGCGAGCGCCAGACATGGTCGATGGTGATCCCCAGCGGCGACGGCAGCATGGCGTGCCAGGTGCCGGGCCAGGCGGGGGCGGGGATCAGGCCGGTCTGCGCCTTGATCTGACGGCCGATACGACCGCTGGAGACGCTGTTGAAGTCCCCCGCGATGACGACCGGCCCCGTCAGTCCGTGGCGCAATCCGGCCAATCGCTCGGCCTGACTGATCTGGCCGTAAGGATGCTGGAAGGGCCAGGGGCGTGTCATGTGGACGGCGATCAGGTGAACCGGTCCCAGCGCCGTCTCGGCCTCGGCCACCAGGGCGGCCAGCCCCTGACCGTCGGCGTCGCGCATATGGCGCAGCGGTCGTTTCGAGGCGATCACCGAACGCGCCGCGCCGCTGGGCCGATCCTTGCGCGGGGTGGCGACGCGGTAGGGATAGCGCGCCAGGATCTCGTCCAGCCGGGCGTTGGGGCCGTCGCCGAGTTCGATCAGCATGACGATGTCGGCGTCGGCGGCGGCGATGGATCGGGCGACCGCGTCCGCATCATCGTTCCGCGCCCACAGGTTGGCGGAATAGAGGGTGAGCGTTTCGGCGTCATCCGCAGGCGTCCCGCGCGGCGGCGCCCACTGCGGCCAGACGGCGACCAGCAGCAGCCCGGCGATGACACCGCCCAGCGCCGCCATGTCCCACAGCCTCAGCAACACGAAGACCACGCACACCGCCCCCGTCGCGATCAGGGCCGGAGCAGTGAACTGCGTCAGCAGATCGGGCAGCCGGTGGCCGATGCGGCTGAGCGCTGAGACCGCGACCAGGGCGGGCGGCGCCAGAACGGCCAGGGCGGCCAGGCGCGTCAGGGCCTGAAACAGGGTCATGCAGCAGATCGCGAACGGCGGGAGAGGGCTGTTCCGGTTAGCCGCCGATCCGGGCGCTGTCGAGGCGGCCTTTCCGCGCGCAGAAACGGCGCGGCTATCGCGACCGGATAGGCCAATCCCTGACAATTCCCGGCTTTGGCGACGCCTTGACCTGATCGACGCGCCTGCATGGGGCGGCTGCACAGACTGACGTCTCCTGATCCACGGAGACTGAACATGAGCATCGACGCCAGCGCGCGGCTGGGCCTGCCCTATCTGGCGGCCGGACAGCTGCAGAAGCACGTCACGCTGAACGAGGCGCTGACCTTTCTGGACACCCTGACCCAGACGGCGGTGGTCAGCCGAACCACGGCCACTCAGCCGGCCGAGGCGTCGGATGGCGACCTCTACATCCTGCCGGAAGGCGCGACGGGCGATGACTGGTCGGGCCGGGCGGCGGGCGTGTTGATGCGTCACGAGATGGGCGGCTGGACCATCGTGGCCACCCCCGACGGTCATCTGGCCGTGGTGCTGGACAGCGAAGAGATCGTCGTGCGCCGCAATGGCGAGTGGACGCCGCTTCAGACCGCAACGCCGGATGAACTGCAGGAGATCACCCGTCTGGGCGTCAACGCCAGCGCGGACGCGACGAACGTGGTGACGGTGCGGGCGAACAAGACCCTGTGGACCGCGCTGGAAAGCTATAGCGGCGGCGACGGCGATCTGCGCTTCACCTTCAACAAGCAGACGTCGGCGGACGTGCTGTCCCTGCTGTTCCAGAGCGGCTGGGGCGGGCGAGCCGAACTGGGCCTGATCGGCGACGACGACCTGCGGCTGAAGGTCAGCCCGGACGGCGGCGCCTGGCGCGAGGTGCTGATGGCCGACCGGCACACCGGCCGCGCCTGGTTCGCCCGCGGCGCGACGCGGCGTGAGACGACGACCCTGACGAGCGGCGGCGTCTGGTCCCTGCCTGAGTGGGCGCGCTGGGTCGAGGCCGTGTGCGTCGGCGGCGGCGGAGGCGGCGGGGCCGGACTGGCCGGTCCGGTGGGAACCAGCCGCCACGGCGGCGGCGGCGGCGGCGCGGGCGGGGTGATGGGCGCTCTCTGGCCTGTCGAGGCGCTAGGCGCCGGATTGAGCATCGTCGTCGGGGCAGGCGGGGGCGGTGGTTCCGGTTCGGCCGCTGCTGGCGCGCCGGGCGGCGACAGCCGCATCACGCTGGGCGGCGTGACGCTGTTGACCGGCGAGGGCGGACGCGGCG
>KB291776.1 GCA_000318405.1 Brevundimonas diminuta 470-4 | reverse complement strand
CCCGCCTCGGCCCGCGCGGCGGTCCAGCCCGCCTCGTCCAGCAGGCCGCGCGCCTTCAGCCGGTCCAGTTCGGCCAGTTCGAGCGCGCCCGCATCGCGGTCCGCCACGCTCTCAGCCTCCGCCCCGCGCCGGGCGGCGGACAGCACGGCCAGCCCCGCCAGGGCGGTCACAAGCGCCGTCATGATCCAGAAGATCGTCATGGCCGCCGCTTTAGCGGATCAGGCGGCCGGAGGCGAGGCGCGCGACGACGCACCCGCCTTGCCCCCCGCGATGGCCAGCCGCCGCCGCACGACGCGCGATGCATCCCTGGCGCCCAGAAAACCCAGCAGTTCGGCGGTCAGGCCGATCCGCTTACGGGCCACCGCTTCGTCCGGCGCCTGGCCGTCATTCAGTTGCTCGGTCGCCTCATCGGCCCAGGTCGCCAGCCGCCCCGTCAGGGTCTCCGCCGTCTGGCGGCGCTCGGCTTCACAGCCGAAGACCGCCGCGATGGGGCGCACCTGGCCCGTCAGCGTCAACAGAACCCGCGCCCGCGCCGCCGCATGCGGATCGGGCGCCTGGGCCAACAGAGGCGTCGGCCGGGTCATCCGTCCGACCAGAGGCGTCCGCTGGACCGGCAGGACGGCGTCCAGCGCCTTCTCGGCCGCATCGAAATGCTCGGACAGACGAAGCGCGATCCTCAGGCGCGCCTGCCGGACAGCCTTGGCCCAGGCGCTGTCAGGCCGCAGCGGCAAGACGGCGTCGATTTCGGCCAGAACTTCGGCGCACCAGTTCAGGGCCGCCGCCAGCCGCCGGCCCTGGTCGGCGTCATCAAGTTTCAGAGCCGCAGCCTCCGCGGCGCGATGAGCCAGGGCCGCTATGATGCGGTCGGTCAGCAGATCGGCCTCATAACGGCCCGGCGTCGCCTCGCGTCCCGAAGCCCCGATCAGGGCCAGCACCCGCAGCATCATCCGCGCTTCGGCCATATGGGCGAAAAGAAGATCCAGCAGCCGCTCGACCCCGCCCGCCCCGGCCGACGACGCCTGCCGCAGGG
Source organism: Brevundimonas diminuta 470-4 (assembly GCA_000318405.1). GTDB lineage: Bacteria > Pseudomonadota > Alphaproteobacteria > Caulobacterales > Caulobacteraceae > Brevundimonas > Brevundimonas diminuta_B. Next base: position 10,950 of record KB291776.1, on the reverse strand, counting down.
CCAGCTTCAGCTCCGCCAGTTCGGGGCCGCTGGGCCGCCCGGTCCAGGCCGACAGATGCGGCAGCGCCCGACGCGCGACCGGCGCCAGGTCCAGACACGCCGCCAACGCCTCGATCTCGTCGGCCGCGGCGCCGGGCCAGACCGCCTCGGGCGCATCGCGCAGCACCACGGCGGCGCTGTGGCACAGACGGTCGGCGACCATGCGCGACAGGTCGTCGTCACGGTCCAGTTGCGGCAACAGCTCCGGCTCGCCCCGCGTCGCCGCGCGCCATAGCCTCGCAGGCAGACCGGCGGGAAAGCTCAGCCCCTCCAGCGCATCCGCGCGCGGCCGGAAAAGCGGCGCCAGCGGACCGAAGGCGACCTCGCGGCGGCGCCGATCCAGTTGCTCGACCTCGACCAGTTCGCGCAGGGCGGCCGCCCGATCGCCCGCCATCGTCCCCGCCAGCCCCAGCAACTGAGACAGGGCCCGGTCCGGACACCGTTCGATCAAATGAGCCAGAGCGGCCCGCTGGGCGACCGACAGGTCCGCCATCCACGCATCCTCCGGCCACACTGAGTCCCGGCCAAGACCCCAAGGGTGGCCCGTCGCCGGTTAACAAGGGCTTTTGAGGCGAAATGGCGAGCGCGGCCGAGCTGCGAGCCGAAATCGGCTTTCGGCACCTAAGTCGAAGACTGGAAGCGACCCGTTGCGGACGTTCAGCCCGCCTCAGGCTGCTCATATATGTCCAAGTCTAACACAAGGCCACGCTCCCCGAGCATGAGGAGGGTTTCGGGTTGTAAAGTCAGACCGTCATTAGCGGATGCTAGAAACAGCCCGCAGAAAACCCGACCACGAAAACGACCGGCCAGCGACCTCCACGATTCGAGGTCATTATTGAAGCCCGACAACAAATGCCTGATCTGTTCGTCGAGATCGGCGAGCGCGCGCCTTTCAGCCACGATGCGCCATGATCCGGTTAGTGCGACTTTCTCGGCCCCCATTTCTGTAATCCAAGTTCCCCCCTTGGCGACGCCAACAGTAGGTTCGCAGTCGAGCCGACGTGTGATTTCGGACGGAACGAGTTCGTCGCCATAGAAGCCGATGGATGCTGCCGAGGAGTCTAGGGTTCCCATGAGGGAAGCCTATCAGATCAAAGCCCGCTTCCCACCCCTTGCCGACCTTCACAACAGCCGCTCTTCGCCCCTACCCCTCAGCCGCCGGCAGCTCCAGCACCACCTTCAGCCCGCCCAGGCTGCTGTCGCTCAGGGTGACGCGGCCGCCGTAGGCGCGGGTCAGTTCGTCGACGATCGATAGGCCCAGTCCCGTGCCGGGCGTGTCCTCGTCCATGCGGGTGCCGCGTTTCAGGGCGGCGTCGCGCTGGTCGGCGGGCAGGCCGGGGCCGTCGTCCTCGACCACGGCGATCAACTGGCCCGGCATGGACGGACCGGCCGAGACGCGCACGCGGCGGCGGCACCATTTGGCGGCGTTCTCCAGCAGGTTGCCGAAGATCTCCTGCAGGTCCTGGCGCTCGCCCAGGAAGGCCAGGTCGTCGGGAGCGCGCCAGTCGATCTCGACGCCCTTTTCCTCGAACACCCGCTCCAGCATGACGGCCAGTTCGTCCAGAACCTCGCTGACGTCGGTGCGTTCGCCCAGACCGTGCGCGGCGCGGGCGGCGGCGCGGGCGCGGCGCAGGTGGTGGTCGACCTGATCCTGCATCACCTTGGTCTGCTTGCGCACCATGTCGGGCAGAACGCCCGGCGTCGTCCCCGCCTCGGCCAGCATGACGGCCAGCGGCGTCTTCAGCGCATGGGCCAGATTGCCGACGTGGGTGCGCTGACGTTCAACCGTCTCCTGATTGTGCGCCAGCAGGCGGTTGACCTGTTCGGCCAGGGGCTGGATTTCCAGCGGATAACCGCCCTCGACCCGGTGCGAGCGGCCCTGGCGCACATTGGAAATCTCATCGCCCAGATCGAACAGGGGGCGCAGGCCCACCCGCACCTGAATGAACACCGCCGCGACCAGCCCCGCACCCAGCAGCAGCATGGCGATCCAGGTCACGGTGGCGAACTGGCGCGTGTCCGCATCGACATCCGACCGGTCGATCCCGGCGAAGAAGACGACGGGCTGTCGGCGGCCCGGAAGCTGTTTCATGCTGGCGGCGATGCGCAGGGGCTCGCCCTTGGGCCCGTCTTCGGCGTTGTAGCTGATGGTCTGGCCGAAGGCGCCGCGCAACCGGTCCGCCAGATCGTAGCCGTACTCAAGATCGGCGTTGCCCAGAGAGGCCGAGCGCGCCAGCACATGCAGGGCGCCTCGCGGCCCCGGCTCGGCCACCATCCAATATTTGCCGGACAGCAGGCGCTGGGTGCGGGCGTCCTGAATCTCGCCCACGAACACCTCGCCCTCGGGCGTGATGACCGAGGCGACCACGGCCTCGTCGATGGTGTCGCCCAGGGTGTTGCCGAGGCGGCGAAGGGCCGATTCCTGGAAGACCGCCGTCAGCACCACCGCCGCAACCGCCAGGCCGATCAGGATCCAGGCGGCGGCCAGCCAGATCAGGCGCCGCGTCAGCGACCGGCCGGGTCGCCCGAACCAGCGGCCCCACTCGCGCTGTCTCGATGAGGGGGAGGCTGACGCGGGAGAACCGCTGTCGGCTCCGGCGTCCAGGCCGGACTCGATCCCAGCCTCGATTCCAGCTTGGGCTTTGGCCTCAGTCATGATCAGGCGGTCAGGCCGCGTCGCTCTCGCCGGCCAGCGGCGAGAGGCGATAGCCCAGCCCGCGCACGGTCTCGATGCGGTCGGCGCCGATCTTCTTCCTCAGGCGGCCGACGAAGACCTCGATAGTGTTGGAATCGCGATCAAAGTCCTGATCATACAGGTGTTCGACCAGCTCGGTGCGGCTGATCACCCGGCCCTGGTGCATCATCAGATAGTGCAGCAGGCGGTATTCCAGCGAGGTCAGACGCAGGGGCTCGCCATTGACCGTGGCGCGCGCCGCGCGCGGGTCCAGCCTCAGCCCGCCGCAGGTCAGGGTCGCCGCCGCGTGGCCGGCCGAGCGACGCAGCAGGGCGCGCAGGCGGGCCAGCAGTTCTTCGGTATGGAACGGCTTGGTCAGATAGTCGTCGGCCCCGGCGTCGAAGCCCGCCACCTTGTCCGACCAGGCGCCGCGCGCGGTCAGGATCAACACCGGCGTCGCCTTGCCTTCACGGCGCCAGCGCTCCAGCACCGAAACGCCGTCGATCTTGGGCAGGCCTAAGTCCAGCACCACCACGTCATAGGGTTCGGTGTCGCCCAGGAACCAGGCTTCTTCGCCATCGGGCGCGTGGTCGACGGCGTAGCCGGCGTCGGTCAGGGCTGTCTTCAGCTGGCGCGACAGATCAACGTCGTCCTCGACAAGCAGCACCCGCATTCAGTCGTCTCCGCGAACCCGGCCGGACTGGCCGTCAACCTGTATGTCCGACACGCGGCCGCCCGGATACTCCCAGCGCACCACATAATCGCCGCCGCGTTCCTGAACGCCCAGCATGCGGCCAGGACGGCCCGACTGAACCCGTCGGGCGATATCGCCCGGATTGGCGCGAGGGGCCGAGCGGGGCGCATCGCGCAGCCCCTGGCCCGGGTAGTTGCGGGGCGCCTCGCGACGGTCCTGAGAACGGCTTTCGTCGCGGTCCTGATCGCGGCCGCGCGACTGGGCCGCCGCGTCCGTCAGGGGGACGATGGCGATCAGACCGGCCAGAAGGAGGGCTCGAATACGCATCATGATCGTCTTCTAGACAGGGGCCTCTGAACGGCGGCTGAACGCGCAGTCTACCGCCGTTCCTCCGAACAAGGAACGCGCGTCCGCGGATTCTCCGTCGCTGTCTCCCCCGCGCCTCATCGGACCGCTCCCTCCCGAGAAGATGAAAAGGATCTCATGCTGATGAACGCCGACTGAAACGCGCCGTTCAGACGGAGATCAGGCTCAGGCTGCTCTTGTGGGGTCAACGCAGCCCGGTCGGTTGCGAAGACGTGAAGGAGTTCGATCATGAAGACCCTGCTGATCCCCGTTCTGGCCGCCACGGTCGCCGGAACCGCCCTGCCCGCCGCAGCGCAATCCTATGATCGTCACGGCCCCTCGCGCGGCCACGGCTATGAGCAGAATTACGGCGGCTGGCAGTCGGTCAGCCAGCGCAAATACAGCCTGGACCGCCGCATCGATCAGGGCGTCCGCACCCGCCAGCTGAGCTCACGCGAGGCGGCGCGCCTGAAGGACGAACTGAACGGCCTGGTCCGCCTCGAGCGCAACTATATGCGCGGCGGCCTGACGCGCTGGGAACGCCAGGATCTGGACCGTCGTTACGACCGCCTGGCGACCAAGATCCGGTTCGAGCGCCGCGACCATAACAACCGTCGCTACTGACGGTCTGAAACCAGGGCCCCATCCCTCCCTGTCAGGGGCTCTGCCGAGGGCGCGATCCGAAAGGGTCGCGCCCTTTTCCTATGCGGGCTCGATCACCGTGATCTCGGGCCATCGCCCGCGGGCGTTGGCGATCACCCGGCCCCATCCCCTGGCCAGGCCGCGCGTGGGATTGGGACGGATCACCATGTCGAATACGTCCTGCAGGCCGAAGGGGGCGACGACGCTGATCGAATCGTCCTTCTCCAGCCGCACGCCCAGGGCGAAAGCCGGGGCGACGAAGCGGGCCGGGGCGTCGTCCGTGCAGGTCAGCGGCTCATAGAGCTCGCCGAACTTGCCCTCGAACCACAGATGCACCCGCGCCTGATTGCGGACCTCGACGATATCGCGCAGTTCGGTCGGAAAGGCCGCCGCGACGCGCTTGATCACCTCGTCCTCGGCGTCCCAGGAGGTATCGGGATCGAAATAGCCGATGTCGTAATCCTTGACGCCATAGCCCGGCGCCCGACCGGTCCGCTTGTTCCAGACCGACTGATAGACCGCCCCCGAGAACAGCCTCCAGTCCGGAAGGTCCAGGTGGCGCATCACGCGCAGAACATGCATCAAGTCCGCATTGGCGCGGACGATGTCGATCAGGCGGCTTTCAAGCTCCGCAGCGGTCGTCGTCCCCAAAACGCTCATCGCAGGGGCCATCCGTGATCCAGCGGGCCGTGACCCTGTCCCAGTCCCGGCGCGCGCCGGATGGCTTCGGCGACATAGGCCCAGGCTTCAGCCACCGCCGTCGACAGGGGCAGGCCCTTGGCGATCCCCGCCGCGCAGGCGCTGGCCAGGGTGCAGCCGGTGCCGTGGGTATGACGGGTCTCCACCCGCTCGCTTTCCAGCACCGTCTCGCCGTCGTAAGTCAGCAGCAGATCGGTCACCGTCTCGCCGGGCACATGACCGCCCTTCATCAGCACCGCCTGGGCGCCCATCGCCAGCAAGGCTTCGCCCGCCCGGCGCTGGCCGTCCAGATCAACGACGGCGAGCCCGGTCAGGGCCTCGGCCTCGGGCGCATTAGGGGTCAGCAGGGCCGCGCGCGGAACCATCAGCCGCCGCACCGCCTCGACCGCCGCCTCGGCCAGCAGAGGCGAGCCGCCTTTGGCGATCATCACAGGATCGACCACGGCCGGAATGCCGCCCGCATAGTCGATCAGACCGGCGACGGTTTCGACGACCTCCGCCGAGCCCAGCATGCCAGTCTTCAGGGCGTCCGCGCCGATGTCGTCCAACACGGCCCTGGCCTGGGCCTCGATCACGTCCAGCGGCAGAGGATGGACGCCGTGAACGCCCAGGGTGTTCTGAACGGTGATGGCGGTGATCGCCGTGGCGGCGAACCCGCCCAGCATGGTCACAGCCTTGATATCCGCCTGAATGCCTGCGCCGCCGCCCGAATCCGATCCCGCCAGGATCAGCACGCGGCCCAGCGGCTTCGTCGCCGCTTCGGCGGAAGAGGTCATCAGTGCGCCCCCGAAAACAGCTTCAGCCCGACGATGCCCGCCACGATCAGCAGGATGCAGACCGCCCGCACCGCCGTCGCCGGCTCGCCATAGACGGCGATCCCGACCGCCGCCGCTCCGACCGCGCCGATGCCGGTCCAGACCGCATAGGCCGTGCCCACCGGCAGCTTCTGCGTCGCCGCCCACAGGCCGATCATGCTGGCCGCCAGGGCGAGCGCCACGCCCAGCGAAATCAACGGTCGCTGCAGCCCGACGTATTTGACGCCGGACGCCCAGCCCACCTCGAAAAGCCCCGCAACGACGAGCACCAACCAGGGATTCAGCGACAGCAACCAAGACATGACGGCTGCATGGCTGATGGCGAAGCGTCAGACAAGGGCGATTTAAATCGCCCGATGGAGCGCCATACCCCCTGCGCCCCTCCGCAAGATGACGAAAACTGCTTTAAAACAGCACATAAATGAACACCGGTCTCAATGACCAGATAAGAAAGACAAAGTTATTGCAATAACAGCTAAGGTTTTCGGCAAAATTTGGTAAAATTGGCGCAACAACTTCGGTTACATAAGCGTTGCCATGCGGGTTTTATGATAGAGAAGGCCATATGGAAGCTCCTGTGGTGAAGACTGGCATGTTGATCCGTCGGCCCGCCGACGAAGTCTACCAGGCCTTTACCGAGCCCGGCGTGACCGCATGGTTCTGGTTCACCCATGCGGACCGACGCCTGACGCCCGGCGCACAGCTGACCTGGACCTGGGGCATGTATGGCGTCGCCACGCGCGTTCTGGTGAAGGCGCTGGAGGCCAACCGACGCATCCTGATCGACTGGAATCTGGACGATGCGCCCACCGAGGTGGAATGGACCTTTGAAGAGCGCGGCCCGGCCACCTGGGTCGAGATTTCAAACCGCGGCTTCGCCGCCTCCGACGCAGGGATGAAGGCGGCTCTCGAAGCGATGGAAGGCTTCACCCTGGCGCTGGCGGGCGCCAAGATCTGGCTGGAGCGCGCCATCGAGCCGACTTTCATCCTGGACCGGTTCCCCGATCAGGTCCTGCCGAGCTGGAAGCCTAAACTCTAAGCCCTGGCTTCAGGCTGCGCCCTCGACCGCCGCCTGAAGCTGCAAGGCCTGAACCGTCTCGCGGACGTCGTGGACGCGCACCATCCGTGCGCCGCGCCGCGCCGCCTCTAAGGCAAGGGCCAGCGAGCCGCCCAGCCGATCCGCTGCATCCCGCGCCGTCGCGTCCACGCCCTGAATCACCCGCTTGCGGCTGGCCGCGTAAAGGACCGGAAAACCCAGCTCGACCAGGGCGTCCAACCGCGCCGTCAGCGTCAGGTTGTGCCCTGTCGTCTTGGCGAAACCGATGCCGGGGTCCAGCCAGATCCTGTCGCGCGCCACGCCCGCCGCCATCGCCGCCTCGGCGCGAGCGGTCAGATGAGCCGTCACCTCGCCGACCACATCGTCATAGTGCGGATCATCCTGCATGGTCTTGGGCGCGCCCTTCATATGCATCAGCACCAGCTCGCACCCCAGTTCGGCCGCCGTGGATAGACTATCCGGCCCATGGCCCAGCGCTGAGACGTCGTTCCACATCGTCGCCCCGGCGGCGACAGCCGCGCGGGCCACGGCGGGCTTCATCGTATCGATGCTGATCGGCCCCTCCCAGCGCGCGCGCAGGGCGGCGATCACGGGCAGGGTGCGAGCCGTTTCCTCGTCCTCGCTGACAGGGTCGGAGCCCGGCCGGGTGCTTTCTCCGCCGATGTCCAGCACGTCGGCGCCGTGCTGGATCAGACGCAGGGCGTGCTCAAGGGCGGCGTCCGGCGTGGGCAGGCGCCCGCCATCGGAAAAGCTATCCGGCGTGACGTTGACGATGCCCATGACCAGCAGTCGCTTCACGGGGGATTGAAGGCTCATGCGACGATGACTCCGCGAGCGCCGGTTTGACTTTCGGTGCGCTGGGGTTCAGCCTCTAACGGCAATGAAACGCTTCGTCAGCCAGGCTCGACGCCTCACCCACGCGGGACGCCGCGTCGAAGGCTTTTAACCCGTAGCGGTCTGCCACGCGCGCGCCCTGCGCCGGGCGCCCGCTACGGGACCACGTTGCACGCTTTCGGTTCCCTTTTTTTATCATCGCAGAACAGGCCGGTCGTCGGACAGGCCAAGAGACTTTGCGCCATGACTACTGAAATTCAGGACCACAGCCGGCCGGATTCGTCTCAGCCAGACGTCGGCGGCGCCGAAATCATTCCCTTCCGTCGCCCCGGAGCTCCGGGTAGCGCGCCCGATAGCGCGCCGCCGCCCGCGTCGGAAGCCGACGACCATCATCCCGACGACGACGGCCCCTCAGCCGCCTGAGCGCGTCCCCATCGCTTTTTTGAGAACGAGACGTTCCATGACCTCCCCTCGCAAGGGCGCCCTGCCCGCCATTACGCTTCGCAGCGACGACTTCGACGCCCTGGACCGCCTGGTCGGCGATCTGCCCGGCTCGGGCCCCGCCGGCCTGCTGCAACAGGAGCTGGACCGCGCCAAGGTGTGCGAGCCCAAGGCCATGCCCAAGAATGTCGTCACCCTGAACCGCTGGCTGCACTATTCGGACGACCACAGCCCCGACACGCGTCGCGTCCAGTTGGTCCTGCCCAAGGAAGCCGACATCGACGCCGGCCGCGTGTCCATCCTGTCCTACGTCGGCGCGGGCTTGATCGGCCTGAAGGAAGGCCAGTCCATCATGTGGCCTGATCCGTCCGGCGCCGCGCGCAAGCTGACTTTGGTCAAGCTGGAAGACCCCGAGCCTACGAACTAGGCCGTCAGGCCGAGGCTCAGATAAAAGAAGGGGCGCGCCCATCGGACGCGCCCCTTTTTCGTGGCTGGACGAAGGCCCCCTAGACGGCGGGAGCCGGCTCGACCGGCTTCGCCGGTTCGTCCTCCGGCGTCGCCGGAACCGAGAGCGACGGGCCGACGACCGTGTCGTTTTCGTCATCCCGCTTGGGCGGCTGGTCGTTCTCCAGCAGGTCCTTGATCTCGTCGCCCGACAGGGTTTCGTACTCCAGCAGGGCCTGAGACAGCTTCTCGTGATCGGCCGCCTTGTCGGTCAGGATGCGGCGCGCCTCTTCCCAGCCTTCGGTGACGATGCGGCGGACCTCTTCGTCGATGATGCGGGCCGTCTCTTCCGAGACGTTCTGGCTGCGCGACACCGAGTGGCCCAGGAAGACCTCTTCCTGGTTCTCGCCATAGGCCACCGTGCCCAGACGCTCCGAAAAGCCCCAGCGCGTAACCATCGCCCGCGCCAGCTTGGTCGCCTGTTCGATGTCCGAGCTGGCGCCCGAGGTGATGCTTTCGGGTCCGAAGATCAGCTCTTCGGCCACACGGCCGCCGGCCATGATGGCGATGCGGTCGATCATCTGCTGGAACTTCATGGAATAGCGGTCGCCTTCCGGCAACTGCATCACCATGCCCAGGGCGCGGCCGCGCGGGACGATGGTCGCCTTGTGCACCGGGTCGGCCATCTTGACGTTGATGGCGACGATGGCGTGACCGGCCTCGTGATAGGCCGTCAGGCGGCGCTCTTCCTCGTTCATGGCCATGGACTTCCGTTCGGAGCCCATCATGACCTTGTCCTTGGCGTCCTCGAAGTCGCGGTGCGTAACCATGCGACGGTCCTTGCGGGCCGCCATCAGGGCCGCCTCGTTGACCAGATTGGCCAAGTCCGCGCCCGAGAACCCGGGCGTGCCGCGCGCCAGCGTCTTGACGTTGACGTCGGCGGCCAGGGGCACGTCCTTCATATGGACGCGCAGGATGCGCTCGCGGCCCGAAACATCGGGGTTCGGCACCACGACCTGACGGTCGAAGCGGCCCGGACGCAGCAGGGCCGGGTCCAGCACGTCGGGACGGTTGGTCGCGGCGATCAGGATGATATTCTCGGACGCCTCAAAGCCGTCCATCTCGACCAGCAGCTGGTTCAGCGTCTGCTCGCGCTCGTCGTTGCCGCCGCCGAGGCCTGCGCCACGGTGACGACCGACGGCGTCGATCTCATCAATGAAGATGATGCACGGCGCGTTCTTCTTGGCCTGTTCGAACATGTCGCGCACGCGGCTGGCGCCGACGCCGACGAACATCTCGACGAAGTCCGAACCCGAGATCGAGAAGAAGGGCACGCCCGCCTCGCCCGCGACCGCGCGCGCCAGCAGCGTCTTGCCGGTGCCCGGAGGGCCCACCAGCAGAGCGCCCTTGGGAATCTTGCCGCCCAGGCGCTGAAACTTGCCCGGGTCTTTCAGGAAGTCCACGACTTCCTGCAACTCGTCCTTGGCTTCGTCCACGCCCGCGACGTCGTCAAAGGTCTTGCGGCCCTTGTGCTCGGTCAGCAGCTTGGCCTTGGACTTGCCGAAGCCCATGGCGCCCTTCGCCCCGCCCTGCATCCGGTTCATGATGAACAGCCAGAAGGCGACGATCAGCGCCACCGGCAGCAGCAGGCCCAGCAGGCCCGACCACCACGGCTGGCGGGTGCTCTTCACCTCGACGTCGCCGCCGCTGGTGCGGATCTCGTTCAGCAGGTCGACGTTCGGCACCGGCGTCACGGCGTTGAACTTCACGCCGTCCTTCTTTTCGCCGGTCATGGAGTCGCCGCGCACGACCACGGATTTGATCTGCTGCGACTCCACAGCGGTCATCAGCTCCGAATAGGTCAGGGTCTCAGGGCGCCCGGCGGCGCCGTCCTTGGCGCCGGGCATGGCCGGGCCGCCGTTCTGGCTGATCGCGGCGTAGACGCTCACCAGCCCCAACAGGATCACGGCCCAGATGGCGAAATTGCGCAGGTTCATTCGGTCCTCGGTTCCTCGACAGGGCCGCGCTGGGCCCGTCGATCAGCAGTCTTCGTCTGAAAATAGGTCAGACGGCGGCGTTTCGCCATGAAGGGTTTGAAAGAGTCCGTCTTCCTGCGTCGTTTCGCCCGTAAAAACCGCCGAGGCGAGCGCCAGACGACGCAGCCCCAGCGCCCGGACATCGGCCGCACGCCAGGCCAGCCGCGCCCGCCCATTGCTGTCGATCAGCACCGGCGCGGCGGCGCGCGCGGCGGGCGGCAGGCCGGACA
>KB291775.1 GCA_000318405.1 Brevundimonas diminuta 470-4 | reverse complement strand
TAGCTCGTCAGGCTCATAACCTGAAGGTCGCAGGTTCAAATCCTGCTCCCGCACCCAGTGATACCTCACACCCGGACGTGAGGCTCTGATCTCAAGAAACCCCATGGCTCCTGGCCGTGGGGTTTTCTGCTTCTGGCATGCCGCTCAGGCCCAGTGAATGAAGTCCACCCGCTCGATTAGCTTGCGCAGTTCGGCGCAGATCCTCGCCGGGATCGCCCTCCAGGGCTTGCTGCAGATTTTCGGCCACGCGCTAATAGGCCTCGGCTATGCCTATTCCACCCACTCCGAAGCCGTCCTGACCGAGACATCCCGCTTCATGGAGGGAGTGGTGGGGGCGGGCGACCGGCGGCGGCGCAGAAAGACTGCGAGCCTTCCCCGCGATCTCCGGAGCTGGGAGGCGCAAAGGCCGATCCCGTAGATTGAGGACAGGGAGCCGCACCAGCAGGTGGCGAGCCCCCGCTGCCACGTCGGACAGGATGTTCGCATGGCCCTCGGCCGAAGCCGAAGCCGAAGCATTCGAGAACGGTGAAGGTGGATGTGCAAGAGGGATTACGCCGACAACCGAGACCGCCACAACTTCCTCTGATGGTCCGCCCGCGCCCGCGATCGCCTATGTCTCTGATCGTCAGCGAGCTACTAGAATACAGCGCGGCCGATCACGAACGGCGGGAATGGAATATCCTTCGGGGCGTTCTCGCAAACGCCACCGGGGAGCCGCTCTCGGACTTTCGCAGCCGCCACGGCGTGGCCGCTGACGGCGCCTTGGGAGGTCGGCTGGCGGGATTCCCTTCCGATCATGATTGCTAACCGCCGTTCACCATCCTGCTTAAAGCGACCTTGAAACTCACGACCTAGGTTCGTCTTTCTAGACAGGGATGTTCTGATGACGGCGAACCAAACCAAAGGCCTACTTTCTTCTCTGGCGGCGCTTGTGCTGCTTGCGGAGCCGGCTGCCGCTGGTCCGGTGATCGACATTATGGGACGCGTAGCCACCGTCTGCCGAGTGTCTCTGACCGGCGGCGCGATGCCCGTTGAGCCGGGCGAACAGATGCTCGGCCGGCTGACGGAACTGTGCAACAACGTGGACGGCTATCGCCTGGTTCTGCTGCATCCGGCAGGCTTGGAGGACGCTTATGTCGTTCTGGACGGCGAGCGGATTGCGATTGCGGCCGATTCTACCCGCACTGTCATCGTGGACAGCAACCGACCCGCCTATCGTGAACGCGATCTAACTCTGGTGCTGGCGGAAGGGGCGGAGGCCGTCGCCGTCAACATCGAAGCGCAGCCCAAAGGCATGATCTTCTAAAGGCGGCCCGAGCAACCGTCGGGCGACGACAGCCCGGCGCGCGGCGTGAAGGTCAGGGTGACAACATCCGTATAGCCGCCGGCCGGAACTCGGGCCGCTTGATCCTGCGCCAGATCGACCTGGAAGGGGTGGGCGCGGCCAGACGGCGCGGGCGTGCGCGTGCAACTGAGGGCCGAACCCGCCTGAACCGGAACTCCCGACAAGCGCATGGCGTAATTCAGCCCATACGAATCGCCATCGCGTCGTTGCAGCCGACCCCATTTAGCGGCCACGCCAATGTCGTAGGGCACGGTCGACTGGGTCGTCACGACCAGACTGCGCGACGCGACGCCGCCTGTAGAATCCAGCGGACCAAAGGCGATTTCGCCGCGGCGGATGCCGGCGGCCCCTACATAGGTGGAGATGCGCTCTGGCACGTTCAGATCCACAGCTAGACCCGCCCCTTGCTGAAAGTCGGGAGAGCCCAGCATCTGGTCGCCAGAATAGCATACGAAGCGCGCTTCCAGCGCCTCGTAGTAGTCTCCAGCCGCCGCATCCTGACCGGCCGGGAGGCTGAATCTCATGGTTTCAGTCACGACGTCGCCGGACGGACCATCGCCGAAATGGACAAGAGCGCCATTAGTGGCGTTGGGCTGGACCGCGCCGCCGACAAAGACCTGGCGCGAAGTGTCGCGGTTCCAGCGGATGTCGTAACCGGCAGGTCCAGTCCCGATGCGCGGTGCGCCTGCCGGAGAATCAGTGTCAGCCAGGAGAAAGCGCACGGCCGTCGCCATGCTGTCCACTCGACGGATCCGCAAGGTGAAGCTGCGCTCTACAGGCGAGGCCGAAAAGGGGTCATATGACAGGGACAGGTCCGTCCCCGTGATCTGAAACTCGGCGCAACCCGCGACGGCGGCTTGGGGCGCGGCCAGAGCGGCGACCGCGGCGGCAGCGAGCAGAAGCTTTTTCATCAGCGGTTCTCCGGACGAATAATACCGACCCGCACCAGGCCTTCAGCATCGGCGGGGACATCGAGAATATAGACTGTGGTGGAGTCGGCCGCGCTTTCGATTCTCCAGCGACCGGGACGCAATCCCTGAAGTGCGAACCGGCCCGAGGCGTTGGTGAACATCCGCACCGGCGCACGATCCGGTTGAGACAGTTCTACAGCCTGGCCAACCCACAGCTTTAGCGGCTGACCTGCGGCGTCGATCAATTCGCCGACCGCCGACACGAAATAGTCGGAGCCTACGGTGATCAGATACCCGGAACGATAGGGTGGCAGCACCTGTGCGGATCCTGCGCCGAGGTCATAGCCAGGAGGCGCTTCTGGTACGTCGAAGGTCAGGACGCGCGGCGAATAGGCGCTGAGCTCGGGCGAGACCGCGCCCCCGAGAGGGCCGGAACGCGCTGAAAAGAACTGGTCGCGCGGTTCGACATAGACCTCTGCGCCGTTCAGCGACTTGTGCGACCGGACCAGGGCGAAGCTGTCGTAAATGGGGCGCGAGACGCCGAAGGCGCCGTCGGCGAACGCCAGCGAGGCTCCCGCTCTTACCGAGGTGCGCTGGTCAGTGATGTCGCCCCCGTCCGAGGCGAAGAAGGTCTGGTGGCTGCCGCCGATCTCGACGCGGTTCAGAACGTTGGTGATCGAGGCGTTGATCCCTGTCGCCGTTTCCGAACGATCGATATTGGCCGCCGCGCTCCACGAATGGACGCCGCGTCCGCGCGAGGTCTGGTAGCCGACCCGCGCCCGCTCGCGGCGGGTGTCGACCTCGGCCGTCCCGCTGGAAAATTGGCTGAAGCGGTAGGTGAGAGCCAGACGAATGCCGTACTCTTCCTGGTTGCGGCGGTCTTCATAGACCCCTTCCAGGCTCCACATCAGGCGCGGGCTGGCCCGCCAGCCGTAAGTGGCGCGCACGGTGCGCTGGTCGGGCTCGGCGCCGCGACCGGCGGAATAGAAGGCGTCGGTCGTGATATATTGGGTAGCGCCGATGGTGTGGGCGTAGGTCAGTCCGGCTTCCCAGGCGTAGCGGTTGTCGGCGCTGAGCGAACCGGGCGTAGCGAAGTCCTTGCTGACCGTCTGGAAGGTGGCGGTAAGTGTGCGCGCGGCGCTGAAGCCGTCGCCGAAGGTGCGCTCGAAACTGGCGTTGATGGCGTAGCCTTCGCCAATGCCGTTGATCGACGAGGCGGCGATGTCGCCTCCAAGGGTGCCGATCGGCGAGGCCCAGACCATCTCGGCGCCTACAACGCCGCCATTCTCGTTGACGCGGAAATTGCCGCCCGCGGTCAGTTCGTCCGTCAGGCCCCGACGATAGAAGCCGGACGCTCCCACGGTGTCGGAGTAGTCGATTCCGTCGCCGCCGGGGTTGCTCTCCACGCCGCCGAAAAGGCCGAACTCCGTCAAGCCGCTAGCGAGCAGGCTGCGATCGAAGTTCAGCGAGAAGTTGATGACATTCTCACGACCTGTGTCGTCGCGGATCACCAGGCGCACGTCGTTGGCGCCCTGTGCGAACGGGAAGTCGCGGATGTCATAGGTGCCCGGGTTCAGCCGCGTCTGCTGCACCGAGCGTCCATTGATGAAGGTCTCGACGGTGGAGGCGCGTTCCAGCGTGAAGGTGCGCTGACCGCGCGGCTGGACGTTTCGCTGAGGTTCCAACTCGGCATAGGATCGGACAATCGACAGGCCCGCCATGGAGGTCGCGCCCGAAAAGCCGCGAGACGTCGGTTCCAGATCGCCGGCCGTGTAGCGAGCGGTCCGCGCAAGGTCGTCGTAGACTAAACGTGTACCGTCCCGGCTGAAGCGCTTGCTGATCGTCGCTTCGTTTTCGAAGACGAAGCCTTGGTAACGCACTGCGCTGTCCAGCAGGATGGTCGGGGTTTCAAAGCCGACGTCGTCGCTCAGGCCCTGATGGACATAGTCCGCGGTGGCGAAGGCGGTGACATAGGCCGACAGCCGCGCCGGCTCCGCCAGGCGACCCAAAACGGCATAGTTCGACCCAGCGATGCTGATCGCCTGACGCGGCCGCATGGCGGGGTCGAGCGTCAGGACCAGACCGAAAGTCGCCGGGTCATACGCCAACGGCAGGCCCAGGCCGGCCAATTCCTCTGTCGACAGTCGGTTCCGGCCAGCGAGCCCATGCCTAATGCGCTCGAGCTCCTGCGCAGACACGCGCGGCTCGATCAACGGCATCAAGGTGTCGAGTTGGACCAGAATTCGGTCATCAGCCGTCAGGATGTAGTCGACCTCGCCCAGTATGAACGGGCCGTCGCGCAACGGTCCGCCTAACGGAATGTCGCGGCCGGAGGGATTGAGGCGGTCGGGCAGCAGCGCCGGCGCCGTCTGGATGACTTCGGCATAGCTCGCGGCCCACGCAGGGCTCAATGTGCCCGCCGCCGCAGTGACGACGGCCAGAGGCCAGAACTTCATCGGATCATCGCCCTTCGACGGGGGCGATATCCACTTCGATCGAGCCCCCTGCGCTCGGCAGGTCCAGATTGATCGGCAGACGGCGAGTCGCGCCCGACGGGATCAAGCCCAGACCCATGCGACGCTGGATTTCGTCCGGCTCGAAGGCCTGACGGAAGATCACTGCACCGCCGTTGTCCCGCTGGGTGACTGTAAGGCGGCCCCGACCCACATAGCCGTATGTGTCGCCGCTGTTGCGGACGTGGATCACAGGAAAGACGCGACCTTCCTTGTCCGTCTCGATCGCGGCCGAAGCGACGCTCAGAGCGGACTTCGCGCCGTTTGCGCCGACGCTGACCAGGACCTTGAAGTTGTAGAGCACCTGCACGGCGTTTTCGTTTTCCGGCAGCTGGACAGGCAGTTGGGCCACCGAAACGTAGTAGTGGCGGCTAGCAGAAGGGGCCGGGTCGCCGACCCACTGCACGCGAAACGCTTGGGACTGCCCGGGCTCAACCGTCGCCGTGGCGGGGAAGACCATCAGGTCTTCGCTTTCTTCTTCGGTTTCTCTGAATTCGCCGTCAATCAATTCTACGGAGCGCGCCACCAGTTCGACTGGAACAGTGGTGGTGAAGGTGTTCTGCAGGGTGACTACCGCTGAACTGCGGCGCCCCGACGAGAGCAGGTCGAGAACGACCGGCTGCACGTTCAGTGCGGCAGCCGGAATGCCCGAGGCTAGAAGCGCGGCTCCGGCCAGACAAAGGGCTTTAACAGTCCGCAACGCACCGCCGAACATGGCAATCCTTGAATATGCTGATTGGAAAAGGGCGCCGGACCGACAGGGTTAGCCGGTCCGGCGATATCCCGGTGATATGAAGCCGGGATTAACGGGCTTGGATTAAGCGCCCGGCGTAACGATCACTTCGACCGAACCGGTGTAGGCGCCGGCGGCCAGACGACGGTCGGTCAGCGAGGACCAGTTCGTGGAGGTCGGGGTCGAGCCGTTCGAAGAGGCGACCGGCGCGCCGTTGCTGGCGGCCTGGGCGAAGCGGACGTGCGTGTTGGCGTCCGACAGGCTGATGTGGCCGCCGAAACGCGATGCGACGGTCGAGGCGCCTTCCGTGCTGGTCGAATCCAGGGCCACGCCGTTCAGCGAAGCGTCCAGGTTGTAGCGGATGAACTGGGCGAAGCCGCCGTCGGCCAGGCCGTTGCCGGTAGCGCCGGTGCGGGCCAGGACGGCGCGCTTCACTTCGACGCTGTTGTTCACGCCGTTGCAGAAGGCGACGATGCGCGCGCCGTTCAGGGCGTTGGCGATCTCGGTGGTGACGCCGCTGCGCACTTTGGCGTCGGCATCGGTCAGGTCAGCGGACAGAGTAACGGTGGTTTGCTGGGCCGAGACGCCGCACTTGGGAGCGACGGAGGCGTTGATGGCGACCGTTTGCGTGTCTTGGGCCGAGGCGGCGCCGGCGACCAGGAGAGCAGCAGTCGAAGCGGCGACGAAAGCGATGCGGTTCATATGATTAGTTCCTGAACATAAAAGTCGGCCGGGACCGACGGGTTACTCGAGGCAGACATTAGGTCCGACCCGAAGGCTTCGACCGGCGCCGGGGCGTCAGCTCGAATAGTGGGGCTGCAGCGCCCTCATGAGCGGGCTGCGATGCTGATTGTGATGGTGTCGCTGTAGTCGCCAGCGGCCAGACGGCGACCCAGGGTTGTCTGCGCTGGCCAATCCACCGTCAGGGTGGCGTCGCGGCCGATGGCCACGCCATCGCCGGAGCCGAGCCCGCCGGGCTGAGCCAGGACGCAGTCGCCGCCGTCGACGAGCGTGGACGACAGGCAGCGTCCGCTGCGGATTTTGCCAGCGTCGGTGTCGAGTTCGATGCTGAAGCCGTAGGCCTTGGTGAAGGCGTAGCCCGACAGATCGTCCGATGCCGAGCGGTTGGTCAGCCGGCCGGCTTCCGACTTGGCTGTTACTTGAAAGGGCGTGTTACAGTCGAGGCGCAGCGCCAAGTTTTGAGAGTGTGCTTCTTCCAGATCGACGGCGACGTTGAGCGTCGAGGGCCCGCCGGGCGCAAACCCGCAGCGCTCCGCTACAGTTGCGCTTACTACGATCTCGACCCCATCCGTGGACTGCGCGCAGGCGAGTCCGGCGAACGCCCACGATGCCGCGCACATGGCCGGCAATATATAGAAGCGTGCGAACAAGCCCCGTTCCCCAAAATCAACGAACGCCGTCGGCGAACATCTCGAAAATGCCCTTTTCACAAACTGGGCCATTCCATTTTGGGACACTAATGGTCAAACGAAGTTCTGCGAGTCAATCGAAAATTAATACTTTTTTAACCATTATTACGGGTTTATCGATCCCCACGGGGCGCTGCTCCAACTGCTCGCGCCGGGAGGAATTCCGATAGGCTCCGAGACGTACCCCTGGGGCATCCGATCAGCGATCATCAACTCGTTTGTGCCATAATGGAGCATCGAGTTAGAGGCCCGGCAGGCTCGTGCTTTCGCATCCCCACCTATCTCGGCCTTATTTTGAGGCGCCCTCGGGGGGGCACCAGGGCGTGGGTCAAGGCGCTGCCCCGAGCGACACTGCGCGTTCCGCGACGATGCGTTTGCCTGTTTGACGAGCACAGGCAGAGCGGAAACGACTGAACTCTCCCATGGCCGTCGCGGCCTGGTCCCTTATGTCAGCCGCATTACGAAAAGCCCTTCGGTCAAGCTGGACCTGTTCTGCTATGGAACATATCATGAACGAATGGCTCAGATCGATCTCCGACGAAAGCTGGCGGTTCTGGCGGACGCAGCGAAATACGACGCCTCCTGCGCCTCGTCCGGCACGACGAAGCGGGACTCCTTGGGCGGGCGCGGGATCGGCTCGACCGAGGGCATGGGCATCTGCCACGCCTATACGCCTGACGGTCGATGCATCAGCCTGCTGAAGATCCTGCTGACCAACTTCTGCATCTACGACTGCGCCTATTGCATCAACCGGGTGTCGTCCAATGTCGAGCGGGCGCGCTTCACGGTGCAGGAGGTCGTCGACCTGACCCTGGCCTTCTACAAGCGCAACTATATCGAGGGGCTGTTCCTGTCGTCGGGCGTGATCCGCAACGGGGACTACACGATGGAGCAGTTGGTCGAGGTCGCGCGGCGCCTGCGCGAAGATCATGACTTTCGCGGCTATATCCATCTGAAGCTGATCCCGGAGGCGGATGCGCGGCTGGTGGAGCAGGCGGGCCTCTATGCCGATCGATTGTCGGCCAATATCGAACTGCCGCGCGACGAGGCTCTGGGCCGTCTCGCGCCCGAAAAGGACGCGCGGACCATCCGCAAGGCCATGGGGCAGGTGCGGCTGAAACTGGAGGAGGCGAAACCCGAAAAGCGGGACCGCAAACGCCCGCCCGCCTTCGCCCCGGCCGGTCAATCGACCCAGCTGATCGTCGGCGCCGACGGTGCGCCGGACACGGAGATCATGGCTCGCAGCGCCGCCCTTTACGGCGGCTATGGCCTGCGTCGGGTCTATTATTCCGCCTTCAGCCCCATTCCCGACGGCTCCAGCCTGCTGCCGCCGACCAAGCCGCCGCTGATGCGCGAACACAGGCTCTATCAGGCCGACTGGCTCATGCGGTTCTACGGCTTCACCGCACCCGAGATCGGCGAGGGGACCGACGACGGCATGCTGGATCTGGCCGTCGATCCCAAGCTGGCCTGGGCGCTGCGGCGCCGGGAGGCCTTTCCTATCGATGTGAACCGGGCGGCGCGCGAGACCCTGCTGCGGGTGCCGGGGCTGGGGGTGAAGGCGGTGGACCGCATCCTGTCGGTGCGGCGCCATCGCACCTTGCGGCTTGAGGATGTCGGTCGGCTGACCCGGTCGATCGAGGCGGTGCGGCCGTGGATCACGGCGCTGGACTGGACGCCCGGCGGCCTGACGGACGCGGCCGACCTGCGCGCGCGCCTGGCGCCTCAGCGCAAGCCTGAGCAGTTGAGCCTGTTCTGATGCGCACGGCGCTCCTGTCCGACCCGCTGGATTTCGATGGCTGGCGCAAGGCGGCGCGGCGCCTGCGGCTGGCCGGCGAGGAGCCCGGCCGGGTGAAATTCGTCGTGGGGGCGACGGCGGGCGGCTTGTTCGATGAGGGCGGCGCCCTGCCTGAGGTCGAAGGCGCCTTCACCGCGCCGCGCGCCTTTCTGGACACGGCGGCGCAACTGATCCAGCACCGGTCCGAGGACCGCTTCGACCTGATGTATCGCCTGCTGTGGCGGCTGAAGGATCAGCCGAACCTGATGGCCGTCCTGTCCGACCGCGACGTGGCCGAGGCGGCGGATCGGGTGAAGGCGGTGCGCCGCGCCGCCCACAAGATGAAGGCCTTTGTGCGCTTTCGCCAGGCGGAAGACGAAGCGGGCGAGCGCTGGGTGGCGTGGTTCGAGCCGGCGCATCGGGTGCTGCAGGCGACGGCGCCCTTCTTCGCGCGCCGGTTCAGCGCCATGCGATGGTCGATCCTCACGCCGGACGGCGCGGCGCACTGGGACGGAACGCTGACCTTCGGCCCGCCCGCCGATCAGTCGCAGGCGCCCGCCGAGGACGCGGTGGAGGATTTCTGGCGCACCTACTACGCCTCGACCTTCAATCCGGCGCGGCTGCGGCCCCAGGCCATGCGGTCGGAAATGCCCAAGCGTTACTGGAAAAACCTGCCTGAGGCGGCGCTGATTCCGGAACTGACCGCCGCCGCGTCGGTTCGCACAGACGCCATGGTGAACCAGCCCGCGCCCACGCCCAATGACCGGTTCCAGCGCGTTCGCGCGCCGCTGGTGGATCGCGGTGCGACCGATGATCTGGTCCCCGACAGTCTGGACGAACTGGCGCGCGGCGGTCAGGGCTGCCGCCGCTGTCCGCTGTGGCGCGACGCCACCCAGGGCGTCTGCGGCGAGGGACCTAAACGCGCGGCTCTGATGGTGGTGGGCGAACAGCCGGGCGATCAGGAGGATCTGGCCGGTCGGCCCTTCGTCGGCCCCGCCGGGCGTCTTCTGGATGCGGCGTTTGAAGAGGCGGGGCTGGATCGTCGCGACCTCTACCTCACCAATGCGGTCAAGCACTTCAAGCATGAGCCGCGCGGCAAGCGCCGCCTGCACAAGACGCCCAATGCGGGCGAGGTCCAGGCCTGCCGCTGGTGGCTGGATCATGAACGGCGCCTCGTCAGGCCGAAGCTGATCCTGGCGCTGGGCGCGACGGCGGGGCTGGCGGTGCTGGGACGAAAGCCCGCCGTTCAGGCAGAACGCGGCCGGGTCATAGTGACGGAGGAGGGGGCGCGCGTGCTGCTGACGGTGCACCCGTCCTACCTGCTGCGCCTGCCCGACCCGGCGTTGCGCGCCGAGGAACGGAAGCGTTTTCTGGCCGACCTGAGCGCGGCCCGCGACGCGCTTTAGAAAACCACGCTGACGGCTTGACGTTTTTGCCCGCGCCCATATCGTATACGATTGTGTTGCGGGAGAGCGGTATGAGCGTGTTTGAGGCCCAGGAAACGGTCGCCTTGTCGATCGACGAGGTGTTCGCCTTGTCGCGACGCGTGTTGACGGGGGCGGGCCTGTCGGAGCCGCACGCCGAGGCGGTGGCGCGGGCCATCACGGCGGGCGAGAGGGACGAGTGCGCCTCGCACGGGCTGTATCGTCTGCCGGGCTGTGTGATGACGATCCGCTCGGGCAAGATGTCGCTGGACGCCGAGCCGGTCATCACCGACGCCTCGCCCGCCCTGGTGCGCGCCGACGCCCGCTACGCCTATTCCCTGCTGGCTTTCGAGCGGGCCGCGCCCCTGTTGGCGCAGAAGGCCAGGGCGGTCGGGGTGGCGGCTCTGGTCATCAATAACTGCTTCCATTTCTCGGCCCTGTGGCCCGAGATCGAACAACTGACCGGCATGGGCGTGGCGGCCCTGGCCATGACGCCGAGCCATTCATGGGTTGCCCCGGCGGGCGGAAAGCGCGGCCTTCTGGGCACCAATCCGATCGCCTTCGGCTGGCCGCGTCCGGGGCCGCACCCCTATGTCTTCGACTTCGCCACCAGCGCCATCGCGCGCGGGGATATGGCGCTGCACGACATCGCCGGCAAGCCGATCCCCGAAGGCTGGGGCGTTGACGCCGAGGGGCGGCCGACGACGAATGCGCGCGCCGCTCTGGACGGGGCCATGCTGACCTTCGGCGGGCACAAGGGCTCAGCTCTTTCGACCATGATCGAACTGATGGCGGGGCCGTTGATCGGGGATCTGACCAGTCGCGAATCCATGGCCTTTGATGACGGCGCCAAGGCGGCGCCCATGCACGGCGAGCTGATCCTGGCCTTCGATCCCGGCCTGATGGGCGGCGGCGAAGCGGAGACGAACGCTGCGCGGGCCGAGGCCCTGTTCGCCGCCTTCGCCGACCAAGGCGCGCGCCTGCCGTCGCAGCGTCGTTATGAAGCCCGTGCGCGCAGCCTGGCGAACGGCGTGCGCACGCCCAAGGTCCTGTACGATCAGATCATGGCGTTGGGGTTCTGACGCCAGACCAGTCGCGGCGGAGTGGCCGCGGCAGTCGGTTTGCAAGCCGTTTCAGGACCTTGATCAGCTGCTGCATCCGCCTTAATCATATACCGTATACGAATATGCAGGCTCGGGAGGAAGCAGCAAATGGCGGGAATGAAGCTGGATTGGACCGGGGTGGTTCCGGCGGCCACCACGCAGTTCAATGAGAGCCTGGGGGTCGATTTCGACTCCACCCAGAAGGTTCTGGACGGCCTGATCCGTGATGGCGTCGACGCCATCATCGTGCTGGGCACCGTGGGCGAGAACAACTCGCTGGAGCCAGAAGAAAAGCGGGCCGTCCTCAAGGCGGCGGTCGAGGTCGTCGATGGCCGCGTGCCGATCATCACCGGCGTCAGCGAACTGACGACGGCCCGGGCCGAGGCCTACGCCAGGGACGCCGAGGACATCGGCGTGGACGCCCTGATGGTGCTGCCGGCCATGGTCTATGTGCCGACCGCAGCCGAGCTTGAGGCGCACTTCCGCGCGGTGGCGGCCGCCAGCGGCCTGCCCAACATGCTCTACAACAACCCGCTGATGTATCGTCAGACGCTGAACAACGACGACCTGCGTCGCCTGTCGGACGTGCCGAACATCGTGGCCCTGAAGGAAAGCGCCCCGGATTCGCGGCGCATCACCGACATCTTCAACGAGCTGGGCGACCGCTATTCGGTCATGGTCGGCCTGGACGACGTGGCGCTGGAAGGGATGATCCTGGGCGCCAAGGGCTGGGTCTCGGGCCTGACCAACGCCTTCCCTGAAGAGTCCGTGGCTCTGGTCCGCGCGGTCAAGGACGGCGATATCGCCCGTGCGCTGGAGATCTATCGCTGGTTCATGCCCCTGCTGCACCTGGATTCAGTTTCGGATCTGGTTCAGTCGATCAAGCTGTCCGAAATGATCATGGGCCGGGGCAGCGAGCGGGTCCGTATGCCGCGCATGCCGCTGGCGGGCGCCCGTCGGGCCGAGGTCATCGCCATGGTCGAGAAGGCGGCGGAAACGCGCCCGATCGGCTCGGGCAAGGCCGTGAAGATCGTCTGATCGGGAACCTGAATGCGCGACGTCTTCTTCTGCATTGACGGTCATACCGCCGGCAACCCGGTTCGCCTGGTCGCCGGCGGCGCGCCCCTGTTGTCAGGGGCCAGCATGGCCGAGCGGCGGCTCGACTTTCTGAGCCGCTACGACTGGATTCGCACCTCCTTGTGTTTCGAGCCGCGCGGCCACGACATGATGAGCGGCGGCTTCCTGTATCCGCCGACCCTGCCGGATGCGGACGCGGGCATCCTGTTCATCGAGACCAGCGGCTGCCTGCCCATGTGCGGCCACGGGACGATCGGCATGATCACCTTCGGGCTGGAGCATGGCCTGATCCGGCCGCGCACGCCGGGGCGGCTGAAGGTCGAGGTCCCGGCGGGCGTTCTGGACATCGCCTATGAGACCGAGGGCGATAAGGTGACCTCGGTGCGCATCCGCAACGTCCCGGCCTATCTGGCGGCGGAAGGGATCGAGATCGACGTGCCGGGCCTCGGCCCGCTGAGCGTCGACGTGTCCTACGGCGGCAACTACTACGCCATCGTCGAGCCGCAGGGCGCCTACACCGGCCTGGATGACCTGGGCGCCGGCCGCATCATCGAACTGAGCGGTCTGGTGCGCGAGCGGGTGCGGGCGGCCTTCCATCCGGTCCACCCGGACGAGCCCTCGATCAATGGCGTCAGCCACGTGCTGTGGGCCGACAAGCCCAAGGGCGAGGGCGCTGACGGCCGCAACGCCGTCTTCTACGGCGACAAGGCCATCGACCGCAGCCCCTGCGGCACCGGCACCTCGGCGCGGCTGGCTCATCTGCACGCCAAGGGGCGGCTGAAGGTCGGCGACGCCTTCGTCCACGAAAGCTATATCTGCAGCCGGTTCATCGGCCGCGTGGAAGCCGAGACCACGGTGGGCGACCACAAGGCGATCGTGCCCTCCATCGAAGGGTCGGCCGTCGCCACCGGCTTCAACACCATCTGGGTGGACCGCAAGGATCCCTTCTGGGCGGGCTTCCAGGTCGTCTGAAAGACTTGCGCGTCGTAATTGCGTTCGGCGCGCGTTATGGCTGGACCGGGCGACCGGCCCAGCCTTTTCGACTTGATGAACTGCATGGCCGCATCTCCGCTTGAAGTCCGCACCCTGTCCGACCGCCTGATGGAGGTTGTGCGCGACATGATCCTGTCAGGCGCGATCGCGCCGGACGTGCCGATCCGGCAGGACGCCCTGGCGGCGGACCTGAACGTTTCGAAGATTCCGCTGCGCGAAGCCCTGGTGCGGCTGGAGCAGGACGGGCTGGTGGTGTCGCACGCCAACCGGGGCTTTTTCGCGCGCGGCATGAGCGCGGCCGAGGTCGAAGAGATCTTCGAACTCCGCCTCAAGCTGGAGCCTGATGCGGCGGCCGAGGCGTGTCTGGTCGCCGATGACGCCCGTCAGGAGGAGGCCCGTCAGGTGCTGGCCCAGTTGAACGCGGCGGCGGCTGGCGGAATGCCGACCGTCGGCCCTCTGAACCGGGCCTTCCACATGGCTCTGGTGCAGCCTAGCAAGCGCGCCCTGACCACGGAGATCACCAGCCGGCTTCACGTCATGGCCGACCGCTATGTGCGCAAGCACCTTGAGCACAAGGGGCGCCATCTGACGGCCGAGGCCGAGCATCAGGACATCCTTCAGGCCTGGCTGGCCCGCGATGCCGACAGGGTGCGCCGTCTGGTGGCGGACCACCTGCAACACACCCTGTCCGACCTGCGCGAGGAGTTCGCTCAGCGCGACGGGCGAGGCTGATCGCAGCCCCTGCGGGGGCTCGTCAGCCCTGTTCCGCGGGAACAGGCTGCTGGCGGGCCTTCAGCGCAGTCATCAGCAGGTTGACGGCGGCGTAGAGCACCACCAGCACCACGCCCCAGCGCAGCACCGTCAGCGGCAGGGAGGTGATGACGAAGGCGGCCAGCAACACCGCGGGTATGCCCCCGATTGCCATGCCCAGCACCAGCCGCAGGTCGATGCGCTCGCTCTTGATGAAGCGCAGACTCGACACCGGCATCAGGAAGGCGCAGGCGCCCATCATGATCGGGAAGGCCGCCGTCGGGTTCATGCCCATCAGGCTGAGCATGATCAGCGAAGGCGCATAAAGGCCGATGCCGAAGCTCATCAGGGCGCCCATCAGCACATGGGCCAGGACGGCGATCAGGAACAGATGGCCGTCCAGGGCGACCGCTTCTCCGCCTGCAGGCATCAGGTTCAGATTGGTAATGGCGTAAAGGGCGGCGGCGATCAGCAGGGCCGCGCCGACCACCATCTGAACCGCACGCACCGGCAGACGCAGCACAATGGGCGCGCCGATGACCGCCCCCAGGATCGAGGCGCCGATACACGCGATCAGCAGCACCGGATCGACCTGGATCAGCTTCATGAAGACGAGGCCCTGCATGACCGTGGGCAGGCAGTGTCCGGCGTTCAGCACCGCTGGAAGAAAGCTGTCGGGCACAAGTTTGCGGAACCGCAGCCAGGCCGTGGTCGGGGCGAAGGAGCCTATGCCCAGCGCATCGAAGAAGTTGGCGACGGCGCCGATGGCTACGCCTTCGGCCTTGGGCTTCAACGCGCCGCGCGCCTTGGCGGTGCGGACCAGTTGGACGGCGTAGAAGGCGGCCAGCAGCGCCAGCGCCGTCAGCAGAACGGCTATAATCATGATGCTTCCCTCCCCCGAGGTCCTCGCCGCCCTTTACGGGCGATCCGAGGAATGAAAGAAAACATGACTGAAAATCATATACAATATACATTCATGCCATGACTTTTCTTCCGCCCAGCGCCCCGCCCATCACCGTCGCCGAACGACAGGACCGCATCGCCGCCCTGGCCGCGCGGCTGAAAGCCGAGGGATTGGCGGCACTGCTGGTCGGGCCCACGGCGTCGTTGCGCTATTATACGGGGCTGGACTGGCATCCGTCCGAGCGGCTGACGGGCGCGTTGATCCATGCCGACGGCCGGGTCCAGTACATCTGTCCCCGGTTTGAGTTGGACAAGGTGGCCGGGCTGACGGCGGGCGCCGTCGCGGGAGACATCCTGACCTGGGAAGAGGAAGAAAGCCCCTATGCCTTGGCGGCGGCCAGCCTTCCCGAGGGCGGCGTGCTGGCGATCGACGATCAGGCGGCGGCCTTCATCTGGCTCGGCCTCAGCCGCGTTCTGGGAGCCGATCGCGTCACGGACGGCGGCCCGCTGATCGTCGCCCAGCGCAGCATCAAATCGGCGGCCGAGATCGCCCTTCTGACCCGCGCCAAGGCCATCACTCTGGAAGTCCAGCGCCGCACCCGCCACTGGCTGAAGGCGGGCGTGCGCACCTCCGAGGTCAAGGCCTTCATCGACGCCGAACACCGCGCTCTGGGCGGCGAGGGCGGGTCCTGGTTCTGCCTCGTCTCCTTCGGCGACGACACCTGCCTGCCGCACGGCGGCGAGGGCGACCGCGCCCTGGCGGCGGACGATGTGGTGCTGATCGACACCGGGACCCTGGTGGACGGCTATCACTCGGACATCACGCGCACCTATGTCTTCGGCCGGCCGAGCGACGACTTCCGCCATGTCTGGGCGCATGAAAAGGAAGCGCAGGCGCGCGCCTTCGCCGCCGCCGCCGTGGGGGCAACCTGCGCCAGCATCGACGCCGCCGCGCGCGACTATCTGACCGGCCTCGGCTATGGCCCCGATTACCGGCTGCCGGGCCTGCCCCACCGCACCGGCCACGGCATCGGCCTGGACATTCACGAAGCGCCCAATCTGGTGCGCGGCGACGCCACGCCTCTGGCGCCCGGCATGTGCTTCTCGAACGAGCCGATGCTGGTCATTCCCGGCCGGTACGGCGTGCGCCTCGAAGACCATTTCTACATGACCGAGGAAGGGCCCGTCTGGTTCACCGAGCCGTCGCATAGCCTCGACGATCCGTTCGGCGAGGGCGCGGCGGCATGACGCCACCCCGCCGCTGGGCCGTCGTCGGCGGGGGGCTGGTCGGGGCGGCGACGGCGCTTCGGCTCCAGGCGGCGGGCTTCGAGACCACGCTGATCGACCGAGGCGATGCGCGACGCGGCGCCTCCTTCGGCAACATCGGCCACATCGCCGCCGAGCAATGCGAGCCCATGCCCTCGCCCGCGACCCTCAAGAGCGCCCTCTGGCGACTGTTCGCCTTTGGCGGGCCGCTGGACTTTCGTGCGCGGGATGCGTCCTTGTGGGGGCCATGGGCGCTGCGCTTCCTGGCGGCGTGCCGCCCGGCGGCCGTCGCTCACGGAGCCGAGGTTCTGGCGCATCTGCTGGATGATCCGGTCGGCGCCTGGCGGCGTCTGGCCGTCCTGGCGGAGGCGCCCGAGGGGTTGATCCGCGCGACGGGCCACACGGTGGTCTGGTCCACGCCCGAAGCGGCCCGGCGCGGGCTGGCGAGCTGGAGCGCCGCGCGCACGGGCGGGGCGCGCTTCCGCGTGATGGAGGCTGAGGAACTGGCCGCGTATGACGCCGTCCTGCGCCAGCGCCCGGCAGGCGGAATCCGGTTCACCGGCACGGGTCAGGTCAGCGAACCGCAGGCGGTGCGCGACGCTCTGCTGTCCGCCTTCTTCGACAAAGGCGGGCAGACGGTCCACGCCGATGCCGCCGCCATCCGGCCCGCGGCCGACGCCGCCGAGGTCGCCCTGTCGGACGGAACAGTCATCCACGCCGATCGCGTCGTGGTCGCGGCCGGGGCTTGGTCGGAGCATCTGATGGCGCCGCTGGGCGTGCGTGTCCCCCTGATCGGCGAGCGGGGCTATTCGGTGCAGTCGGCCCAGCATGACTGGCCCGACGACCTGCCTCTGACCGTCTTCGAGGACCGGGCCCTGGCGGTCGCTCGTTTCGACGGGGGCCTGCGCGCCTCCAGCCATGTCGAGTTCGGCGCTCCCTCCGCCCGGTCGGATCCGCGCAAGTGGCGCAGCATCGAGGCGCATCTGCGCGAACTGGGCGTGGCCTTTTCGGCGCAGCCTGATCGGTGGTGCGGCCCCCGGCCGACCCTGCCGGACTATCTGCCCGCCATCGGACGGCTGAACGCTCATCCTCAGGTGCATTATGCGTTCGGCCACCAGCATCTGGGCCTGACGACGGCGGCGCGGACGGCGGAAATCGTTGAGCAGATGGCGCTGGGCCGGCCTACGCCGGGCTGGACCGACGCCCTGCGGATCGAACGCTTCGGCTGACGTCAGACCGGGCGCGGCCGCCGTCGCATCGCAACGGTTTTCACGCGGACGGATTAAGCGTTCATGCGCGGCGAACTGAAGACCTATCAGGCCAAGCGGCGTTTCGAGCAGACGCCGGAACCCAAGGGCGCTCGGCGCACCGGGAACAAGGACGCGCGGCGTTTCGTGATCCAGCGCCATGCGGCGACGCGGCTGCACTACGATTTCCGCATCGAGGCGGACGGGGTGCTGAAGTCCTGGGCCGTGACTAAGGCCCCGTCGCGCGACCCGGCGATCAAGCGGCTGGCGGTGGAGGTGGAGGATCACCCGCTCGATTACGGCGGCTTCGAAGGGACCATCCCGGCGGGCAACTACGGCGCGGGCACGGTGCAGCTGTGGGATGTGGGAACCTGGGAGCCGCAGGAGCCGGACCTTGAGGCGGCCTGGGCGCGCGGCCAGATCAAGATGATCCTTCATGGCGAGCGGCTGAAGGGCAAATGGGCGCTGATCCGGCTGAAGAGCGACCGGGGCAAGCCGTCCAAGCGCAACAACTGGCTGCTGCTGAAGGAGAAGGACGAACACGCCGTCGCCGGCGAAGGCGACGCCCTCGCGCAGATCGACGCTTCGGTGACGAGCGGCCGCTCCCTGGCTCAGATCGCGGAGGGCGACGCGCAATGGACATCATCCAAACCCACCCGCCGCAAGGCGCCGCCCAAGCCCGCGCCGTCTAAGGCGACGTCCAAGGCGAAACAGCCGCACGCCTTCGTCCCGATCCAGTTGTGCAAGGCGGTGGACCATCCGCCCTCGGCTGCCGGTTGGGCGCATGAGATCAAGTTCGACGGCTATCGGCTGCAGATCGGGATCGGCGGCGGCCAGGCGGTGCTGAGAACCCGCAAGGGTCTGGACTGGAGCGACCGGTTTCCCGAGTTAGCGACGGATGCGGCGGGCTGGCCCGATGCGGTGATCGACGGCGAACTATGCGCGCTGGACGACGACCACATGCCGGACTTCAGCGCCCTTCAGGCGGCGATATCGGAGGGGGAGACGGATCGGCTCGTCTACTTCGCCTTCGACCTGTTGTTCGAGGGGGCGGAGGATCTGCGCAGGCTGCCGTTGTCGCACCGCAAGGCGCGGCTGCAGGCCTATATCGACCGCATCGGCGCGAAGGACGCCGCGCGTCTGCGCTACGTCGAGCATTTCGCCTCCACCGGGCAGGCGGTGCTGGAAAGCGCCTGTCGGATGCATCTGGAAGGCGTCATCTCCAAGAAGCTGGACGCGCCCTATCACGCGGGCCGGTCGTCAAGCTGGGTGAAGTCCAAACGCCGTGGCCGCGATGAGGTCGTCATCGGCGGCTGGTCGTCGGAAGGCGGCAGCCGGTTCCGCTCGCTGCTGGTCGGGGTGCGTGAGAAAGGCGGGCTGAAATACCTCGGCCGGGTCGGGACGGGTTTTGGCGAAACGGCGACGCGGCTGCTCATCCCCGCATTGAAGGCCGAGGCGGCGGACAAGAATCCCTTCGTCGGCACCGGCGCGCCCAAGAGCGGCAAGGACATCCACTGGGTGAAGCCGAGGCTGGTCGCCGAAATCGAGCACGGCGGCTACACCGAGTCCGGCGCCTTGCGGCAGGCGGCGTTCAAGGGCCTGCGCGACGACAAGACCGCCGAGGACGTCACGGACGCGCCGCAGGCGCCTGCCGCGTCGCAGACGCCGCGAAAGGGCGGCAAGGTCACGGTGGCGGGCGTCGCCATCTCCAGCGCGGACAAGGTGCTGTGGCCCGGCGCCGACGGGCGCCCGCCGATCACCAAGGCTGATCTGGCGCGCTATTACGAGGCGGCGGCAGAGCGGATGCTGCCCCATGTCGCCGACCGGCCGACATCGATCATCCGCGCCCCGGACGGCATAGAGGGCCAGACCTTCTTCCAGCGTCACGCCATGGCCGGGTCGAACCCGCGGCTCAAGCTGATCGACGTCAAGGCGCGCACCCCCTACGTCGCCGTTGTCGATGTCGGCGGGCTGGCGGCCGTGGCTCAGTCGGGCGGACTGGAGCTGCACCCCTGGGGCTGCAAGCCGGGCGATCCGGAGACGCCTGACCAGATCACCTTCGATCTGGACCCTGACGTGGGGCTGGACTTCGACGACGTGATCGCCGCCGCTCATGTGGTGAAGGCGAAGCTGGTGGCGTTGGGCCTCAATCCCTTCGTCAAGACGACAGGCGGCAAGGGGCTGCATTTGGTCGTCCCCATCCGCGCCGACGGGCGGTCGAAAGTCAGCTGGGATCAGAACAAGGCCTTCGCCAAGGCTGTGTCCGAGGCCGTCAAGGCCGAGGCGCCCGACCGCTTCACCACCACGCTGGCCAAGAAGGCGCGGGGCGGAAAGATATTCATCGACTATCTGCGCAACGGCCGGATGGCGACCGCCGTGGCGCCCTGGTCGCCGCGCGCCCGGCCGGGGGCGGGGATCGCCTTTCCCCTGTCGTGGGATCACGTCAAGCCGGGGCTGAATCCGGCCGACTACAATCTGTGGGTCTGGCCTGAGCTGCTTGAGCGGCCCGACGCCTGGGCCGATTTCCGCGACGGCGCCGTCAGCCTGAGGCCCGCCCTGCGAAAGATGGGGGTGGACTGACCCTCAGGCGGTCTTCTTGCGCGGCGCCGACTTGGCGGCGGGCTTCTTCGCCGCCGGTTTGCGCGCGCCGCCGGCCGAACCCTTCAGACTGTTCTTCAGCGCGGCCATCAGGTCGATGACGTTGGTGTCGTCCGGCTCGGCCACGTCGACCAGACCCTTGCCGCCCTTGGTCTTGGCCTTGATCATTTCGCGCAGGGCGTCGTCATAGCGGTCCTTGAAGGCGGTCGGGTCGAAGTCGGCTTCCTTCTGGGCGATGATGCGGGCGGCGATCTCGACCATGTCGGCGTCGGCCTTCACCTTGGGGATGTCGTCGAAATAGTCATCGGCGTCGCGCACCTCGTCGTGGGCGCGCAGGGTGTAGGCCAGCAGGCCTTTGCCCCGCACCTCCAGCGCCAGCTGGCGTTCCTTGCCGCGCAGGACCAACTGGCCCAGCGCCACCTTGCCCTGCTTCTGCATGGCGTCGCGGATGACGGCGAAGGCCTCGACGCCCGCGCCCTTTTCCGGGACGACGAAGAAGGGATCGTCCCAGTACAGACGGTCGATCTCGGCCTCGTCCACGAACTTGTCGATGGCGATGGTCTTGGTGCTGTCCAGCCGCACCTTGTCGAAGTCGGCGTCGTCGAAAAGGACGTATTCGTCCTTCGACACCTCATAGCCGCGCACCAGATGGCTGCGCTCCACCGGCCCGGCGTCGGGGTCGGTCGGCACCATGCGGATGCGGTTGTGGGTGTCCGGATTGATCAGGTGAAAGCGCACGTCGGCGGCGCTGGTCGTCGCGGTGTAGAGCGCCACCGGACAGGTGACGAGCGACAGTTTCAGATGTCCTTGCCAGGTCGGGCGAGCGGCCATGTGATCCTCCATTGTCAGATGGAATGCGCGGCGACGACTTGCGTTCGCCCGACGCTGCGGATCGCCGACGATCGAACGGCGGGAATAGGCCGTGGGGCGAGGGAGTTTCGCATAACCGCCGCCGCAGCTTCATCGCGCCGTGACGGCGCCGTCGCGTCCACGACATTGCGCGCCTCTAGGTCTGTCCCGCTTTCTCAAGGGGTAGGAACATGAAGCCGATCAGTCTCAAGCGGGGATTTCTGGCGGGCGTCGCCGTCGCGGGTCTGATGGCGGCTGGGGCCGCGCACGCCCAGACGGCGTCGCCTGCCGAAGCGACGACCGCCGTGGACGACATCGTCGTGACCGCCCAGCTGCGCGCCCAGGATCCGATCGAGGTGCCCTTCGCCCTGACGGCCTACAGCGGCGCCTTCCTCGAAAGCCTGGGCGTGCAGGAGTTCGATCAATTGTCGGCCTTCGTCCCGGGCTTCCTGGTGCAGAACCAGTCGCCGAACAATCCGGGCTTCGTGATGCGCGGCATCACCTCGGACTCGGGCGCCGCCACGGCCGAGCCGCGCGTGTCCGTCTATCAGGACGGGGTGTCGATCTCGAAGTCGCGCGGATCCTATGTCGAGCTGTTCGACATGGAGCGGATCGAGGTGGCCAAGGGGCCGCAGTCGACCCTGTATGGCCGCGGCGCCCTGATCGGCGCGGTCAACCTGGTGCAGAACCGCGCCCGCCCCGGCCGGTTCGACGCCGCCGCCCGCATCGAGGCGGGGGATATGGATTATCGCGCGGTCGAGGGCTTTGTGAACGCCCCGCTGGGCGAGACGGGCGCCCTGCGTTTGGCCACGCGGATGAAGACCCGCGACGGCACGGTCGAGAACCTGCTGGGCGGCGAGAACTACAACTCGATCGAGACGAAGGCCGTGCGCCTGTCGGGCGCCTGGGCGCCGACCGAAGACCTGTCGTTCGATCTGATCGCCAACTATCAGGTGGATGACGCCTCGGCGACGTCGTTCAAGTCCATCGCCTATCATCCGGCCGATCCGAAAACCGGCGCCGTGCTGGGCGGGCGTGATCCGTGGGAGGGCGCGGCCCTGACGCCGGGCGCCGATTTCGACGGCGGCGTGGGTCTGGGGCTGGATCGGGAAGTGTGGGGCGTGACGGGGCTAGCCAAATGGCGGCTGTCGCCGTCGCTGACGCTGAACTCGACCACGGCCTACCGCACCTTCGACTCGACCGAGGTTTTCGACCCTGACGGCCTGTCGCTGCCGCTGCTGACAGCGGCCGAGCACGCCCACGGCAAGCAGTGGAGCCAGGAACTGCGCCTGAACTACGACAACGGCGGGCGCGTCAGCGGCTTTGTCGGCGCCGGGTGGTTCCGCGAGGAAGGCTTCCAGCGGATGCCGACCCAGTTCGACGAACGTCTGGCCCTGGTGCAACTGGCCGGTCTGCTGGACGGGAATCCGACGGGCGTAGGCCACAACACCCTGCCGATGGCGGCCTATCCGACGCTGGCGCGGCTGGCCCTGGCCCAGATGCTGACGCCGCTGGGCGGAGGCGCCCTGGCCGGGCCGATCGCCGACAATCTGAAGTCGGCTCATATCGAGACCTCGACCAACTTCGGCGAGCTGACCTCGTGGGACGTGTTCGGGGACGTGACGGTGCAGGTCACGGACCGGCTGGAGGTCGCGGGCGGCCTGCGCTGGACCACCGACGACAAGACGACGGGCTATTCGGCCGCCCTGCTGAACGGGCGCTCGACGCTGGGCGGCCTGCTGGCCGTGGCGCAGGGCGCCGTGCCGCCTGCACAGGTTCCGGCCCTGCTGGCGGCGCTGGCCAACCCGATGTACGGCCAACTGCCCGCGACGTTGGTTCCGCTGTTCGGCATCACCAGCCAGCCGACGGCGGGCAACGGGAACCGCATCTACGCGGATCACAAGGACGACGGCTTCACCTGGCGCCTGAACGCCCGTTACGCCCTGTCGGACGACGCCAGCCTGTACGCCAACTATGCGCGCGGCCGTCGCCCGGAGGTGCTGGAAGTGCGGGGTCCCTCGGCCCCGCTGGGCGCGCCCCAGTTCCAGGTGGTCGCGGCCGAAACGGTCGACAGCTTCGAGGTCGGCTACAAGACGGCGCTGATGAACCGGCGCCTGCGTCTGGACGCGGCGGTTTTCCACTACGCCTATGACAACTTCCAGACGACCGAGCAGGACGGGACCCGCTTCGTCACCATCAATGCGGGCGAGGCCAGCGCCTATGGCTTTGAAGGTCAGGCGGCCTTCGCCGTGGCGCCGACGCTCGACCTGTTCGCCACCTATGGCTACAACCACTCGCGCTTCGACAGCGGGGCGCGCAAGGGCAACCGCTTCCGCCTGTCGCCGGATCACATGGCCTCGATCGGGGCGACCTGGCGTCTACCGGTTGAAGGCGGGGCGTTCGAGGTCCAGCCGACCTATACGTGGCAGTCCAAGGTCTTCTTCGACGACGACAACGACCGCCCGGACTTGCAGACCGGCAACTTCGTGCCCGACCTGATCCAGGACGAGTATCAGGACGGCTATGGCCTGCTGAACCTCCGGGTGCGTTACGCCCCGTCGAACGGCAACTGGGGCGTCGAGGCCTTCGGCGACAACATCCTGGATGAGAAATACATCAAGGATGCAGGCAATACCGGCGATGCGCTGGGTCTGCCGACCTTCATCGCCGGGCGCGGGGCCAGCTACGGCGTCGCCTTCACCCTGCGCTACTGAGGGCTGCGAAGATGAGCATGAACCGTCGGGGCCTTTTGGGCCTGTTCGGAGCGGGGGCGGCGGCCGGTTGCGCCACGCTTCCCTCGGGCGAAGACGTCGCCGTCGCCTTCGTCCACGGCGTCGCCTCGGGCGATCCAGCGACGGATCGGGTCATCCTTTGGACGCGGGTGACGCCCGAGATCGGACAGGCCGGGCCGGTGTCGGTCGTCTGGCGCGTGCTGGAAGCCGAGGGCGACCGCGTGGTCGCCATGGGCCGCGTCATGACGGGGCCGGAACGCGACTATACGGTCAAGGTGGATGCGGCCGGGCTGAAGCCGGGCAGGGATTATCGCTACGATTTCGCTGTCGGCGAGACGCGCTCGTCTTTGGGCCGGACGCGGACGCTGGCGGCCGACGGGATGGCGCCGGTCAATCTGGCGGTGGCGTCATGCCAGTTGCATCCCGGCGGCGTGTTCAACGCCTATGAGGCCATCGCCGCCCTGCCGTCCCTGGATGCGGTGGTCCATCTGGGCGACTACATCTATGAATATGGGGCGGAAGGCGACGCCTATGGCATGGCGACGGGGGCGAAGCTGGGCCGCGTGCCGCAGCCGCCGCATGAGATCGTCACCCTGGCCGACTATCGGCTGCGTCACGCCCAGTACAAGACCGACCCCGACCTTCAGGCCGCCCACGCCCGCGCCCCTTTCATCTGCGTCTGGGACGATCACGAGACGGCCAACGACGCCTGGATGCACGGCGCCGAGAACCATCAGCCCGAGACCGAAGGCGACTTCGCGCAGCGCAAGGCGGCGGCGCTGAAGGCCTATTACGAATGGATGCCGATCCGCGAGGCTGAGCCCGGCGCGCTGAGGGAGGCGATCCATCGCAGCTTCCACTTCGGCGATGTGGCCAGCCTGATGATGGTCGAGACCCGCCTGACCGGCCGCACCGAGCCGCTGGATTACGCCAAGGATCTGACGGTCATGGAGGGACCGGACGGCGAGCCGGTGCTGGACCTGGACGCCTTCCGGACGAAGCTGAACGACCCCGGCCGCGATCTGATGGGCGTCGAGCAACGCGATTGGCTGAAGCGCGAACTGTCCGCGTCAAAGGCCAGGGGGCGGCCGTGGCAGGTGCTGGGCAATCAGGTCGTCATGGCGCGCGTGGCCGGGCCCGACGTGTCGCGCACCCTGACCGAGGCCCAGGTTCAGGGCCTGATGGCCCGGATCCCCGAGGCTTATCGCGACCAGTTCGAACAGGCGCTGTTCCTGTTCAGGATGGGGTTGCCGTTCAACCTCGACGCCTGGGACGGCTATCCGGCCGGGCGCGAGCGCCTCTACGCGGTCTTCGCCGAGGCGGGGGTGCAGCCCATCGTCCTGTCCGGCGACAGCCACGCCTTCTGGGTCAATGAACTGAAGGACGCGGGCGGCGCGCGTCGTGCGGTCGAGTTCGGGACCAGCGCGATCTCCAGCCCCTCGATCGGCGACGCCATCGGCGGCTTCCCTCTCGGCGCGGCCCTGATGCAGGCCAATGACGAGGTGCGCTTCTGCGACCAGTCGGCCAAGGGCTTCATCCTGCTGACCCTGACCGAGGATCGGGCCGAGGCGGCGCTGATGCAGGTCTCGACCCTGTTCGCCAAGCCGTTCGAGGTCAGCGCGCTGAAGCAGGTCGTGGTGATTCGCGCAGACGGGGCGATAACAGGCGTCTGATCAGCGGGGCAGGGCGCGGCCGAGGGGGCGGCGCTGCGGTTCGGCGGGCCTAAACCATTCCCGCTACGGTCACAATCGCGCCAACTCGTCGCTTTGACGCAAGGGCGTCATTTCCCTTAGGAAAAAGTCTGGCAGAACGGTGAGGCGCGTGGGGCGTCCTCCGCCGCGCCGTCCCACAACCTATCGGAGATGATCGACACGCCCGTGCCCGCCAGCTTCCTCCTGCTAATTATACTCGTCCTGCCCTTCATCGGGGCCATGATCGCCTCGGGGCTGCCGCGTCACGCGCGGACCTCTGCGGCTGCTCTGTCGTGGATCATCGCCCTGATCAGCGTCGGCTGTCTGGCGGTGCTCTGGCCCCGGTTCCAGGACGGCGAGGTGTTGAAGCTGACGCTGGCGTGGCTGCCGTCCCTGGGGGTGAATTTCACCATTCGCCTGGACGGCCTGTCCTGGGTGTTCAGCGCCCTGATCCTGGGGATCGGCGCCCTCGTGGTGCTGTATGCGCGCTACTACATGTCGCCGAAGGATCCGGTGCCGCGCTTCTTTTCCTTCCTGCTGGCCTTCATGGGCGCCATGCAGGGCGTGGTGCTGTCGGGCAATCTGATCCAGCTGGTCGTCTTCTGGGAGCTGACCAGCCTCTTCTCCTTCCTGCTGATCGGCTACTGGCACCAGAACGCCTCGGCGCGCGAGGGCGCGCGCATGGCGCTGACCATCACCGCCACGGGCGGGGTGGCCCTGCTGGTCGGCATGATCCTGATCGGCGGGATCGTCGGCAGCTATGAGCTGGACGCCGTCATCGCCGCGCGCGACGTCATCCTGGCCAGCCCCCTCTATCCGGTAGCCCTGGGGCTCATCCTGATCGGCGCCCTGACCAAGAGCGCCCAGTTCCCCTTCCATATCTGGCTGCCGCGCGCGATGGCGGCGCCGACGCCGGTCAGCGCTTACCTGCACTCGGCGACGATGGTGAAGGCGGGCGTCTTCCTGCTGATGCGGTTCTGGCCCGTCTTCGGCGAGACCGAGATGTGGTATTTCGTGGTCGGCGGCCTGGGGCTGACGACTCTGCTGGTCGGTGCCTGGTGCGCCATCTTCCAGCACGACCTGAAGGGCCTGCTGGCCTATTCGACCATTAGCCACCTGGGCCTGATCTGTCTGCTGCTGGGGCTGGGGTCGGACCTGGGCGCCATCGCCGCCATCTTCCACACCATCAACCACGCCACCTTCAAGGCTTCGCTGTTCATGGCGGCGGGCATCATCGACCACGAAGCCGGGTCGCGCGACATGCGCAAGCTCAGCGGCCTGATCCGCTTCATGCCCATCACCGCCACCCTGGCCATGGTCGCCGCCGCCGCCATGGCGGGCGTGCCCCTGCTCAACGGCTTCCTGTCCAAGGAGATGTTCCTGGCCGAAGCCCTGGCCAGCACCCAGACCTCGGCGCTGAACCAGGCCCTGCCGGTGCTGGCGACCCTGGCGAGCGCCTTCAGCGTCCTGTATTCGCTGCGCTTCATCCACACGACCTTCTTCGGCCCGCCGCCGACCGAGCTGGATCGCGTCCCGCACGAGCCGCCCGGCTGGATGCGGCGCCCGGTCGAGGTGCTGGTGGCCCTGTGTCTGCTGGTCGGGATCTTCCCGGCGATCACCGTCGGTCCCTTCCTGCGCAGTGCGGCGGTGACGATGGTCGGGTTCGACCTGCCCTATTACAGCCTGGCGCTGTGGCATGGCTTCAACCTGCCGCTGCTGCTCAGCGTCATCGCCATGGCGGGCGGGATCGGCCTCTATGTGGTGTTCGGCAAGGCGCTGAACGCCAATCCGCGCGGCGGCCCCTGGGGCATGAAGCGGCTCAACGGCGGTTATCTGTTCGAGCGCTCGCAGGTCATGCTGATGGATATGTCGCAGTGGATCGTGCGTCACCTCGGCGCGCAGCGCCTGCAGCCGCAGCTGCGCCTGATCCTGCTGACAGCCCTGCTTTCGGCGGCCGTGGCGGCGGCAGGCGGTTTCGTCCTCACCTGGCCCGAGTTCCGCGTGCCCCAGGCGCACAACCTGGCCTTCGCCGCCCTGTGGCTGGCGGGGGGAGCCTGCGCCCTGGCCGCAGCCTGGCAGGCCAAATATCATCGCCTCGCCGCCGTCATTCTGATGGGCGGGGCGGGGCTGGCCAGCTGCCTGACCTTCGTCTGGCTGTCGGCGCCGGATCTGGCCCTGACCCAGCTGGTGGTCGAGGGGGTGACCACGGTGCTGCTGCTGCTGGGCCTGCGCTGGTTGCCCAAGCGGCTGGCCGAAATCCATGTGCCCGAGTCTGAGCAGCGCCGTGCGCGCTGGCGGCGTCGTCTGGACCGGGGCATCGCCATCTTCGCCGGGGCGGGGGTGGCTCTGATCTCCTGGGCCGTCATGGTGCGGCCGCCGGTCGAGGGGGTGTCGCGCTTCTTCGTCGAGAAGGCCTATGAGGAGGCGGGCGGCCGCAACGTCGTCAATGTCATCCTGGTCGACTTCCGGGCCTTCGACACCTTTGGCGAGATCACCGTCCTGGGCGTCGTCGGCCTGACGGTGCTGGCCTTGCTGCGCCGCTTCCGCCCGGCCAGCGACAGCCTGTCCCAACCGATGCAGAAACGCGTCCAGGATGCGTCTGACCGCGCCCGTGAAGGCCGCAGCGAGGGCGACACCCTCAGCGACACCATGATGATCCCCGGCGTGGTGATGCGCTGGCTCTTTCCCTTCATCATCCTTCTGGCCGTTCACCTCTTCCTGCGCGGGCACGACCTGCCGGGCGGGGGCTTCGCCGCCGGGGTGGCGCTGTCGATCGCCTTCATCCTGCAATATATGGCGTCCGGCGCCCGCTGGGTGGAGGAGCGGCTTGAGATCCGCCCGATCATCTGGATCGGCGTCGGCCTGCTGATCGCCGCGACCAGCGGCGCCGTGGGCTGGATCTTCGACCAGCCCTTCCTGACCTCCTATTTCCAATACGCCGACCTGCCCCTGCTGGGCCGGGTGCCGCTGGCCAGCGCCGTGCTGTTCGACCTGGGCGTCGTGGTGCTGGTGGTCGGCGCGACCGTTCTGGTGCTGGTCGCCCTGGCTCACCAGTCGCTGCGCCGCGCGCGCATCGAGGAAGCCGAGGCTGAGGCGGAAGCCGAGCAGAAGGGAGGGGCGCAATGACCCAGATCGTCCTGGCCCTGGCCATCGGCGTGCTGACCGCCTCGGGGGTGTGGCTGATGCTGCGCCCGCGCACCTTCCAGGTCGTCATCGGCCTGTCGCTGGTCTCCTATGCGGTCAACCTGTTCATCTTCTCCATGGGGCGGCTGCGTTCGGGCGCGGCGGCCTTCACCAGCAAGGGGGCCGAGGATCCGGCCCTCTACGCCGACCCGACGCCCCAGGCCCTGGTGCTGACCGCCATCGTCATCAGCTTCGCCCTGACGGCCCTGTTCCTGGTGGTGCTGCTGGCCTCGCGCGGCGAGACGGGCAGCGACCACGTCGACGGCCAGGAGACGCCTGAATGACCGACTGGCAGGAACATCTGATCATCGGCCCGATCGTGCTGCCGATGGT
Source organism: Brevundimonas diminuta 470-4 (assembly GCA_000318405.1). Taxonomy (GTDB): domain Bacteria; phylum Pseudomonadota; class Alphaproteobacteria; order Caulobacterales; family Caulobacteraceae; genus Brevundimonas; species Brevundimonas diminuta_B. Next base: position 24,215 of record KB291775.1, on the reverse strand, counting down.
CATCGCGGCGGCCATGCTGCTTTTCGACGAGCGGCGTCGTCTGCTGAAGGGCGGCCTCAGCCTGTTCGCCATGGCCGCCATCCTGGTCATGGCCCTGGCCCTGCTGCATGAAAGCGCGACCGGGGCGGCGGGCGGCGGCGACACCGCCCGCGTCTATCAACTGGGCGACTGGCCGGCGCCGTTCGGCATCGTGCTGGTGGCGGACCGTCTGTCGACGCTGATGGTGGCCCTGACCAGCGTGCTGGGCGCCTGTTCGATGATCTTCGCCCTGGCGCGATGGGACCGGGCCGGGCCGCGTTTCCACGCCCTGTTCCTGTTGCTGGTCATGGGCGTCAATGGGGCCTTCCTGACCGGCGACCTGTTCAACCTCTTCGTCTTTTTCGAGATCATGCTGGCGGCGTCCTACGGCCTGGCCCTGCATGGCTCGGGCGAGGCGCGGATTCGCGCCGGGCTGGCCTATATCGCGGTCAACCTGACGGCTTCCATGCTGTTCCTGATCGGGGTCAGCCTGATCTATGGCGTGACCGGCACCCTCAACATGGCCGACCTGGCCGTGCGCATTCCCCAGATCGCTGCGGCGGACCGGGGCCTGTTCCACGTCGGGGCGGCCGTGCTGGGCGTGGCCTTCCTGACCAAATGCGCCATGTGGCCGCTCGGCTTCTGGCTGACCACCACCTATTCGGCGGCCAGCGCCCCGGCGGCGGCCGTCTTCGCCATCCTGTCCAAGGTCGGCGCCTATGTGATCATCCGTCTCAGCTTCCTCCTGTTCGCGCCCGACAGCGGCGACTCGGCCGGGTTCGGCCAATTGTGGATCCTGCTGGGCGGACTGGCGACCATCGGCTTCGGCACGGCAGGCATTATCGCGGCGCGCGACCTGTCGATCGCGGCGGCCTACGCCGTCATCGTCTCTTCGGGCACGGTGCTGGCGGCGATCGGGACGGGCGACGCCAACGTTTTGGGCGGAGCGGTCTTCTACCTGGTCGGCTCGACCCTGGCCTGCGGCGCCCTGTTCATGCTGGCCGAGGTGCTGAACCGGGGCCAGGACCTGGGCGCGCGTTCGGGCCGCGCCGTGTTCGACGACGAATATGTCGATCCGTTCGACGACGAAGAACGCAATGAGCCCGGTCTGGTCATTCCGGCGGCGGTGGCGGCCCTGGGTGGCGCCTTCCTGATCGCGACCCTGATGATCGCCGGCCTGCCGCCGCTGGCGGGCTTCATCGGCAAACTGGCCATGATGGAGGCCCTGTCGGGTCTCGGCGGCTGGGCCGGTTACGGAGTGATCGCGGCCCTCTCCCTGGCCTCTCTGGGCGCGCTGATCGGTCTGACGCGGCTGGGCATGGCGGCGCTGTGGGCGCGCGATGACGACGCCGAACCGGCGATCGTCGTCGGCGCCGCCGAGGGCGTGGCCATTGCGGGCCTGCTGGCGGCCTGCCTGTTCCTGGCGATTTTCGGCGAGGCGGGCTTCGCCTACGCCGACCATACCGCCGATTGGCTGGTGCGGCCTGACGCCTATATCCGCGCCGTGCTGGGAGGCGATGCATGATCCGGGCGGTTCTGCCTCACCCCATCCTGTCGCTGGGCCTGTTCGGGGCCTCGCTGCTGCTCAGCGGCTCGACGGCGGCGCCGTCCCTGGCCCTGGCCCTGCTGATGGCCCTTGCGGCGCCTCAGATCATGCGCGTGCTGGATGTCGAGCCGGTGCGGCTAAGAAAGCCGCTGACGTGGCTGAGCTTCGCCGTGGTCGTCGCGCGCGACGTCATCCGCTCCAACTGGGAGGTGGCGCTGGTCGTCCTGGGTCTGAACCCGTCGGGCGACAAACGCGTCTCGGGCTTCGTTCACATTCCGCTGGAGATGCGCAATCGCTATGGCCTGGCGGTCCTGGCGGTGGTCATCACCAGCACCCCGGGCACCATCTGGGTCGAGTATGAGGACGCGACCGGCGTGCTGCTGCTTCACATCCTTGACCTGCAGGATGGGGACGACTGGGCGGAGCGCATCAAGAATCGTTATGAGCGCCGCCTGATGGAGATTTTCGAATGAGCGGCGCCGTTTTCTACTGGGCGCTGGTCGTGGCGCAGCTGTTTCTGGCGGGCGCGGCCCTGATCGGGGTGTGGCGCATCGCCAAGGGGCCGCGCGCCCAGGACCGCATCCTGGGACTGGATACCCTTTATCAGGCCGGGATGCTGCTGATCGTCGCCTTCGGCGTGCGGACGGGAACCCAGCAGTATTTCTATGCGGCCGTGATCATCGGCATGCTGGGCTTCACCTCTTCGGTCGCCCTGGCCAAATTCCTGATGCGCGGCGAGGTGATCGAATGAGCGGCCTTCCGGCCAATGTCCCGGCCTGGGCGGCCCTGCTGGCGGCGGGGCTGGTGCTGTTCGGCGCCGGGCTGACCTTCATCGGCGCGCTGGGCCTTGTGCGGCTGCAGACCTTCTATGAGCGGGTCCATGCCCCGACGTTGGGAGCGACGCTGGGCATGTTCCTGGTGCTGAGCGGTTCGGTTGTTTATTTTACGGGCGCCGAAGGCCGCTTCATGCCGGTCGAATTGCTGGCGGCGATATTCTTCACGGCGACCACGCCGGTGACGCTGATCATTCTGGCCCGCGCGGCTCTGTTCCGCGACCGCACGGATCGGTCAGGCGACGGCGTCAGAGTGCCGCTGGAAGGCGAGTGCGCGGGCGTGGTCCGCACGCCGCCGGACGTGATTACTGATCCTCGTCGAAGCGACGCGCCACAAGATCGGTAAGGGCGGCCACGGCCTGCGGGGCGTCGCGCCCCTCGGCCTTCACCTCGACGTCGCAACCGATCCCCGCGCCCAGCATCAGCAGGCCCATGATCGAGCGGGCGTCCACGCTCACCCCGTCGCGCGTGACCTGAATCTCGGATTCGAATTCCGAGGCCAGCTTGACGAATTTGGCTGAGGCGCGGGCGTGCAGGCCGCGCTGGTTGCAGATGTTCAGGGTCGCCGTCGCGGTGGAGGCGGGATCGGTCGTGTCGGTCATTTTTCGCCCGCCAGCACCCACGACGCGACCGAGATGTATTTGCGCCCGGCGTCCTGAGCGTGGGCCACGCAGGCCTCAAGGCTCTCCCGGCCGCGCACGCTGGCCAGTTTGATCAGCATGGGCAGGTTCAGCCCGGCGATCACCTCGGCGCCGGTCTGCTCCATGACCGAGATGGCCAGATTGGACGGGGTGCCGCCGAACATGTCGGTCAGCAGGATGACGCCCTCGCCTTCATTGACCGCCGCGGCGGCGTCGACGATGTCGCGACGGCGCCGCTCCATGTCGTCGTCAGGGCCGATGCAGATGGCGGCGACGCCGCGCTGCGGCCCCACCACATGCTCCATCGCCGACAGGAATTCAGAGGCCAGACCCCCGTGGGTGACGATCACCAGCCCGATCATATAGGCTTCACCAAAGACATCCCCTGCTCGCCCGCGCGAGCGACAAGCCTTGTTTCATAGGGCAATCGCGGCCCGGATCAAAGAGCGGGCGGCTCCATCGCGGAAACAGCGTGAAGGGTGGCCGCCGCGACGGCCGCCGCCGAGGCCGGTCGCGGGTCCAGATCAAGTTGAGGCAGCGCCACCCCCTCCATGACGCGCCAGGTCGGCTGCGGCAGACGCTCGACCGGCTCTCGGGTCAGGCGCAGGGCCAGGGCAAGCCGGGTCCAGGGGCGGAACGGCCGGGTGACGATGCCGACGCCGCGCACCTCCATCCGCCCGGCGATGGTGTCGGGAACAGAGGCGTAAAGGCCGCCGCGACAGGCGAAGACCTCCACCCAATCGTCGCCGACCAGCCGCCACCCGTCCTGCATCAGCCGCAGCGTCAGGTCGCTCTTGCCAGCGCCGGACGGGCCCTCAATCAGGAGGCCACGCCATCCCTGCGACGTGCGGGCGGCGACGACGCTGGCGTGGACAGGCTGGCGGGCAGACGTCATGCGCGCTTGCCGACGGCGGGCAGGCTGACTTCGAAGCGGGCGCCCAGCACGGCGCCGTCCTCGCCCTTGCGGTTCACGGCGCGGACCCGGCCGCCGTGGGCGTCGACGATCTGACGCACGATGGACAGGCCCAGGCCTGAGTTGGCGCCGAAGGCCGTGCCCTTGGGCCGCGAGGTGTAGAAGCGCTCGAACACCGTCTCCAGGTTGTCGGCCGGGATGCCCGGGCCGTCGTCGTCGATGCGGATGCGCAGCGGCAGATCGGGCTGGCTGTCGTCGCGAGACAGGCTGACGCGCACCTCGCCGCCGGCGGGGCTGAACGAGCGGGCGTTGTCGATCAGGTTGCGGAACACCTGGCCCAGCGGCACGTCGCGGCCCATCACGCGGGCGTTGTCGGTGGCAGTCGTCAGCCGAACAGCCGGTTCGTCCGGCTTCCGACCGGCCTCATAGACGCCGATGATGTCGCCCAGCAGGTCGTTCAGGTCGATGGCGCGCGGCCGGTCGCGCGACAGTTCGGCGTCCAGGCGCGAGGCGTTGGAGATGTCGGTGATCAGGCGATCCAGACGCCGCACGTCCTGCTGCAGCAGATTGGTCAGACGCGCGCGCTGCTCCTCGGTCTTGACCAGGGGCAGGGTCTCCAGCGCCGAGCGGATCGAGGTCAGGGGGTTCTTGATCTCGTGAGACACATCGGCGGCGAAGCGCTCGATGGCGTCCATCCGGGTCGACAGGGTGTCGGTCATCGATTCCAGTGCGCGGGCCAGGTCGCCGATCTCGTCCTTGCGGTCTTCCAGATCGGGCAGGGAGATGGCGCGGGCGCGTTGCAGACGCACCTGATCCGCCGCCGCCGACAGCCGCATGACCGGCCGGGCCACAAACAGGTGCAGCACCAGGGACGCCAGCAGGTTCACCGCCAGGGCCACCAGCGCGAAGGGCATCAGAGCCCGGCGCTGGGCGTCCAGGGTAGCGTTGACGTCTCCGGCTTCCAGCGTCAGCACGCCCAGAACCTGTTGCACATGGCGGACCGGCAGGGAGACGGAGACGACGCGCTCGCCTTCCTCGTTGCGGCGCAGGGAGGCCTGGGGGGCGCCCGTCAGCGCGCGTTCCACCTCGGCCGACAGCTCGGCGTTGGCGCGGGCCAGACGCGCCTTTTCACGCGCCGAAGGCTCGGTCGGAGCCAGAGCGGTTCCGGCCGGGTGGGCCGGGGGCAGGGGCGCGCCCGGAATGGTGTCGCTGACCCGGAAGGAGTCGGACACCTCGATCCCGTCGACGTCGAACAGCCGGGCGCGCTGGCCCGCCGGAATGAAGTTGTCGCGCAGCCACAATGCGGCCGCCCGATCATCCAGCATGGGATAGGGGTCGCCCTGGGTGATGCCCAGTTCGCCCAGAACGTTGGACAGAAGCTCGGCCTGTACGCCGAGGGATTCCTGACGCGCCTCGATCAGCCCGCGCCGCCATTCGTTCAGCAGCAGGGCGCCGCCGAACAGGATCAGCAGGCTGAGAAGATTGAGGGCCAGGATGAATCCGCCCAGGCGAGAGCCGCCGAAGCGGAATCGGCGCCGCGCCCGGACGGTTTCAGGTTCAGCTCTCGCGGTAGCGGTATCCGACGCCATACAGGGTCTCGATAGCGTCGAACTCAGGGTCGACCATGCGGAACTTCTTTCGCATCCGTTTCACATGGCTGTCGATGGTGCGGTCGTCGACATAGACCTGATCGTCATAGGCGGCGTCCATCAGGTTGTCGCGGCTCTTCACGAAACCGGGGCGCTGGGCCAGGGCCTGAAGCAGCAGGAACTCGGTGACGGTCAGCTTCACCGGCTTGCCGTCCCATGTCGATTCGTGACGCGCCGGGTCCATCGACAGCTTGCCGCGCTTGATCGCCTTGCCGGCTTCGGCGGCGGCCGGGTCGACGGGATCCAGACCTTCCACGCCGGCGCGGCGCAGCAGGGCCTTCACCCGTTCGATCAGCAGGCGCTGGCTGAAGGGCTTGTGGATGTAATCGTCGGCGCCGAGGTTGAAGCCGAGAATCTCGTCGATCTCCTCGTCTTTCGACGTCAGCATGATGACCGGCAGGCTGGAGGTCTGGCGCAGGCGGCGCAGCACTTCCATGCCGTCCATGCGCGGCATCTTCACGTCCAGGATCGCCAGGTCCGGCGGGGTCGTCTCCAGCGCTTCCAGGCCCGAGGCGCCGTCGTGGTAGGCGGTCACCGTGTGGCCGTGGCTTTCCAGAGCCAGGGAGACGGAGGCGACGATGTTCTCGTCGTCGTCGACCAGAGTGATATTGGCCAAGGGCTTCTCCTTAGTGCGGGCGGGGAACGTCCGGTCCGCCGTCGTCTGCACAACGCACGGCAAGCGTAACTGTTCTACTCGATCGTGGTGACTTTACGTTCACACAAAATGGAGCGCGTCGCCGCGGCTTTCAACCACCGGAGCCAAAAGCGAAACCCGACCTTAAGCTTGGGGCCGCAGGATAGGCGTCTGTGCTTGCGAAGGGCGTCATGGCCGGTCCTGTTCATTACGAAATCTACATCCGTCGCACAGCGCCGGCCGACTGGTCCCTGCATCAGGCGGTGGAGGATCGTCGTCAGGCCGTCGACGCCGCCGAGGGCCTGTTGCGCGACCGTGAGGCGGCAGCCGTGCGCGTCACCAAGGAGACGCTGGACCCCGAGACGATGGAGTTCGCCAGCGTCGTCATCCTGACGCGCGGCGCGCCGGAACTGTCGCGCAAGCGCCCGCCCGCCGTCGATCAGCGCGGCCCGGCCTGTCGCGGCGTTGGCGACCTGTACGCCCCTCATGCGCGCGAGACCATCGCCCGGGTGCTGGAGGACTGGCTCAACCGTCAGGGCGCGACGGCCTTTGAACTATTGCACCGCCCCGATCTGGCCGAGCGGCTGGAAGCGTCCGGCGTCGAGCTTCAGCACGCGATCCAGAAGATCGCCGTGCCCGAGGCGCAGGCCATCCCCGGCCAGTCGGTGCACGACCTGATGCGCCACTATCAGCGCCTGGCCGAACAGGCGATCGAGCGGCTGTTGACCGCCGGGCGCAAGAAGCAGTTTCCCAACTTTGAGGATCGGCCCGTCGCGGCGACGGCGCTGGCGCTTCAGGGCGCGGCGGACCGGGCCTTCATCATGGGCGGCGCAGTGGCGGGCGCCCTGCGCGGCCTGCCGGGCGCGCGGGCGCGGGTGGAGCGGCTGATGGACATCTGCGACCAGGCCCCCGCCGAAGGCGCGCCGCGCGCCCTGGTGCTGGTGCCGGTGGAGCAGATTCTGTGTGAGCTTCTGGGCTCCCGTCACGGTCTGGCCCAGGTGCTGGGGCCGGGGCTGGATCAGGGCGCCAGCCTGGCGGCGGTGGTGCGCATGGCCGCCCCGCGCGAAGTGGACGCCGTTCTGGCGCAGGACGCGCGTCTCAGCCTCCTGGCCCCGCCGATCCTGGGGCCGGTGCGGCGTCTGGGCGAGCGGCTGGCGGCGGGCGAGTTTCCCCTGCTGGCCGCCTCTCTGGCGCGCATGGTGCTGCGCGAACTGATGAGCCAGCGCCGTTTGCGGCCCGGCGACGCGGTGGGCGAGATCGAGATTCTGCGCGTCCTGGCGATGGCGCTGACGGCTACGGCGGGGCGTCTGCTGACGCTGGAAGAGGTGCAGACCGCCTTCATCGAGCGGTCGAAAGGGCTGGTCGCGGCCGATTTCGTCGCCGCCTATGTCAAGGATTGCACCAGTGTCCTGTTCGAGGCTGAGCGGCTGACGCGCCTGTGCGAAAACGTCACCGGCGCGGCCAACAAGCGGGCGGCCGCGCGCTGGCTGGACGCCTGCGTCGCCTCCCTGCGTTTCGAGACGGAAATGCGGGCCCGGACACCCGGCGCGCCGCCGCCGGGACAGCGGCTGATGGCCCTGGCCGAGCTTCAGCGCGGCGTGCGCAAGGCCGGACTGTCTCAGCGCGAGACGCAAGGAGTGATCGAAGCTCTCGGCGCTGTCGGAGGCTCGATCGAGGCCGACGCCCGGCTGACGGCGCAACTGGCCCGAGCGCCGGTTCCGGTCCCGCAGAAACTGGCGGTCCTTCTGCGTCTGGCGGCGGGCGAGACAGGGCCGAGCGGGCCGGTCGCCGAACGCGCTCGCGCCGAGGCGGTGCGCCTGATGCGCGCGCCCGACGCGCGCGCCGCCCTCAGCGCCGCGCCGCAGGCGGTTCAGGCTCTCAGGCCGCTGATGCAGGCGGTCGGACTGGCGGCCTGAGGTCTTCCTCAATCAGCAGTGCTGGCCCGCCGCCCAGCCTGACGACCAGGCCCACTGGAAGTTGTAGCCGCCCAGCCAGCCGGTGACGTCGGCCACCTCGCCGATGAAGAACAGGCCGGGGACCGCCTTGGCCTCCATCGTCTGTTGATCGAGGGCGGCGGTGTCGACCCCGCCCAGCGTGACCTCGGCGGTGCGATAACCCTCCGAGCCGACCGGCTTGACGGTCCAGGCGTTGACCGCCTCGGCCAGGGCGCGCAGCTTCTTGTCGCCGACCTCGGCCAGCTTGCCGGACAGGTTTTCGCGCGCGCACAGGGCCTCGGCCAGACGGCGTGGCACGACGTGACCGACGGCCGTATGGACGGCCTGCTTGCCGTTCTCGGTCTTGGCGGCCAGAATTTCGGCGGCGGCGTCGCGGTCGGGGGCCAGATCGACGGTGATCGCCTCGCCTTCGCGCCAGTAGGAGCTGATCTGCAGGATCGACGGCCCCGACAGGCCCCGATGGGTGAACAGCAGGCCTTCGCGGAAGACGGTCTCCTTGGCCGGGCGGCCGGAGCCCGCATCCTTGGGCGCCTTGTGGCGGACCACGGCGTCGACCGACACGCCCGCGAGCGGCTTGAGTTGCTCCAGCAGGCCCGGCTCGAACGTCAGGGGCACGAGGGCTGGCCGGGTGTCGGTGACGCGCAGGCCGAAGCGCCGCGCCACCTCATAGCCCCAGCCGGTGGCCCCCATCTTGGGAATGGACTTGCCGCCGGTCGCCACGACCAGAGACGCCGCCGTCACCCGCGACCCGTCGTCCAGATCGACCTGAAACCTATCGCCCGCGCGCTCGACCGTTTTGACGCCGAGGCCCAGCGACAGGGTGACGCCTGCGGCCTTCATCTCATCTGTCAGCATACGGATGATCTGCTTGGCGCTGTCGTCGCAAAACAGCTGGCCGAGGGTCTTCTCGTGCCAGGCGACGCCGTGGCGATCGACCATCTTGATGAAGTCGTGCTGGGTGAAGCGCCGCAGGGCCGACAGGGCGAAGCGCGGATTCTCGCCCAGGAAGTTGGCGCCGCTCGTCCCCAGATTGGTGAAGTTGCAGCGCCCGCCGCCCGAAATGCGGATCTTCTCGCCCGGCGCGCGGGCGTGATCGATCACGCGCACGCGACGGCCGCGCTTGCCCGCCTCGATGGCGCACATCATGCCGGCCGCGCCGGCGCCGACGATCAGGACGTCGATGTCTGAAGACTTCATCGCCCCGCCCTAGCAGGGGATGGCGCGCGAAGCGACCGTCAGAGGCCCAGCATGGCTCGATAGGTCGGATGCACCTGATCCGCGTATTCCGGGTGCTTCTTCAGATAGCTGGAGAAGAAGGGGCAGGTCGGCAGGATCAGCAGGCCCTTATCCTTCAGGTCGGTCAGGACGTGTTTGGCCATGCGGCTGGCGATGCCGCGCCCCTCCAGGGGGATCGGCACGAGGGTCTCGGTGATCAGCCGCCCGCCCGCGACGGGGTTGTAGATGACGACAGCGGTCTCGCCGTCGACGTCCAGCTCGTAACGCTTGGCGTCTTCATTGTCGCGGATTTCGGGGTCCAGGCTCATGTCGTCGTCCTTGGTTGGAGTTAGTGCGCGTCGTCCCAGTTGCCGGCGGCCTTGGCTTCGACGTCCAGCGGAACGCTCAGGGCCACGGCCGGTTCGGCGGCGGTCTCCATCACGCGGCGGATGACGGCGACGGCGCGTTCGGCCTCGGCCTCGGGGGCCTCGAACACCAGTTCGTCGTGGACCTGCAGCAGCATCCGGGTCTGAAGACCGGCCTCAAGCAAGGCGCCGGGCATGCGGATCATGGCGCGGCGGATGATGTCGGCGGCGGCGCCCTGGATCGGGGCGTTGATGGCCGCGCGCTCGCCGAACTGGCGCTCGGCGCCGGACTTGGAGCGGATGGCCGGGATGTGGATGCGCCGCCCGAATACGGTGGTGACGAAGCCCTGCTCCTTCACCAGCGCCTTGGTCCTGTCCATGTAGGCGCGGATGCCGGGGAAGCGCTCGAAATAGGTCTTGATGTAGGCCCCGGCCTCGCCCTGATCGATGCCCAGCTGGGCGGCCAGGCCGAAGGCGCTGATGCCGTAGATGATGCCGAAGTTGATGGCCTTGGCGCGGCGGCGGGTCTCGCTGGACATGCCCTCGACCGGGACGCCGAACATTTCCGAGGCGGTGGCGGCATGGATGTCCAGGCCGCTCTTGAAGGCGCGCTTCAGCTCGGGAATGTCGCCGATGTGGGCCAGCAGGCGCAGCTCGATCTGGCTGTAGTCGGCTGAGATCAGCACATGGCCCGGCGAGGCGATGAAGGCCTGACGGATCTGGCGGCCGGTCTCGGTGCGGATCGGGATGTTCTGCAGGTTGGGGTCGGATGAGGCCAGACGCCCCGTGGTCGCGGCCGCCAGCTGATAGGAGGTGTGGACCCGGTTCGTCTGCGGGTCCATCGCCGCCACCAGGGCGTCGGTATAGGTGCCCTTCAGCTTGGACAGCTGGCGCCAGTCCAGGATGGTGCGGGGCAGGGCCTGGGTCTGAGCCAGTTCCTCCAGCACGCTGGCGTCGGTGCCCCACTGGCCGCTGGCGGTCTTCTTGCCGCCGGGCAGGTTCATCTCGCCGAACAGGATCTCGCCGATCTGGCGCGGGCTGCCGACGTTGAAGGGACGGCCCGCCAGCCTGTGCGCCTCTTCCTCCAGCTCGGCCATGCGCTGGCCGAAGGTCGAGGACAGGGAGCGCAGACGGTCCGGATCGACCCGCACCCCGGCCCGCTCCATGTCGGCCAGGACGGCGGGCATGCCGCGCTCCAGCGTCTCATAGACGCTCGACAGGCCCTCGGCCGCCAGGCGCGGCTTCAGCAGGCGATGCAGGCGCAGGGTCACGTCCGCGTCCTCGGCGGCGTAGCAGACGGCCGATTTCATCTCGACGTGTTTGAAGCTCTTCTGGCTCTTGCCGGTCCCCGCCACGCTCTTGAAGGTCATCGGCTCGTGGCCGAGGTGCAGGCGCGCCAGTTCGTCCATGCCGTGGCCGTGCAGTCCGCCCTCCAGCACGTAGGAGATCAGCATCACGTCGTCGATCGGGGCGACGCGCACGCCGCGCCGGGCCATGACAGCGAGGTCGTATTTGATGTTCTGGCCGACCTTCAGCACCGACGGGTCTTCCAGCAGCGTCTTCAGCCGCGCCAGGGCCGTCGGCTTGTCGATCTGTTGCAACGGCGGGCGGGCGTCGCCGCCGTCCCCGAAGTCCAGACCGCCGTCGCCGGTCGGCTCGTGCTCATGCGTCAGGGGGATGTAGCAGGCCTCGTTCGGCCCAACCGCCAGCGACACGCCGCACAACCCGGCGTGGGTTGAGGACAGGGCGTCCGTCTCGGTGTCGAAGCCGACCACGCCCGCCGCCCTGGCGCGCGCGATCCAGCGGTCGAGGTCTTCCAGCGTCTGCACGCACTCGTAGCGATCGTGGTCGATGGCGTGGACTTCGGCCGGGGCTGCGACTTCGGTCTGGCCATAGCGGGGCGTGGCCACCGGCGCGGTCGGCTGGCGGGTGAAGGCGGAGCCTTCCTTCTGCGGCGCCTTGCCGTCGCCGACCCGGCGGGCCAGCGAGCGGAACTCCATCATTTCCAGGAAGGCGGACAGGGTCTCAGGGTCCGGGTCGCGGATGATGAAGTCGTCGATCGGTTCGGGGATCGGCGCGTCGCAGGTCAGCTTCACCAGTTCGCGCGACAGGCGGATCTGATCGGCGAAATTGATCAGCGTCTCGCGGCGCTTGGGCTGTTTGATCTCGCCCGCGCGGGCCAGCAGGGTGTCCAGATCGCCGTACTCGTGGATCAGCTGGGCCGCCGTCTTGGGGCCGATGCCGGGGGCGCCGGGCACGTTGTCGACGCTGTCGCCGATCAGGGCCTGAACCTCGACCACCTTGTCGGGTGTGACGCCGAACTTCTCGAACACGGCCTCTTCGTCCAGGCGCCGATCCTTCATCGGGTCGTACATGACCACGCCGTCGCCGATCAGCTGCATCAGGTCCTTGTCGGAACTGACGATCACCGCTTCGCCGCCCGCATCGCGCGCCTTGCAGGCATAGGTGGCGATCAGGTCGTCGGCTTCGTATCCGGCCATCTCGACGCAGTGGACGCCGAAGGCCTTGGTCGCCTCGCGAACCAGCGGGAACTGCGGCACCAGATCTTCGGGCGCCGGGGGACGGTGGGCCTTGTACTGGTCGTAGAGATCGTTGCGGAAGGTCTTCTCCGAATGGTCGAAGACGGCGACCAGGTGCGTCGGCCCGTCCTCGCCCTTCATGTCGCGGATCAGCTTCCACAGCATGTTGCAGTAGCCCTGCACCGCCCCCACGGGCAGGCCGTCCGACTTGCGGGTCAGCGGCGGCAGGGCGTGGTAGGCGCGGAAGATGTAGGCCGAGGCGTCGATCATCCACAGCCGCAAGGGCGGCCCGTCCTGGGTCAGAGGGCGGGCGGGGATTTCGGATTCGGCGGTCGCATCGGTCATGGCGCGAACATAGGGGGCGGGAACCGTCGCGTCATCTGTGCTTCTTTCCTCCCACTGTGTGGGGAGGGGGACCGCGTAGCGGTGGAGGGGCATTACGCGAGCGGAACCCAGAGGCCCCTCCGTCACGGACGCTATCGCGTCCGCGCCACCTCCCCATGAAATGGGGAGGAGTACCTCAGCCCCTTACGGCTGCCAACCGCCCGGCGTTTCGGGGATGACGTCCTCGCCCTCGTCGGTGACCTCGCCGCGGGTCAGCTTGACCTCGGCCCAGGCGGCGCGCAGCAGTTCGGTCACGCCCTCGCCCGAGACGCCGGACACCAGCATGGGGCGACGGCCCGCGACCGCCTCCAGCGCCGCCGCCTTTTCTTCGCGCACTTCGGGCGTCAGGGCGTCGATCTTGTTCAGGGCCAGAATCTCGGTCTTGTCGCCTAGGCCTTCGCCATAGGCCTCCAGCTCGCCGCGGATGATGCGATAGGCCTCGACCACGTCGTCCTGCGTGCCGTCGATCAGGTGGATCAGGCTGGCCGAGCGCTCGACATGGCCCAGGAAGCGCGTTCCCAGCCCTGCGCCCTCGCTGGCTCCCTCGATCAGGCCGGGAATGTCGGCGATGACGAAGCGTTCCGACGGGCTCAGGTCCACCATGCCAAGGTTCGGCGTCAGGGTGGTGAAGGGATAGTCCGCCACCTTGGGCCGCGCCGCCGAGACGGCCGACAGGAAGGTCGACTTGCCGGCGTTGGGCAGGCCCGCCAGACCGATGTCGGCGATCAGCTTCAGCCGCAGCCAGATCCAGCGCTCCTGACCGTCCTGACCGGGGTTGGCGTGGCGCGGCGCCTGGTTGACCGGGCCCTTGAAGCGGGTGTTGCCCCAGCCGCCGTTGCCGCCGGACAGCAGCTTCACCTTCATGCCCGGTTCGTCCAGATCGACGAGCACCGTCTCCTTGTCCTCGTCCAGCACCTGGGTGCCGACGGGGACGCGCAGGACCACGTCTTCGCCCTTGGCGCCGTGCATCTGGCGGCCCTGGCCGTGGTGGCCGGTCTGGGCCTTGAAATGCTGCTGGTAGCGGAAGTCGATCAGGGTGTTCAGCCCGTCGGCCGCCTCGACCCAGACGTCGCCGCCCTTGCCGCCGTCGCCGCCGTCAGGCCCGCCGTTGGGAATGAACTTTTCGCGGCGGAACGAGACGGAGCCCGCGCCGCCGTTGCCGGAGCGAATATAGATCTTGGCCTGATCGAGGAACTTCATGGGCGCCTTATGGCCCAGAAGCGCGGCGAATTACAGGCGGGTGCGATCTTAGCTGTGTCTTCAGCCTTTGGCCCAGACGCCGAAGGGGTCGCTCCACGCCATGTCGAGAGCCTTGCCGACGGCGGGGTGGGTGATCTGGCCCTTCAGCACATTCAGGCCGCGGGCCAGGTGCGGATCGGCGCGCAGAGCCTCCAGCCCCTGATCGGCCAGGGCCAGACCATAGGGCAGGGTGGCGTTGTTCAGGGCCTCGGAGCTGGTGCGCGGCACGGCGCCCGGCATATTGCCGACGCAGTAGTGGATGACCCCGTCGACCACATAGGTCGGATCATCGTGGGTGGTCGGGCGCGAGGTCTCGAAACAGCCGCCCTGATCAATGGCGACGTCGATCAGCACGCTGTCCTTCTTCATCGACGCCAGCTGGTCCCGGCGCACCAGGGTCGGGGCCTCGGCGCCCGGCGTCAGGACGGCGCCGATCACCACATCGGCCCTGGGCAGTTCTTCCTCAATGGCGTGCAGCGAGGAATAGCGGGTGATGACGCGCCCGCCGGTCACTTCGTCGATATGACGCATCCGGGGGATCGACCGTTCCAGCACCACCACCTCGGCGCCCAGACCCACGGCCATACGCGCGGCGTTCAGCCCCACGACGCCGCCGCCCAGCACCAGCACCCGCGCGGGCGCCACGCCCGGCACGCCGCAGAACAGCAGGCCCATCCCGCCCTTGTGCTTCAGCAGGGTCTCGGCCGCCGAGAAGACGCCGATACGCCCCGCCACTTCGGACATGGGCGCCAGCAGCGGCAGGCCGCCGTTCCGGTCGGTGACCGTCTCATAGGCGACGGCGGCGCAGCCCGAGGCCAACAGGGCCTTGGTCTGTTCGGGATCGGGCGCCAGGTGCAGATAGGTGAAAAGGATGTGTTCCGGCTTCAGCAGGGCGAACTCGGCGGGCTGAAGCTCCTTGACCTTCACGATCATGTCGCTGTCGGTGAAGACGGCGGCGGCGTCGGGGGCGATGCGCGCGCCTGCCTTCACGTAATCGGCGTCGGTGAAGCCCGCGCCCAGACCGGCGCCCGTCTCGATCAGGACGGTATGGCCGTGGGCGATGTATTCGCCGACGGCGGCCGGCGTCAGGCCGACGCGATGTTCATTGGTCTTGATTTCTCGGGGGGAGCCGACGCGCATTTTTCTTTCAGTGTCCTGGCCCCGACGTGGGGCGGGCGGACGCTAAACAAGCGGGCCATGCTGCACCAGAGAAAAATAAAACCCCGCGGACAGAAATGTCCGCGGGGCTGAATAACGGTTCGCCCGATCCGGGCGGGTCTTTAGTTCTTGGCGTCGCGAGCAGCGCCTTCGACCGCCTGGCCGGCGGCCTGGGTGTCGCGGCCGACGCCTTGAATGGTGTTGCAGGCGGCGGTGGTCAAAGCTGCAGCAGCGACGGCCAGAATGATGAGTTTGCGCATTGGAGGCTCCTGTTGGTTCGGGCTCCGCGCCCGTGCTCCATACAACGCTACGCTTGGGGAGCGGTTCCGCTGAGACGGAAGGCCGCGACCTCTCTCACATGGGCGGCTTCGCGGGCTTCGGGGGTGACGAAGGTCAGCCGTGCGATCGAGCCGCCGCCGGGGGCGGGAACGATCCGGGCCTCGCCGCGCAGTTGTTTGGCGAAGGCCATCATCAGGGTGCGGCCGACGCCCGCTTCAATGGCGTCGTCCAGTCCGGGACCGTCATCCTCGACTTCCAGTACGCTGGTGTCGCCGTCGACTTTGAAGCGCACCTTCAGTTCGCCGCCGCGTCCGGCGAAGGCGTGTTTCTGGGCGTTTGACACGGCCTCGACCAGCCACAGGGCCAGGGGCGCCAGCTTGTCGGGGTCGATGATCAGCGGATCGGCCTCGATGGAGGTGGTCACCAGCGGGCCGCGCACCGCCTCGCCTGCGATCAACTGACCGACCAATTCGCGCAGGAATGTGTCGGCGTCGGCCTCGCGGATATCCTCGCTCTGGTAGAGGACGCGATAGATCTGAGCCAGGGCGGTGATGCGCTGTCGCGTGTCGCCCAGGGCCGCGCGCGCGCCGGGGTCGGTCACCGCCCGCTGCTGCATCGACAGCAGGGAGGAAATGATCTGCAGATTGTTTTTCACCCGGTGGTGGATTTCGCGCAGCAGGGCGTCCTTCTCCTCCAGCGCGTCCAGAATATCCTTGTCGCGGCGGGTGATGGTCTCGCCCAACTGACCCAGGGTGCGGGCCAGGGTGCGGATTTCGGCCGGGGCGTGCTCGGCCTGGACCGGGCGAATGGAGAAACGCCCCCGCGCATAGATGGCGGCCACCCGCTCCAGATAGTCGAGCCAGCGCACCACGATCCGCTCGGACAGCAACATGACGGCCGCAAACGCCGTCAGCCACGCCGCCAGCGGCAGCAACAGGGTCCCGAACGGGTTCAGCCGCGCCCAGGACAGCAGTCCCGGCGCCGGGGCCGACAGCAGGACGAAGACGTCTTGTCCAGCCAGGGGCGCGCCTCCATAGACATGGCGTCGTCCCTGGGCGTCGCGCGCTTCGAACATGACGGCGGCGCCGGCGCGCGCCCGTTCGGTCCAGCCTTCGGCTTGGCGTGCGCGTTTCAGGGCGAACGGCGCGGGGTCGGTGGCGATCAGAATGTTTCCGGCGCCATCCGTCAGCGCCGCCTGAGAACCGGGGGGCAGGGCGGGATCGCGGATGTCCGGCTGGAGCACGCGCAGGGGCACTCTCGCCGCCAGCGCGCCCTGGAAGGCGCCCATCGGGCGCTCCCAACGCACGGCGACGATCAGGTATTCCCCGTCGGCCGAGCGTTGCATCACGACGTCCTCGCCCTCGCTGAGGCGCCGATGCCAGGCCTGACCCAGGACGCTTTCGTCGTCTTGCGCCTGACCGGCGTCGCGTGACGCGCAGACCGGAGCGCCGGTCGCGCTGTAGCGCGCCAGGCTTGTAATTGCGTCCATCCGGGCGGCGAGGGCGGTCAGCCGCGCTTCGCAGAAGAAGCCGACCCCTTCAGGCGTCAGGGCCTGAAGCAGCACGACGGTCGAGTTGATCCTGGCCTTGGCCTCCGAGGCGCTGCGTTCGGCCGCCAGCTGCAGGTCGATGCGTCGTTCCTGCTCCTGTTTGCGGAACTCGGCCTCGGTCTGGATCACGCCGAGCAGCAGGATGGGCAGCAGGCCCAGGGCCATGGCCAGGCCCAGGCGGAATCGGATGCCCTGGACGCTGCGGCGCCCGAGCTTTCGGCCCAGAACCCGGCCGACCCTCACCGCTATTTGCGCCCGGCGCCGCTTAGTCTGTCCGCGTCGGCCAGAATCGAGCGCATGGCGTCGCCCGCCGACTGGCCGTCGCGCGCATAGCCGCCGCGCTCCAGCGTGGCCTGCAGCGCCTTGCGCGCGCGCGACACCCGGCTCTTCACCGTGCCGACGGCGCACTGGCAGATTTCAGCGGCCTCTTCATAGGCGAAGCCGCCTGCGCCCACGAGGATCAGGGCTTCGCGCTGTTCTTCCGGCAGGGATTTCAGCGCCTGACGCAGCTCGTCCAGGGCCACGGGGGCTTCGGGGTCGTCGACGGCGATCAGGGTGCGTTCGGCGGCTTCCTGGTCCAGCTGGGTCTGGCGCCACGAGCGGCGCTTTTCCGAATAGAACTGGTTGCGCAGGATCATGAAGGTCCAGGCCTTCATATTGGTGCCCATCTGATAGCTGGCGCGGGCGTCCCACGCCTTCATCATGGCTTCCTGGGCCAGGTCGTCGGCGGCCGTCGGGTCGCCGGTCAGGGTCCGGGCGAAGGCCCGCAGGTGGGGGATCAGGGTGACGAGTTCAGCTTTGAACGCGTTGTCGTCCGATGACGAGGGCCTGGCGGCGGGAGTCGTGGTGGTCACTGCCCCTCCTTGGCGGATGCGCCCTGATCGGCGCGGCGAAGGATTTCCAGAAATTCGTCCGGCACCGGCTCGTTGACGACTTCGTCGAACATATGGCGCAGCTTCACGCCGATGGCCTGCTGACGCAGACGGACCTCTTCGAGATCGCGTTCGTTCGAGGGTGACCCGCTTTTACGCGCGGGGTTGTCCTTAGGTTCAATCATGGAGTGTCGGCCGCCGCCCAAGCCTTATGAAGTCGTTCATAGAGACGCAGAACGCCGCCTCGCCAATAGAGTTCCTACGCTGGTGCGGTTTTATGCTCAAGCTGGACGATGCTCACGGAACCGTGGCGTGTCTGGTACGTTGTCGCCCTCTAAGCCTGTCTCATCAGTGGAGACGGGCGTTGTCGGGGAAATACATATGAGTCTTCTGGCCAGACTTGCGCCGCATCTGCCTTATGTTCGCCGTTACGCTCGCGCCCTGACGGGCGATCAGAGCACGGGCGACAACTATGTCCGCGTCGCGCTTGAGGCGCTGGCGGCGGGCGAGCGGCAACTGCCCGCCGACATGACGCCGCGGGTGGCGCTCTATCACGTCTTCCACACCATCTGGTCCAGCACCGGGGCACAGCTGGAAAGCGGAGCCGCCGAAGGCGATGACGCATCGCGTCGCTTGCTGCGCATCGCGCCCCAGTCGCGTCAGGCCTTCCTTCTGACGGCGCTTGAGGGCTTTACGCCGTCCGAGGCCGCCCAGATCCTGGCCGTCGATCCGCGCACGGTCGAGCGCCTGATTTCCGAGGCCCAGTCCGACATCGACGCCGAACTGGCCACCGATGTGCTGATCATCGAAGACGAGGCGATCATCTCGGCCGACATCGAAAGCCTGGTGAAAGAGCTGGGCCACCGCGTCACCGGAACCGCCACCACTCACGATGAGGCCGTGGACGCGGTTTCGCGCCATGCGCCCGGGCTGGTTCTGGCCGATATCCAACTGGCGGACGGGTCGTCGGGCATCGACGCGGTCAAGGATATCCTGCGCAAGTTCGACGTGCCGGTCATCTTCATCACCGCCTTCCCTGAGCGGTTGCTGACCGGGGAACGGCCCGAGCCGACCTTCCTGATCACCAAGCCGTTCCAGCCGGAAACGGTGAAGGCGGCGATCAGTCAGGCGCTCTTCTTCCATCCCTCGCGCCAGAAGGCGGCCGCCTAAGCCACGGCGGCGCCCCCGACGCCTTTAAAGGGCTCCGCTGCGGCGGGGCCCTTTTTTACAGGACGGCAGCTCAGGCGGCGGGAGAAGCGTCGACCGGCGGCGGCGTCGTCTCCGGGCTGGCGCTGCGGGCGGTCCGGTCGGTGTCCACGACGGGCGGCGTCTCAGGCGCCATGCTGGTCTCCTCGGCGGTTTGATGCAGGCTGGCGTTGTTGACCGCCCAGAGGCCAAGCAGCAACACAGCGGCCGCCCCCGCCGATATGATCAGCAGCATGAGGATGCGCCGTCCGCCCCGGCCCTGGCGCACATACTGGGCTTCGACGGCGTGATGGCTTTCCACGGCGTCGGCGGAATGGGAATGCGGATCTTGATGCGTCATCGGCTCGCGTCCTTTTCTTCGGCTTGTCGGCGGTGTCCCAAGGCGAACGTCGCGGGCGTCTCGCCGTTCCGCTCCAGTCCGGCGGGGTCAGACGGATACGACCGGGGGGAACTGACTCGCCTGCGCGCCGTTATTTGATCGCCGAGGGCGATTCCCCCGCCGACCTGCCGGTCGGTCTTTGCTCTCGCCTCATTCTCGATGATGCGACTCCTGGCGGATCCTCAAAAAGGGTCCGCCTTCTTTTTTGCCTGTCGCCGGGCGGAGTCGCTTGCCCTGCGGCCGGGAGAGGCCACTATAGGTCTTGAAAGAAAACTAAGTTGGGAGACAGACTGATGAGCTTGCGCAACCGACAGTGGATACTGCGTCGCCGACCCCATGGGCTGATTCAGGACGGTGATCTGGAACTAGCCGAAAGCGTCGTGCCCGACCTGAAGGACGGAGAGGTCCTGGTCCGCACGATCTATCTGTCGATCGACCCGACGAACCGCACGTGGATGAATGATTCCGAAGGCTATCTGCCGCCGGTGGGGTTGGGCGACGTCATGCGCGGGCTGACGCTGGGCGTGGTCGAGCAGTCGCGCGGCGAGCGGTTCAAGGAAGGCGATCTGGTCACGCCTCTGTCCGGCGCATGGGCCGATTACGCCGTCGTGCCCGAGGCGGAGCTGCGCCCGGTCCACCGCGCGCCGGGCCTGCCGCTGACCGCCAATCTCTCCGTGCTGGGGATGACCGGGATGACGCCCTATTTCGGCGTCACCGACGTGCTGAAAGCCAAGGCGGGCGAGACCCTGGTGATCTCGGCGGCGGCCGGGGCGGTCGGCTCCATCGCCGGACAGGTGGCCAAGCAGCGCGGCTGCCGCGTCATCGGCATTGCGGGCGGCGCCGAGAAATGCCGCTGGCTGACCGAAGAGCTCGGTTTCGACGGCGCCGTCGATTACAAGAACGAGGATGTCGGCGAGGCCCTGGATCGGCTGGCTCCCGACGGGATCGATCTCAATTTCGAGAACGTCGGCGGCGACATCATGATCGCCGTCTGGAACCGGCTGAAGGTGCACGGCCGCATGGCCGTCTGCGGCCTTATCTCGGCCTATAACGCCACGCGGATGCCGCCGTCGCCGAACTTCGCGCGCATCATCACCCACCGTCTGGACGTGCAGGGCTTCCTGGTCCTCGACTACGCTCACCGCGCCAAGGAGATGGTCGCCGAAATGGGCCCGTGGCTGGCCGACGGCAAGATCCAGTGGAAGGTTCACGTCGACGATGGGCTGGAAGGGGCGGTCGGCTCGCTGAATCGCTTGTTCACCGGCGACCATGACGGCAAGCTGATGGTCCGGGTGTCGGAGGAGCCGGCGGCCTGAGCGAGGAAGAACCGCGCATGACCGAACCGCTGCACGTCCATTTCGAGGATCTCGAGATCGGCCAGGTCATTCCGCTGGGCGCCTGCGCCGTCGATGCGGCGGCGCTGGACCTGTTCGCCGAACGGTTCCTGCCGGGGTGGGACGTCGCCTATGGCGCGCCCGAAGCCATGGTCTATGCCCTGTGGAGCCGTCTGTCCGCCGACCGCATGGGCGGCTGGGCGGGGTCCAAGACCCTGGCGGTCGACGGCCTGCGCTTCCTGCGCAATCCTCCGGCGGGCGAGTTGCTGCGCGGACGGCTGACGGTGATGGGCAAGGACCCGGTCGGCGACGAAAAAGGCGTGGTCATCGCCCAGCAGGACGTTCTGGACGAGGCGGGCCGCCTGGTCTTTTCCTGCCTCACCCGCGCCCTCGTGGCCCGCCGATAGACAAGACGCCCCGCCAGCAGCTTGACGGGGCGTCTTCATTTTCATCGCTTCATCGGGGCTGAAGCAGCGCGAACGCGCGTTCGGCCCGCTCAAGAAGATCAAGCGTTGGCGGCGACCGGCTGCTGGGCGGTGCGGGTCAGGGCCATGGCGATCAGGCGGTCCCAGCCCAGCAGCGACACCAGGTGGGCGTAGATCTGGCCCAGGGCGCCGTTGTCGCGCAGTTCGGCCAGCTTCTCGACCGGCAGGGCCTTCAGCTTGTCTTCCGACACGGCGAAGTATTCGGCGATCTTTTGCGGCGCGCCGGCCGAGCCGTCGGCGTTGCGCGGGGTGAAGGTGGCTTCACGCACCTCGAACAGGTCCAGTTCCTTCAGCAGGTTGACGAAGGACTCGGTGCGCACGCGCTCCTGCTCGAAGTTGTTGCAGAACTCCATGCCGAAGTTGACGTAGCCGCTGGGCTGGCCGTTTTCGAACAGGGGCGTCTCGCCGCCTTCGACCACGAAGGGGGCGGCGCGGTCGATGCACAGCACCATGCGCTTCTGCTCTTCATCATTGGCGAAGACGAAGGGGTAGCGGCGCACATAGGCCGGAATATAGGCGTCGGGGCGGAACTCGCCGTCCTCGATGAACAGGTTCTCGGCCTGGTTCAGGCCCATGGCGGCGACCGGCTGCTTGGCGTCGCCGACGAAGATGACCGGATAGGACAGGGCGGCCGGGGCGAACTCCGTCACCGTCAGCGGCACCACGTGGGTCTGGGCCACGAAGGCGTAGGGCTTGTCCGCGGGCGTCACGCCCAACTTGCCGTGCACGTCGGCCGACAGCGGCTCGGGCTGGGAATAGAACAGGACAGTGCCCGACAGGGGGCTGTTCGCTTGGGTCGCGTCGGTCATGAAATAGGGTCTTCTGAACAGAAAGGACGGTTCTTCTAGCCCATGCCCGAGGCCGCCGCAAACGCCGCGGTTTGGCCACAATGAGCCCTGATCGCACCTGCGGCGCGCGGTCCCGGTTGCGGCGCGGCTCAGGACCCCCTAGCTCTTAGGGCATGGGCGACGCCTGCGATCATGATCATATCGACAGCCGACCCGGCGCCGCCGAGGTCGAACGGGCGATCGCCGCCGTCGAGGCGCGCTTTTCGGCCGATGGCGACCGCATGACCGCCCCGCGCCGCCGCGTGCTTGAACTGCTGCTGTCGGCCGCCGAGCCGGTCAAGGCCTATGACCTGATCGCTCGTTACGGCCTCGATGGTCAGGCGGCCAAGCCTCCGACCGTCTATCGCGCCCTTGAGTTTCTTGAGAAGCGCGGTCTGGCCCACCGCATCGCCTCCATCAGCGCCTATGTCGCGTGTACGGCCGACGCCTGCGCGCCGGGCGGCCATGCGGCGGCCTTCCTGATCTGCGACTGCTGCGGCGCCACCGAAGAAGTGGCGGTCCCCGGCGCCGATGTGATCGCCCAGGCGGCCGCGAACGCGGGCTATGCGATCGACCGCACCACGATCGAAGGCCACGGCCGGTGCGGCGCCTGCCGCCTGGCGGCCTGAACGCGATGGACGCCCTGGCCCTGTCGGCGCCGCGCCGGATCAGCGTGCCGATCGACAATCGCTGGGGCGCGGGCGACATGGCCGTGCTGGACTTCGGCGATCCCAAGCGGCCGGTCGACCTGATCTTCGTCCACGCCAACGGCTTCAACGCCCTGACCTACCGCTCCGTGTTGCAGCCCCTGTCGGGCGCCCTGCGCATCTGGGCGCCGGATCTGCGCGGTCACGGCCGGACGCGCCTGCCCGCCGTCCCCGACGGCCGACG
The DNA here is from genome assembly GCA_000318405.1 of Brevundimonas diminuta 470-4. Lineage (GTDB taxonomy): Bacteria > Pseudomonadota > Alphaproteobacteria > Caulobacterales > Caulobacteraceae > Brevundimonas > Brevundimonas diminuta_B. The sequence continues at coordinate 1,303 of KB291775.1, read as the reverse complement.
CAGCTGGAAGGACCATCGCGACGACCTGATCTGCCTGCTGGAGGCGATCGACGGCCCGCCCGTCGCCCTGGCCGGACATTCCATCGGCGGGACCAGCGGCCTGATGGCCGCGGCCGAGCGCCCGGATCGGGTCTCGCGTCTGTTGCTGCTCGACCCTGTCATCTGGCGCCGCGAGATGGTGTGGGCGATGAACCTGCCGCTCGCCGGCCTGCTGTCGCGGCGCTTCCCCATCGTCGCCAACACCCTGCGTCGCCGCGCCCTGTTCGACAGCCGCGAACAGGCGATGAGCGCCTATCGCGGACGCGGCGCCTTCAAGGGCTGGCCGGACATGATGCTGGCCGACTATCTGTCCGACGGGCTTGTCGAGACCGATCGCGGGCTGGAGCTGGCCTGCGACCCGGCGTGGGAGGCCTCCAACTACGCCGCCCAGGCGCACGACCCCTGGCGGGCCCTGGCGACCTATCCGGGCGCGGTGCGGATACTCAAGGCTGAGACGGGCGCCCTGTGCGCCGTGGCGCCGTCGTCGCGCCGCCCGAATGTCGAGGTCGAGACCGTGGCGGGCGGCGGCCACCTGTTCCCCATGACCCATGTCGAGCTGACGCGCGACGCCCTGCTGGATCTGGCGGTCTGACAGCCGCGCCATTCGGTGCTAGGCCTTGGCGGCGATGACCTCCGCCGCCCTGAACTCATCCTCTCATACGGACTGGCCGCGCCTGTTGCTCGGGACGCTGATCGGCGTCGTCCTGGGTCTGTTGTTGCTCGGCGTGGTTCTGGCGGCATGGTGGCTGGGCGTGGCGCGGCACGATCTTCAGCGCCTGTCGCCGCCTGAAGGGCTGGAGGCGCGGCTGGAGCAGGCGGCGGGTCCGGCGGCCTTCGGCCTGACCCCTGTCTATGTCTATGACCCGGACGGCGCGGGGCGGGACTGGCTGGCGCAGACGGCGCCGCTATGGGAGGCGCAGGGGCATGAGGTCCGCGCCATCCCGACCGGTGCCGATAAGGCGCTGGAGAATGATCTGGCCCGCCTGGGCCATCGCTGGGCCGAGCCGCCGCGCAGACCTTTGATCCTGTGGCGCGAGGGCGAGGATCTGGTTCTGTGCCGGTGCGACAGCCCCCGCGCGCGAACCCAGGCGCGCCAGGCGCTTGAGGCCGCGTCGCCTGACGAAGAGCCCATGCTGACAGCTCCGGCTGCACCCTCGTCGCCGCGCCGACGGCGTCTGCCGCCTGCGCCGAAATATCCGATGCTGGGCCCGCCGCCGAAGGCCGAGGCGAGCGCGCCGCCGCCGCCCGCGGCCGCCGCGTCGAC
>KB291774.1:14273-21313 GCA_000318405.1 Brevundimonas diminuta 470-4 | reverse complement strand
CGTGGAGGAAATTCTCAGGGGCACGTCAAGACGGATCGGTCCAATCAGGCCAGACCGAAACCTGCTCATAGTGCTGCTCAACGCCAAGCCCCAGTTCATCGCAGTAGGCGCGCGCATAAGTCCGCGCCATCGATGTCTTACCGGTGCCTGACAGGCCAGCGAGCAGGATGAAGCGCTTGCTGTCGCATGCATGGAGCGCAGCGTGAACCAGCCTGATCTGAGCGTCGTCGAAAACGAAGCGTTGAAGGTCATCGTCGGATTTGAAGCGGGCGATCACGCGCTCAACGTCTATGGTTTTGAGCACTACATCAGAGACTGCAGCTTCCTGCTCTACGTCGGGCGCTATGGCGATTGGGTCTGACGGTTTCGGGAGTTGATCAGGGTCGCGAATGTCGTCGGGGATACCGCTAGCCCAGTACTCTCCAGCCTCTGTGAGCCTGACCCTCGCAAGCTTCCCCCCCCCGTCGATCTCAGCGAGACCGAGGTCGCGAAGCCATCTCACCAGCGAGTTGGGTGCAAAATCCGTCGTCCAGCCGGCGTAGTAGTCGCGGCAACGTCTGGCTATTTCGCCAAGGGTTTTGGCATTTCCATCGCGCAGGTCTGCCAGGACGAGCCCGAACCCAAAAACATTTCGCACGAAGGTCGGTGTGAGAACGTCAGCGGCGGCACTCCCCTCTAGAAGGGCCTTGCCGGACGGCCCCAACGTCAGCACCGAGCCATCCACTTTTAGCAAGCTTAGGGACACGGCTTGCGCAATGACGTTCTGACGCGATGACTGCTTCAGTCCAGGCGCTTCCTCGGTGAGCTGATTTACAAGATCGCCCCGCTCCATCCCGTGCTCTGCGGCGCGAACCAGCGACAGGAGGAGATCGAGATTGTTTGAGACATAAAACATCCCCTTGCGCTGCATCTGCGCAGGAAGAAGAGCCAGCGTCGGAGCGTCTGTTGGCCTGTGTGGCTGGTCAGGCTGGGCCGTGGGACGAGTTCCCTCATCTTCGGCCGCTTTGATGTGCTCCCAAAGGAACCATCCAAACTGGCTTTGAGATACCGCTTCGGTGATCGAAGACGGGTGACCAAGCTGCTCGATCGCTGTGCGGCGCGCGATAACATTCTGGCCAATCAATCCCAGACTCATAGAGCCTGCCCCGACGTACTGGCGGACCTTGATCGTTCGATGCCAATCCATGAGGCAGAACAGGTCTTCAGGTCTCAGCGTTACAAACAGACGGACGAGACGCGCGAGCGGGCGACGCGAGCTATAGCGAGGTGTAACCAGGTCGATTATGTTTTTGAAGTCGGTGTCGAGTTGCTGCGCGAGCTGTCGCGCTTCAGTCGCGCGATCATACTGACGAACTCGCCAAAGCACGTCCACAACGGCAGCGTCCGTGTAGGCCCCCGGGACAGTTACGGAGCTTCCCGGGCCGATCCCAGAGACCTCCCGCTCCTCCCAAAGCGACTGCTGGAAAGCTGCAGACCGAAACTCAGCTTCCGTCGCGTGTCGTGCTCGCTCGCACGCCGCCACAAAGCCCTGGTGCCAGCTCTCATCGTCAGGCCTGCGTTTAGTCTCTTCGTACAGAGCGCGAAGTTCCGGCACCATGATCCCCCTTAGATCTCTCGCTTTCCAGCGAGAGTTCCGCTTCAGACCCTAGTGCGCCAATCGCGCTAGTCGAGTGGTGATTTGCAACTTTCCCGACCGATCCCCACGGTCGCAATCTGACGCAATCCATCGGCAGTGCGTTTGACTGAATGTACACTGAGCACGCTTTTGAGCATCGTCAGCCAATCCGCAACGTGACTAGGAGTGCGCGCCTCTCCTCTCCCGGACGGCGGGCCGATCCAACGGACCGACCCTGGTCGGACAGATGACGACCGACCTAGCGGGCTCCGAACGGGTTCGCCGTCATCCCCGCCACCACCCTTGATCCGCCCCTGCCGACGGCTTCTCCGATGGTCCCGGCGCTTAAGGGGTCCCGGTCCCCCTCTTCTTCAAGCTGCTTGAGCCGGAGGATCGAGCGACGCGGCAGAAACGACAGATCGAAACGTCTCCAAAATCTCGACGTGAGAGCTCGCCAAGAAGTTCTCGATCGTGCGCTTCGACAGCAGTCGCTCCAGAAAACCAGCCGCGATTACGAGCACCAAGGTATCGTCACCGTACGCCGCCTCTAGTTCGTGAAAATCCTCAGAGACTGCGGCCAACTCACGTTCCATTTTCTCAATCTGCTCTGCGCTAACGCCCTTGACCGCCTTTGCATCAGGCTTGAGCAAATCAACCGGCTTGGTCGTTACTAAGAGCGCACGCGCATAGTTGGCGCTGAAATTGTTGGCTGAGATCATCAGCTCGGCGACCTCGAGCTGACGAATTGGCTTCATCTTTCGCAGCTTCTGAAAGGCGTGAATACCAACCGGCTTGTCCTTGAGTAGCTCGGCCACATCGTCATGGATGCCATTGAGGAGATGTCGCCTCGTGCGGATTGCATCGACATCGACATTGAGCGCTCGCGCGAGCTTCTCCTCTGAGACGCCTCGTTCCATCGCGCGCACGATCATGTAATGCTCTTGTATCGTCGCAAGCCGATTGACGCGCTTGTTGTACGTGAACGCCTCGTCGTCCTTCGCCACGATGCAGCGCGCCTCCGAAGCCCCGCGCTCCTTCAGAATGCTTAATCGCACATGGCCGTCCAACAGGGTGAAGGCTTCGCTAGAGCGGCCATCCGCCACCACGAGCGGTTCGACAAGACCCACCTCGGCGACCGACGCCGCGATCCGTTTGTATTTTGCGCTCTCAATGACCGCCGCTGACAGCATTTTGGAGGGAAGAATGCGATCAAGCGGCACTGCCCTGACCTGCTGCTCAAATGAGATCTTCACCCGCGCCATAGATCAACGCTCCGTCCCTAACCGGGCGGCGAGAGCAGAGGGCAGATTGTGAATACCCTCTGCGCGCATCAGCGCGGTGAAGTGGTCGTCAGCTAATAGGTGCTTCAGCGCGTTCGTGACGAACAACAGCCGCGTTCGTGTGAGCGATGCGCGACGCACGAAGGCCTCTCGACGCTCGGTCTCTCGTTGAAGGGAACGGATCAACGTATCAGCGGTGACCGGTTTCTGGCTGCGAAGACCAGTCCGACGGTTATGGATGCCTTTGCCGCTGGTGTTTCGCTGGTCAATGATCTGTCGGATGGCGAGGATCTGGTTTCCCGGGATCGACTTCTCCTCATAGGCTTGAGCAAGCGCCCGCTGCACATCTCCCTCTTTCGCCCGGGCGATTTCCATCGCGACGGTGTGGGGCAGGACGCCTCGCTCAACGGCCGAGATCAACTTTTCCTCGCCATTCTCCAGCAGATAGCAAATGGCTCCGACATACTCAGGGCTAAAATCGACCTTCGCAGCGATCTCGTTGTGACTATATCCGCGCTCTCGTAGCGAGCCGATTGCGCGCACCAACTCAAGCGGTGTGTGCTGTCTACGTGCGAGGTTCTCAACGAGGCTCATGACAAAGCAGTCTTCTTCCGTAGCCTCAATGACGACGGCAGGAATTGCCTCCTGCCCCAACGCCATAAACGCCTCGAGCCTTCCTTGGCCGCAAACGAGATCATACCGAGACCTCCCAGCGCGCTGACTGACGGTGATGGGTTTCTTGAGACCCAGCCTATCGATGCTGGTCACCAGTTCTTGGAAGACCCGCTTATTGCGGGCTCTGGGATTGAGAACCGTGATCTCGTTCACGGGGATCAAACGGATTTCGGATGCCTCGTTCATGCCGCACGAACCTCCACTCGTTGGGTGAGATCGTAAAACGCGTCCAGCGTGTCGAACCGGAACGAGTCGAGGATCGCGCCATTGTCGGCGGCGAGCTTCATGCTGGGGTCCGCACCGCACTCGAACCATGGAAGGAGATAGTAGTCGCGGATCTCCGCATTCCCGGCCTCCATCCGAACAGCGATCGTGATGGCAGGTCGAAGGCCTTGATCGAGACGGATTTTCCACCTCAAGCCTCCAGCCGTTGTTTCCAGACAACGGACGATCACCAGTGAGACTGTGAACTCGTCGTTGATCACCAGAAGGCCTCGTGATTGGTCATCGACCACCATCCCGCCCCGTTCGCCGATCTCGGCAATCACCCGCGCGACGATCTCAGGATGCATGGCGCGAAGCGCTTGGTTGATTTCGATGTAGCGGTAATCTCGATCGGGAGTGTAGCCGATGAGCTGATAGGCGCGGACGAGGCTGCCAAACCGGTGGCGGAAGGTCGAGCTCGAGGGCATGTCTTCGACTTCGTCGATGACCATGCCAGATAGCCATCCCTTGTGCGCCAGTAGGTTGCTCAGCTGAGCCAAGAGCTCTTCATCCGTAAACCGAGCGCTTCGGGCTTGGATGATACGCTGAGCAGCTTCGTAGAAGTCTTTCTCAACAATGCCCTCGAAAGCGCCGTCCCTGCGCACCCACATGTCAGGTTGGTTGATGACGCGCTTCGCCTTCAACTTGAACGACGAGCGATTGTACACGTTGTTCCCGATGTATTTTTCGTTCGTCAGGACCTGGTGAACGCTCGCTCGCGTCCATGGGCGCCCGAGATCCGTCCGCACTCCCTCCGCATTTAACGCCGCAGAGATTTCAGTCTCAGATCGCTGCTGAAGTACAAACATTCGGTAGAGGCGTCGCACGACTTCGACCTCCTCAGGAGGCCCAGGGATCAAGACCACACGATCGGTCTGCAGGCTCTTTTGCTCGCCCCGCTCAAGAAGTCCCTTTGGGGAAAGGTGCTCGTCCACCAACTGTCGGCGTAGTCCGTATCCGGCAGGGCCGCCCTGTCGGAAGCCGAGGGTTATGAGCCGGCACTGCCCCGCAAAAACCTTTGCAGACAGTTCTCGGCTATACTCTCCGGCCATAGCGCGCTTCATGCTCTTGATGATGGTGGCGCTTAGGCTCCCATCGTTCTCAAACTGCTCGGCGCAATAGTGAACCGAGATACCCGCTTCCCGGCAGATGAACTCGTAGTAGGCGCTCTCGTCCGCGTCTTGGAACCGCCCCCACCGACTGACGTCGTAGACAAGGATTGCGTCGAATGACGTCGCGCCGCTGCGAACGTCGGCGATGAGGTTTTGCAGCGCCGCCCGGCCCTCCAACTTAAGCCCGCTCTTTCCCGCATCAGCGTAGGTCTTCACGACGTCAAACCCTCGCCGCGCAGCATAGGCCGCTATGGCTTCGGCTTGATTCTCAGTCGAGTATTTCTGGTGCTCCGTCGACATCCGGACGTACTGAGCCGCCCGCACGAGCTTGGCGTCCTTATCCCGTTGCTGAACGCCTGTTCGATCCATGACGCGCGCCAGATCAGCCGGCCCTTCACGGCACGGTCAGGAACGAGGCCTAAAGGTACATGTCAGGAAAGTCGTTTCAGAAAATGGTCTGAAAAGTTCAGTCCAAGAACGGAAAATAATTTCCGAAATAGGAGGCGTAAGATGGAGGCTTTTCCTCAGCTCATCGCCCAAGCCCTGCATGCTGAGTGGGGCGCGTCGTCCTCCGCCAGGAAGACCGTCGGACGGATTACCAACGCGAACGAGCGCGCAGTTCGAAACTGGTTCGAAGGCAGAAACGGCCCAAGCGGTGAAAACCTTGTCTCCCTCATTCGTCATTCCGACGCCGTCCTGGAGACTGTCCTAGTCGCTGCGGACCGAAAGCACCTACTCCCACAAATCCATCTGACGCGTCTCAAAGTGCGCCTTCAAGATCTGCTCGACCTTCTCGACCAGCCCCCTCCCCAAAACGAATCGAGTTAACTCCTGGTAGCCGCCACCCCGCCACTTCCTTGTTGGCAAACTGCTTGTAAGAGATTGAAATTGCTTGCCCTACTTCAAGCCGCTTTGGTGAAAATACACTGACAAATCAAAGCTCGTTCAGCGTCTCTTAATCAGCGGGTCCACAGTTCGAACCTGTGATCACCCACCATCGTCTCCTTATTCCTTCATCGCTGAAGGCAGCCGCCCAGGCGGCAGGCCATCCGACCGCCGCCGGTTTCTGCTAGAAGTCGCGCATGTCCGACGCCGCCTCGATTCCCGTCCCCGCCCCTTCTGCCTCCGGCCCGCTTCACGGCGTGCGGGTTCTGGACCTGTCGCGGGTGCTGGCGGGGCCTTGGGCGACGCAGACCCTGGCTGATCTGGGGGCCGAGGTCATCAAGATCGAACGGCCCGGCGCCGGCGACGACACCCGCCACTGGGGCCCGCCCTTCACCACGACGGCCGAAGGCGCGCCCGGCGACGCCGCCTATTTCCTGTGCGCCAACCGGGGCAAGAAGTCGGTCGAGCTGGACATCGCCAGCCCGGACGGCGCCGAGGCCGTGCGCCGTCTGGCCGCGACCTGCGACGTGGTGGTCGAGAACTTCAAGACCGGCGGGCTGAAGAAATACGGCCTCGACTACGCCGCCCTGGCGGCGGTCAATCCGAAGCTAGTCTACTGCTCCATCACCGGCTTCGGCCAGGACGGGCCGGACGCGCACCGCGCGGGCTACGACTACATGATCCAGGCCATGGGCGGGCTGATGTCCATCACCGGCCAGCCCGACGGCGCGCCGGGCGCCGAGCCGATGAAGGTCGGGGTGGCGGTCGTGGACCTGTTCACCGGCCTGTACGCCTCCAACGCCATTCTTGCGGCCCTGTGGCACGCGCGGGCGACCGGCGAGGGCCAGCACGTCGACATCGCCCTGTTCGACGTTCAGGCCGCCATGCTGGCCAATCAGGCGACCAACTACTTCGTGTCCGGCAAGGCGCCGACGCGGATGGGCAACGCCCACCCCAATCTGGCCCCCTATCAGCCCTTCGCCTGTTCCGACGGGATGGTGATCATCGCCGTGGGCAACGACGGCCAGTTCCGCGCCCTGTGCGGCGCCCTGGGGCTGGAGGCTGAGGATCGCTTCGCCACCAACGCCCTGCGGGTCGCCGAGCGCGAAGCGCTGGGTCCGCTGATCGCGGCGAAGACGGCGGGTTTCACCATGCAGGGGCTGATGCAGGCGCTGGAGGCGGCGGGCGTGCCCTGCGGCCCCGTCAACA
>KB291774.1:0-14253 GCA_000318405.1 Brevundimonas diminuta 470-4 | reverse complement strand
CATCCATCGCGGCCTGACGGTCGAACAGACCCGGCCCGATCTGGCCGACCCGGTCCGCACAGTCGCCTCGCCCATCCGCCTGTCGAAGACGCCCGTGCGATACGACGCCCCGCCGCCGAAGCTGGGGCAGGATACCGAAGATGTGCTGCGCGATCTCAAGTCCGGCGATTGAGCGCCGTTGACAGGCGCTTCGCTTCCCCTAAGGATGATGTCTTAACTTAGATACGACTCTGCGGCGGAGACCGTTCATGCCCAAGCCTCTACCGAGCGTTTCGGCCCGCAGCAAAGCGAGCCGCCGCCCCTGATGTTTTCCTCTTCTCGTATGCTTGGCGGCTTGAGGGACTTCGCCTTTGTCCTAATCGCCGCAATGACAGTGCTGTTCTTCCTGCTGCGGCTGACCGGCGACCCGGCCCTGGTCATTGCGGGCGAAGGCGCCTCTCCGGCTCAGATCGAGGCGATCCGCGTCGAATACGGCTTCGACAGGAGCCTGATCGTCCAGTACGGCCAAACCATGCTGCGGCTGCTTCAGGGCGACTTCGGCAAGTCGCTGACCGATGGCAGCCCGGCTCTTGGCAAGGTCCTGGCCTCCCTGCCCGCCACCCTGTTCCTCGCCGCAATGGCGCTGAGTCTGAACCTGCTGATCTCCCTGCCGCTGGGCGCCTGGCTGGGTCAGAAGCGCACCGGGGCGGCGCGTCGTGCGGTGCGCGGCGTGCTGACGGTGATGCAGGGCTTTCCCGGTTTCGTCATCGCCCTGCTGCTGATCAACCTGTTCGCCGCCGGTCTCGAATGGCTGCCGTCGATCGGCTACGGCGGGCCGGCGACCTGGGTGCTGCCGGTGATCTCGGTCGTCTCCTTCCTGGCCCCCAAGCTGATCCGCGTGGTCGAGGCGAACACCCACGCCGCCCTGGCCGCCGACTTCGTGCGCACCGCCCGCTCGACCGGGGCGTCCGAGAACCAGATCCTGTGGCGCCATGTTCTGCCCAACGCCCTGCTGGGCGCCGTCGCCCTGATCGGGGCTGAACTGGCCTTCATGCTGACGGGTCTGGTGGTCATCGAGACCATCTTCGCCTGGCCGGGCATCGGCTGGCTGCTGGTGCAGTCCACGCTGAACCTGGACTTTCCCGTGGTGCAGGCCGTGGTCTTCGTCATGGTGGTCAGCGTCTTCCTCAGCAACGCCGTCACCGAGGCGGTGCAGGCCCTGCTGGACCCGCGCATCCGCAGCCGCGCGAGGGCCGCATCATGAGCCGCAGCCTGTCCCCCGCCATTGTCGGCGCCGGTGTGGTGGGCCTGTTCTGCCTCGCCGTCATGATCTTCGGCGACGCCCTGTCCGGCCATGACCACCGCGCCATCGACCTGTCGATGCGTCTGGCCGCGCCGCTGGCGCCGGGCCATCTGTTGGGAACGGACGAGCTCGGGCGCGACGTGCTGGCGCGCCTGCTGAACGGGATGCGCTGGTCGGTAGGGTCGGCCCTGTGCGCTACCCTGATCGCCTTCTGCATCGGCACGACCTTCGGCCTGGCCGCGGCGCACAAGGGCGCCTGGCTGGGCGGCGCCCTGAAGCTGCTGACCACCTTCACCCAGTCCTTTCCGTCCTTCGTCATGGCGGTGACGGTGATCGCCCTGCTGGGCGACAGCGGCTTCTGGGCGGTCACACTGACGCTCGGCCTGGTGACCTGGCCGGTCTTCTCCCGCGTCGTCTACGCCGAGGCCAGCAGCCTGTTTCAGCGCGAATACGTCCAGGCCGCCGAAATGACCGGCATGAGTGTCGCGCGCCTTTACGCCCACCACGTTCTGCCGGCCCTGGTCCCGACGCTGTCGGTGCTGGTGGTCTTCCACTTCGCCGAGATGATCGTGGCTGAAAGCGCCCTGTCCTTCCTGGGCATCGGCGCGCCGCTGGGGGCCGCGACCTGGGGCGCCATGTTGAGCGAAGGCCGCGCCTTCATGCTGCAGGCCCCGTGGCTGACGCTGGGCCCGGCCTTCGCCATGGTCATCATCATCGTGGCCGCCCACAGCGTGGGCCAGCACCTGCGGAACCTGACCCGATGAGCGTTGCTGACCTGAACACGGCGCATGAAATGGTGCTGGATATCCGCAGGCTGAGGCTGGTGACCGTCGCCGACCGCCGCGTCCTGATCCCCAACCTCGACCTGACGATCCGTCGCGGCGAGATCGTCGGCCTGGTCGGACAGTCGGGCTCGGGCAAGACCCTGACCTGCTTCGCCGTCGGCGGCCTGGTTCCGCAGGGCGTGCGCGTCGCGGGGGGCGAGATTCATCTGGAAGGCCGCCGCATCGACAATCTGGCCGAGGCGGAATGGCGCACAGTGCGCGGCGGCCGCATCGGCATGGTGTTCCAGGACCCCCTGTCCTCGTTCAACCCGGTGAAGACGGTCGGCTCCATTCTGATCGAGTCGGCGCGACGCCATCGCGGCCTCGACAAGGCCGCCGCTCGCGCCCTGGCCGTCGAAACCTTGCGCGCGATGCGGCTGCCGGGGGCCGACGCCTGCGTCGACGCCTTCCCGCACCAGTTGTCGGGCGGACAGCGTCAGCGCGCCATGATCGGCCTGGCCCTGATCAATCAGCCCGCGCTGATCCTGGCTGACGAGCCGACCACCGCGCTGGACCCCACGGTCCAGTTGCAGATTCTGGCCCTGTTGCGGCGTCAGGCCCAGCAGGCCGCCGCCCTGATGATCACCCACGACATCGCCGCCGCCGGCGCCGTCTGCGACCGCATCGCCGTCATGCTGGAAGGCGAGATCGTCGAGGAAGGCCCCACGACACAGGTGCTGTACGAGCCCCGGCATCCCTTCACCCGCAGCCTGCGGGACGCCGCCCACCTGGGGAGACGGCCATGACCGCGCCGCTTCTGTCGATTCAAAACCTCGGCGTCGCTTACGGCAGCGGGCGTGACCGCCGCTTCGTCCTGCGCGGCGCCGGTTTCGACCTGGCGCCCGGTCAGGTCATGGCCATCGTCGGCGAGTCGGGATCGGGCAAGTCGACCCTGGTCCGCGCCGTCGCCGGGCTGGCGACGCCCGCCGAGGGAGAAATCCTGTTTGAAGGCGTCGCCCTGCCGCCTCTGGGCAAACGCTCCAAGACTATGCTGCACGGCATCCAGATGGTCTTTCAGGACCCCGGCGCCAGCCTGAATCCGCGCCAGTCGATCCGCACCGTGCTGGAAGAGCCGCTGATCGTGGTGGGCAGGCTGGACGGTGCCGCGCGACGGCGACGGGTCGAGGAGCTGATGGACCTCGTCCATCTGGACCACCGCCTTCTGGACCTGCGGCCCTCCGCCCTGTCCGGCGGGCAGAAACAGCGCATCGCCATCGCCCGCGCCCTGTCGATGGAGCCGCGCCTGCTGATCGCCGACGAGGCGCTGTCGGCTCTGGACTTCGCCAATCAGGACAAGGTCTCCGCCCTGCTGCTGGAGCTGAAGGAGCGGCTCAATCTGGCCATGCTGTTCGTCTCGCACGACATGCGCAGCGTGCGCCGCATGGCCGACCACGTCTGCGTCATCGAAGGCGGTCAGGTGGTCGAACAGGGGCCGGTCGCAGAGGTCCTCTACCATCCCAAGAGCGCCTATACGCAGTTGCTGCTGGCCGCCGCCCTCAACCCGGCCGCCGCCCTGGCCGACCCGCGCCTGAGCGCCGCCCTGGAAGCCGGGGGGCCGATCTCGGACGAGGCGCTGGCGGGCGTGATGGACATCATCGGAGCGAACGCCCGCCTGCAGGAGCAGCCCAGCTCATGACGCCGAACCGCCTTCGCCTCTTCATCACCGCCTGTCTAGGCGCCGCCCTTGTCGCCGCCTGCGGCCAGGGCGCCGCGAACAAGCCGACGCCCGCGACCGGCGGCCAGGTTCTGCGCGTCGCCGCCGGCAGCCTGCCTTCCAGCCTCGGCAATCCGTTCCGCGGCAACGGCCGCCCCGGCTCCCTGCTGTGGCTGGCCATCTACGACGGGCTGACCGCCATCGACGACAACGACCAGTTGGGGCCGGGTCTGGCGACCGAATGGACGCTGGTCGAACCGACCGTCTGGCGTTTCAAACTGCGCGAGGGGGTGCGTTACTCCAACGATCGCCCGTTCGACGCTGAGGCCGCGGCCGAGGTCTTCGCCTTCCTGCGCTCGGATCAGGGCAAGCGCAGCCTGATCGGCTCCGAAGCGCGCGGAATCGTCGAAGCGCGCGCCGTCGGACCACTGGAGCTGGAGATCCGCACGGAGCGGCCCGACCCCGTCCTGCCGCGCCGTCTGGCCGCCATCATGATGATCGAGCCGACGGCCCTGGCCGATATGGGCATGGACGCCTACGCCCAGAAGCCGGTCGGCACCGGCGCCTTCGTCATGACCGGCTGGGACCAGCGCACCCGCCGCCTGACCCTGGCCCGAAACCCGAAGTCGTGGCGCCCGTCGACGATCGATGGCGTGGTCTTCTATGAACTGCCGAGCGCGGCGGGGCGGACTCAGGCTCTGCTCTCGGGCGATGTGGATCTGTCGCTGGTCGATCTGGAGGAGACGGAGCGGCTGGAGCGCAACGGCTTCCACGTTCTCTACCGACCCTCCATGCAGGTGAAGGCCTATTCCTTCCGCAATGTGGGCGGCGATCCGGCCTCGCCCCTGCGCGACGTTCGCGTGCGTCAGGCGCTCAACTACGCCGTCGACAAGGAGGCGATCGCCTCCCTGCTGCCGCAGAACGCCAGGCCGTCGGGCCAGCCTGCGGCCAAGGGGGTGTTCGGCTATGATCCGACCATCCCGCCCTACCCCTACGACCCCGCCAAGGCGCGCAGTCTGTTGGCGCAGGCCGGTTACCCGAACGGCTTCAATCTGACGATGGAGGTCCTGACCGACGCGGCCCCCGGCGACGACATGATGTCCCAGGCCGTGGCCGAATACTGGCGCGCCGTGGGGGTCGACACGCGCCTCAAGGTCATGACCATGCCGGACTTCCTGGTGAAGTATCAAACCAACAACTGGGCGGGCGAGGCTCTGGCGCTGTCGTGGAACAGCTTCCAGTATTACGATGTCACCCGCGCGATGGAGGACTTCTCCTGCATGCGGCCGACGCCCTTCTTCTGTGACACGGAAATCACCGACAAACTGAAGATTGCGCGCGAAATCATGGACGATGACGAGCGGCTGAAGGCCTATCAGGCGCTGGGCCGTCTCTACCGCGAGGCGGCGCCCTCCCTGTTCCTGATCGAGCATCAGGACCTGTTCGCCTATGCGCCCAGGGTCGGCCATGTGAAGATCCGCCACCGCGTGCCGGTCTACGAAGAAATGACCCTGCGTTGACCTGACCCCAGGCGCCGCTCCCTGGGACCTCATCGTCGTCGGCGGCGGCGCCGCCGGCATGGCCGCCGCCATCTTCGCGGCGGAACGTACTTCCCGGGTTCTGTTGATCGACCACGCCGATGTGCTGGGCGGAACCCTCTGGGTCGCCAACGGCCAGTTGAGCGCGGCGGGCACGCGCCTGCAGCGCGTCAAGGGGATCCAAGACGACGCCCAGGCGCATTTCGACGACATCATGCGCCTGAGCCGAGGCACGGTGAACGAGGCCCTTGTGCGGCTGGCGGTATGGAACGCCGCCGAGACGTTCGACTGGCTGATGGATCAGGGTTTCGACGTCGATCCCGCCTGTCCGGTCGACGGCGTCGGCCATGAGCCCTATTCGCGCCCCCGCTACTACTGGGGCCGAAACGGCGGCGCCTCGCTGCGCGACGTCCTGATCCCGCGCATCGAGCAGGCCGTCGCAGAAGGCAGGATCAGCCTGCGCCTGAGCCATGAAGCGCTGAGCCTGACGACCGCCCCCGGCGGCGCCGTGACCGGGGTGACGGCCCGCGACGCCCACAGCGCCGAACATCATTTCGAGGCCGCCCAGACCGTGCTGGCGACGGGCGGCTATTCCGCCTCGCCCGACGTCTATCAGGCCATGAACGGCGTGCCGCTCTACACCAACCTGCCCTATGCCTATTCGCAGGGCGTCGGGCATCGGCTGGGCTGCAGCGTCGGCGGATGGCTGCGCGGCCGCGAGAACTTCTTCATCAACTTCGGCTTCCTGCTGGACGGCGAAGGACCGCGTCCCGGCATGGTCGGCCGGTTGAACACCTACCCCCAGCGCCGCCCGCCGTGGGAGATCTACGTCAACGCCCGCGGCGACCGTTTCGTGCGCGAGGACATGGAGTCGGTCGATGCCCGCGAAAACGCCCTGCTGGAGCAGCCGGACCAACGCTATTGGGTCGTGTTCGATGAGCGGATTCTGAGCGAAGCGCCGCCGTTCATCGCCGGGTTCGACGCTGGCGAAATACGCGCCCTGTTCGAGGAAGGCCGTCCCTTCTTCTACAAGGCTGACGATCTGACCAACCTAGCCCAGAAGGCGGGCGTCGACGCCCGCGGTCTGACGCGCGCCGTGCGCGGCTATAACTACGGCGTCCACTCCGGCAACGACTTCCTGGGCCGCCGCCATCTGCCGCTCCCGATCGCGCAAGGCCCTTTCTACGCCATACGGGTGCAGGGCGCGGCGGTCAGCAGCGCGGTCGGCCTGGCCGTCAACGACCAGCTTCAGGTGATCCGCCCCGACGGGTCGGCCATACCGGGGCTGTGGGCCGTCGGCGAACTGCTGGGCGCAAGCCAGACCATGGGACGCGCCGTCTGCGGAGGCATGATGGCGACGCCCGCCCTGACGTTCGGGCGCCTGCTGGGTCAGACGCTCATCCCTTTGACCTCCAAAAGCGGATCCACAGCCTGAGCAGCGGGCGCTTTTCGCGGTATTTTCAGCTAAGGGGCGCGCATGAGCCTTCCCCTCCTTCCCGACCGGGCCTGCGGCGGCTGCGTCGAGTGCTGCCGCGTGATCCCGCTGGACCTGCCGGAACTGGCCAAGCCGACGGGCGCGCTGTGCGGCTATTGCGTCGACGGAGCCGGGTGTTCGGTGCACGCCATCCGGCCGCAGACGTGCCGCGTCTGGTTCTGTCTGTGGCGGGCGGTCGAACTGTCGGACGACTGGCGGCCGGACCGCAGCGGCGTGATCGTGCGGCCCGACGGGGTCGAGGACGGGGTGATCACCCTGTATGTGCTGCGCCGCTCGGACTTTCTGGCGGGGATGGACTTCTTCGTCACTGTGGCGGGCTGGATCGCCGAAGGGATCGAGGTGGCCCTGAGCATCCCCGGCCCGATCGGGACCTATCCGACGCGCGCCGTCGTCACCGACTGGCTGCGCCCGGCGATCGAGGACGGCGACCCGGAGGATTTCCTCGCCCGCGTTCTGGCTTCGCTGGACCGGCTGGCGCAGCACGACTTCGAGCCGGACGGGATCACCGCGCGCTATGCGGTAGCCTAGGGCGGCAGAACAACTCAAACATCGCGCCTGATCACCTCGACCTCCCGACCCGGTCGCTGCCGCCCCCCCTCCCATGAAAGGGAGGGAAATTTGGAGCGCTAGGCCACGGCCCGCGCCAAGGCCTCCATCCGCCCGCGCGCGTCCAGATCGCGTGCGTCGTCCAACGCGAACTGGCCCATCATCCGATCCAGCTCGACCGCGTCCGAAGCCAGAGCATGGCTGGCGGCAGTCGACTGTTCGACCATGGCCGCGTTCTGCTGCGTGACCTGATCCATCTGGGTCACGGCGATGTTGACCTGTTGCAGGCCGCTGGACTGTTCCTGCGAGGACGCGGCGATCTCTTCGGCGATCAGGGTCAGGCGCTCGATCTGACCGGCGATCCGTTCCAGCGCCTGGCCGGTATCGCCGACCAGGGCCACGCCCGCCCCGACCTGACGACCGGATTCCGAAATCAGCGTCTTGATCTCCTTGGCCGCGGAGGCCGAGCGCTGGGCCAGCGCCCGCACCTCGGACGCCACCACGGCGAAGCCGCGGCCGGCGTCGCCCGCCCGCGCCGCCTCGACGCCCGCATTGAGCGCCAGCAGGTTGGTCTGGAAGGCGATCTCGTCGATCACGCCGATGATGGCGCTGATCTGGTTGGACGACTGCTCGATGGCGCCCATGGCGGCGATGGCGCGGCCGACCACGGCCTGTCCTTCGACGGCTTCGGACCGGGCGCCGCGCACTACGCCCCCCGCCTCGATCGCGCCCTCGGCCGAGCGGGCCACAGTGGCGGTGATCTGCTCAAGGGCCGCCGCCGTCTCTTCCAGGCTGGCGGCCTGCTGTTCGGTGCGACGCGACAGGTCGTCGGACGCCTGCGAAATCTCGCGGGCGCTGGCGCCGATGGCGGCGGCGCGTTCAACGATGACCCGCATCACGCCCTGCAGCCGGTCCATCGCCGCGTTGAAGTCGGCGCGCAGCCCTTCATATTCCGGCGCGAACGGGTCGTTGAGACGGAAGGCCAACTGGCCGCCGGACAGGCGCTCCAGCCCCCTGGCCACGCCGTCGACCACCTGGGCCTGCTGGCGCGCGGCCTCGGCGTCGCGGGCGGCCTGTTCCTGACGCTCAATCTCCGACGCGAGGCGGGCCGTTTCGGCCTCGGCCTCCAGCCGCACCTTCTCCTCGGCGTTCTGTTTGAAGGTCAGGACGGCGTCGGCCATGCGCCCGATCTCGTCGCGGCGACCGATCGCGGGAATGGCGACGTTCAGATCGCCGCCGGCCAGACGGCCCATGGCGCGGGTCATGGCCTCGACCGGGCGGCTCAGGGCCCCGATCAGCCACAGGGCGGCGGCCACGGCGATGGCCAGAGCCAGCACGCCGCCGATGGCGAAGGAGACATAGGCCTGAACAAAGGCGCCGGATTTTGCCAGGCTGACGACCTCAGCCTCTGCGGCTTCCTTGGCGCGGATGGCGGCGACGGCCGTCCGGATATCGGTCAGCTTGGCCACCTGTCCGACGTGGGCCAGAGCCTCGCCGCGGGCGGCCGGGTCGCGAGCCTCATCCATAGTGGCCTGAGCCTGCTTCTGAAAGGCGGCGGCGGCGGCGCGAATCTGCGCCTGCTCCTGGCCATAGACGCCCTTGATGTCAGAAGCCGCCAAATCGGCCAGGCGAGCAGGCAGGTCGCGCCGTCCCGCTTCGTACTGTTCCAGCACGGCCGGATCTCCAGTCAGGACGTAGCCGCGCATGGCGTTCTGCTGCTCGACAGCGGCGGCCAGCAGACGATCGGACGCCTTCATCACCTCGCGCGACGTGAGGTCCGCCGCGTCGGCGCGTTGCAGCGAGACCACGCACCACAGGACGATCAGGGTCGCCGCCCCGCAGGCCCCGATCACCGCCATGAAGGACAGGATCAGCTTCTTGGGCACGGACAGGTTCTGCAGCATGACGTACGGCTCAGACAGAGGGAGGTTCAGCCTCGCTCCTACCCCGCCGTTGTTCGATAAAGTGTTAGCGCCCGCCTGCGGGCATCTACTTAGTCGCGCTCACAGCGCCTTCAGCACCACCGAAAGCGCCGTCAGCAGCAGATAGACGGCGAAGGCCCGGCGCAGGACCTTGCGGTTCAGCCGGTGCGCCAGCCGCGCCCCATAGGGCGCCGTCAGCGCCGTCAGCAGCCCCATGATGACGGCCGCCGGCACATTGACGTAGCCCAGCGACAGCGGCGGCCGCCCCGGCGCGTCCCAGCCGAAGAAGGCGAAGCCCAGCGCCGCCGCCGCCCCGATCGCCAGGCCGAAGCCCGAGGCGGTCGCCACCGCCTGATGGATCGGGCGTCCGCACAGGGTCATCATCATACCGCCGAAACTGCCGCCGCCCACGCCCATCATGGCGGACAGCAGGCCGATGCCTGTCCCCACGCCGCGACGGCCCCAGCCCGTCGGCAGGTCTTTTCTCAGCGTGAACCGCTCGGGCATCAGCCCCATCTGGGCCGCGACCAGCAGCAGGCAGGCGCCGTAGACGATCGCCAGCCCCTCCATCGAGGTGAAGCCCGCAATCGCCGCGCCGACCAGACCGCCGAACGCCACCCACGGCGTCCAGGTCTTCAGCACCGTCTCATCCACCGCGCCGTGCGCCCGGTGCGTGGCCAGCGACCTCAGCGAGGTGGCGACGATGGTCAGAAGCGAGGTGCCGATGGCGACGTGCAGATTGCTTTCACCCCCGACGCCCAGAACCGAAAAGGCGTAGAACAGGGCCGGAACCAGCACGGTCCCGCCGCCGACGCCGAACAGGCCGCCGATCACTCCGGCGATCGCCCCAGCCCCCACAAGGGCGGCGAGCATTAGGGCGAGTTCGGAAAGGGGAAGGGCGCTCATGGCTTGGGCATAGCCGCAGCCTTGACCAGCGTCATCACGGAAAGCGCGCCAACCTTCCTCTCTTTTCGTCATCCTCCGGCGCCCGTAGGGCGACCGGGGGACCCAGCGGCGCCCGAAGGGCGAAACTCCACGCGCCGCGCTTAGCAAAGATCGCCTTCGGCGCCGCTGGGTCCTCGGTCAAGCCGGAGGATGACGAAAGAAACAAGGTGACGCCTAAGGGATCAGGCCGCCTCTTCGCTCTCGCCCAGACGGGCCTTTCGCGCCTCGGCCTCGCGCACGGCGTCGACCGCGCGATCGACCACCTCCAGCCCTGCGCCGGATTTCACCCCTTCGACGGTCAGGATGCGACGGAAGGCGCGCGCCCCTGCCCGGCCGTGCATCAGCCCCAGCATATGGCGGGTCATGCTCGCCAGATTGGCGCCTTCGTCCAGCCGCGCGGCCATATAGGAACGATACCGCTCCAGCGCCTCGAACACGTCCACGTCCGGCGTCGCCTCGCCGAAAATGCGCCGATCCACCTGACCCAGCAGGGCCGGCTCGTGATAGGCGGCGCGGCCCAGCATGACGCCGTCCAGTTGCACCCCGTCATCGGCCTTCAGATGCGCCTCGGCCTGATCCAGATCGCCGATCCCGCCGTTGATGCAGATGGCCAGATGCGGCCGCTCGCGCTTCAGACGTCGCACCAGATCATAGTCCAGAGGCGGCACGTCCCGGTTCTCCTTGGGCGACAGGCCCTTAAGCCAGGCCTTGCGTGCATGGACGACAAAGTGGGTGATCCCCGCCGCAGCCGAGGCGTCGACCGTGGCGAACAGGCTGATCTCAGGGTCCTGATCATCCACGCCGATGCGGCATTTGACGGTGGCCGGGACGCTGACCGCCTCCTTGATCGCGGCCATGCAGTCAGCCACCAGCTCCGGCTCGCGCATGAGACAGGCGCCGAACCGGCCCGACTGCACCCGGTCCGACGGGCAGCCGACGTTCAGATTAATCTCGTCATAGCCATAGGCCTCGCCGATCTTCGCCGCCTCGGCCAGTTGCGCCGGATCCGAACCGCCCAACTGAAGCGCCACCGGATGCTCGACCGCGTCAAAGCCCAGCAGGCGGTCGCGGTCGCCGTGGATCACCGCCGGCGCCGTCACCATCTCCGTATACAGCAGAGCCCGCGTGCTCAGCGCGCGGTGAAACGCCCGACAGTTGCGGTCCGTCCAGTCCATCATCGGGGCCACGGACAGCCTACGGTCTTGATTTGTCAGCATTTTTCAAGCATAATCAAAAAGTTGGAAGGCGGCGTGTGCATTCAAATTTACGACGTGTTGCGACGTTTTTTCCGGGTTTTCGACACCTCAGTGCACACAGAGCGCACACGAAATGGCGACGTACTCGAAACTCCCGTCAGGATCGTGGCGGGTCCAGGTCCGGAGGAAGGGTCGCTATATAAGCGAGACCTTCGTCAAACGCGACGATGCGCGCCGGTGGGCGACCGAGGCGGAAGGTCGTATCGATCGTGGGGAGACGCCCACGCCTTCACGAGCAGCGAAGCTCCGGACGTTCGGCGAACTGATCGATCTCCACATCGCAGACATGAAGGATGTCGGTAAGGCGCCCAAGCGTTCCAAAGCGGCTACGCTCAAGATGCTGAAGGATCGTCTCGGGTCGAAGAAACTCGCTCAGTTGGACCGGCAGTTGTTCATCGACTTCGGTCGCCAGCGCGCCGCCGAGGGAGCTGGCCCGATGACGCTGAGCATCGACATTGGCGCCATTAAGCTGGTGATCTCACACGCCGCCGCCGTACATGGCCTGACAGTTCCGGTTGAGCCCATCAATATGGCTCGTGTCGGGTTGAAACGGCTCGGGCTTGTCGGAAAAGGCATCGAACGAGATCGGCGTCCCACCGACGATGAGCTCGAGCGCCTGATCGCGCATTTCGAGAGCAATCCCCGGCAAACCATTCCGATGGGCGTGATCGTGAAGTTCGCGATCGCGACGGCGATGCGTCAGGAGGAGATATTCCGGGTCGTTTGGGACGACTATGTTCCCAGGACGAAGATGCTCACGATCCGCGATCGAAAAGACCCGCGGGAGAAGGTCGGAAACGATCAACGGATCCCACTTCTCACCGTGTCGGGCTTCGATCCTGTCGCGCTAATCGAAGCCCGGCGACCGTCACGAACCAACGCGGAACTTCGCATCTTTCCGTTCAACCACCGCTCAGCAGGCACCGCGTTCACCCGTGCTTGCAAGGACTTGGGCATCATCGATCTGCACTTCCACGATCTACGCCACGAAGGGACCAGCCGACTCTTCGAGGCAGGATTTCAGATCCAGCAAGTTGCGCTCGTCACGGGGCACAAGGATTGGAAGATGCTTCGTCGGTACACTCACCTGCGTCCGGAAAGTCTTCACCTCGCTGCAGCGAGAATGGCTGCCTAGCGCCAGGAGCGGTCATTCACTGGGTGCCGGAAACACGTCATTCATCGGTGCAGTCTGAGCCTGGGTACGTCCGCTTTTTGGTCCCATGCCTTTGGCCGCTTCCGACCCATTGCGGACGTTTGCGAATTAATCTAGGACGGCTGATGATCATCGCCTTGATGTTTTTCGCTCTCAGTCAATCGCCACCACCTGCCCCAGCGCGGCCTGAACCCGCCGTTTGTGATTTATCCGAGCGTGATCCAGCGACTGGATCTCGGCTTTGGTGCCCTGCTGAGCTCCTGGGACGAGTGCCACGAAACCTGATGGCTACGATGCCCATCGAGGGAACGGGCAAGGGGTGGGCGCTGTTGAAATGCGACCTCGGTGAAGGTGGCGTGACGACGGCGTGCGGTCTTGTCGACGAGTCGCAGCCGGGGTCTTCGTTCGGCGCATGGGCAACACGCGTTCAGCTCAGAGCGACTGCGCAGGTACGCGGTGGCAGTTTCCCCCAAGCGGGCGATAGCTACTACGCCTTTGCTCGATGGGAAGTTCGCTAAAGTCGAGGCCGTGACCAGATCGTGGGCAATCCGGGCGAGGTCCTTACTTACGACGACTTTGGCCGGCTCGCACCTACCGCGTCAATTCGCCGACCAACGGGGGACACAGCCGGTAAACGGGGCATCGCTGAAATATGTAAAGAGATTCGGGCGAGACACCCGAGCATTCAAGAGCGCTTCGGATGTTGAGTCACGTGGCAGGAATGTTGCGATACATTCGGAACAAGCTCAGCGCTGTGGCCCAGCTAATGTCGCCGTCTTTGACAAACTCGTTGGTGCATACGGCTTTCAAGATCAAGCTCTCTGTCGGTTTATCGCCGGAGGCTACTGCGGGACCAGCCAAGTCGGACCGCGTCACCAACTGGCCGCCGCCATCATACCAGACGACGGAAAGCGGCTTTGTCGTGCGGGCTTCGCAATCATACTCAGCTAGCGACAAGGCGTAGTCCATTCCCGAAACAGTCAAAGGAAGCATCATCGCCGTCCAAGCGGTCGCTCTGCCATCGGAGTGAACCACGGTGGACATTTCTACTGCGGTCGCTTTGGTGCTGCTGACTTCCACAAGCCTCCAATCGCTCGCCCAAGCGATGCCAGAAGCCGATGATAGAGCTGCTGCGATCGTCAAAACCTGCTTCGCTTTCACTCGGCGACCACTCTGGCTGCAAATTCCATCGTGGATTTATAGCGACTGACTGAACCGATGTCTGCTTTCCACCCCTCTGAGACATAGGGGCAGTCCGCTTTACGGCGGGCCGCCCCAAGCCTGCTCAGAGGTCGATCTGCTCTGAAATCTCCAGCGCGTCGTCGACTTCGATGCCGAGATACCTGACGGTTCTCTCGAGCTTTCCGTGCCCGAGAAGGAGCTGGCAGGCGCGTAGGTTTCCGGTCTTCTTATAGATCAAGGCCACCTTGGTCCGTCTGAGGCTGTGGGTGCCATAGGCGCTGGGGTTCAGGTCGATCATTCTCACCCAAGTATCGACCAGCCGGGCGTACTGCCTGGTGCCTATGTGCTCTCCATCCCGGCTGCGGCTGGGGAACAACCAGTCGTCACGCCGTCGTCCTCGGCGCTCCAACCAGTGAGCCAGAGCTTCCCTCGCGGCGAGCTATGCCGGGAAATGGG
>KB291773.1 GCA_000318405.1 Brevundimonas diminuta 470-4 | reverse complement strand
CGCCCGGCGCCCCTGCAGGGGGCGCCGGGCGGCGCATTCTTTTGGTCAATCCTCCGAAGGTGGTTCGTCTCCATCGCTCGTCGGAGGAGGAGGCGGCGGCGCTGGAGCAGGCAGATCGACGCCGCTCTCTTTTAGGATGCGCCAGGCCAGTTCGATCTCGCCTGCGACCGGCATGGGCGTCCCGAACCGCTCCAGCCACATCGCTGCGATGGATTCAAAATCCGAGCTTTCCGTCACGTCGATGCTTCCCCGCTCGCCATGACCCTAGGTCAGAATGCGCCCGAAGACTGCAAAGGAGTGTAGCGCGCCGCGAGGCGTTCGCTCGGGCCGGTGGCGGCTCGGAGTGCGGGTCCTGCGGGGACGCTCCGAGCCGCCGGCCGCGGTACCGGAACAGCGGCGCGTCGAGCCTAGAGAAAATCATCGCAAGGTCCATGGGGAAGCGGCCCGGTGCGCCGCAAGGGGGGGCGAGCTGGCGCGCCGGGCCGCACGCATTTCCGAGCGCGGAACTGCAACGGCTAAGCGTTCGGGCGCGGGGGAGGGTTCCCTCATCATGGCGGGATGCACCCCGCGACGTCGGTATTTCAGTTGATACCTCGCGTCATTCGTCTAGCGTCCGCGCTTCCGAATGCTGGGAAGGGGAATGTTCATGACCGACGACGCTGCGCCGACCGCCAGCCTCATCGACCTGACGGCCGATGTTGTCGCCGCCTATGTCGCCAACAACACGGTCGCCGCCGCCGAACTGCCGCGCCTGATCGCCTCGGTTCACGAGGCGCTCGCCGGGGCCGCCGCGCCTGCCGAAACGGTCCTCGACGAACCCGCGCCGGTGCGCGCCGTCACGGTTCGCAAGTCCCTTGCGAACCCCGACCGCATCCTCTCGATGATCGACGGCAAGCCCTACGCCAGCCTCATCCGCCACCTTCGCGCCCACGACCTGACGCCTGACGACTACCGCGCCCGCTATGGTCTCGCCGCCGACTATCCGATGGTCGCGCCGGGCTATTCGGAGAAGCGCCGCGCCGCCGCCAAGGCCATCGGCCTCGGCCGCAAGCCCGGTGAAACGCCAAAGCAGGCGGGCCGACCGGCGAAGGCGGCCGCCGCTCCAGCGCCCGCCAAACCCGGCCGCAAGCCGCGCGGGGCCAAGACGAGCGGCTGACCGGAACGCCGCGCCGTCGCCCGGGGGGGAAGACTGTCATTGAGTTGAGGCGCGCCGGACCAGCGATGCGCG
Organism: Brevundimonas diminuta 470-4; assembly: GCA_000318405.1. Lineage (GTDB taxonomy): Bacteria > Pseudomonadota > Alphaproteobacteria > Caulobacterales > Caulobacteraceae > Brevundimonas > Brevundimonas diminuta_B. The sequence continues at coordinate 1,162 of KB291773.1, read as the reverse complement.
CGCCGTGAAGCGTCAACGGGGTCATGTCATGCGCCGTCATCCGGCGTGATGGCGGTAGCTCCGACCATGCGGGGCGAGCCGATCCATCCGACTTGGGCTTGAACCTACGTCCGCGCCGTGCCGTCCGAAACCGGGGCGCGGGCCTCTTTTCCCCGGCGGCTGCGCCGCTTCCTCGCGGCCGCTTCGCTCCAAAACAGGCCCGCGCCTCCGGTCCGCCGCTACGCTCCGGCCCCAAGGGGTTCGTGCGGCCCCGCCCGTCCGAGACGGTTCGCCTGTCGTCGGGGATCGGCCCCGACGCACGATCGGAAAGGAACCGCAACATGTCGCTCGGAACCGTCGTCTTGAACCCCGAAACCAACAGCTATGCCGGCGGGCTCGCCCTCCTGGGCCGCCCCCAGCCGCTTCCCATCGCCATCGTTCCCAATGTGGAGAAGAAGCGCGACAACCAGCCCGACTACCGCATCTGGTCCGGCCCCAGCGAACTCGGCGGGGCGTGGGTGCGGGAAGGGCGCGAGTCGAAGCGCCCCTATGTCTCGGTCCGCATCTTCCACCCGCAGATCGGCGACCAGCCCATCTACGCCACCCTCGGCAAGGCCGCCGGGCAGGATGATGAAGACGTCTTCGCCATCATCCCCAACAGCGTCGTCTGAACGTCGCAGCCCCCGCGCCCGACCGGCGCGGGGGTCCTTTCCGGCGTTCGGTCCGCGCCCCGGACGTTTCGCCGGGGGCGCCTGAACGGGCCTGCCGGACGGCGTCGATCCCGTCTTCCTTCGCGCGCAGCCGGACCCGCCTTTCGGCGCTCCGGCCCGCGAAAGGAGACCGACATGACCGACAAGGATGAAGACGACGCCGTGGCGCGCGCCGCGCGCGCCCGCAAGGGAAGCCCCTTTCTCTCGACCGCGCAGGCCGCCTGGTATCTCGGCCTCGACAGCCGCACCCTCGACAATATGCGCGGGCGCGGCGAGGGGCCGCGCGCCCGCCGCCACGGGCGCTATGTCCGCTATCACATCGACGATCTCGACCACTGGTCGCTGACCAACCGCAGCAAGGTGCGGGGGCGGTTCGATGTCTGATCGCGCCCCGTTCCCGTTCGTCCGCTGGCTGGCGCGAAGCCGCGCCGCGGACCGCCGGGCGCGCCGCTGGCTAGGCGCGGCCGCCGCCG
>KB291772.1 GCA_000318405.1 Brevundimonas diminuta 470-4 | reverse complement strand
CGCCGCCGACCCGCGCGCCTGCCGCCGCGGCGCCGGTCGCGCCCTCGACTCCGGTTGGCCAGCCGCTGGCCCTGCAGTGGCCGGTGCGCGGCGACATTCTGCGTCGCTTCGGCCCGGTGGGCATGGGCGAGCGCAATAACGGCATCAACATCGGCGCCTCGGCCGGAACCGAGGTCAAGGCGTCGGCCGACGGCACCGTGGCTTATGTCGGCGACGACATCGTGGGGCAGGGGCTGACGGTCCTGATCGTTCACCGCGACGGCTGGCGCACGGTTTACGGCCATCTGGGCTCGGCCACCGTGCGCGACGGAGCGCAGGTTCGCGCAGGCCAGGCCATAGGCACCGTGGGCCTGACCGCCGGCGACGGCCGTCCGTCCATCCACTATGAAGTGCGTCAGATGCGCGGCGATGATCCGGTCGCGCTGGACCCTTTGACGGTCCTTCCGCGCTGATGATGTGAAAAGAGGCGTCCGGGCGACTGCGTCCGGACGTTCTTGTCATCAGGTCGCGTTGCAAAACGGCCCGGCGCACCCTAGTTTCCGCGCCTTGATTTCGAAGGGCCCCCAATGAAGGCGCGGCCCGCGTCGGGGAGTTTCCTAATGAACGCAGCCCAAGACGGCGGCCTGATGGCCCTGTTTATCAACATCGCCCCGATCCTGGCGATCTTCGTCCTCTTCTACTTCCTGATGATCCGCCCGCAGCAGAAGCGGATGAAGGCCCATCAGGCCCTGATCGCCGGCGTGAAGCGCGGTGACGAGGTCGTCCTGTCCAACGGCATGGTCGGCAAGGTCACCCGCGTCGAGGACGCTGAGGCCATGGTCGAGATCTCGCAGGGCGTGAACGTCCGCGTGGTCAAGGCGATGATCGCCGAGGTGCGCAACCGCACCGCCATCGCCGCCAACGACAAGGGCTGATAGCCTCGCCTCGGCGCGGCGCGCGCCGGCCCTGAAGAGAACCGAGACATGATTCAGCTTTCACGCTGGAAGATCACCCTGGTCGCGCTATCGCTCGTCCTCGGGTTGTTCCTGGCCTACCCGAGCGTGCTGTCGCCGGCGCAGCGCGAGGCTCTGCCGAGCTGGCTGCCGAGCAACGGCCTGAACCTGGGCCTGGACCTGCAGGGGGGCTCCTACCTCCTGCTGGAGGTCGACGTGCCCGAGATGCGCGAAAAGCGCGTTTCCAACCTGATGGAAGACGTTCGGGTTTCCCTGCGGGAAGACCAGGTCAACATCGTGGGCATGCAGCGCGAGCCCGGCGGGGTCGTCGTCACCGTCGCCGAGGGCGCGGCCTATGACACGGCCTTCAACACCCTGCGGACCATGGCTCAGCAGGGCATGGGCGCGACCGGCCAGCCGGATCGCGTGGCGACCAAGCTTGGCGGAGGCCGTATTCGCTACGCCTTCACCGAAAGCGCCCTGAACGGCATGGGCGCAACCGCCGTCGATCAGTCGATCGAGGTCGTGCGCCGTCGTCTGGACAGCTCGGGCACCAAGGAAATCGCCATCACCCGCCAGGGCGCCGACCGCATCGTCGTCCAGGCGCCGGGCCAGAGCGATCCGGCCGAACTGGAGCGTCTGGTCGGCCGCACGGCTCAGCTGACCTTCCAGATGGTGGACACCTCGCCGACGGGGTTGAACGACGCCCTGGCCGGTCGCGTGCCCCCGGACGCTGAACTGCTGACCGACGATCAGGGCACGCCTTATCTGGTGAAGAGGCGCATTCTGGTTTCGGGTGAAAACCTGACCCGCGCCGGCGTCGGTTCTGATCAGAACCAGCGTCCCGCCATCGACTTCCAGTTCGACGGCCAGGGCGCTCGCCGCTTCGCCGAAGCGACCGCCCAAAACCTGGGCAAGCCCTTCGCCATCATCCTGGACGGCAAGGTGATCTCGGCCCCGACCATCCAGTCGGCCATCACCGGCGGCAGCGGCCAGATCACCGGCAGCTTCACGATCGCCTCGGCGTCGGAGCTGGTGAACCTGCTGAACGGCGGCGCCCTGCCGGCTCCGCTGAACGTCGAAGAGCGCCGCGTCGTCACCGCCGAACTGGGCGCTGACGCCGTGGCGGCCGGCGCCTTGTCGACCGCGCTGGGCTTCGTCGTCATCGTGGTGTTCATGATCCTGGCCTACGGCTTCCTGTTCGGCGGGATCTCGGTGATCGGCCTGATCCTGAACGGCATCCTGATCGTCGCCGCCATGTCGCTGACCCAGGCGACGCTGACCCTGCCGGGCATCGCCGGTCTGATCCTGACCTTCGCCGTGGCGGTCGACGCCAACGTGCTGATCTATGAGCGGATGCGTGACGAAGCGCGTCAAGGGCGGTCGGTCGTGGCCTCGATGGACGCCGGCTTCAGCCGCGCCATGGGCACCATCATCGACGCCAACCTGACCACCCTTGTGGCGGCCATCATCATGTTCATGTTCGGCGCAGGCCCGGTTCGCGGCTTCGCCTGGACCCTGACCATCGGCGTCTTCACCTCCGTCTTCTCTTCGGTGCTGACGGCCCAAGTCCTGCTCGGCTACTGGCTCAAGATCGCCAAGCCGAAAAAACTGCCGATCGCGGAGTGATGTCGATGAACGGTTGGCCCATTATCAAACTGCTGCCGCACAAGACGAACTTCCACTTCGTCAAATACGCCAAGGGTTTCGCCATAATGTCGGCGATCCTGACGGTGGCGGCGATCATCGGTTGTTTCTATCCCGGCCTGAACCTGGGCATCGACTTCCGGGGCGGCGCCTCTATGGAAGTCGCCAAGCCTGCGGGGCAGGTGCTGGAACTGGACAAACTGCGCGGCGCGGTCAGCGGACTGGATCTGGGCGACGTCCAGGTGCAGGGCATCGCGCGGCGCGACACCAATGTGGACGACGGCTCGACCGCCATTGTTCGCTTCCAGGTGCCTGACAATGAAGACCAGAGCGCTGTCGTCCAGAAGGTGGAAAGCGCGATTAGCGACGCTGTCGGCCAGGTCGGCTATTCCGGCGTCAGCGTCGTGGGCTCCAAGGTGTCGGGCGAACTGCTGACCAACGGCGTCCTGGCTCTGGTCGTGGCCGTGGTGCTGATGTTCCTCTACATCGCCTTCCGGTTCCCGTGGCAGTTCGGCATCGGCGCCGTGGCGGGGCTGCTGCACGACGTGGCCCTGACCTTCGGCCTGATCGTCGCCCTGCGCATGGAGTTCAGCCTGAACCTAGTCGCGGCCCTACTAACGGTCATTGGCTATTCGATGAACGACACCGTCGTCGTCTTCGACCGCCTGCGCGAGAACCTGCGCAAGTATAAGGTCATGCCTCTGCGTGAGGTCATCGACCTGTCGATCAACGAGACCCTGTCGCGGACCATCATAACCGGCGTGACGACCGTGATCGTGCTGATCGTCCTGGCCGTTTTCGGCGGCGAGGCCCTGCGCGGCTTCTCCATCACCCTGGCCTTTGGCGTGATCATCGGCACCTTCTCGTCCATCTATGTGGGCGCGCCGATCATCCTGCTGTGGGGCGTGGACCGCAGCGGCGGCGGCAAGGCCGACGCCACGCCGGTCAAACTGGGCATGGCCAGCCGGCCGTAAACAGCGCCGACGGCTTCCAAATCACGGCCCGTCTTCCGCAGGGAAGGCGGGCCGTGTGCATTCCGGGCTTGATGCCGCCGCCGCAATGGCCGAAGGGCCCTCGCCATGACTGTTGATCTTGACGCCCAGGTCCGCGCCGCCGACCTCGATCGCTGGCTGGCCAGCCGTTTCGTGGCGGATGAGCAGGCGCGCGCCGATCTGATCGCCCTGTATGCTTTTGAGGCCGAACTGATGGCCATTCCCAAACGCGTGACCCAGCCGCTGTTGGCTGAGATGCGCTACGCCTGGTGGTCCGAACAGATGGACGGCGTCTTCTCCGACACGCCGCGCCTCGGCCATCCCGTGCTGGAGGCGCTGACGGCGGCGGTCTCCCGTCATGGCCTGGACCGCGCGCCGTTCGATGCCCTGATCGAGGCCCACATTGGCCGAGTGCACGGCGAGCCCCACGATCTGGAGGCCTTCTACGTCGGGCCGATGCAGACGGCGGTGCAGATCCTGGCAGGGCAGGGGCATGACGCTGCGGCCTCCGCGGCTGGCCGCGTGCGCGCACTGGCCCAGACCGGACAGGTCGATCAGGCGCGCGCTTCCCGCCGCGACGCCAACAAGGCGCTGCGAGCCTTGCCTGCCGATGCTTTCCCGGCCGTGGCCTTCACCGCCCTGATCAAGCCGGATGAGCCCGAGCCCTTCAAGCGGCTGCGCCTGTTCTGGGCGGTGCTGAGAGGCCGGATCTGAACGGCGCCTTGGGTGGGCCTATATATCAGGAATTGCTAATTTAGAATCATGGCATATATCCAGGCCATGGTTGATCCCGAGCTTATGGGGCTCGAGCGGTTTCAAGCCAGCGCGGGCGACGCCTCGCGACTGCTGAAGGCGCTGTCCAATGAGCACCGCCTGATGATCCTGTGCCAGATCGGCGAGGACGAACGACAGGTCGCCGACTTGCAAGTCGGTCTGTCGCAATCGGCGTTGTCTCAGCACCTAGCGCGTCTGCGCGACGACGGTCTGGTCAGCGCGCGCAAGAGCGGCACCGCCGTCTTCTACCGCATCGCCGACCCCGCAGCGCTGAAGGTGATCGCCGTCCTGGCCGAGATCTTCTGCCCGCCTGAGGCGCATTGAACGCCGCCGCTTCCTGAAGGATTTTGTGATGAACCCGCTGGTTTCCCTTTCCCCCGCCGATGTCGCCGCTCGCCTGAAGGCGGGCGGGGCTGTGCTGATCGACGTGCGCGAGCCTGACGAACATGCGCGCGAACACATCGCCGGCGCCGTGGCGGCGCCCCTATCCGTCTTTGAAGGCGCCGACCTTGGCCTCAAGCCCGGCAAGGACGTCATCTTCATGTGCCGCAGCGGCAACCGCACGGCCGGCAACTGCGATCGTCTGGCCGCCCGCATCGATGGGCCGTCGCACGTTCTGGCGGGCGGTCTGGACGCCTGGAAGAAGGCGGGCCTGCCGGTCGTCGCCGACCGCAAACAGCCGCTGGAGCTGATGCGTCAGGTGCAGATGGCGGCGGGCGGGCTGATCCTGCTGGGCGGGGCGCTGGGCGTCATGGTCCATCCCGCCTTCTGGGGGATCAGCGCCTTTGTCGGGGCGGGCCTGTTCGTGGCCGGCGCGACCGGTTTCTGCGGCATGGCGCGGCTGCTGGCGGTCATGCCCTGGAACCGTCGGATGAAGCGGGCCTAAGTCTCGACCGTCGCAATCACACGTGCGAGCAGAGCGCCCAATGCGGCCTGCTCCTCGCGCGTCAAGTCGGCCAGGATGGCGTGACTTTCCGCCATGTGCAGCGGCATCATGGCGTCGATCAGATCGAACCCCTTGGGCGTCAGCCGGACCAGCGAGGCGCGGCGGTCGCCGGGGTGGGGCGTGCGCTCGATCAGGCCGGACTTCTGCAACCGGTCCAGCCGCGCCGTCATGCCCCCCGAAGACATCATTGTCGCCTCATAGAGGGCCGTCGGCGTCAGCCCCTCGGGCGAAGGCGCACGCCGCAGCGTCGCCAGAACATCGAACTCGCCATGCTGCAGCCCATGGCGGGCGTAAAGCGGGGCCTGCCGCTCGCGCGCGACCACGATAGACGCCTCATGCAGACGGCCCAGCGTCTCCATCGCCAGCAGGTCCAGGTCGGGGCGCGCAACGGCCCACTGGGCGGCGGCGCGGGCGGCGCGATCGGTCATTGTCTTGACATCAAGATATTCGATGTCGAGATATTATCGCCTTCTGCTGCCGGAGTCACCTCGGATGGACCAGTCGAACGCCTCGCCGCCGTCGCGCGGCGCGGGCCTGTTGTTGATCGCGGCCATCTTCGCCCTGGCGCTGAACCTGCGACCGGCGATGGCGGCGGTCGGGCCGCTGCTCGACCTGATCGAGGCGACGACCGGCATGGATTCGACCACGGCCAGCCTGCTGACCACCTTGCCGGTGGCGATGATCGGCGTCGGAGCCCTGTCGATCCGCCCCTTGCGACGCCGCCTGGGCGAGCGGATGGGCATACTGCTTGGCGCCGTTCTCATCGCCCTGGCCTGCCTGGCCCGTTGGCCGTTCAGCAGCACAAGCGGCCTGATCCTCAGCGCCGTGGTGGTCGGCGTCGGCGTAGCCCTGATCCAGGCCCTGGCGCCCGTCGTCATCAAGCGCGCCTTTCCGACGCGGTTCGGCACGGTGATGGCCGTCTATACGACCGGCATCATGGGAGGCGCGGCCGTGGCGGCGGCGACCGCGGCGGGCTTCGCCGAGGCGTTCGGCTGGGCCGTCGCGCTGGCGCTCTGGTCGCTTCCGGCCCTTGTGGCGGCTGTCGTCTGGATGATCGCCTCGCGCACTCCGGTCGCCGAAGAACCGAACCGCCTCGCTGTCGCTGAGGGAACCGATCCGGAGGTCCCGTTCTGGAAACAGCCCCGCGCCTGGGCCCTGGTCCCCATTCTGGGGCTGGGCACCTCGGCCTATACGCTCGTGCTGGCCTGGCTGCCGCCCTACTATGTCGACATGGGGCAGGCGAGGGCGACGGCGGGCTTCCTGCTCAGCGGCATGACCGGCGCCGAGGTTTTGGCGGGCGTGCTGGTGTCCTTGTTCATCGCGCGCTTTCCCGACCGGCGCGGGCCGATGCTGCTGGCCGTAGCCTTGGCGCTGATCGGTCTGGCCGGACTGGTGCTGACGCCGGTCAGTCTGGCGATCCCGGTCATGCTGCTGCTGGGTCTGGGGATCGGCGCCGTCTTTCCTCTGACCCTGATCCTGGCGATGGACCAGATCGATGACCCGGTGCGCTCCGGCGACCTGCTCGCCTTCGTTCAGGGCGGCGGCTACATCATCGCCAGCCTGTCGCCGCTGGCGGCCGGGCTGCTGCGCGACCGCCTGTCGGATCTCAGTCAGGCGTGGATGCTGATGGGGCTGGGCCTCGTCGGCATGGCGGCCATGACCCTGACCTTCCGCCCCGGCGGCGCCAGGCTGCGCTAGGCCGCCGCGTCGCGCCAGGCTTTCAGCGCCTCGATGGCGCGAATGCTCTGCAGGCGCTTCTTGGCGCGGCCGCGCTCCTTGGGATGGATGCGCTTGCCATCCTCGTCGACCTTGGGCGCTTCCAGAGGCGGCAGCAGGCCGTAGTTGATGTTCATCGGCTGGAACTTCGAGCCTTCCATGTGCCCGCCGGTGATGTGCTCGACAAGGGCGCCCATAGCCGTTTCCGGCGGCGGCGGGGCCAGATCGCGCCCCAATGCCTGCGCCGCCGCCAGACGGCCCGTCAGCAGACCCATCGACGCGCTCTCGACATAGCCCTCAACGCCCGTCACCTGCCCGGCGAAGCGCAGACGCGGCAGGGCCTTCAGCCGCATCTGCTTGTCCAGCAGCTTGGGGCTGTTCAGGAAGGTGTTGCGGTGCAGACCTCCCAGACGCGCGAACTGGGCGTTCTCCAGGCCCGGGATCATGCGGAACACGTCGGTCTGGGCGCCGTATTTCAGCTTGGTCTGGAAGCCGACCATGTTGAACAGGGTCCCCAGCGCATTGTCCTGACGCAGTTGCACGATGGCGTACGGCTTGACCGTCGGGTTGTGCTGGTTGGTCAGGCCGACCGGCTTCATCGGACCGTGGCGCAGAGTCTCGCGGCCACGCTCGGCCATGACCTCGATCGGCAGGCAGCCGTCGAAATAGGGCACGTCCTCCCATTCTTTGAAGTCGGCCTTGGGGCCGTCCAGCAGGGCGTCGATGAAGGCCTCGTACTGAGCCTTGTCCATCGGACAGTTGACGTAGGCCGCCTTGTCGCCGCTGGGGCCTTCCTTGTCGTAGCGCGACTGGCGCCAGGCGATGTCGAAGTCGATGCTGTCGGTGTGAATGATCGGCGCGATGGCGTCGAAGAAGCTGAGGCTTTCTTCGCTCGTCGCCTTCAGGATTGCCTCGGCCAGGGCGGGCGAGGTCAGCGGCCCGGTGGCGACGATCACATTGTCCCACTCTTCGGGCGGAATGCCTGCGATCTCCTCGCGCACGATGGTCACCATCGGGTGCGCTTCCAGCCTGGCCGTCACCGCGTCCGAGAAGGCGATGCGGTCGACCGCCAGTGCGCCGCCCGCCGGCACCTGGTTGGCGTCGCCGCAGGCCATGATCAGGCTGTCCAGCGCCCGCATCTCGGCGTGCAGCAGGCCGACGGCGTTGAACTCCCAGTCGTCCGAGCGGAAGGAGTTGGAGCAGACCAGCTCAGCCAGACCCGTCGTGTGGTGGGCGTCGGTGCGGACCTGCTCCGGCTCGTCCCGGCGCATTTCGTGCAGGATGACGGGCACGCCCGCCTGGGCGATCTGCCAGGTCGCCTCGGAACCGGCGAGGCCTCCGCCAATGACGTGGACGGGGCGGGGAGTAGGGGACTCGTTCGACATGTCGGCCTTCTAGCCGCGCGATGCGGTCCTGTCATGCGGCGCCTGTCGTGGTCGGCGCTGTCGCATGGGCTGCGGCTGCGCTAAGCTGGCCAGGAATCGAGGAGCCAGCATGAGTTTCAACGCCACCGAATCCGCCTTCGAGGGCTTCCGTCTGGCCCGGCGGGCGCCGCTCGCCATCCTGACCTGGGCGGGGGCCTACCTCGCCTTCTTCGTGCTCTTCTTCGCTGTGGCGGGCGGCAGCCTCGTCACCATCATCAGCCTGGCGGAACAGGTCGAGCAGAACCCGTCGCCGTCGATGGACGACCTGACCATGTTGGGCCAGGCCTACGGCGCCATGATGGGATTGGCCCTGCCGCTGTCTCTGTTGTTCAGCGCCGTGCTCGCCACGGCGGTCGCGCGCTCGGTCATCCGGCCGCAGGACAAGCGTTTCGGCTACCTGCGTCTTGGCCGAGATGAACTGCGCGTTCTTGGGGCCACCCTGCTGGTCGCGGTGCTGATGTTTTTCGTCACTATGGGCGGCGCCTTGATCATCGGTCTTTTCGCGGGTCTTGCTGCCGGTACAGGCGCGTCCTGGCTGCTTATCCCGGCTGTGTTGGGCGGTCTGGCGCTTGTGGCCGTCGCCATCTGGCTGGCCGTGCGCCTCAGCCTAGTCGTGCCGATGCCCTTCGCCGAGGAGAAGATCGCCATCAAGGAAAGCTGGGCCATCACCAAGGGCCGTTTCTGGCCGTTGTTGGGCATGGCGATCCTGGCTGGTGTCATGTCCATTCTGGTGGGCCTGCTGGGGTCCATCGTCATCGCCCCGCTGAATCTGATCTTTGGCGGCCTGAACAGCCTGATCGGCGCCGAGACCACCAGTATCGCCGCGCTGGTCGCGCGGTTCTGGCCGGCCCTGCTGATCTGGGGCGTGGTCAACGCCCTGCTGTCGGCAGCGCAGGCGGCCATTATCTATTCGCCGTTCTCAGCGGCCTATCTCGGCCTGAAGGGCGAGCGGCGCGCCTGATCGCAGACGATCCCTGAATTGGAAACGCCGCGCTCCGGCAGGGGGCGCGGCGTTTCTTATTGGGCTCAAGCGCTCTTTCGGGCCTTGGCGCGCTTGGCGGGCGCAGGCTCAGCGGTCAGGGCGGCGACACGGCCCTTGCGACGTTCCTCGTGCCGGTCCAGCACTTCCTTGAGGTAGCGGCCGGTCCAACTGGCGGGGTTCTCGGCGACCTGTTCCGGGGTGCCGACGGCGACGATCTCGCCTCCGCCGTCGCCGCCCTCGGGGCCGAAGTCGAGCAGGTGGTCGGCGACCTTGATGACGTCGAGGTTGTGCTCGATCACCACGATGGTGTTGCCGTTCTCGACCAGCTCCTGAAGCACCTCCAGCAGCTTGCGCGTGTCCTCGAAGTGCAGGCCGGTCGTCGGCTCGTCGAGGATGTACAACGTCTTGCCGGTCGCTCGTTTCGACAGTTCCTTCGACAGCTTGACCCGCTGGGCCTCGCCGCCGGACAGGGTGGTGGCGGGCTGGCCGACCTTGACGTAGCCGAGGCCCACGCGCTCCAGCGTCAGCATCTTGTCGCGGATCGACGGCACGGCATTGAAGAAGCGCGCCGCTTCTTCAACCGTCATGTCCAGAACGTCGGATATGCTCTTGCCCTTGAAGACGATTTCCAGCGTCTCGCGGTTGTAGCGTTTGCCCTTGCAGACGTCGCAGGTGACGTAGACATCGGGCAGGAAGTGCATTTCGATCTTGATGACGCCGTCGCCCTGACAGGCCTCGCAGCGGCCGCCCTTGACGTTGAAGCTGAAGCGGCCGGGACCATATCCGCGCGCCTTGGCCTCGGGCAGGCCCGCATACCAGTCGCGGATCGGGCCGAAGGCGCCGGTGTAGGTCGCCGGGTTCGAGCGCGGGGTGCGGCCGATCGGCGACTGGTCGATGTCGATGACCTTGTCGAAATGCTCCAGCCCCTCGATGCGGTCGAACGGAGCGGGGGCGTCGGACGCATTGTTCAGACGCCGCGCGGCGGCCTTGTACAGGGTCTCGATGGTGAAGGTCGATTTGCCGCCGCCCGACACGCCGGTGATGCAGGTGAAGACGCCGACCGGGATCTCGCCCGTGACGTTCTTCAGGTTGTTGCCCGTCGCGCCCGAGACTTTCAGCATCCGCTTGCGGTTAATGGGGCGGCGGCCCTCAGGCGGCAATTCGATCTCGCGCGCGCCGGTCAGGTATTGGCCGGTCAGGGAGTTGGGGTTGGCCATGACCTCGGCGGGCGTGCCCTCGGCGCAGACCGTGCCGCCGTGGACGCCGGCGGCCGGGCCCATATCGATCACGTAGTCGGCCGTCAGAATGGCTTCCTCGTCGTGTTCGACGACGAGGACGGAGTTGCCGAGATCACGCAGCCCCTTCAGGCTGTCCAGCAGACGGGTGTTGTCCCGCTGGTGCAGACCGATGGACGGCTCGTCCAGCACATAAAGCACGCCGGTCAGGCCGGATCCGATCTGCGACGCCAGACGGATGCGCTGGCTCTCGCCGCCCGACAGGGTGCCGGAACTGCGCGACAGGTTCAGATAGTCCAGCCCGACGTTGTTCAGGAAACGTAAGCGGTCGGTGATCTCCTTAAGGATGCGCCGGGCGATTTCGATCTGCTTCTCGGTCAGCGCCTCTTCCAGCGTCGAGAACCACAGGAAGGCCTTGGAGATCGACAGGTTGGAGATGTCGGCGATGTCCTCGCCGCCGACCTTGACCGCCAGGGCCTCGGGTTTCAGGCGCTTGCCGCCGCAGACCTCGCACGGCGTTTCGGACTGATAGCGGCCCAGTTCTTCGCGCACCCATGCGCTGTCGGTTTCACGCCAGCGACGTTCAAGGTTCGGGAGCACGCCCTCGAACGGCTTGGAGACCTCATATTTGCGGGCGTTGTCGTCATAGACGAACTTGATCTTGTCGCCGCCAGAGCCGCGCAGGATGACGCTCTGCGCCTTCTCCGGCAGGTCGCGCCACGCCTTGTCCATCGAGAAGCCGTAGTGCAGAGCCAGCGATTGCAGCGTCTGCGTATAGAGCGGCGAGGGGCCGCGCGCCCACGGCGCCACCGCGCCCTTGTGCAGGGTCTTGTCGCGGTCCGGTATCACCAGATCGGCGTCGAAGGCCAGCTTGACGCCCAGACCATCACAGGCCGGACAGGCGCCGAAGGGGTTGTTGAACGAGAACAGCCTCGGCTCGATCTCGCTGATGGTGAAGCCTGAAACGGGGCAGGCGAACTTTTCGGAAAAGACGATGCGGCGAGGCTCTTCGCCTTCTGGCGCATTCGCCCATTCCGCCGTGGCGATGCCGTCGGCCAAACCGAGAGCAGTCTGGATGCTGTCGGCGTAACGGCCCTCAAGATCTTCTTTGGTTACAATGCGATCCACGACGATATCGATGTCGTGCTTGAACTTCTTGTCGAGCGCAGGGGCGTCCTCGATGGCGTAGAATTCGCCGTCGATCTTCAGCCGCTGGAAGCCCTGACGCTGCCACTCGGCCATCTCCTTCTTGTACTCGCCCTTGCGGCCTCGAACGACCGGCGCCAGCAGCAGGATGCGCTCGCCGTCGGGCAGGGCGGTCAGCTTGTCGACCATCTGGCTGATGGTCTGGCTCTCGATCGGCAGGCCGGTGGCGGGCGAATAGGGCACGCCCACGCGCGCCCACAGCAGACGCATGTAGTCGTGGATTTCCGTAACGGTGCCGACGGTCGAGCGCGGGTTCTTCGACGTGGTCTTCTGTTCGATGGAGATGGCCGGGGACAGGCCCTCGATCAGGTCCACGTCCGGCTTGCCCATCAGCTCCAGGAACTGGCGCGCATAGGCCGACAGGCTTTCGACATAGCGACGCTGGCCCTCGGCGTAGATGGTGTCGAACGCCAGCGAGGATTTGCCCGACCCCGACAGGCCGGTCATGACCACCAGCTGCTCGCGCGGAATGTCGAGATCGACGCCCTTGAGGTTGTGCTCGCGGGCGCCGCGAACGCGAATGAAGTTGTGCTTTTCGGTCATGGAATCCGGGAACGCGGAAGACCCCGGTACGGTCCGGGGCGACGACGCTATATGGGGATCAATTCGCCGAAAACAGCAAGAACAATATAAGAACTTTTAGTCGGCTTCCGGCGCCCACGACGCCTCGGGGCGCCGATAACGTTCTCCGGGCCCGACCATCACATTGTTGGCGTTGGCGACGCCCAGTTCCAGACTTTCGGCGATGCGGCGGGCGCGGACGATGAAATGTTCGGCGGCGATGGGCGGGCACAGTTCATGCGCCGTCGCCTCGAACAGGCTCAGCCAGTGGTCAAAGTGGCGGGCATCGATGGGCAGGGGCAGGTGTTTGGGCATGGGCCGCCCCTGATAGACGCCGGTCGACAGGGCGACGGACGACCAGAACAGCTTCATCTGCGCCAGGTGCGGACCCCAGTCGTCGATGTGTGCGGCGAAGATCGGACCGATGAAGTCATCCTCGCGCACCCTGGCGTAGAAGCCCTCGACCAGGGCGTCGATCATGGCCTCGTCGATGCCGGTCTCGGCGCGGATACGGGCCGCGGCGGCTTCGCGGCGGGCGGCGGCCTCGGCCCGGTCCGGCGCGGGACGGTCGATGCGGAAGGCGAGGGTGCGCTCGGGCGTGTCCATGTCCGCCAACATAGGAACCGAGGCCTGCAAAGGCCATGATGCCGATTGTCCAAGGCGGCGTCTCGCATCAGCACGAGAAAGCGGAGCCGCAGTTTTGGGGTTGCGTTACGAAACGTCCGTCCCCATCCTTCACTCAGCCAACGCATCAGTGAGGAGGCGCGACGATCATGATCAGCACTTTGGAAATCGGTTTCGCCCTTTCCGTTCCGCTGCTCGTGTTCGCCTATGTCCTCGCACAACCCAAGCCCAAACCGGTCCGCATCCGCACTCGTGACGCTCAACAGCGTCGCGGCCCGCACGCCTGACGGTAGAGGTCTCTTCGACAATCTGACGCTCGCCTTCGGGCGCGAACGCACGGCCGTCGTGGGTCGCAACGGCGTGGGCAAGACCACGCTGCTGCGCCTTGTCGCCGGTCTGGCTGAACCCGCCGAGGGTTCGGTCACGCGCGCCGGGACCGTCGGGTGGCTGGCGCAGGCCCAGACGCCGACCGATGACGAGACGGTCGCCGATACGCTGGGTGTCGCCGGGCCTCTGGCGATTCTGCATCGCGTGCTGGGGGGTGATGGCTCGCTGGACGACATGGCCGAGGCGGACTGGACGCTGGAAGAGCGGATGCAGACGGCTCTGGCCGAGGTCGGTCTGGCCGATCTGGCGCTTGACCGGCGCACGGCGGACCTCAGCGGCGGCGAGCAGACGCGCCTGCGGTTGGCGGGCCTGAAACTGGCGGTGCCGGACCTGCTGGTTCTGGACGAGCCGACCAACCATCTGGACGCCGAAGCCCGCGCCATGATCGCCGATGTCGTGGCCGAATGGTCGGGCGGGGTGGTGCTGGTCAGTCACGACCGCGCCCTGCTGCGCCGCGTGGATCGCATCGTGGAACTGTCCAGTCTGGGCGCGCGGGTGCATGGCGGCGGCTGGGATCTGTATGTCGAGCGACGCGACGCCGAACGGGCCGCCGCCGAGCGTGACCTGGAACAGGCCGAGCGCGCCATCGGTCGGGTGCAACGCGAAACCCAGATGGCGCAGGAGCGTCAGGCCCGACGCGATCGTGCAGGCAAGGCGGCGCGCGCCAACAGCTCCGATCCCAAAATCCTGCTCGACGCCCAGGCCCAGCGGGCCGAGGAGAGCGGCGCGCGCAGCCAGCGGCTTGCCGAACGCAAGCGTCAGGCGGTTGAGGCTGACCTGACTCAGGCGCGTGAGCGGGTCGAACGGGTGCGACAACTGGCGCTGGCCATGCCCTCTGCGGGTCTGCCTCCGGGCCGGCTGGTGCTGAATCTGAATGAGGCGATTGTGACCGTCGAGGATGACCGTCGCCTGCTGGGACCGATATCCCTGCGTCTGACGGGGCCTGAGCGCGTCGCCGTCGTCGGCCCCAACGGCGCAGGCAAGACGACGCTGCTCAAAATGATCGCGGGATTGGTCGAGCCATCGTCGGGCAGCGTGGAGCGGCCGGTCCGCGCCGCCCTTCTGGATCAGCAGGCGGCCATGCTCAAGCCGGACGAAACGCTCGTTGAGGCCTGGTTGCGGCTGAACCCGCAGGGCACGCCCAATGCGGCGCGGGCGGCGCTGGCGCGCTTTCTGTTCCGAAATGTGCAGGCGGATCGGCGCGTCGGCGAACTGTCGGGCGGAGAGCGGCTGCGCGCGGCCCTGGCCTGCGTCATGACGGGCGCCCAGCCGCCGCAACTGCTGGTGCTGGACGAGCCCACCAACCATCTGGACATCGAGTCCGTCGAGGCGGTGGAGGCGGCGCTGTCGGGCTATGACGGCGCCCTTGTGGTGGTCAGCCACGACGCTGATTTCATTCAGAACCTGCGCGTGGACCGCACCATCGTGCTGACGAACGGTCAACTCCAGCCTTCGACCACGCCCTGACGGCGTCCACGGATTGCAGGAGTGTTCAGAATGGTGCGCGGCTCGGCCTCGGCGCGGCCGAAGAGCCAGCCCTGACCGTGGGTGACGCCCAGATCGCGCAGGGCGTCGGCCACCTGATCCGTCTCGATCATCTCGGCGATGGTCTCCAGTTCCAGCGAGCCGCACAGTTCGACCAGATGGGCGACCAGGGTCCGGGCGCGGGCGTCGATGTCGATATCGCGCACCAGGCCGCCGTCGATCTTCACCGCATCGACCGACAGGCCGCGCAGATAGTCGAAGGAAGCCGACCCGGCGCCGAAATCGTCGATGCAGACCTTGATCCCGGCTTTGCGCAGGGCGCCGAGACGCCGGTCGGCGGCGGCCAGATCGGCCAGTGCGGCGGTTTCCGTCACCTCGACCATCAGGCGGCGTCGATCCTCGGGCGCCGAGGCGGTCATTTTCATCAGGGCGGCGACATAGGCGTCGCTGGTCAGTGAAGCGCCCGAGACGTTGACGGCGATCTTCAGCAGGCCCCCGCCGGGCTCGCGTAGCCGCCGGACGGCCTTTTCCGCCACGACTAGATCGAAGCCGTCGATCAGGGCCAGTTCCTCGGCCATGCGGATGGCGGCTGCGGGCCCCGATCCCTTGCCGAAGCGGGCCAGGGCCTCGAAATGGTGCACGGCCCGCGTCTTCAGGTCGACGATCGGCTGATAGTAGAGGGCGAACTCCCGGTCGCGCACGATGCTGCGGAAACGGTCCGCGTCCTTCAGCGTGCGTTGCAGCGAGTCGGCGAAGGACAGTTCCGGCTGGTCCAGGCCGCCTTCCTTCAGGCACCCCTCAATGGCGAACCGCATGGCGCGCAGGGCCGAGGCGGCGTCTTCGCC
This sequence comes from Brevundimonas diminuta 470-4, assembly GCA_000318405.1. Lineage (GTDB taxonomy): Bacteria > Pseudomonadota > Alphaproteobacteria > Caulobacterales > Caulobacteraceae > Brevundimonas > Brevundimonas diminuta_B. Next base: position 17,667 of record KB291772.1, on the reverse strand, counting down.
CAGACTGGCCTGGCTGGCCACGGCGGACAGGACCAGACCTTCGGCCTGCCCGGCCATCCGCATCTCATCGGCCAGGTCGCGTTGATCGTCCGCCTTGCGGATCAGGGCGTAGCGATCCGGGGTCAGCCGGCCCGCGCTGGCGCCGTCGTGCGAGGCGGCGCTGAGGGTGGCGCCTATGCGGTTATGCACACGTTCCAGCGTGGTCGGATCGACGCCCTGCAGGCCGTTCACGTCGATGAAGGCCAGGGCCAGCCGCTGCAGGGCGCCCGCGTCGCCGCCCGACAGGCTGGCGCGAGCATGGTTCAGAAAGCCTTCGGCGTCCGCCGGGGCTGCACCGGCCTGAACAGGATCAACGCCGACCGTGAAAGGCTCGCCCTCATAGGACAGGGCGCAGGATCGCGCCGGAGCGATGTCGGGCAGGGCGAAGGCGCGCAGGGTTGCGCGACGTATCCGGCCGTCGCCGCAATCCACCAGAACCTCGGTCGCAGGGCTGCGCTGTCCGGGATTCAAACCGTCCAGCAGGGCTTGCAGGGCGGCGGCGCTGTTGATGGACAGGCGCTCGCTGAACGGCTGCCCCACCCATGCGGCCGTCTGCTGTCCCGCCACTGGGCCGGATCCCAGCGCAAAACGGACCAGCCCCTGCTGATCCACTTCGATCAGGGCGTCGGCGGCGGCGAAGGCCAGTCCGAGCAGGCGAGGGGTCAGGGTCATGCCGAAGCCATAGAACGCGGGCCGTTAAGGAAAGGCGACGACGCGCCTCAGGCCGTGCGGTTCAGGGCCACCGCCCGGCCGTCGCCCTGCATGGCCTGACCCGAGGCGCCATAGCCGACGCCCTGCGCGCGGGCGCCCGCCACCTCGGCGGCGATGGCGCGGACCAGACCTTCGGAAACCTGGCGGGCGGCTTCCACGGTCACGGCGTGTTCGGCCAGGACCGTTTCAAAAGCCTCCGTCGCCTCGATCAGGGCGCTTCGGTCAGCCTCAGGCGCGGCGGCGATGGCGGTTGGATTGGCCTTCACTTGAGCGGACTCGCGCCGATAGAGGTTGGCCATCTCCTGAGTCTGGGCCATGCCTTCGTTCAGATCCTGGGCGCGGTGGGCGCGTAAGGCGTCCATTTCCAGCGACAGTCGATCCGTCAGGTCGCGGGTCAGACGCGTCAGATGCTGCACGCGCAGGGCGGCGGTCTCGATATCAGCGGTCATGCGCCTTGCTCCTGCATCTTGATCATCTGGGCCAGAACGCTGTCGGCCAGGCCGACGCCGCCGGCCTTCACCGTCTGCTGCGCCATGGCGTCCACCAGAAAGCCGCGCCATGCCGTCTCGCCGGCGCCGCCGCCGAAGGGCGCCTCGGTGCTCAATCCCTCGAACATCGGCTTCATCATCTGCGACAGGAAACTGGCCTCAAAGTCCTGCGCCGTGCGGCGAAGGGCCTCCAGATTCTTCGGCTGGCCGGGCAGGGCCGAGGCGGGATCGCGCAGCAGGTCGGGAGAGGCGGCGAGGGGGCTCATCAGATCACCTCGATTTCGGCCTGGAGGGCGCCGGCGGCCTTGATGGCCTGAAGGATGCTGATCATGTCGCGCGGGCTGACGCCCAAGGCGTTCAGGCCGTTGACCAGCGTCGACAACGAGGTGGAACCGCCCCCCAGCCGCATCTGGCGGCCGGTTTCTTCAGAAATGCTGATATCCGACTGGGGAACGACAACCGTCTGGCCGCCACGGCTGAACGGTTCGGGCTGGCTGACCATCGGCGTTTCCTGCACCGACACGGTCAGATTGCCCTGCGCCACGGCGACGGTGGAGATGCGCACGGCCTCGCCCATGACGATGACGCCGTTGACCTCGTCGATGATGACCCTGGCCGGGGAATCGATCTGGACCGGCAGATTCTCGACCCGGCTCAGGAAGCCCGCCATGCCGAAGTTCTGGGGCGCCCGGATGGCGACGACCGTGCCGTTCTCGGCGAAGGCGGTCTGGGGGTAGGTCTCATTGATGGCGGCGGCGATGCGCTGTGCCGTCGTGAAGTCCGGGTTGCGCAGGGTCAGCCGCACCGAGGGCATGGACGCTAGGTCAAAGCCGGTCTCGCGCTCGACAACCCCGCCCGAGGCGATGCGGCCCGCCGTGGGCACGCCGCGCGTGATCGACGACCCGGATGAACCCGAGGCCGAGACGGCGCCGGTCTGCACCGCCCCCTGCGACACGGCGTAGACCTCGCCGTCGGCGCCTTGCAGGGCCGTGACCAGCAGAGTGCCGCCCAACAGGCTCTTGGCGTCGCCCATCGCCGAGACGCTGACGTCCAGTCGCGAGCCCGGCGTGGCGAAGGGCGGCAGTTCGGCCGTGACCATGACCGCCGCCACATTCTTGGTGTTCAGATTGGCGCCCCGGATGTTGACGCCTTGGCGCTCCATCATCCCCTCCAGCGACTGGCGGGTGAAGGGCGAGTTGCGGACGCTGTCGCCGGTGCCGTTCAGGCCCACCACCAGCCCATAGCCGACCAGCTGGTTCGAGCGCACGCCCTCGATCGAGACGATGTCCTTGATGCGCGACTGGGCCTCCGCCGCGCCGGGCGCGACGGTGAGGGCGACGGCCGCAACGGCCGGAGCGATAAGGGCGGTAAGCAACTTCTGCATCGACAGACGTCCCTGCGTGAGCGTTCGCCGTTAACCATGCGAGGATCGTGCCGCTTGGAAACATCAGCAATTACAATGAACGTGGCTCTCGGTCCCGCCGCCTGCGGGCAGGATTTGCCTAGCCGTTAACCAAGAGTTCAGCCCCTGCCGTCAAGGTGGAGGCGTAGAAGGAGACGTCTTGCATGAAGGTCACCGGACCCCTGGGCGCCGCTTCAACGCCGACCGCCCGACCTGCGGCGCGCGCAACAGGCGGTTTTGCCCTGCCGAGCACAGGCGGCGCGGCCGCCTCGGCCCAGGCAGGCGCGACGTCCTCCGCCTCGGGCGTCGCGGGCGCCGCAGCCCTGATGGCCCTGCAGGGCGTTGAGGATCCGACCGAGCGTCGCCGCCGCGCCATCCGTCGCGGCTCGGGCCTGCTGGACCGTCTGGACGAGCTGAAGCTGGCCCTGCTGGGCGGTCAGGACGGCGCGGCGGCTCTGAGCCGTCTGGCCCGCGACATCGGTGAACGGCGTGACGAAGAGGCCGAACCCGGCCTGACCGCTGTGCTGGACCAGATCGACCTGCGCGCCTCAGTGGAGCTGGCGAAGGCGGAAATGAGCCGCATTCGCGCCTAAAGGCGACGAAACTTCAGTCTACTACCCGACAGTAGGGCGCTTTGTGAGGATAATTCGCCACACTTCCCCAGCGTCAATGCAGCTTAGCCATATCACGGACTCGCGAACGCCATTGCCGCCACTCTTGCCCTTGCCTATACGGCCCATGCGCCGCAGGGGGGCGCGATAGGGAAATGAGTGTGAGTGCGATGACCGCATTGGCCTCTGTAGTGTCTGGGGACACGGCTGCTTATCGGCCGTCCGACGACGAACCGTTCATGAACGAGCGGCAGGTCGCCTATTTCAAGAACAAGCTCTTGGCCTGGAAGGAGGATATCCTCCGCGAGTCCAAGGGCACGGTCACCAATCTGAAGGCTGAGACCGAGAACCACCCCGACCTGGTGGATCGCGCTTCGTCGGAATCCGACCGGGCGCTGGAACTGCGCACCCGCGACCGTCAGCGCAAGCTGATCTCCAAGATCGACGAGGCTCTGCGCCGGATCGAAGACGGCTCCTACGGCTATTGCGAAGACACCGGCGAACCGATCGGCCTGGGTCGACTTGAGGCCCGCCCGACGGCCACCCTGTCGGTCGAGGCGCAGGAGCGTCATGAGCGCCGCGAGCGGGTCCACCGCGACGACTGACGTCTTTACGGGCGGTTCGGCTTGACTTGAGCGGACGGCGGCGCGACCAAGCCGCCTTCCTATCGAGGTCGTTGATATTCATGTCCGTCAAGGTTCGTTTCGCTCCGTCTCCCACGGGTAAGCTGCACGTCGGCAATGTCCGCACGGCTCTGGTGAACTGGTTGTTCGCCAAAGGGCAGGGCGGTTCCTTCGTGCTGCGCATCGACGACACCGACCTGGTCCGCTCGACGCAGGAGTCGGAAGACAACATCGAGATCGACCTGAAGTGGCTCGGCCTGACCTGGGACGAACGCTACAATCAGTCCAAGCGGTTCGACCGCTATGAAGAGGCCGCCGCCCGCCTGAAGGCCGAGGGCCGTCTCTATCCCTGCTACGAAACGGCTGACGAACTGGACCGCCGCCGCAAGGTGCAGCTGTCGCGCGGCCAGCCGCCGATCTACGACCGCGCGGCTCTGTCGCTGACCGACGCCGAGAAGGCCGCCTTTGAGGCTGAGGGCCGTCGCCCGCACTGGCGCTTCAAGCTGGAAGGCAAGCGCGTCGCGTGGGAAGACCTGGCGCGCGGCCACGCCGAGGTGGACACCGCCTCCATGTCCGACCCGGTGCTGATCCGCGAGGACGGGCTGTTCCTCTACACTCTGCCGTCGGTCGTCGATGACATCGACATGGAGATCACCCACATCATCCGGGGCGAGGACCACGTCACCAACACCGGCGCCCAGATCGAGATCTTCGAGGCGCTGGGGGCCAAGGTTCCCGGATTCGCCCACATGCCGCTGCTGGTCGGAGCCGACGGCACGGCCCTGTCCAAGCGTCTGGGCTCGCTGGCCATCATGGACATGCGCGCCGACGGCTATGAGCCGATCGCCATCACCAGCCACCTGGGCAAGATCGGCACCTCGGACAATCTGGAGGTCGCCGCCTCACTGCAGGAACTGGGAGAGGCGTTCGCCTTCTCCAAGATGGGCCGCTCGCCCGCGCGCTACGACACGGCGGATCTGGATCGCCTGAACGCCCAGGCGGTGCACGCCATCGATTACGCCGAGGCCAAGCCGCGTCTGGAGGCTCTGGGCGTCGACCTGGGCGAAACCTTCTGGAACACGGTGAAGGGCAACCTCAACAGGTTCGGCGATGTCGTTGATATGGCGAAGATCGTCACCGGGCCGGTCACGCCGGTGATCGAAGACGCCGCCTTCGCCGCCGCCGCCCTGGAACTGCTGCCGGACACCATCGACGCCGACGCCTGGTCGACCTGGACTGGCGCGGTCAAGGACAAGACGGGCGCCAAGGGCAAAGGTCTGTTCATGCCGCTGCGTCTGGCCCTGACCGGACAGGCGCATGGGCCGGACATGGCCGCCATGATCCCGCTGATCGGCCGGGAGCGTCTGGTTCAGCGGCTCAAGGGCGAGGCCGCCTGACGGGGGAGGGGCTGCTACTCGACCGCTCATCCCAGCGGACGCCGGGATGAGCGGTATTCTGTATGATGCGCAAAACAAAGGCCGCCTTCGTCGTGAAGGCGGCCTTTTTATCTTGCGCTGACTGTCGCGGTCAGGCCGCGTTGCAGGCGGCGATCTCTTCTTCGTTCAGGGCCTGGCCCTTGTAGGTGAAGCTGGTCACCGGGCCGAGCTTGGCGACTGCGCGGCGGCAGGCGCGGGTCGCCGGCTGGCTGGAGCCGCCCGTGGCGGTGCAGGCGTCGCCTTCACAGCGCCAGGTCGCGCCGTCGACGATGACGCGGCCCGAAGGCGCGCTGGCGGCGTCAGCCAGGGTGGCGCTAGTGACAGGCGTCTGAGCGAAGGCGGGAGCGGCCGCGAACAGGACGGCGGCGGCGAGAAGAGCACGCATGGACAGTCTCCGATAAGGGTAGGGCGCACGCCCAGCAACGTCATAGAGCGTTGTTTAAGAAAACTGTCAATCCAGCTTCTCAATCGACGGACCGGCGTTACTGACGCACGTTTACTTACCGGCGATCATGTTGCAAGTGGGGCGTGTCCTGCGCTGATTTCATGGCCTCGATCGCGCCCTCGACAGAGTCCACGCTGACATAGGCGTCGAGGAAGCTGCGCGGCGTCATGCCTTTTTCGACCGTGTGCTCGATCAGGGTGAAGAAGCCGTCCCAAAAGCCGTCCAGATTCAAGAAGATGACCGGCTTGGCGTGCAGGTCCAGCCGCTTCCACGACAGCAACTCCACCACTTCCTCCAGCGTGCCGACGCCGCCGGGCGCAACGACGAAGACGTCGGACTCGTCATACATCAGCTGTTTGCGCTCATGCATGGAGGTGACGACGATCGTCTCCACATCGTCGAACAGGCGTTCGCGGCTGCGCAGGAAAGCGGGCATGATGCCGACGACGCGACCACCTGCCGCATGGGCGGCGCGGGCCGAGGCGCCCATCAGCCCCACGCCGCCCCCGCCATAAACGAAGCGCCAGCCCGCCTCGGCCGTCGCCTTGCCGAAAGCGGCTGCGGCCTGGACATATTTAGGGTCCGTACCGTCGGACGAGCCGCAGAACAGGCAGACGGAGCGACCCTCGAAGGGGGCGATGTTGACGGGGGGCAGGGACATGGAGTGTGTGACGACCTTTACGGTTTGAGCTCCAGCACGAAGCGGCTGGCCCGGATGAGGGTGCAACCTATAGTGATGCGGGGCGGGATGGAACGAGCGAAGGGCGACAGGATGAGGGCGAGAGCGATGGCGGCGTGGCGACGGGGCGGGCAGAAGCTGACTCTGGCGGCGTTTCTTGGCCTGGCTGTCGCCGGTTGCGGCTCTCCGCGTCAGCCCCCGGAAGAGCCGAAGCAGGCGGAGCAGGAGAACTGGGCCGCCGCGCCGCACATCGATAAGGTGACTTTGCAGGGCTCGGGGCAAGGCTCCGGCGTGGTGGTCAGCGGTCAGGCGCCGCCGGGCGCGCGCGTCATTCTCAGCAACGCCCTGGGCGAGGCGATGGCCGCGGGCGCAGATTCGCACGGGCGCTTTGAACTGCCGGTCGGCAGGGAAGCGCTCGGCCATATCCTGACGCCGGAAATCCAGATCGGTCAGACGCCGACGCCCGGTCCGGAACGGCTTTTCCTGGCAGGGGACGGCGCCATCGTGGCGGCCTTGCTGATTGACGGCGGCCCCAGCCGTCGACTGACGGACGGTCCTGCTCTGGGCGTTGTGGACGGCGATGGTCGCGCCTTGTTGGCATCCGGCCGCGCCAAGCCCGGCCAGCGCGTCGAGGTGAAGAGCGAAGGCGAAACGGCCGTCGCCGTGGCGGACGAAGCGGGCTTATGGACCACGCCCCTGTCTCGAGTCAGCGATCGGGCGGTGCAGATCGAGGTCGGGGGCGAGCGTTACGCCTATCCCGGACCGGGCCCCGCGACGGGCCGGGCGGAACGCGCAGGGCAGGGATGGAGGGTGACGCGCGCCCTGTCGGACGCCGCGCGCCAGACCAGCTGGTTCCCCGATATTTCTGGCCCCGCGACATCGCCCGAAACGTCGTTAACGCCACATTAACCAAACCAGCTGATCTACGGACTGTCTTCTTTTTCGGAGGACACCCACCATCACCGAATGACTTCAAGCCCGGCGCCTGGCGTCGGGCTCTCTTTTTGACGTCACGAGGCCGAGTAATCGACCAACAGACGCGCCAGCAGCCGGGCGACGACCTGGCGTCCGGCGTCGTCGTCCTGTCCCAGCATATCGCGCAGAGGATCGCCGATCAGGGCGTCGCCGAATGCGCTCAGGGCGATGAAGAGGACGGCCGAGCCGATGATGTCATCCGCCTGTCCGCCGCTTGCCCCGATCTTTTCCTTGATGGCCGCCACCAGATTCTGCACCGCCGCCCGCACAGGTTCGAGATGAGACAGATCTCCCGACATGGCGATCCAGGCGGCGAGGCGTCCGGCGCCGCCGGTGGAGAAGGCGGTGAATACGGCGTTGACCACCTCAAGCGGCGCGCCGTCATCGGTTCTCAACCGGATGATCGCCGCATCCAGGGCGTCGCTCAGATCCGCGGTCATCGAGGCCATCAACGCCGATTGAAGCCCGGCTGCAGACCCGAAATGATGGATCAGGTTCGCATGGGTGACGCCGATCTCGCCTGCGACAGAGGTCAGGGTGACGGCGTTGGGCCCGCGAGCCAGCAACAGATCGCGCGCCGAGGCCAAGGCCTCGCGGCGTGCTTCTTCAGGCGAACGGCGACGGCGCCTGGGCTTGTCTGCGACGGAAGGGGGCATCGGTGAAAACATGGTTTATGCGATGATTTGTCTTACGAGCCGCCTGAGCGCACTGCAAGGCTGGCGAATCGCGGCTCCGGCCCGGCTTTAGTCCCTCCGCGCGGGTTGCGATGCGCCTTCTGGGCGGCCTAACTAGGCGCGGGGCGAGGTAAGAGGCGATGAACGGCATGAAGGCGCAGTGGATCGGACCGGGGCTGGCGGCGGCGCTTGTGCTTCTGGGCGCCTGCGGGCGACAGGACGAACCGCAGGCCGACGCCATACGCGAACCGACGCCGCGCGTTCCGACCGCCCTGCCTGACGTCAAGGAAAGCCCGACCCTGGCGGCGATCCGTCAGCGCGGCCGCCTGAATTGCGGCGTGCACGAAGGTCTGGTGGGGTTCGCCTATACCGATAACCGGGGCGCCTGGCGCGGCTTTGATGTCGATTTCTGCCGGGCCACGGCGGCGGCCGTCTTCGGCGACCCGGACGCGGTGCGCTTCGTGCCGCTGACGACGGAGCAGCGATTTGAGGCTGTCCGCGCCGGTCGCGTGGACGTGCTGTGGCGCAATACCTCCTGGACCATGAGCCGCGACACAGCGGCCGGCCTCAGCTTCGCCGGCGTGAATTACTATGACGGCCAGGGCTTCATGGTCCGCCGCTCGCTCAACCTGACCAGCGCGGCCGAGTTGAACGGCGCGCGTATCTGCGTCCAGTCCGGCTCAACGACCGAGCTGAACGTCGAAGATTATTTCCGTCGTCGGGGCATCGAATACCGTCCGGTCGTCGTCGCCACCGAAGGCGAGGCCCGTCAGGCCTATGCGCGCGAGGCGTGCGACGCCTTCACGGCCGACATCTCGGCCCTGGCCGCCGCCCGCACGACCCTGGCCAACCCTCAGCAACACATGATCCTGCCCGACGTGATTTCCAAGGAGCCCTTGGGACCGGTCGTGCGTGAGGGTGATGATCGCTGGTTGGCGGTGATCCGCTGGACGCTGAATGTTCTGATATTGGCCGAAGAACTGGGCGTAAGTCGTGACAATGCCTCTGCTCTAGCCAAGACCTCTGCAGATCCCAGAGTCCGTCGGCTGCTTGGCGTTGAAGGTGATTTCGGCCCCAGCGTCGATCTGCCGCGCACATGGGCGCTGGATGCGCTCACCGCGAGCGGAAACTATGGCGAGATATTCGATCGAAATCTGGGCAAACAGTCATCGCTTGATCTTGATCGTGGCTTGAATGCTCAATGGTCCTCTCGGCCTAGTGGATTGATCTACGGACTTCCTGTCCGCTAGTCCAAGAGAGGGGGAGCAGGGAAGGGACTGGATGGAGACTACAGCCAAGCGCGGACTGCCGCTTCACATGCTGATGCTGATCGGATTTCTGGTCGGCCTCATCGGCGGCCTCATCGTCAATCTGACCGTCGGCGGCGATGTCGGCTGGGTTCAGTGGCTGACCTCCAACATTACAGGACCGGCAGGCCAGATATTCCTTCGCCTGCTGTTCATGCTGGTGCTGCCCCTGCTGTTCTCGGCCCTGGTCATCGGGGTGGCCGAGATGGGCGACCTCAAGGCTCTCGGCCGCGCAGGGTCGCGCAGTCTGATCTACACCATCGTCATTTCCGCCATGGCCGTGCTGATCGGTATGGTGATGGTCAATATTTTCAGACCGGGCGATGGCGTCGATCCGGTCCTCGCCCAGCAGCTTCTGGATCAAGGCCGCGCCGGAGCCGCCTCGATCATCGGCAGCGCTCCGACCTCGGTTCAGGCGGGCGACTTCTTCCTCGATCTGATCCCGTCGAACGTCTTCGCGGCGGCGGCGGAGAACCAGATCCTGCCGGTCATGGTCTTCGCCCTCTTCTCCGGCGTCGGTCTGGTCATGGCCAAGAGCCCGGCCACCGACCGGCTGCAACAGACGATCGAAGGCATGTTCGAGGTGATGATGAAGCTCATCAATCTCGTCATTCGCATCGCGCCTGTCGCCATCGCCTGCCTAATGTTCAATCTGGCGGCTCTGTTCGGGTGGGATCTGCTGATCCGCCTCGGCGCCTTCGTCGCCGTCGCCGTTGGGGCCATGGCGATCCATATGTTCGTCGTTTATCCGCTGGTTGTCTGGCTGATGGGCGGGATGTCGCCGGTGAAGTTCTTTCGCGCCATCCGCGAGGCGATGGTGGTGTCCTTCTCCACCGCCTCATCGAACGCCAGCCTGCCAGTGTCGCTGCGCGTGGCCGAGCAGGAGCTGGGCCTTCCGCGCAAGATCGCCCGCTTCGTCCTGACCGTCGGCGCCACCGCCAACCAGAACGGCACCGCCCTGTTCGAAGGGGTGACAGTGCTGTTCCTGGCCCAGTTCTTCGGTATCGACCTGACCTGGGGTCAGCAGTTGATCGTCATGCTGGTCTGTATTCTGGGCGGGGTCGGCACGGCGGGGGTTCCGGCAGGCAGTCTGCCGGTCATCGCCATGATCCTGGCGATGGTGGGCGTGCCGCCTGAGGGCATCGGTCTGATCCTGGGCGTCGACCGCTTCCTGGACATGTGCCGGACATCGTTGAACGTCACCGGCGATCTGGTCATCGCCACCGTCGTTTCTCGCGGCGAAAAGGATGAAGACGAGCCGGATGCGCCCGCGCCGCCGCTGGCGGCAGGCGCAGCCTAGCCGACAGCCAGGGGCGCGTCCGGCCGCGCGCCCCATTCGGCCCACGATCCGTCATAGAGGCGCGACGGCCGCCCCAGGACGGCCAGCCCCAGCGTCAGGATCGCCGCCGTCACGCCCGAACCGCAGCTGGTGATGACCGGTCGCTCCAGATCGACGCCTGCCGCGCGGAAAGCGTCCTCCAGCGGTTGCCCCTGTTTCAGCGTGCCGTCCGCATCCAGCAGATTGGCGAAGGGCAGGTTCAGCGCCCCCGGCATATGGCCCGCCCGCACGCCGGGACGCGGTTCGGCCGCCTCGCCCCGAAAGCGGGCCGCTCCGCGGGCATCGACAACCTGAAGCCCTTCGGCCAGCGCGGCGCCGACCTGATCGAAGTCCGCTACAGCCTCGGCGTCGAATTGCGCTTCAAACTGAGCCGGGACCGGCGCCCCGGCCGCGCCGCCTTCCAGCGGCCGCCCCTCGGCCTTCCATTTCGGCAGGCCGCCATCCAGCACGCGCACGCGCTGAACGCCCATCGTCCGCAGCGTCCACCAGACCCGCGCCGCCGAGAACAGCCCTTGGGCGTCATAGACCACGATGTCGTCGCGCTCCGACACGCCCATCGCCCCCATCGCCTCGGCGAAGGCTGCAGGCGACGGCAGCATATGCGGATAGGGGCTTTCCCGATCCGCCACCGCGTCGAGATCGAAGAAGACCGCCCCCGGCAGCCGCTCGCGCTCGAAATCCGCGCGTGCATCCCGTCCATCCAGCCACCAGCTGGCGTCGATGATGCGCAGGTCCGGCTTGGTCATCTGCGCGGCGAGGGCTTCGGTCGAGATCAGGGGAGTGTCCATGGCGCCAGATTACCATGATCGCCCGAACAATCATGCTTTCGCCGGCGATGGTCAGGCCTTGAGTCGCCGGATAAGTTGCGCAAACGCATCCGCGACGCCACCTGTCCGACTCAAAGTCGCGGCATAGGCCCGCGAACCGCCGTTGAAACCAGTCGAAAGCGCCGCCGTGACCTCTCCGAACGCCGTCATCACCCTGTCCGAAGGCCTCAAGAAACCCGTCGTCATCGGCGGCGGCGCCCGCATCGTCTTCATCGCCGGCCCTTGCCAGATGGAAAGCCGCCAGCACGCGCTGGAGACCGCCCATGCGCTGAAGGAGATCGGCGAGCGCCTGAACCTCGGCATCATCTACAAGACCAGTTTCGACAAGGCGAACCGCACCAGCGCCACGGCTGCGCGCGGCATCGGCCTGAAGGACGCCCTGCCGATCTTCGCCGAAATCCGTGAAGTCACCGGCCTGCCGACCCTGACCGACGTCCACTCCGAGGCTCAGTGCGCGGGCGTGGCCGAGGCTGTGGACGTGCTGCAGATCCCGGCTTTCCTGTCGCGCCAGACCGATCTGCTGCTGGCCGCCGCCGCCACGGGCAAGGCGATCAACATCAAGAAGGGGCAGTTCCTGGCCCCCTGGGACATGAAAAACGTCATCGCCAAGGTGACGGGCGCGGGCAACCCGAACGTCATGGCCTGCGAGCGCGGCGCCAGCTTCGGCTACAACACCCTGGTCAGCGACATGCGCGCCCTGCCGATCCTGCGTGAGATCGGCTGCCCCGTCGTCTTCGACGCCACCCACAGCGTCCAACAGCCGGGCGGGCAGGGCGCCTCCTCGGGCGGCCAGCGCGAGTTCGTGCCGGTGCTGGCGCGCGCCGCCGTCTCGGTCGGCGTCGACGCGGTCTTCATGGAGACGCACGAAGACCCGGACAACGCTCCCTCGGACGGCCCCAACATGGTGCCGCTGGACCAGTTCGAGGCCCTGGCCGCCGAACTGATCGCCTTCGACGACCTGGCCATCAAGCTGGGTCACAAGGGGCCGATGGCGAAGACGGCGTGAATCCGCTAGTTCGGCGTCATGGCTGAACGTTCTCTTGATCTCGGCGCCCTGCAGTCCCTGCTGGAGCGCGTGCGCGACCTGCATGTCGCCTGCGTCGGCGATCTGATGCTGGATCGCTATGTTTATGGCGAGGTCAGCCGCATCTCGCCCGAGGCGCCGATCCCTGTCCTGCGCGCGCGCCGCACCGTGGCCATGCCCGGCGGCGTGGGCAATGTGGCCCGCAACGTCGCGGCTCTGGGCGGTCAGGCCCGTCTGGGCGCCGTGGCGGGCGATGATGCGGCGGGCGCCGAACTGGCCGATCTGATCTCCGCCGAGGACCGGATCGAGGACGCCCTGATCCGACCCGAAGGCGCCGCCAGCATCGTCAAGACGCGCTTCGTCGCCGCCGGCCAGCAACTGCTGCGTCTGGACGACGAGACCGCGACCCATTCCGGCTATGCCGACAAGGCGGTGTTCCGAGGCGCGGGCGCCATCCTGCTGTCCGACTACGCCAAGGGCGTGGTGGACGACGGCGCCGTTCAGGCGGCGCTGTGGGCCGGGGCCGAATACGGGGCGCCGGTCATCGTCGATCCCAAGGGCCGCGACTTCGCCCGCTATGGCGCGGTCGACGTCATCAAGCCGAACGCCAGCGAACTGGCGGGCGCCACCGGCCTTCCGACCGAGACCGACGAACAGGTCGAGGCGGCGCTGGCCGCCCTGCTGGCCTCCACAACGGCCAAGGCCGTCATCGTCACCCGCGCAGGCAAGGGCATGACGCTGGCCCGCAGAGGCGGCGGCGTCACCCACTTCCCCGGCCGCGCGCGCGAGGTGTTCGACGTGTCGGGCGCGGGCGACACCTGTCTCGCCGCCCTCGGGCTGGCGCTGGGCGCAGGCGCGACGCTGGAACAGGCGGTGCAGTTCGCCATCCTCGCGTCGGGCGTGGTGGTGGGCAAGAGCGGCACCGCCGTCGTCACCCCCGCCGAACTGATCGAGGCCGAGATGAGCCAGCACGCGGCGCTTGCTCAATCCAAGGTCACGCCGCTGGACGAACTGGCCGATCAGGTCGAGGCGTGGAAGCGTCAGGGCCTGAAGGTCGGCTTCACCAACGGCTGCTTCGACATCCTGCACCGCGGCCACGTCGCCTATCTGGCCCAGGCGCGCAGCTGGTGCGACCGGCTGGTGGTGGCGCTGAACACTGACGCCTCAGTGCGGCGCCTGAAAGGGGAGGGACGGCCGGTCAATGATCTGGACAGCCGCGCCGCCGTCATCGGCGGTCTGGCCAGCGTGGATCGTGTGACGGCCTTCGACGACTCGACGCCCATCGCCCTGATCGAACGGCTGAAGCCCGACGTGCTCATCAAGGGCTCGGACTACACCAAGGACAAGGTCGTCGGCGCCGCCGAGGTCGAGAGCTGGGGCGGCGAAGTCCGTCTGGCCGACTTCGCCGACGGCTATTCCACGACCAAGACCATCGAGAAGATGACCGGAGACAAAGCATGACGCCCAGAATGATCGTCGTCACGGGCGGCGCGGGCTTCATCGGCTCCAACATCGTCGCCCGCCTGTGCGAGAGCGGGGCCTGGGACGTGGTCGTCTGCGACCGGCTGGAGACGGCCGACCTCGCCAAGTGGAAGAACATCGCCAAACATCCCATCGCCGACCTGTGGGCGCCCGAAGAGCTGTTTGAGCAGTTGGAGCGTCACGCCGACCGCATCGAAGCGGTGATCCACATGGGCGCCATCTCCTCGACGACCGAGCCGGACGCCGACCTGATCCTGCGCACCAACTTCAGCCTGTCGCGCGACATCTGGGACTGGTGCGCGGTGCGCAATGTGCGGATGATCTACGCCTCCTCGGCCGCCACCTATGGCGACGGCGAGGCCGGGTTCGAGGACCGCGACGATCCTGAGAGCCTGAATGCGCTGCGCCCGCTAAACGCCTATGGCTATTCGAAATATCTGTTCGACCAGTATGCCGTGCGTCAGGCTGATCGCGACGAGGCGCCGCCTCAGTGGGCCGGGCTGAAGTTCTTCAACGTCTACGGTCCGAACGAGGGCCACAAGGGCGGCATGAAGTCGGTCGTCGCCCAGATCTGGCCCAAGGTGCAGGCGGGCGAAACGGTCAGCCTGTTCCGCTCGCATAACCCGAACTACCCCGACGGCGGCCAGTTGCGCGACTTCGTCTTCGTCGACGACGTGGTGAACATCATCCTGTGGCTGCTGGAGAACGAGGCTGTCTCGGGCGTGTTCAACGCCGGATCGGGCCAGGCGCGCTCCTTCGCCGATCTGGCGCGCGCGACCTTCGCGGCGGCGGGCAAGGAAGCCTCCATCGCCTATATCGACATGCCCGAGGCGATCCGCGACCGCTATCAATACTTCACCGAGGCCAGCATGGACCGCATCCGCGCCCTCGGCTACGGTGGCCAATCGACCCCGCTGGAGGAAGGCGTGCGCCGCTACGTCCAGGACTTCCTGGCCCAGCCGGACCCGTACCGCTGATGCTGCCCCGGCTAACTGCGCGCCAGTGGGTCGGCTACGCGGGCTTTGCGCTCGTCTTCATTCTGACGGCGGCGGTCGCCGTCTGGCGCGGCGATATCCTGCGTTCCGGCCTCGACCCTCAGGTGCCATTTCAGACCTATCAGCCGCCGGCCAAGCCCGACTATGCGCAGGCGGACGCCTGGGCCCTGCTGGACGTCCGCACGCCGACGGCCGGGTCTGCGCACGTCTTCTTCATCCATTCGACTACCTACAACGGCGGCAAGGATTGGAACGGGGCCATTGACGACACCCGCGCCCTGGCCGGGCTGCGCGGCGCGGTCCTGCCCAACTACGCCGGGCCTGTGGCCGTGGCTGGAGACGTCAGCGCGCCGCTGTATCGGCAGGCCAGCCTCTACACCCGCCTGACCCTGCGCGAAGACGCCCGAGAGGCGCGCGCCTTCGCCTATCAGGACATATCCGCCGCCTTCGACGCCTGGCTGAAACGCCACCCAGACGGACCCATCATCCTGGCCGGGGTAGAGCAGGGGGCCGAACTGGCCGACCGCCTGCTGCATGAACGGATCGCGCCCGATCCCGCCCTGCGGTCGCGTCTGGCCGCCGCCTATCTGATGGAGCACCTGGCCCCGGCGTCTCGCTTCACGACCGTGCCCTTGTGCACCAGCCGCGAACAGGCGGGCTGCGTCGTGACCTGGCGCTCGCTCGAAGAAAACAATGACAGCGAAGCGCGCCGCGCGCTGCGTCGCGCCCTGACATGGGACGACCGGGGGGCTCTGGTGACGTTCGACGGCCTGGCCTCGGCCTGCGTCAATCCGGTCACGGGATCGGCGGGCGCCCCGCGCTCTGAAATGCGCGAAAGTCGCGGCGCCACCAACGCCACCAATCTGGAGTGGGGCGTGCGTCCTGCCCTGCAACGCCGGATCGTGGCCGCCGAGTGCCGCGACGGCGTGCTGTGGCGTTCGCGGCTGAGTTCAGAGTCCTTCCGGCCGACCGGAGCCTGGGCTGAACAGCGCAAGATTCCGCCTTACAACCCCTTCTATGCCGACATAGAGGCGGATGCGCTGGCGCGTCTGTCGGCGTGGTCGACGCTACATCCAGCGTAAGCGCGTCGGGCCTGAGGCCCTCAGGCCCTCTGCATGTTCAGGGCGGCCATCAGCGCATCGCGAATGGCGCCTTCGGTGAAGGGTTTCTGCACCGTCGGATTGCCGCGCCAGTGTTCAGGCAATCCCGCCTCGCCATAGCCGGTGGAAAAGACGAAGGGCACGCCCCTGGCCTTCAACGCCTCGGCGACCGGAAAGATCTCCTGGCCGGCGACATTGACGTCCAGGAGGGCGGCGTCGAGCGGAGCGGTTCCCGAAGCGACGTTCAGTCCGTCTTCGATGTTGGATTCCGGCCCCACCACGTCGCAACCCAGGTCGGCCAGAATGGTCTCGAGCAGCATGGCCACCAGGGACTCGTCCTCCACGATCAGCACGCGTCTGCCGGAAAAGATATCGGTCATCAGGCGTCTGTCTCCAGCGGAAGGGTGAATCGGGCGCTCAGGCCGTGACCTGTGTAGCTCATATCAACGGCGCCGCGCAGGTCATGCCGAACATTGCGCTCGATCAAGCGAGTGCCGAAACCGCGCCGCTCTGGTTTCTGCACAGTCGGACCAGCAGTTTCACTCCAGATGATCTCCAACTGGGGGGAGGAGTGATTGATCACGCGCCAGTCGACCGTCACCCGCCCATCGCCATGCGCCAGGGCGCCGTATTTCGCAGCGTTGGTGGCCAGTTCATGAAAAATCATGCCTAGCGACAGGGCTCTGGCGGGCGAAAGAGCGACAAGCGGCCCGTTCAGACTCAGCCGTCCCGCCCCGTGCGCGCGCGTCTCATGTTCCAGCACCGAGCGCAGATCGGCGCCCTCCCAATGGCTCTTGGTGAGAAGATCGTGGGTATGCGACAGGGCCATCAGCCGCGCCTCGAAGGCGTCGGCGAACGAGCGCGGGCCCTGATGGGTGCGGGCCGTCTGCATGGCGATGGATTGCACAGTGGCCAGCGTGTTCTTCACGCGATGATTGAGCTCATCGATCATCAGCTTCTGCCGTTCGGCGGCCATGACGACATCCGTTACGTCATGCCCCTGAACAAAGACGCCGATCACGCGCGCATTTTCGTCCCGGATGGGCTGATAGGCGAAGTCGATGTAGCGATTGTCCGCCGGACCGTCCGGTGAATGCTGCAGGTTGAACGCCCGCTGCCTGCCCATGACAGGTTCCCCGGTCTCATAGACGTCGTTGAGAAAGTCGAGATGACCCTGTTCGCCCAGCTCAGGCAGGGCCTGTTTGACCGTGCTGCCCAGGATGTCGCGATGATTGACCAGGCGATAGCAGGCCTCATTGCAAAACTGGATGACGTGATCCGGTCCGTTCAGAACCGCAACAAAGCCCGGCGCGTTCAACAGAACATCCGAGAGCTGGCGCTGCTCGGCCTCCAGCCTTTGGTTGTCCGCCTCGACCTCCATCGCCCGTCGAAAGACGCCGCCACCCAGCATTTCGTCCAGGGCGCTGCGCGGCCCGTCCTGCGTCGGCCGCGCCCTGATCAGTTCGGTGACGTCACTGGTAGAGCTATGCGGGATTTTGGGTGATACGGC
>KB291771.1:16455-31265 GCA_000318405.1 Brevundimonas diminuta 470-4 | reverse complement strand
CGTCGCCCAGCGGCCCGGCCTGCCGCCCCGCCTGCACAAAAGGCGGCTGCGCCCGCCGAAACCGGCCCGCGCCCCTATGCGGCGGCGGCTGACGCCCCGACCGGCCCGCGCCAGTCGGTGCAGTAGTCGTCTCAGGCCCTCCGCTGTTGAGGGGAGGGGGAGAATGGTTGTCGCGACCCGTCCGCGCGGCTATTCAGCCCGCTTCGCCTTTTCATGAGACCTGCCATGTCCGACGCCCTGCCTGACCGCCTTTCGGTCGATCCCGACAGCCCCTTCCACGACGCCGACCTGCTGGCGCGCGGCGTGGGCATTCGCTTCAAGGGCGAGGAAAAGACCAACGTCGAGGAATACTGCGTCTCGGAAGGCTGGGTCCGTCTGGCCGTCGGCAACCGCGTCGACCGGCGCGGCAAGGCCCTGACCGTCAAGCTGCAAGGCCCGGTCGAGCCCTTCATCAAGGGCGAGTGATTTCTGTCCTGGCGGCGAAGCTGAGACTTTCGGTCGCAGCCTTCGCCCGCTAGGGTCCGCGCCTGTCGTTGAGTCTGGGAGGCGCTCTTGTCGTTCAATATCCGTCTGATGGCGGCCAGCGCCGTGGCGCTTGGCCTGATCGCCACGCCGGTCCTGGCCCAGGACGCCCGCACCATCCGCGCCGCCGAACAGGTGCGGGATCAGGCGCTGAAGGGCAATATCGCCCTCGACTACGTCACCCAGATCACCACCCGTTTCGGCCCGCGCCCGGCGGGCTCGCGCGCCGAACAGGACGCCTCCGCCTGGGCCGCCGACTACATGCGCGCCCACGGCTTCCAGAACGTCCGCATCGAGACCTTCCCGCTGATCGGCTGGGAGCGGGGCGAGGAAAGCGTTGAGATCCTCGGCTCCCGTCCGCAGAAGCTGGTCGTGGCGGCGCTGGGCCACTCCATCGCCACGCCTGCGCAGGGGATTGAGGCGGACATCGTCTTCTTCGACGGGATCGACGCCCTTCTGGCTGCGCCCGCCGGATCGCTGAACGGCAAGATCGCCATGGTCGACGGCGGCCAGATGGTGCGGATGCAGAACGGCTCGGGCTATGGGCCCCTGTCGCGTATCCGCAGCGTCGGCCCGAGCGAGGCGGCCAAGCGCGGCGCGGTCGCCTTCGTCATGCGCTCGGCCGGGTCGGACGAACACCGGATGCCGCACACCGGAACCACCCGCTATGTCGACGGCAAGGTGCCGCTGCCGTCCTTCGCCCTCAGCGCCCCCGACGCCGATCAGGTGGCGCGTCTGGTGGGCATGGGCGAGACGGTGCGCTTGCGCCTGAAATCCACCGCCCACACCTATGAGACGGTCAGTCAGAACGTCATCGGCGACATCGTCGGCGCCTCGCGCCCGGACGAGATCATCGTCCTGGGCTCGCACATGGACAGCTGGGACCTGGGCACCGGCGCCATCGACGACGCCGCGGGCGGCGCCATCACCCTGGCGGCGGCCAAGCTGATCGCCGAACAGGGCCGACCGGCGCGCACGGTGCGCGTGGTCCTGTACGGCTCTGAAGAGGTCGCCCAGCCGACCGACCACGGCAACGGCGGCGGGGCCTATGTCCGCAACATCGGCGCGGGCGTCGAGAAGCACGTCATCGCCGGCGAGAGCGATTTCGGCGCCGACCGTGTCTACGCCCTGGGCCTGCCGCCCGGATCGCAGGGAACGGACTTCGCCCGCATCGCCGAGCGCGTCCTGCGTCCGCTGGGCGTCCTGCCGGGCGAGCCGGAACTGTATGGCGGGGTCGATATCGGCCCGCTGGCGAAAGCGGGCGTTCCGGTCTTCGGCCTGCGCCAGGACGGCACGCGCTATTTCGACCTGCACCACACCGCCGACGATACGCTGGACAAGATCGACCCGGCCCAGATGACCCAGAACGTCGCCGCCTGGGCGGCGCTGGTGCGCCTGATCGCCGATTCAGATGTGGACTTCCGGGCCGCTCGTGCGGCACAGGAGGCCCAGCGCTGAGGCGCGCCCTGCGAGCGTGGCGGAACTGGTAGACGCAAGCGACTTAAAATCGCTCGACCTCGGTCGTGCGGGTTCGATTCCCGCCGCTCGCACCATCATCGGCCGGCCCTGATCCGGCCATCCCCCGAGGGCTGCTATTGAGGCGGTCTTAGCGCCTGCGTTCCCGAACGCAGGCGTTTTGTCGTTTCGGCCCACGCTTCACCGGGCGCCGAGGCGGCTCCCGCATGGTGCGGTATGTGATGACTCTGAATGCAGTTTTCGTCGCCGGCCTATTTTTCGCGAAAAATGAGAAAAACTTGCCTGTTCAGTATAGGTCAGTTTCAGAAGGTATTCAGTTCATTTCGTCTTTATATGTGTCCTTCGTCGGTGATCTTCGGTGGAGTTTCTGAAGGTTGGATGGATTCGGTCCGATTTCTGTCAAGACGTTTGCGCTGCACAAAAACTTTATCTCGGCTTTGCTGTTGATGTATTAGGCTGTCCTCTCATGGCTTGCGGGAGCAGGCCGCGACGGCGCGCTCGGCGCGCCATTTCCTTGCGCCTGGCGTTTCCGTCGGGCGCGAATGCAACCGTGACATCCCGTCCGCCTGCGCCTTGAGGCGCGGCGGCGTCTTTGCGGCTGCGTGCAGGGGCGGGCCGGGCGCTCGCCGACGGTAGAAGAGACAGGAGCGCAGGCGCGCGTGGACGACGTACAACTTCAACAACTGGGCGGGCCGCTGACGGTCGGCCTGCTGGTGCTGTTTTTCGGCCTGACCATGCTGATTTCGCTGAGGATCAGCCGACGCAAGGAAAACGCCGACGCCTATATGACCGCCGGCAACGGCATCGGACTGGGCGTCTCGGCCGCCTCGATGACGGCGACGTGGATCTGGGCGGCGTCGATGTATGCGTCAGCCACCTCGGGTTACGTCTACGGCATCTCGGGGCCGATCCATTACGGGCTGTGGGGGGCGCTGATGATCCTGTTCATCTACCCCTACGGCCGCCGCATCCGCGCCGTGGCGCCGCGCGCCCATACGCTGGCCGAGGTCATGTACGCCCGGCACGGCCGCTCCAGCCAGCTGATGCTGGCGGGGTCTAACGTCCTGGGCAGCGTGATCAGCCTGACCTCCAACTTCATCGCCGGCGGCGCCCTGATCTCCATGCTGTCGCCGTTCAGCTTCAGCCAGGGCATCGTCGTCATCGCCGGGGGAGTGCTGCTTTACACCCTGTGGTCGGGCTTCCGCGCCTCGGTGCTGACCGACTTCATCCAGGTCTGCGCCATGCTCGGCGCCGTGGTGGTGGTCATTCCGGCCATCTTCTTCGCCATGGGCGGGCCGAGCGTCTTCGTCGAAGGCGCGTCCAACCTGACGCCGCAGCAGACCAGCTTCTTCTCGTCCGACGCCTTCCTGAACCAGGGGGCGCCCTATATCGCCGCCGTTCTGGCCTACGCCATCGGCAACCAGACCATCGCCCAGCGCCTGTTCGCCGTGCGCGAGGACCTGATCAAGCCGACCTTCATCACCGCCACGATCGGTTACGGCGCGACCATCATCGGCATCGGCATGCTGGGCGTCGTGGCCCTGTATGCCGGGATCAATCCGATGGAGGGCGACCTCAACAACCTGATCCCGCAACTGGCCGGAACCTATTTCGGGCCGGTGCTGCTCAGCATCTTCTTCATCATGATCATCGGCTCGCTGGCCTCGACGGCGGATTCCGATCTGTCGGCCCTGTCGTCGATCATGATGGCCGACATCTATGGCCGTGGCGGCAAGCGCAAGGCGGATCCGCGCCTGATGCTCACCATCGGCCGCGCGACGATGGTCGTCGCCACCGGCGCGGCGCTGTATTTCGCCGGAGCGCGGATGAACATCCTGGACCTGCTGGTCCTGGTCGGCGCCATCTGGGGCGCGCTGGTCTTCCCCGTCATCGCCAGCTTCTATTGGGAAAAGGTGACCAACAAGGCCTTCACGGTCTCGGTGCTGGCGGCCCTGGCGATCTTCTTCCCGGTGCGGTTCGGCTGGATCCCGATGGACGGCGCCGTCGGCTATGTTTTCGATGTCGTCGCCGTGGTCGGGGTCGGCGTGGTCGCCGGGCTGATGACCTTCGGCTTCTTCGGCGCGCGCCCGGCGCGGATCGTCGGGGTGGTTGCCGCCCTAGCCGTGGCGCCCTTCGGCATCGGCTTCCTGCATGACTACGCCGTGCTGAGCGGTTCGTTGATCGCCTATGCCGTCAGCACCGTGGTCTGCACCGCCATGTCGCTGTCCAACCGGACCGGTTTCGATTTCTCGCGCATCGCCGGCATGACCGGCGACTTCGATGTGGAGGCGGCCGAACCCGCCGCCGCTTCTGCGGCCGCTCCCGCCCGCTCGGGCTCGCAAATTCCTCAAACCCGCTAACAGGAGATCGCAATGACCCCTTTCTGGCTGACGGCCTATGTCCTGATGTGGCCCGTCATCGTCGCGGGCGTGCTGGCCTTCATCGCCCGCGCCTTCTTCAAGGAATGGCTGGACGCGCACCGTCGCGGAGAGCCGATGATCTGATGTCGAAGGGGGCTGCGGCCCCCTTTTTCATGCCCTGGCTGTCTTGGACCCGTCATTGCAGACGGCTAGGGGTGGAAGACATTCTGCTTCGCCTGGAGTTCCTGATGATCCGCAGCCGCCTTCTCGCCTCCGCCCTTGGTCTGTCTCTCGGGCTTGCCGCTATGAGCGGAACTGCACAGGCGGTCGAGGCGGCGTCCCCCAAGACGGCCGCGACAGCGGCCCCCGCTGGCGAGCGCGCCTCGCCCTCGTTGATCGTCACCATCGTGGTGGACCAGCTCAGCGCCAATCTGTTCAACCAGTATCGCAGCCAGTTCACCGGCGGGCTCAAGACCCTGGCCGATCAGGGCATGGTCTCGATCAACGGCTATCAGACCCACGGCGTGACGGTGACCTGCGCCGGTCACTCGACCGTCCTGACGGGCGCTCATCCGGCGCGCAGCGGCATTCCGGCCAATGACTGGATCGACACCACGACAGGGCAGGAAACCTACTGCCTCGCCGCGCCGCAGAACACGCTGGCGCACGGCAAGAACACCGACAACGGCCCGGTCGGCCCGGCGCCGTTGAGCGCCTCGACGCTGGGCGACTGGCTGAAGACCGTCAGCCCGCAAAGCCGCGTCTATGGCGTGTCGGGCAAGGATCGCGGCGCCATCACCCTGGCGGGTCACAAGGGCGACGGCGCCTTCTGGCTGACCGATGGCTTCGGCTTCACCACCTACGTCGAGCCCGGCCAGTCGGCCCAGGCGCGATTGGCGCCCGTGGCGCCCGTCAATGCACGGATGATCGATCGTTTCACCCGCGACATGCCGACGTGGACCTATACCAACGAAGCCTGCCGCCGTCTGGAAGGGCATTGGACCATCGCGGGCCAGACCTTCGACTCCAAGCTCCCGCCGGTGAACGATCGTTTCGACAACTCGCCGGTGCTGGACGAGCTGACGCTTGAAGGCGCGATTGAACTGCTGGAGACGCAGCAGCTGGGCCGTCGCGGCGTCACCGACATGCTGGGCGTCAGCCTGTCGGCCACCGACCGCATCGGCCACGCCTTTGGCACGCAAGGGCCTGAGATGTGCGAGCAGATGCTGCGTCTGGACGCCGCCCTGGGCGCCTTCCTGGACCGGCTGTCGACCATCCCCGGCGGGGTGATCGTGGCGCTGACGGCGGACCACGGCGGTTCGGACTTCCCCGAGCGGTCGGCGGTCGAGGGCTATCCCGATGCGGGCCGGGTTGACCGCGCCCTGCAACCGCGCGTCAATGCGGCGCTGAAGGCCCGCTTCGGTCTGGACGCTGACCCGGTCGTGTCCTCGGCGGGCGGCTTCATCATCGTCGACAAGGACCGCAAGTCGCTGGCCGAACCGCTGCGCTCCCAGGTGCTGGCCGCTGCGATCGAACTTCTGAACGCCGAGCCGCAGGTGGCGATGGCCGTCTCGCGCGACGAACTTCTGGCCGAGCCGATTCCCGCCTCCGACAACCCCGAAGAGCTGACGGTGCGCGAGCGCCTGCGCCTGTCGGCCGTGGCGGGCCGTTCGCCCGACATCCTGCGCGCCTGGCAGCCGGGCCTGACCGGTCAGGGCCGCGTCGGCGGGGCCATCTCCAGCCACGGTTCGCCCTGGGACTACGACCGCCGCGTGCCGATCGTCTTCTGGTGGCCGGGCGCGGAAGGACAGGAGCGTTTCCTGCCCATGCGCACCATCGACATCGCCCCGACCCTGGCCAACCTGATCGGCGTCCAACCCGACGCCCCGATCGACGGCCGCTGCATGGACCTGCCTCAGTTCGCCAAGGGCCGCTGCGAGACGAAATAGGCCGCGCGGGTCGACATAAACTCGTGTTTCCACGGCGGGAGGCGCTCTTACGCCTCCCGCATTTCATTGGCACAAAGGGCTGAGAAGCGCTTCTGAGGGGAGGCGCCGGCCGTCAGAGCCATACGAGGAAATCCGTTTATGCAGAGAGCCCGCCGCGCGCGCATCGTCGCGACCCTTGGACCCGCCAGCCGCGCGCCGGGAACCGTCAAGGCGCTGGCCCAGGCGGGGGTGGACGTCTTTCGCCTGAACTTCAGCCACGGCTCGCACGACGACCACGCGGCCGCCCTGAAGGCTGTGCGCGGAGCCGAGATGGCGCTGAAGCGGCCTTTGGGCGTGCTGGCTGATCTGCAGGGGCCAAAGCTTCGCCTGGGCCGCTTCGCCGATGTCGAGATCGAGGTGAGGCCCGGCCACAGGATGCGTTTCGACCTGAACCCCGCTCTGGGCGACGAGACGCGGGTGCAGATGCCGCATCCCGAGATTTTCCGCGCCCTGCGCACGGGCATGCTGCTGCTGATCGACGACGGCCGGGTGCGCCTGCGCGTGGGAGAGCGCACCGATGAATGGTGCGACGTCACGGTCGAGAGCGGCTCCAGACTGTCGGACCGCAAGGGGGTGGCTGTCCCTGAGGCGGTGGTGCCGGTGTCGGCCCTGACGCCCAAGGATCGCGAGGACCTGGCCTTTGCGCTTCGTCTCGGCGTCGACTGGGTCGCCCTCAGCTTCGTGCAGAAGGCCGAGGACATGGCCGAGCTGAAGAGCATCGTGAACGGTCAGGCCGCCTGCCTGGCCAAGATCGAGAAGCCGCAGGCCCTGAACGACCTCGAGAGCATCCTCGACTACTGCGACGGCGTCATGGTCGCGCGCGGCGATCTGGGCGTCGAGATGGAGCCGGAAGAGGTGCCGGTCGCGCAGAAGAAGATCCTGCGCGCCGCCCGCCAGCGCGGCGTGCCCGCCATCGTCGCCACCCAGATGCTGGAATCCATGACCAGTTCGCCCGCCCCGACGCGGGCCGAGGCGTCCGACGTGGCCAACGCCGTCTATGAGGGCGCCGACGCCCTGATGCTGTCGGCCGAGACGGCGGCCGGCGACTATCCGCTGGAAGCGGTGGCCATCATGAACCGCATCATGGAGCGGGTGGAGCGCGACCCCCTGTGGCCGGGCCTGATGGACGCCGAACACGCCGGCATGGACATTGACGATGTCGACGCCCTGGTCGCGGCGGCGCGCAAGGCGGCCGAGGCGTCTTCGACCGCCTGCATGGTGGTGTTCACGACGTTGGGCGGCACGGCGCGGCGCATGTCGCGCGAACGGCCGCTGCAGCCGGTTCTGGCCCTGACGCCCAAGCCCGAGACCGCGCGCCGTCTGACCCTGGTCTGGGGGCTGGAGCCGCGCCTCGGCGATCAGCCGATTTCTCTGGAAGGCCTGACGGACGACGCGGTCGAAGCCGCCATGCTCTACGGCCTGGCCGAGCCGGGTCAGCGCATCCTGATCCTGGCGGGAACGCCCTTTGGCGCGCCGGGCGCGGCGAATCTGTTGCGTCTGGCCCATGCTCCGGCCCATTCTGCCCCTCGCGGCGTAAAAGGGGCCAGGCGCGCCCGGGGAACCTGACGGGACGGAATGATCAAATACATCGGCTCAAAACGGGCGCTTCTGGGCCATGTGGCGGGGGCGGTGGCGGCCGCCCTGCCTGATGGGGGCATGGTCTGCGACCTGTTCTCGGGCACGGCGCGGGTCGGGCACCGGCTGAAGCGTGACGGCTTCCGCGTCTGGTCGAACGATCACAACGCCTATGCCCACGCCCTGGCCACCGCCTATGTGCAGGCCGACCGCGAGGTCTGGGCCGAGCGGGCCGAAGCCGTTCTGGCTGAGCTGCGCATGGTGAAACCCGAGGCCGGCTGGTTCACCCGCACCTTCTGCGAAGAGGCCCGCTTCTTCCACCCCGACAACGGCGCCCGCATCGACGCCGTGCGCGAACGTATCGAAACGATGGGGCTGGAGCCGGAACTGAAGGCCGTCGTCCTGGTCGCCCTGATGGAGGCGGCCGACCGCGTGGATTCCACGGCGGGCCTGCAGATGGCATATATGAAGCAGTGGGCGCCGCGCGCGCTGAAGCCGCTGGAGCTGCGTCTGCCGGACCTGCTGCCCGGCGTGGCGGAGGGGCCATGCGTGGCGACGCGCGGCGACGCCGTAGAGATCGCCGCCGAGGTCGAGGCCGATCTGGTCTATCTGGACCCGCCCTATAATCAGCACTCCTATCTGGCCAACTACCACTGCTGGGAAAGCCTGGTCCTGTGGGACAAGCCGGAAACCTATGGCGTGGCCCGCAAGCGGGTCGACGTGAAGACCCGCAAGAGCGCCTTCAACAGCCGCCCCGGCATCGGCCCGGCCATGCAGACGGTGATCGAGCGGCTGAAAGCGCCGAACCTGATCGTCAGCTTCAACGACGAGGGCTATCTGAGCCGCGAGGATCTGGTGGCCATGCTGGCCTCGCGCGGGCACGTTCAGGTGGTCGACATCCCCTATCCCCGCTACGTCGGCGCCCGGATCGGCATTCATAATCTGAAGGGCGAGAAGGTCGGGGCGGTCGGGCGGCTGCGGAACGTCGAACACCTGTTCGTCGTCACCGATCGGCCGGTGGTCCTGCCGGTCGCAGCCTAGCCTCAAGCCGGACAGACTTAAGTCTGGGCCAAGGAACGAAGGCGGCGGCTTGTCGTTTGGCTGTCATGCGTTCGTTTGCTTCTCCCCGCGCCCAGAGTGATTTCGACGTCTCTCGCCGCCCTGTCGACGACAAGGAACCCGTCGCCAGGTTCGGGCGAAGGACGCCTGCCTCCGGGATTACGCCTGCGGTTCAGGCTCCGCGCACCAACAGCGTCGATCACGGGCTGGATGGATGGACCATCTTCCTGCTCGGCGCCCTTGTGGCGGGGCTCATGGGGATGATGCTGGGCGGCGCCCTGTCGGTCTAGAGCAGCGACGGAGGCGTATCAGGCGGCTTCCAGCAAGGCCCGGATGGGCGCCCAGCTGCGCCGGTGCGCGGGGCAGGGGCCCAGCGTCTGCAGCGCCTTCTGATGGACGGGCGCGTTATAGCCCTTGTGGCTGGCGAAGCCGTAGCCCGGATAGGTCGCATCCATCTCGATCATCAGCCGATCCCGCGCTGTCTTGGCCAGGATCGAGGCGGCTGCGATCGACAGGGACAGGCTGTCGCCCTTGACCACCGGCGTCACCGCACAGGGCAGAGGAAAGCGGTAGTTGCCGTCCACCAGGGCGTGGACCGGGGGATGGGCCAGCGCCTCGACCGCCCGTCGCATGGCCAGACCCGTCGCGTGCAGGATGTTCAATTCGTCGATCTCCTCGACCGAGGCGAAGCCGACGCCCCAGGCCAGGGCGCGCGCCTTGATGTCGATCTCCAGCACCGTGCGGCGCTTTTCGGTCAGGGCCTTGGAATCGTCGATGCCCGACGGCAGGTCGTCGGGGTTCAGGATCACCGCCGCCGCCGATACCGGCCCGGCCCAGGGACCGCGACCCGCTTCATCAACCCCGCAGACATGACCGTCCCAGGTCGCCCGCGCCTCCAGCTCCAGCAACAGGGTGGGGAAGGGGCGACCAGGCTTGTCGGCGGCTTTCGAGGCAGGGGCTTTAGGCGACGTCATCACGCCCCAGTGCCACGAAGCCCCGCCGGACGGAAGCCTGTGAAACAGAGGGCCTGTCGCGGCGGCGCTTCAAGGAGAATGGTGGGCGTGGAGGGACTCGAACCCCCAACCAGACCGTTATGAGCGGTCGGCTCTAACCATTGAGCTACACGCCCCCGAAACGCGCGCAAGCCGTGCCTAGCAGGCGGCGCGTCGGCTGCAAAGCCGCCTTGGACCTGTCACGCTTTTCACGCCGATGAATGGAACCTGCACAGGGGCCTTTTGCGTTTGTTCAGCTTGAAACGGCTAAGTTGGGCCGTGGCTGGCGAACACGCCCGCCCGAACGATTTCGACGGAGACCTCCCCATGACCCGCACCGCACGCGCCCTGATGTTGGGCACGGCCCTGATGACTTTGGCGGCGCCGGCCGTCGCATCTGCTCAATCCCAGCCCGGCGGCGCTTCTCCGATCCAGGTGCACGCCATGGCTCAACAACCCGCCCTGAACCTGTCGGCCTATGGCGAGGTCAAGGTCGCGCCCGATCAGGCGACGATCAACTTCGGCGTGGTGACCGAGGCCCCGACGGCCCAGGACGCCATGGCCCAGAACGCCCAGCAGATGACGCGCGTCATCGCCGCCCTGCGCCGCGCCGGGATCGCCGAGCGCGACATCCAGACCTCGGGCCTGAACCTGTCGGCGCAATACGACTATCAGCAGAACGAATCGCCCAAGCTGCGCGGCTATCAGGCCTCGAACCGCGTCACCGTGGTCATCAACGACCTGACCAAGGTCGGCGCGACCGCCGACGCCGTGGTCGGCGCGGGCGTCAACCAGATCGACGGCATCAGCTTCGGCCTGAAGAATCCTAAGGCGGCCGAGGATCAGGCCCGCGTGCTGGCCGTGCGCGCCCTGCAGGACAAGGCGCGTCTGTACGCCGACGCCATGGGCGTGCAGCTGGGTCAGGTGCGCTCCCTGACCGAGGGCGGCGGTTATGTCCCCGAGGTGCGCCCGCAGGTCATGTACGCCCGCTCCGTCTCGATGGACGCCGGCGCCTCGACCCCGGTTTCGGCCGGAGAACTGTCGGTCCGCATCGACATCAGCGGGACCTACGACATCGGCCGCTGATCCCGTCCGGATTGAAGTGAAGAGGGCTCGCTGGCGACGGCGAGCCCTTTTTTCATGGGTTTATTACCGTCCGTTCATTTGACGGGGCGGGCGCGGCCTTTATCCTCACGCTTGGCCGCCTCTGGCCGCGATCCTGGACGCACGCCTTCCCATGAAGCAGTTCTTCCTCACCATGCTGGGCGTTTTCGCCGGGCTTGTGGCCTTCTTCGTCGTTCTGCCCGTGGTGGCTCTGATCTTCTTCGCCATGGCGGCCGGCGCGTCCAAGCCTTCGACGCCCGCGCACACGGTGCTGGAGCTGGACCTGCGCAGCGGCCTGACCGACCAGACGCCGACCAACCCCTTCGCGGCCTTCAGCGGCCCCAGCCTGTCGGTGGTTCAGGTAGTGGACGTGCTGGCTCAGGCGACGGCTGACGACAACGTCAAGGTGCTGCTGCTGCGCGCGCCCGAAGCCGGCATGACGCCCGCCTCGGCCGACGAGGTGCGTCAGGCGATCGCCCGCTTTCGCGCCGCAGGCAAGACGGTGATCGCCCACAGCCAGGGCTTCATGCCGGTGGGCGCGGTCATGTCCAGCTATATGGTCGCCTCCAGTGCCGATCAGCTGTGGCTGCAGAACACGGCGAACTTCCAGGCCGTGGGTCTGGCGGCGGACAGCGTCTTCCTGGGCCGCGCCTTCCAGAAGTATGGCGTCAAGGCCGACTTCGAACAGCGATACGAATACAAGAACGCCGTCAACGAATATACGCAGAGCGACTTCACCGCTCCGCACCGCGAGGCCATGCTGGCCTGGATGGGCTCCATCTACGACAGCGCCGTCGCCAATGTCGCCCGCGACCGCAAGACCACGCCCGAGGCCCTGAAGGCTGTCATCGAGGCCGGTCCCTATTCGGCCGATCAGGCCCTGTCGCTGAAGCTGGTCGACAAGATCGGTCAGGTCGAGGAAGCCGAGGCCGCCGCCAAGGAAAAGGCGGGCAAGAACGCCAAGATCGTCAAATTCGGCGAATACGCCTCGCTGAAGGGTACGCGCACGACCTCGGGCTCGGGTTCGGCCAAGTCGACCATCGCCATCGTCGGCGGCGAGGGCGCCATCATGACCGGTCGCGGCTCCAACGACTCGCCCTTCGGCGGCGGGACCATGATCCGCTCGGACGACACGGCCAAGGCCATCTATCAGGCGATCGAGGACAAGGACGTGAAGGCCATCGTCTTCCGCGTCTCCTCGCCGGGCGGTTCTCCTGAAGCGTCCGAACAGGTTCTGGCCGCCGTGCGCGCGGCCAAGGCGGCGGGCAAGCCGGTGGTGGTGTCGATGGGCGCCTATGCGGCGTCGGGCGGCTACTGGATCAGTTCCGAGGCCGACTGGATCGTGGCCCAGCCCTCGACCCTGACCGGCTCGATCGGCGTGTTCGGCGGCAAGTTCGTCCTGGCCGATGCGCTGGGCCGTTTCGGGGTCGATATGCGCGGCCTGTCGGTCGGCGGCGACTACGCCGACGCCTTCTCGCCGGTTCAGGGCTTCGATCAAGGCCAGCGCGCGGCCTTCGCCGCCTCAATGGACCGCATCTACGAAGAGTTCGTCGCCCGCGTGGCCAAGGGCCGCAAGCTGCCGGTCGAGCGCGTGCGCGAGATCGCCAAGGGCCGCGTCTGGACCGGCGCACAGGCGCACGGCCTGGGTCTGGTCGATCAGCTCGGCGGTCTGGAAGAGGCCGTGGCCAAGGCGCGGGAACTAGCCAAGATTCCGGCCGACGAAAGCGTCCGCTTCAAGCGCTTCCCGCAGCCCCAGTCGCCGTGGGAGGCCATCGCCACCGCCTTCGGCGCCTCGGGCCAGGCGGCCGACGCCATGGTCAAGGTCGGTCAGGTGATGGGCGATCCGGCCGCCCAGGCCATGCTGAACCGCGTCGAGATCGACCGGATGCGCAACCGCGGCGCGGTGGTTCTGGCGGACCAACCGGCCTTCTGAAGCGCGCCCGGCGCAGCAAAAGTGACTGATGCGTGATGTCGCAGTCCATTGACCGTTCAGGTCGATGGACCGACATTGGCGTTTCAGGCGTTCATCAGGACGCTGAGAGAGGCTTTGAGTTCATGATCAACTCCGACCCGATGGGCCCGCTGGGTTTCAACGCGCGCCGTCGGCCCGGTTCCGGCCTGCTGGCGCCCTTCGTCTGGGTTGGGGGCCTGATCGCCACAGCGCTGGCCGTGACCGTGGGCGCCCTGCTGGCGGTCTTCACGGCCGCCGCCGTCGCCATGATCGCCATTGTCGGCGGGGTGCTGGTCTTCTTCGCCGGTTTCGCCCTGCGCGCCCGCCGCGCCATGACCGCCCGCCGCCGTCGCGATGACGGGGTCATCGACGCCAGGAAGGTCGGCGACACCTGGGTGACCTACGGCTGGGAAAAGGAAGGGCGCTGATCGGCCCCTCATGACCGGCTACACCGACGCGCCTTCTCCGAACTTCGACGCCCGGCGCGGCCCGCCGGACATGCTGGTGCTGCACTATACCGGCATGGAGACCGCAGAGGCGGCGATCGAGCGCCTGCGCGACGCCGAGGCCAAGGTCTCGGCCCATTATGTCGTCGATGAGGACGGCTCCGTCCTGCGTCTGGTGCCAGAAGAGCGCCGGGCCTGGCACGCCGGGCGCGGCGCCTGGCAGGGGGAGACCGATGTCAACGCCGCCTCCATCGGCATCGAGATCGTCAATCCGGGTCATGAGTTCGGCTATCGCGCCTTTCCTGAGGCTCAGATCGAGGCGGTGATCGCCCTGGTCGGCGACATCCGCACCCGCTGGTCCATCCCTGACGCCCGCATCATCGGCCACTCCGACATGGCTCCCGAGCGCAAGCAGGATCCGGGCGAGCTGTTCCCGTGGAAGCGCCTGGCCGAGGCCGGGCACGGCCTGTGGTTCGACCCGGCCCCCGAACGCATCGGCGCTCTGGGCGCGCCTCTGTCGCCGGGCGACGAGGGTCTGGGCGTCATCGTCCTGCGCTCGGGACTGCACCGGCTGGGCTATGCGGTGCAGCCGGGCGGCGCCTATGACGACGAGACCCGCCTGACGGTCGAGGCATTCCAGCGCCACTGGCGGCCCGACCGCGTCGACGGCGTGGCCGACGGCGAGACGCGCGCGCGTCTGGTCGGCCTGCTCCAACTGGCCTCGGTTGAGAGCGTGACGGGCGTTCTGGATTGACGCGGCGCCCTATCGCGCGCATCTAGCGCTCGCCAGACGGCCGGGCGGTCGCGGCGGGGGCTTGCCCCTGTCGAGGAAAGTCCGGGCTCCACGGTGAAAAGGCGGCGGGTAACGCCCGCCCGGGGTGACCCGAGGGATAGCGCCACAGAAAGCAAACCGCCTGGGCTTCGGCTCAGGGAAGGGTGAAAGGGTGGGGTAAGAGCCCACCGCGTCGGCGGCAACGTCGACGGCATGGCAAGCCCCGCCTGGAGCAAGACCAAATAGGGACATCGCGCGGAGCTCGCTCCGCAGGGTTCACCGCCCCAGATGTCCGGGTAGGTCGCGAGAGCCGTCCAGCAATGGGCGGCCCAGAGGAATGATCGTCGCCGCTTTCGAGCGGAACAGAACCCGGCTTACAGGCCGTCTGGTGTTTATTTCAGGGACAACTGACCCTCTCCCGGCGGGAGAGGGCTTGAGCGCACGAGAGCGTCAGCGATCGTTCTGGCGCGAAAGGGTGAGGGGCTTGTCCTATCAATCGGCGTAAGCCGTAGAGCCATCGGTCAGACACGGCCTACGGCCGACTTCACCCGCGAACCCTCACCCT
>KB291771.1:0-16435 GCA_000318405.1 Brevundimonas diminuta 470-4 | reverse complement strand
CGCTCTTGGAGGCTCAAGCCCTCTCCCATCAGGAGAGGGGCGTCTCCCGTTAACCATTCCGTTGAAATCAAGGCGTTAGAACCCGTCCACAGGCTGTGAATACTCATTTTGTTCTGTGTATGTTCTGATTTTACAGTCCTGAACGCGCTGAACGAACCGCAAATTAGGTTAAAGGGCGTCAACTAATCCCATTGAGGCCCATTCTGTCCCATGCTATCCCAATGGCTCATGAGTAGGGGCCGAACGCCCGACGCGTGGGTTTTCTTCAACGGATTTCAGGGACGGGCCGCAGGGTTCGATTGGGCAGGGCGTGTTTCTCTCGACCTACGAGAAGCAGCTGGACGGCAAGCGCCGTCTCCTGATCCCTCAGGAATTCCGCACGGCTGAGAACGGCGCCGAGCACGGCGTCTTCTGCTTCCCCTCCATCGAAGCCGATTGCCTGGAGGCGGGCGGCGACAAGCTGTTCGCCGAGTATCGCGCGGTGATCGAAAGCCTGCCCTTCGGCGACCCGTACCGCTCGGCGCTGGAGGCCTCGATCTTCGGCGAGCAGAAGCCGCTGGCCTATGACTCGGGCGGGCGCATCACCCTGCCGGAACATCTGTGCGCCGAGGTCGACCTGTCCGACACGGTCGTCATCTACGGCGTCGGCGAGCGCTTCCAGATCTGGAACAAGGACAAGTGGGCTGCGCACCGCGCCGAGCAGCGCCGCATGGCGCGCGAGGGCCTGAAGCAGTTCGGCGAGATGCGCCGTCAGGCTCAAGGTCAGGCGATGGCGGCGAAGGCGGGAGGGGCGGCATGACCTCTCCGCACGCCCCCGTCCTGCTGGCCGAAGTGATCGAGGCGCTGGCGCCCAAGGCGGGCGATGTCGTCATCGACGCCACCTTCGGCGCGGGCGGCTATACCCGCGCCATTCTGGAGCGCGGGGCGGATGTGGTGGCGCTGGATCGCGACCCGACGGTGCAGCCGTTCGCGGACGCCGTGGCGCGCGACTTTCCCGATCGCTTCCAGCTGATCCGCACGCCGTTTTCCGGTCTGGCCGAGGCGTTCGAGGAGAGCGGCAAGGCGAAGCTGGACGGCGCCGTCTTCGACATCGGCGTCTCGTCCATGCAACTGGATCAGGCCGAACGCGGCTTCTCCTTCATGCGCGACGGGCCGCTGGATATGCGGATGTCGGCCAATTCCGACCATGGGGGCGAAACCGCCGCCGACATCGTCAACACCTGGGACCACGGGCCGCTGGCCCACATCTTCAAGCTGTACGGCGACGAGCGCCAGTCGGGCCGGGTCGCCACCGCCATCCTGCGCCGCCGGGTCGAGCAGCCGTTCACCCGCACGCTCGATCTGGCCGAGGTGGTGGAGAAGGCTCTGGGCGGGCGTCGCGGCGCCGCCATCCATCCGGCCACCCGCGTGTTTCAGGCCCTGCGCATCGCCGTCAACGACGAGTTGGGCGAGCTGGAGCGCGGGCTGGAGGCGGCCGAGGCGACGCTGGCGCCCGGCGGGCGGCTGGTGGTCGTCACCTTCCATTCGCTGGAAGACCGCATGGTCAAGGCCTTCCTGACCGAACGCACCGGCAATGCGCCGGGCGGTTCACGCCACGCGCCGGTCGCGGTCGAGACGCGCAAGCCCAGCTTCGACCTGCTGTTCAAGGGCGCGCGCGAGGCGGGCGAGGCCGAACTGGCCGCCAACCCCCGCGCCCGCTCGGCCAAGATCCGCGCTGCGGTTCGGACTGACGCCCCGGCGTGGGGCGCGATGAAGGGGAGGGGCGCATGATCGCCATGCCCGCCCCCGTCAAACGCCTGTTCGAGTGGAAGGTCCGCGGCGTGCGCTGCGTCGAGATCATCGGCGTGGCCTGCGTGCTGGCGCTGGTCTTCTCAGTCTATATCGCCAAGGCGGCCGCCGCTCGCGAAAGCGCCGAGATCAGCCGCATTGAGCGCGACATCCGCGCAAACCGCGAGCGGGTCCGCCTGCTGCGCGCCGAGGTCACGCGGCTGGAGCAGCCCGCGCGGCTGGAGGCCCTGTCGCGCGAGATCGGCCTGGGGCCTGTTGATGTGAAGAAGCAGGCGGGCGAGGCGGTTCTGCCGGACATCGCGCCGCCGCCGGTCGAGAAGCCGGTTGAAAAGGCCCCTGCGCCGCCCGCCGCGACTGCGGAGGCCGTGCAATGAGCGTGCATGACCATCACGGCATGGGCTATCGCGGCCGCCCGCAGGCGAGCTTCGGCGGCGCCGTGTCGGCCTGGGGGCGCTGGGTCGCCTCCCTGGTGTGGAACCTGGAGCATTCGTTCGAGCGCGCCCGCGCCGACGCCCGCCCGGAAGAAGACACCCGCGTCCGCATCTTCCTGATCATGGCGGCCTTCTGCGGCGTGTTCGCCTGCCTGGCCGTGGGCGCCGCGCACGCCGCGCTGCTGACCCCGCGCGGCGGCGTGGGTGCGGGCTTCCACCCCGGCGCCCTGACGCGCGCCGATCTGGTGGACCGCAACGGCCAGCTGCTGGCGACCAACATCACCCACTACGGCCTCTATATCGACCCGCGCGAGGTCTGGGACATTCCGGCCGCCAAGGCGCAGCTGCGCCGCGCCCTGCCGCGTATCCCGGCCAAGCGTCTGGACAAGGTCATGAGCGGCGAGCGCCGCCTGATCGTGCTTACCGGCCTGACGCCGTCGGAACGCCGCGCGGTCCATTCGCTGGCGCTGGGCGGGGTGACGTTCGAGCCGGAAGACCGCCGCGTCTATCCGCTGGGCACGTCCGCCGTGCATCTGATCGGCCGTTCGGACACGGGCGGCGAGGGCGTCGCGGGCGCCGAGCTGGCGTTCGACAAGGAAATCCGTGCGGCGGGCGCGGCGGGCGAGGACTTCCCCCTGTCCATCGACCTGCGGGTTCAGGGCGTGGTCGAGAACGAGCTGGCCATCGCCGCCGAGGAGCACAAGGTCAAAGGCGCCGTTGCCGTCGTCGCAGACGTGCAGACGGGCGAGATTCTGGCGATGGCCTCGTGGCCGACCTATGACGCCAACCGCCGCAACGCCGCGCCGGACGAGGCCACGCTGAACCGCGTCGTCTCGGCCCACTATGAGATGGGTTCGGTGTTCAAGAGCTTCACCGTCGCCGCCGGCATCGACACCGGCCGGGCCGACATGAACACCCTGTTCGACGCCTCTCAGGCCCTGCAGATCGGCAAGCGCCGCATCACCGACTTCCACGCCACCAACAAGGTGCTGACGCTGGAGGAGGTCTATCTGCACTCGTCCAACATCGGCACCTCGCGACTGGCGGTCGAGATGGGCGGCGATGTGATGCGCGACTATTTCCGCCGTCTGGGCCTGCTGGACGCCGCCCCGATCGAGCTGAAGGAATCGGCCGCTCCGCCCAAGGGGCGCAAGTGGGACGACAGCACCCTGGCGTCGCTGTCCTTCGGCTATGGCGTCATGGTCACGCCGATCCAGTATGTGGCGGCCTATGGCGCGCTGAGCAACGGCGGGCGCTATGTGGCGCCGACCCTGCGCAAGGGCGGCCGTCCGAACGCCCAGACCCATCAGGTCGTCTCGCCCGAGACCTCGGCGACCATGCTGGACCTGATGCGCCGCAACGTCACGCGGGGTTCGGGCCGGTTCGCCGATGCGCCGGGTCTGCGCGTGGGCGGCAAGACGGGTTCGGCCAACAAGCTGGTCAACGGCCGCTACAATCCGGCCGTGGCCGTCGGCTCCTTCGCCGGGGTCTTCCCCGCCGACGGCCCGGTGGACGCCAAGCGCTACACCGTCTTCGTGCTGATGGACGAGCCGGGCGTCTATCCGCGCACGGGCGGTTATGTCGCCGCGCCCGCCGTGGGCCGTATCGCCAACCGTATCGCCGGCTTCCTGGGCGTCGAGCGCAAGGCCGACCGCTGGTCCACCGCCCTGGGCGAAAAGATCCCCGAGTTCCAGGACGTGGAGGGCGACGGCCGATGAGCCTTCCCAGCGCCCACCTGCGCCTTTCCGAACTGCTGCGCCGCGACGTGGCCTCGGACCCCGAGATCACCGCCGTCACCGCCGATAGCCGTCAGGTCGTGCCCGGCGCCCTGTTCGTCGCCCTGCCGGGGACGCAGGCCGACGGCCGCGCCTTCATTCCGCAGGCGCTGGCGAAAGGCGCGGCAGCTGTTCTGGCGCCGTCGGACACGCCCGCGGGCGCCGCGCCTGTTCTGGTCGGATCGGGCGACGTGCACCGGGCCTACGCCATCGCCGCGCGCGCCTTCTACGGCGCCCAGCCGCGCACCTGCGTCGCCGTGACCGGCACCAACGG
Organism: Brevundimonas diminuta 470-4; assembly: GCA_000318405.1. Classification (GTDB taxonomy): domain Bacteria; phylum Pseudomonadota; class Alphaproteobacteria; order Caulobacterales; family Caulobacteraceae; genus Brevundimonas; species Brevundimonas diminuta_B. Next base: position 12,167 of record KB291771.1, on the reverse strand, counting down.
CAAGACCTCGGTCGCCAACTTCTGCCGCCAGATCTGGGCCGGCATGGGCCTGAAGTCAGCCAGCATGGGCACCCTGGGCGTCGTTGGCCAGAAGGGCGACAGGACCTACGCCCTGACCGGCCCCGGCCTGACCAGCCCCGACGCCGCCGAGGCCGCGCGCCTGCTGGCCGAGCTGGCCCGCAAGGAAGTCACGCACCTGGCGCTGGAGGCGTCGTCCCACGGCATCGACCAGCGCCGTCTGGACGGGGTGGCGATCAAGGCGGCGGGCTTCACCAATCTGACGCAGGACCATCTCGATTATCACGGCACGATGGAGGACTACCGCGCCGCCAAGATGCGCCTGTTCGAGGCCCTGTTGCCGCGCGGGCGCACGGCGGTTCTGAACGCGGACTCGGACGCCTATTCGGCCTTCGCTTCGGCCTCGATCATGGCCGGGCTGGGCGTGATGGGCGTGGGCGAGCGCGGCCGCGATCTGACCCTGCTGGCGCGTCGGGCGACGCCGGAGGGCCAGCGACTGAGCATCGATGTGCGCGGCCGGGTGCATGACGTCCTGCTGCCGCTGGCCGGGGCCTTCCAAGCGTCGAACGCCCTGGTGGCGGCGGGCCTGTGCATCGCGGGCGGCGAAGATCCCGACCGGGTGATCCCGGCGCTGGAGCTGATCCAGGGCGCGCAGGGCCGTCTGCAACGCATTCCCGGCGGCGCGCGCGGCGAGGTCTATGTCGACTACGCCCACACCCCCGACGGGCTGGAGACGGTGCTGAACGCGCTTCGTCCGCACGCGGCGGGCAAGCTGATCGTCGTCTTCGGCGCGGGCGGTGACCGGGACCGCGCCAAGCGGCCGCTGATGGGCGAGATCGCCGGGCGTCTGGCCGATACGGCCATCGTCACCGACGACAATCCGCGTTCCGAAGACGCCGCCGCCATCCGGGCTCAGGTCCGCGCAGGCTGCCCCGACGCGCTGGAGATCGGCGACCGCCGCGAGGCCATCCGCCACGCCGTATCCCTGATGCGTGAAGGAGATGTGGTCGTGATCGCCGGAAAAGGGCATGAACAGGGTCAGATCGTCGGCGGGGTGGTGCATCCCTTCGACGACGCCGCCGAAGCGACCGAAGCCCTGAAAGACCATGCCTGACGCACACACGCCGCTCTGGACCGCCGAAGCCATCGCCTCGGCCACCGGAGGACGGCTTCATGGACCCGACGCTTCGGTTTCGGGCCTGACCTACAACAGCCGCGAGATCCAGCCGGGCGACCTGTTCCTGGCCCTGCATGGCGCGCGCGACGGGCATGAGTTCGCCGCGGCCGCCTTCGCGGCGGGCGCGACGGTGGCCCTGGTCGACCGGCCGGTCGAGGGCGGGTCTTATGTGCTGGTGCCCGACACCCTGAAGGGGCTGGAGGCGCTGGGCGTCGCCGCGCGCGATCGCGCCCGCCTGCGCGGCGCCGTCACCGGCAGCGTCGGCAAGACCAGCGTGACCCAGGCGATCAAGGCGGGCCTCGATCTGGCCGGATCAAGCCATGCTTCGATCAAGAGCTACAACAATCACATCGGCGTGCCGCTGACGCTGGCGCGGATGCCGCAGGGCACGGATCGCGCCGTGTTCGAGATCGGCATGAACCATCCGGGCGAGATCGGGCCGCTGTCGGCCTTCGTGCGCCCGCACGCCGCCTGCGTCACCACGGTCGGGCCGGTCCACATCGAAGCCTTCGCCGACGGCGAGGCGGGCGTGGCGCGCGAGAAGGCCGCCATCTTCGAGGGGCTGGCGCCGGGCGGGATCGCCGTGGTCAACGCCGCCGACGCCCACGCCGACATCGTGCGTCAGGGCGCGGAAAAGGCCGGGGCCGTGGTGCGGACCTTCGGCCATGCGGCGGGCTGCGACGCGCGCCTGCTGGACTTCGTCGCCGACAGCGAGGGCGCGACCGTCACGGCCGAGCTGGACGGACACCGCATCGAATACCGGCTGGCCCAGTCGGGCGTGCACTGGGGGCTGAACAGCCTGTGCGTCATCCTGATGCTGCAGGCGCTGGACGTGTCGCTGGATACGGCGCTGCAGGCGCTGGCCGGTTTCCAGCCGCTGGCTGGGCGCGGGCAGATGAAGACGGTCGCCATCCCGGGCGGCGCTTTCACCCTGATCGACGAGAGCTACAACGCCAACCCGCTGTCGATGAAGGCGGGTTTCGTCAGCCTGGGCGCCAAGCCGGTGGGGCCGGGCGGCCGCCGCGTCGTGGTGCTGACCGACATGCTGGAGCTGGGCGAGCACAGCCGCGCCCTGCACGAAGGTCTGGCCCCCGCCATCGTCGCCGCCGGGCTGGACCTGGTGCACACGGCCGGGCCGCAGATGCGCCTGCTGCATGACGCCCTTCCGCCGTCGCTGCGTGGGCAATGGCGCGAGACCGCCGCCGAACTTGCCGCCGAGACTGCGATTCTTGTTCGGCCCGGCGACGTGGTCATGGTCAAGGGCTCGAACGGGTCGAAGGCCTCGCTCGTTGCGGCAGCGCTTGCAAATCTCGGCGTGACCGAACAAGGCAACAACCCCTCAAACAGCGGCGCGCCGCGCGCGACGCGATAGGGTCACCCAAGAATGTTCTACCTGCTCTATCTGTACTACGCGGACGTCGCTCAGGAATATCCGCTGCTGCACCTGATCCAGTATCAGACGGTGCGCGTGGCCCTGGCGATGGCGACCTCGACGATCGTGGCGGTCGCCATGGGCAGCCGCTTCATCAACTGGATCCGGGCCAAGCAGGGCCGGGGCCAACCGATCCGCGACGACGGCCCCGTCTCGCACCTGTCGAAGGTCGGCACCCCGACCATGGGCGGGCTGATGATCCTGGCGGGCATCGGCGTGGCCGTCTTTCTGTGGGGCGACCTGACCAACCCGTACATCTGGATCGTCTCGGGCGTGACAGCGGCGTTCGGCGTGCTGGGCTTCATCGACGACTACGCCAAGGTGACGAAGCAGACCTCCGCCGGGCTGACCTCCAAGCAGAAGCTGCTGGCCCAGACGGTCGTGGCAATCATCGCCGGCGTGCTGACTGTGCTGTGGATGACCCAGTCGCCGACCTCGCCGGGGCTTGAGACCTCGATCGCCTTCCCCTTCCTGAAGGCGGTGCTGCTGAACATCGGCTGGTTCTATGTAGCCTTTGCGGCCTTCACCATCATCGGGTTCTCGAACGCGGTGAACCTGACGGATGGGCTGGACGGCCTGGCCATCGTGCCGGTGATGATGGCGGCCGGCGCCTTCGGCATCATCTCCTACCTGGTCGGCAACTTCCTGTTCGCGGACTATCTGCAGGTCCACCATGTGCCCGGTGCGGGCGAGCTGGCCATCTTCTGCGCCGCCATCATCGGCGGGGGCATGGGCTTCCTGTGGTACAACGCGCCCCCCGCCAAGATCTTCATGGGTGACACCGGTTCGTTGGCCCTGGGCGGCGCCCTGGGCTCCATGGCCGTGGCGACCAAGCACGAACTGGTGCTGGGCATCGTCGGCGGCCTGTTCGTGGTCGAGGCGGCCTCGGTCATGATCCAGGTCGGCTACTTCAAGCTGACGGGCAAGCGCATCTTCCTGATGGCGCCGATCCACCACCATTTCGAGAAGATGGGCTGGCCGGAATCGACCGTGGTGATCCGCTTCTGGATCGTCGCCGCCATGCTGGCCCTGGCCGGTCTGGCCACACTGAAGCTGCGTTGAGCCGATGATTTCCGTTCCCGGCTTCGAGGGGCGTCGCGTTGCGGTCTTCGGCCTGGGGCGGTCGGGGATCACGGCGGCGCGCGCGCTTCAGGCCGGGGGCGCTATCCCCGTGCTGTGGGACGACGGCGTCTCGGGCCGGATGCAGGCCGAGGCGGAAGGCTTCCTGGTCGAGGATCTGACCCGCGCCGACTGGTCCGGGTTCGCGGCCCTGGTGCTGTCGCCCGGCGCGCCGCTGACCCATCCCAAGCCGCACTGGAGCGTCGAACGCGCCCATGAGGCGGGCGTGCCGGTCATCGGCGATGTGGAACTGTTCGCGCGGGCGCTGGCCGCCCTGCCGCAAGGGCAGCGGCCGCGCGTGGTCGCCATCACCGGCACCAACGGCAAGTCGACGACCACGGCCCTGATCGGCTGGGTGCTGAAGCAGGCGGGACTCACGGTCCACATCGGCGGCAATATCGGCATCGGCGTGCTGGCCCTGCCGGAGCCGACGGCGGATGCGGTCTATGTGATCGAGTTGTCGTCCTATCAGCTGGACCTGACGACGGGCTTTGCGCCGGACGTGGCGATCCTGACCAATGTGTCGCCGGATCATCTGGACCGCCACGGCGGGATGGAGGGGTATGTCGCGGCCAAGCGCAGGATTTTTCAGGCGCAGGGCGATGAGGCGCTGGCGCTGGTCGGCGTGGACGAAGAGTGGGGCCGAGCAATTGCCGCGGATTTGCGCGCTCAGGCACGCCCGATTTGCACCGTCTCTACATCCGCTCATCCCCGCGGAGGCGGGGACCCAGTGAGAGCCGCCTCGCCGTCGCTGTCCGGAGTTTCACAGCCAAAGAACTGGGTCCCCGCCTCCGCGGGGATGAGCGGGATAGAGGCTGAGCCGGGAGCCTTGACCGTTGAGGGCGCCATTCTGGCCGACCTGACCGCCGCGCGCTCGCTGCCCGGCCGCCACAACGCCCAGAACGCGGCCTTCGCCTATGCCACGGCGCGGGCGCTGGGGGTGTCGCATGAGGCGGCGGTTGAGGGGCTGCTGACCTTCCCCGGCCTGTCGCACCGGATGGAGGCCGTGGGCCGCCTCGGCGCCGTGCGCTTCATCAATGACTCCAAGGCGACCAATGCGGATGCGGCGCGGCAGGCGCTGGCCTCCTATCCCTCGGTCTTCTGGATCGCGGGCGGCAGGGCCAAGGATGGCGGCATCGACGATCTTCGCGACCTCTTCCCGCGGGTAGCCAGGGCCTATCTGATCGGCGAGGCGGCGGACGCCTTCGCCTTAACCCTGGCCGAGACGCCGCACGTCGTCGCCCATACGATGGAGCGGGCCGTCGAACTGGCCGCCGGCGATGCGGCCTCGGCCGGGGGCGAGCAGGTCGTCCTGCTGTCGCCCGCCTGCGCCAGCTTTGATCAGTTCCCTGATTTCGAGGTCCGGGGCGAGGGGTTCCGCGCCGCTGTCCTGGCCCTGGGCGCACGGCCGGAGCCCGCCGCATGACCCACAACAGCTACAGCCACCCTTTCTCGCGCAACGACCAGAGCATGGTGGCGCGCTGGTTCTGGACGGTGGATCGCGGCCTGCTGGGCGCGGCGCTGACGCTGATGGCGCTGGGCGTGGCGCTGAGCTTCGCCTCAAGCCCGGCGGCCATTCTGGCCGATGAATCGATCCGCGACCCCTTCCATTATTCGTGGCGGATGATGGTCTTCTCGACCATGGGCCTGTGCGTGATGCTGGGCGCGTCCCTGCTGTCGCCGCGCGGGGTGCGGCGGATCGCGGTGCTGGCCCTGTTCTGCGCGATCGTGGTCATGGCGGCGCTGCCGTTCATCGGCGACACGGTGAAGGGGGCGGCGCGCTGGATCAATCTGGGGCCGTTCAGCCTTCAGCCGTCCGAGTTCGCCAAACCCGGCCTGGTCGTCTTCGCCGCCTGGATGTTCGCCGAGGCGCAGAAGGGCGAGGGCGTGCCGGGCGTCAGCATCGCCTTCGGCATGTGGGCGTTGATGGTCGGCCTGCTGCTGATCCAGCCGGACATCGGCCAGACCCTGCTGGTCACCACCACCTTCATGGCCGTCTTCTTCATGGCCGGGGTGCCGCTGAAGTGGGTGGCGGCGCTGGCGGCCGTCGGCGCGGGCGGGGTGGTGTCGCTGTATTTCATGTTCGGCCACATGCGCGACCGCCTGAGCCGCTTCCTGTCGCCCGAGACGACCGACACTCACCAGATCGACCGCGCCTCCGAGGCGATCCGCGCCGGGGGCCTGGTCGGGCGCGGCATCGGCGAGGGGGTGATGAAGCGCCACGTTCCCGATCTGCACACCGACTTCATCTATTCGGTAGGGGCCGAGGAGTTCGGCCTGGTGCTGTCGCTGATCATGATCGGCCTTTACGCCTTCATCGTCATTCGCGGGATGCGCAAGGCGATGAAGCTGAACGACTCCTTCGAACAGACGGCGGCGGCGGGGCTTTTCATGCTGATCGGGCTGCAGGCCTGCATCAATGTGGCGGTGAACCTGAACCTGATCCCGACCAAGGGGATGACGCTGCCCTTCATCAGCTATGGCGGCTCGTCCATGATGGCCATGGGCCTGACGATGGGGTTTGCGCTGGCCCTGACCCGGCGTCGTCCGGGCGCCTATGAACTGGGGTCGAATGTGGCCCCGCGTCGCCGCCTGCTGCCGTAAGAGAGCATCATCCATGACCAAGGTCTGCGTCGTCGCCGCCGGGGGCACCGGCGGCCATATGTTCCCCGCAGAGGCGCTGGCCCGCGAGATGGCGGCGCGCGGCTGGCGCGTGGTGCTGGCCACTGACAAGCGCGGCGAGCAGTACGCCCACGCCTTTCCAGCCGAAGAGCGCCTGGCGCTGGATGCTGCGACGGGCTCAGGCCCCATCGGCCTGATGAAGGCCGGTCTGGCGATCATGAAAGGCGTGGGGCAGGCCAAGGCGGCGTTCCAGCGCACGGGCGCGGACGTGGTGGTGGGCTTCGGCGGCTATCCGTCGGCGCCGGCCCTGCTGGCTGCCGTGACGACGCGCCGTCCGACCGTGATCCATGAGCAGAACGCCGTGCTGGGCCGCACCAACCGCTATCTGGCGCCCAGCGTGGGCGTGATCGCGGCGGCCTTTCCGACGCTGGGCCGGGCGCCGGACAAGGTGAAGAGCCGCGTCCAGCTGGTCGGCAATCCGGTGCGGCCGGACATCCGCGCCCTGTTCGACCGGGCCTACGCCCCGCCGGTCGACGGCGGGCCGATCCATGTGCTGGTGACCGGCGGCAGTCAGGGCGCCCGCATCCTGTCCGAGACCACGCCGCGCGCGCTGGCGGCCCTGCCCGAGGCCATCCGCAACCGGCTGAAGGTGCAGCAGCAGTCGCGGCCCGAGACGCGGGAGGCTGCGCGCCAGATCTACCTGGACGCCGGGATCGAGGCCGAGGTCGCCCCCTTCTTCCGCGACATGGCCGACCGGCTGTCCAAGGCGCATCTGGTGATCGGGCGGGCGGGCGCCTCCACCTGTTCGGAGCTGGCGGTGGCGGCCCTGCCGTCAGTGCTGATCCCGCTGAAGATCGCGATGGACGACCATCAGACCCTGAACGCGCGGGCGCTGGCCGAGGCGGGGGCGGCGAAGGTGATCGCCGAGGACGACCTGACCGTCGAGACGCTGACGACCGCCCTGACCGTCATCCTGTCCGATCCTGCTACGCTGGCGGCCATGTCGGCGGCGGCCCGCTCGGTCGCCATCCCCGACGCAGCGCAGCGGCTGGCCGATCTGGTCGAGGCGGCGGCCGCCTGAACCCTCTCCCGGCGGGAGAGGGTTTGAGCCTCCAAGAGCCGGAGGCGATTGGAAACAGGCGAAAGGGTGAGGGGCTTGTCCCGTCAGTCGACGTCAGCCGTCACGCCGCTGCCTTTCGGCCGACTTGACCCGCGAACCCTCACCCTTTCGCGCCAGAACGATCGCTGACGCTCTCGTGCGCTCAAGCCCTCTCCCATCGGGAGAGGGAAGCGGGTGACGTGGCTGTTTCGCGCGTCTAACCTTCCTCCATGCCCCAGTTCGTCATCGACCTGACCAACACCGTCTTCGCCCTGTGGCGTCAGTTTCACTGGCTGCCGAAGTGGGCGGTGATCTCGATCATCACGGTCGCCTTCGTCTTCATCGGCTGGGCGGCCAATCAGGTGGTCTTCGCCCTGCTGAAGCTGGCCGTGCGCAATCGCGACGCCTTCTGGAAGGGGATGCTGAAGAAGGCCCGGCTGAAGGTGCGGCTGGCGGTGATGATCATCGCCCTGGCGCTGGCGGTCACGGTGTCGCCCCTGGCGCCCGAGCCGTCGCTTTTCATCCGCCGGACCCTGCTGTTCTGCTTCATCCTGGTGTCCGGCTGGATGCTGGCCGGAGCCGTGGACATGGGCGCCATCGTCCATATCAAGAAGTTCAACATGGAGGCGGAGGACAACCTCTATGCCCGCAAGCACGTCACCCAGACGCGCATTCTGCAACGGGTCGCCGCCATCCTGATTGGCCTGATCACCCTGGGGCTGGCGCTGCTGACCATTCCGGGGGTCAAGCAGTGGGGGCTGTCGCTGCTGGCCTCGGCCGGGGTGGTCGGCATCGTCGCCGGTCTGGCGCTGCAACCCTTCCTGACCAATCTGATCGCGGGCATCCAGATCGCCACCTCACAGCCGATCCGGCTGGACGACGCCGTCATCGTCGAGGGCGAGTGGGGGCGGGTCGAGGAGATCACCTCGACCTATGTGGTGGTCAAGCTGTGGGACTGGCGGCGCATGGTGCTGCCGCTGACCTACTTCATCCAGAAGCCGTTCCAGAACTGGACGCGCGAGGATTCGCGCCTGATCGGCGTGGTCTTCCTCTACGTCGACTATGAGGCGCCGATGGACCGCCTGCGCGTCAAGCTGGAGCAGATCGCCCACGCCTCGCCGCACTGGGACGGCGACGTCGTGGTTCTGCAGGTCACCGACATCACCGAGCGCACGGCCCAGGTCCGCTGCCTGACCAGCGCGCGCAACGCCTCGGTCGCCTTCGACCTGCGGGCCGAAGTGCGTGAGAAGATGCTGGCCTTCATGCGCGACGAATGCCGCGAGGCCCTGCCGCGCGACCGCGTCGACCTGGATCGCGAGGACAGAACCGGCCTGCGCCTGAAGCCGGAAACGGCCTGACGGCCAGCGAGGCTTAAGGCGCCAGCCGGGCGCGTCCGATCCACACCGCCGCCGCTGTGGAGGTCGCCTCCACCGCCGGAACAGTCTTTCCGCAGGCTGCGGCGGCCAGCGCCGCAGCGTCCTGACCCGACGTGATCGGGGCCGGCGGCGCGTTCTCGGGCGTGACAGGGCCTTCGGTCCCGTCGGCCCGCAACGACGCGAAATCCAGCCGGTCGGCCGTCCAGGCGGCGCAGTCGAACCGCCACCACGACCAGCCGCCGACATAGGCCACGCCGCCGATCAGCATGTCCTCGCGGCTGATCTGCAACGACCGCATCCGCACGACAGTGGCGCCCTCGTCGGGATCCGGCCTGATCGACGCCAGATCGGCGAAGACGGCGAACCGGTTGCTGCTGGTAAAGGCCAACAGCGGCGGCGCGGCTTCGACGGGGGGCGGCGGCGGGGGAATGGTCAGCATGCTGGCTCCGAGGTGCGCCGTTGTTCGGTTTGGATTAACCCTGTCCGCATACCCGATGTTGAAACGGCCAGGCTAGACAGCCGTCATGTATCACGCGCCGCCCGGTTTTGATCCTTCCGGCCCCCCGCCTGACCGCCGCCGGCGGCAGCGGGCGCCGTTCCGCCAGTCGCGGCGCCCGGATGAGCGGATCACCCTGCTGGGCGAGCCGGTCGATCTGGTCCGTCCCGAAGAGGTGCTGCTGCTTCTTGAGCGCAGCGTGGACGCGGGCGTGCAGACCATCGTCGCCAACCACAATCTGCACAGCCTCTATCTGATCCGGCGCACGCCGGGGATGCGGCGCCTGTACGAGGCGGCCGATCTGGTCGAGCTGGACTCCACGCCCCTGATCCATTTCGCCCGTCTGCTGGGCTATCCGGCGCGGCCGCACCATCGTTGCACCTATCTGGACTGGCGCGACCACTTCTGGAGCCTGGCCGACCGCAAGGGCTGGCGCGTCCTCTATGTCGGCGGCGCCGACGGCGTGGCGGAAGAGGCGGCGAGACGCCTGACGACCCGCTATCCGCGCGCGACGGTGAAGGGGCTCAGCGGCTATTTCGACGCGACGACGGGGTCGTTGGGCAATACGGCGGTCCTGGCGGCGATTAAGGATTTCGCCCCGCACGTGCTGTTCGTCGGCATGGGCATGCCGCGTCAGGAGCTGTGGATCGCGGACAATCTGGCCGCTCTGCCGCCGGTTCCGATCCTGCCGGTCGGGGCCGCCTTCGACTATGAGGCCGGGGTTCAGAAGGCCGCCCCGCGCTGGATGGGACGGCTGGGCGTCGAATGGCTGTTCCGCCTGTTCGCCGATCCCAAGCGGTTGTTTACGCGCTACTGCATCGAGCCCTGGTTCCTGATCGGACCGGCGCTGGGCGACGTGCGCGCTGCGCTGAAACGGCGTTGATTCTTTCCTCCCCACTCTGTGGGGAGGGGGACCGCGTAGCGGTGGAGGGGCTAGGACAGCAGACAAGCAGCCCCTCCGTCTCGTCGGCTGCGCCGCCGATTCACCTCCCCATTTCATGGAGAGGAGAGGCCTCAGATCACGCGGTGACGATCTCTTCGGCCTGTTGCAGGTCGACGCTGACCAGTTGGCTCATGCCACGTTCGGGCATGGTGACGCCGTACAGGCGGTCCATCCGGCTCATGGTCACCGGGTTGTGGGTGATGACGATGAAGCGGGTGTCGGTGCGGCTGCGCATCTCGTGCAGCATCCGGCAGAAGCGGTCGACGTTGGCGTCGTCCAGTGGGGCGTCCACCTCGTCCAGCACGCAGACCGGCGCCGGATTGGCCAGGAAGACGCCGAAGATCAGCGCCGCCGCCGTCAGGGCCTGCTCGCCGCCGCTCATCAGGCTCATGACCGACAGCCGCTTGCCCGGCGGGCAGGCGTAGATCTCCAGCCCCGCCTCCAGCGGATCGTCGCTCTCGACCAGCTTCAGCTCGGCCTGACCGCCGCCGAACAGGGCCTCGAACAGGGTCTTGAAGTTGGTGTTGATGACGTCGAAGGCGGCGATCAGCCGCTCGCGCCCTTCGGCGTTCAGTTCGTCGATGCCGTCACGCAGTTTGGCGATCGCCTGCGTCAGGTCGATGCGCTCGGTCTTCATGGCGCTGAGCCGGTCGCCGTATTCGGCCGCCTCTTCCTCGGCGCGCAGATTGACGGCGCCCAGCGCCTCGCGCTCGCGCTCAAGGCCGTAAAGCAGGCTCTCGGCCCCGGCCGCGTCGGGCGGGCGGGCGATGGCGTCGTCGGTCAGCTTCCGGCCCAGCTCCTCGGGCGACATCTGCGCCGTCTCAAAGATGTTGGCCGCGCTTTCGGCCAGCTTCTCGGCGGCGGCTTCGGCGCGGGCGTGAAGGCCCGCCCGGCTTTCGCGGGCCTGAGACGCAGCCGTTTCGGCGGCGCGGGCGGCGCGGTCGGCCTCCTGAGCCCCCGCCTCGGCGACAGCCACGGCGTCGGTCGCGGCCTGCTTGCGCTTCTCGGCCTCCGCCAGCGAGTCCATCAGGGCGTTGCGCTGCTCGGCGAAACCGGCGGGCGCGGCCTGCGCCTTCGTCAGGGCGACTTGCGCCTTCTCGGCGTCGCGCCCCAGCGTCTTGAGGCGGGCGGCGCTGTCGCCGGATCGCGTCACCCAGCCCTCGCGGGCGCGGGTCAGACTGCCCAGCCGCTGTTCGCGCATGGCGCGGTCGCGGGCTTCCTCGTCGCGGGTCGAGCGGGCCGCCTGCGCCGCCAGCCGGGCGCGTTCGGCCCCGCCGCGCGCCTCGGTCAGCTCCTGCCGCAGGCCGACCACCACGTCGGAGGACGACTCCACCGAACTGGCCTCGGCGAAGGCGGCCTCGGCCTCCTGAACCTCGCCCTCCAGCCGGGCGACGCTTTCGTCCAACGACTGGGCGCGGGCCTCCTTGCGGGCCTGATCGCGCATCAGGGATTCCAGCCGGTCGCGGGCCGAGACGACCTGCTTGTCCAGCGTGAAGGGGCGCAGGCGGGCGGCCTTCACCTCCTCCTCGGCGGCGCGGAAAGCTTCGCTCGCCGCCTTCAGCGACCCTTGCGCCGTTTCCAGCGCGGGCTTGCCCAGGTCGATCTCGGCTTCCAGTTCCGACAGGCGGGTGCGCTGGGCCAGACGCACGGCGGCGGGGCGGGGCGCCTCGGCGCGGCTGACGAAGCCGTCCCAGCGATAGAGGTCGCCCTCAACCGTCGTCAGGCGCGCGCCGCGCGGCAGGGCGCGGGCCAGTTCGGCGATCCGCTCGCGCGGGGCCACGCCGCAGAAGGCCAGGCGCGCCGCCAACTGATCCGGCGCCGTCACATGGGCGGACAGCGGCTCGACGCCTTGCGGCCAGTCCGGCGGGGCGGCGTCGGCGCCCGC
>KB291770.1 GCA_000318405.1 Brevundimonas diminuta 470-4 | reverse complement strand
CGCAGCCCGCCGCCCCGACGGGCGAGGCCCGCGCCATGGCCGCCGGGGCGCCGTTCGGCTCGGCCGTTATCGGCGGCGAGGACCTGTTCGCTGGCCGGGCTGAGGAGCCGAACGCGGCGATGGCCCTGCTGACCGGCCCGGCCGCCTCGGGCGACGCCGCCTTCGGCCATCTGTTCGACCCGGCGGGCGTGGCCGAGGCCAGGGTCAAGCTGGAGGCCGGCTCCTCCGGCCCGATCGAGCTGATCGCCCGCGCCCACCCGGATCGCCAGCTGCACCTCTATGTCGCGCCCGAAGGCGATAAGCGCCGCATCTGGCTGTTCGACGTGGCGGCGCAGAAGTCGATGGAGCTGCAGCTGTCGCAGGCCCAGAAGATGCAGGCCGTGGGCCAGCTGGCGGGCGGGGTGGCGCACGACTTCAACAATCTGCTGACGGCGATCCAGCTGCAACTGAGCGGCCTGCTGGAGCGGCACCCCGTCGGCGACCCATCCTATGAGGGGCTGAACGAGATCCGTCAGACGGCCATCCGCGCCGCGGACCTGGTGCGCAAGCTGCTGGCCTTCTCGCGCAAGTCGACGGTGCGGCGCGAGCGGCTGGATCTGGGCGAGCTGGTCGGCGAGTTCGCCGTGCTGCTGCGCCGCCTGCTGCGCGAGGACGTGCGGCTGGAGACCGACTACGGTCGCGACCTGCCGCTGGTGCTGGCCGACAAGAGCCAGCTGGAGACGGCGGTGATGAACCTGGCCGTCCACGCCCGCGACGCCATGCGCGGCGTGGTCGAGCCAGGCGCGGGCGTCGTCACCATCAAGACGCGCCGCCTGACAGGCGCACAGGCCCGCGACCTGGGCTGGCGCGAGGCCACAGAGGAAGTCGCCCTGATCGAGGTGTCGGACACCGGCCCCGGCGTGCCGGCCGCCCTGCTGGACAAGATCTTCGAGCCCTTCTTCACCACCAAGGCGGTGAACGAAGGGACGGGCATGGGCCTGGCCACCGTCTATGGCATCGCCCAGCAGGCGGGCGGCCACATCACCGTCGCCAATCTTGAGAATGCGGGCGCCGCCTTCCGCATCTTCCTGCCCGCCGCCACGGCCGAGGAACTGGTCGAGGCCCCGGTGGTCGAGAAGGTCGTCAAGGCGCCGCGCGATCTCTCGGGCGCCGGCCGCATCCTGTTCGTCGAGGACGAGGCCGCCGTGCGCGGCATCGCCGCCCGCCTGCTGCGCCAGCGCGGCTATGAGGTGATCGAAGCCGCCGACGGCGAGGAGGCCCTGATCCTGGCGGAAGAATGGGCGGGCCAGATCGACATGCTGATCTCGGACGTCATCATGCCGGGGCTGGACGGGCCGTCCTTGCTCAGGAAGGCGCGACCGTTCCTGGGCGACGCCCCGGTCATGTTCATCTCGGGCTATGCCGAGAGCGACTTCTCGGACCTGCTGCAGGACGAGGTGGGGGTCTCCTTCCTGCCCAAGCCGCTGGATATCAAGACCCTGGCCGAACGGGTGAAGCAGGAGCTTCACGCGGGCTGAGGCAGGGCGAGGGCGTCAGGCCCTGAGGTCGAGCCGACCTTCCGACGACCAACGGCGCTCCCGTGCGGCTTCGTGCAGGGTGTCGGCGAGATCGAGCAACTGATGGCGGCGCAGGCGGGGAATCACCTCCAGCAACCGCAGGCGCAGGCTTTCCGCTTCGGCGTCGGAGAGGAAGGCGTCGCGAGAACGGGCTGGCATGACGCGCCGTCCTTTAAAAGCGACCGCAAATGACGGTCCGGGGCGTTCGGAAAACCGCCATTTGCCGCGTCAGGTTCCGAAAAACGGCCTTGGCGCGACAATTGTGAACAAAGGGGGCGTTCAAGGCTTGGGTATGGCGCGCGCGGCCCTAGATAGGGTCCAGAGGAATCACACGCCGTAAAGAGGAGTCTCCCATGGCCTTCACCCTGCCCCCGCTGCCCTACGCCTATGACGCGCTGGAGCCGGCCATCGACAAGGAGACGATGACCTTCCACCACGACAAGCACCATCAGACCTATGTCGACAACCTGAACAAGTTCGTCGACGCCACGCCCGAGGCGCAAGGCAAGTCGCTGGAAGAGATCTTCGCGATCATGTCCAAGCTGCCCAAATCGATCCGCAACAACGGCGGCGGCGTGTGGAACCACAGCCTGTTCTGGGAGCTGCTGGCACCGGTCGGCACGGGCGGCGAGCCCTCGGCTGAACTGGCCGCCAAGATCGACGCCGAACTGGGCGGCATGGACAAGTTTAAGACCGACTTCGACGCCGCCGGCGCCGGTCAGTTCGGTTCGGGCTGGGCCTGGCTGATCCTTCAGGACGGCAAGCTGAAGGTCGTTTCGACCCCGAACCAGGACAACCCGCTGATGGACGACGCGCCTGAGAAGGGCGCCGTCCTGCTGGCCGCCGACGTGTGGGAGCACGCCTACTACCTCAAGTACCAGAACCGCCGCGTCGACTACCTCAAGGCCTTCTGGTCGGTGGTGAACTGGAACAAGGTCAACGAACTGTACGACGCCGCCAAGGGCTGATCGGCCGGCGTCTGAGCGCCTGATCTGCGGCCGCCGTTTCCGAAGGGAAGCGGCGGCCGTTCTGCTTAATGCCCTTGCTTGGCCATGCGGGCGGCCAGCAGCGTCTCGCCGTCATCCAGCGCCCGCCTCTTCATGGTGTTGGGATCAAGGATCCGGCCGTCCAGAACGATCTGACGCAGGCGGCGGGTGGCGCGGATGTCCTGCGACGGGTCGCCCTCGACCACCAGCAGGTCGGCGCGGCGCCCAACGGCGATCAAGCCGATATCTTCGCGCTGCAGGATGTCGGCTGCGGTCCCGGTCGCCGCCGACAAGGCCTGAAGGGGGCTCAGGCCCGCATGGGTCATCAGCTCCATTTCCAGATGAAGGCCGCCGCCCGGCAGGTTGTAGGCGCCTGCAGGCGTGTCCGAGCCGGCGCCTATGCGGCCGCCCAGCTGGGCCAGGCGCACCATCACGGCGGCGCCGATGCGGGCGTCGAGCCTGGCCTTTGCGTTGCTTTCGGCGCTGGCGTGGAAATGCTGATGGACGCCGCGCCATTGCTGATCCAGCCCGTCGCGAACCGATCCCTGCGCCTCGCCCAAGGGCAGATCGGCCAACATCGGATCGGGCGATTGCGTCTCGGCCGTGAAGTGGGAGACGGACAGGGTGGGGACCAGCGCCGTCCGCGCCGTCAACAGGGCGCGGGCCAGCTGATCGATCAGGGCGGGATCGAGAGCCTCCGCCTCCAGATCGCCGCCCAGCCTCTGATACGCCAGGGCGGCGCCGCTGGCGTGCTCCAGGCTGTCCAGGCCCAGGGCGGCGGCTTGAAGGAGATCGACCTGCGCGCCGCCAAGACCGCGCGTCGAGGCCATGCCGAGATCGGCCATGGTCGGCAGGCCCAGCGTCCTGGCGCGCTGGACGGCGGCGGCGAAGGCGTCAGGCGGCAACTGCTCGTACAGCTTGACCCAGTCGGCCCCTTCCGCCGCCAGCGCGTCGACGGCGGCGATCGCCTGTTCGGGCGTCTCGGCGATCAGCAGTTCGACGCCTTCCAGCGACAGGCCATCGGCCGGGCGGACCGGCGAGGGCGCGCCCGGCTCTGCTTCGGGATAGAAACGTTTGATTATGCTGTTGTCGCCGTCCAGCATCGGGCCGGCCCAGATCAGACGGGTCTGCGGCGCAGGCAGGGCCTTCAGGGATCGGACCATCGCCAGGTCGGTGTTGGCGGACCGCACCGTGGTCACGCCCGAAGCCAGGAACCAGCCATAGTAGTGGGGGCGCGGGTGGGCGTGCAGATCGATCAGGCCCGGCATGATGCTGCCTTCGCCCGCGTCGATGAAAACGGCGCGGGGAGGCGCGGGGCAATCGGGCGCCTTGCCGACGCAGGTGATGACGCCGTCGATCGCCACGACCCGGCCCTGAGAGATCGGCGCCGCCCCCGAGCCGTCGATGATCCGACCGGAAAGCACCAGGGCGTCGGGTCGGTCGGCCTCGCTGGCCTGCGTCGCCGTCGCTGTCAGAACGGCCAGGGCCGTCGCCGCCGTGCGCCAGAGCTTGCTCACCATGTCGTCTCCTCCCGAGCTGTTTCTTATGCTTGGGACAACTGCACGGGCGGGGGCTGCGGGCTCAAGTTTCCTTTCTGTCATGCTGGAGGCGAGAACGGCCGCTGACATTGACTCCCGGCCTCGCCGCCTTCATAAGCCCGGCCTTCTCGCATCGGGTTCGTCCCGAGGCGCGATGTCTATTACGGACGATGCGTGGACCGCCGTTGAGATCGCCGCTCCAATAGGGGAGGGGCCGGGCCGCATCATGATGAAGAGTGACATATGTCCAAGCGCCACAGCGCCAAGTACAAGCTCGACCGGGCCATGGGTGAAAACCTGTGGGGTCGCGCCAAGTCTCCTGTCAACAAGCGCTCCTACGGCCCCGGCCAGCACGGTCAGCGCCGCAAGTCCAAGGTCTCTGACTTTGGTCTGCAGCTGAAGGCCAAGCAGAAGCTGAAGGGCTACTACGGCAACATCACCGAGAAGCAATTCGCGGCGACCTATGCCGAAGCCGCCCGCCGCAAGGGCAACACCTCGGAAAACCTGATCGGTCTGCTGGAATCGCGCCTGGACGCCATCGTCTACCGCGCCAAGTTCGTGCCGACCGTCTGGGCCGCCCGTCAGTTCGTCTCGCACGGCCACGTGACCGTGGACGGCAAGAAGGTCGACATCGGTTCGTACCGCGTCAAGCCGGGCCAGGTCATCGAGGTCAAGGAAAAGTCGCGCAACATGGCTCTGGTGCTGGAAGCCCAGCAGTCGAGCGAGCGCGACCTGCCTGACTATCTGGAACTGGGCGATCGCGGTTTCTCGGTCCGTTACGGCCGCGTGCCGGAACTGTCCGACGTTCCGTATCCGGTGAAGATGGAGCCGAACCTGGTCGTCGAATACTACTCCTCGTAAGTTCGACGGATCAGCCAAGGTTCTTGGCGACGGTTCTTTGGAAGGCCCCGGCGTCGCCGGGGCCTTTCTTTGTTCATATTGCGGCCCTGACGGTTCACTTTCGGGCCAATTGCGCGCACAATGGATAATCAACAGGATCGCGCCCAGGGAGGCCGAACATGAGAAGGTCTTTCTTTGGTCTGGTTCTCGCTGCCGGGCTCGCCGCCTGCGCCCACGCCCCGGGCGAACTGGTGAGGACCGAAGGCATGCCGGGCCAGCTGGAGCCGATCCACGCCGCCGCCTTCACGCGCGACCTGGCGGTGTTTCGCGTCAGCTCCAACGGCTGCACTGACAAAGGCGACGTGAAGCCCTTCATCACCCGGCTGAAGGATTCTGCGGTCATCACCTTGCGTCGCCTGGATGAGGATCGCTGCACCCGCCCGGTCAAGGACGGCGTCCAGTTGCAATGGACCTTCGAGGAGCTGGGCCTGCCGCCGGGCGCCAATGTGGTCGTCAATAACCCTTATCTGCTGAACGGCGACGCGGGCGTGGCCCAATAGGGCCGCAGTCCCAGGCTTCAGACCCCCTGAATTTTTAGCCTTCGTTAGCCACGCTCGGACAGTCGGGTTTAAGGCTTGGGCCATAGACCGGCAGGCCGTTTTGTCCTGCTTGGCGTCTCCCTAGTATGCGCGTTCTTTCGTGTCTGACCGATGATCACCACTTCGGTCTGGTGGCTCTGGCCGCTTTCATCTGTCTGGTGGGCAGCTGGATCACCAGCGGTCTTCTACGCAGGGTCCGTGAGGAGCGCGGCGTCTCCCTGGCGTCCTGGCTCTTCCTGGGGGCGCTGGCGGGCGGCGCGACCATCTGGTGCACCCACTTCGTCGCCATGATCGCCTACCGGCCGGGCGTGAACATCGCCTATGAGCCGCTGCTGACCGGCGTCTCGCTGGCCATCGCCATCGGGGGTGTCGGCCTGGCTCTGGGCGGGGCGACGATCCGCGGGCGCTTCACGCCTGCCCTTGGCGGGGCGGTGTTCGGCCTGGCGGTCGCCGCCATGCACTTTGTCGGCATGGCCGCCATGGCGGTGGAGGGCGTGGTGCACTGGTCATCCGTCTATGTCGCAGCCTCCCTGATCGGATCGGTGGTGTTCGGCGCCGCCGCCTTCCAGCTTAGCGCCCGCGAACAAGATGGGCTCGCCCGCCTGAAAGGCGCTGCGGTGATGGTTCTCGGCATCGTCTGCCTGCATTTCACGGCGATGGCGGCGATGACCATCATTCCCTTCGCCGCCGCAGACGGCGTGCTGACCGGCGAGGATGCGCAGAATGCGCTGGCGCTGGGCGTCGCCGGCGTGGGCCTGCTGGTGCTGGGGGCGGGCGCCGCCAGCCACGTCCTGGACCGCCAGGCGCACGCCCTGCACCGCGAACGTCAACAATATCTGATCGACAGCAGCGTCGACGGCATGGCCATCGAGCGCGACGGCGCCATTATCGCCGCCAATGAAGTCCTGGCGACCCTGCTGGGAGTCGAGCGCGAAGTCCTGATGGGCGCGAGCCTGGAGCAATGGGTCGAGGACGCGCATCGTCTCGCCGACGGCGCCGTGGCCCAGACCGTGCTGCGGTCCGACGCCGGAGACGTCGCCATCGAGCTGTCGGCCCGTCGCGACCAGACCACCGGCGGGCGCACCATGATCTATGCGGTGCGCGACCTGCGCGACCGGATGGCTCAGGAGCGTCGGATCGCTCATCTGGCGCGTAACGACAGCCTGACCGGCTTGCCCAACAGGGCTTCCTTCCTGGAGCGGCTGACTCGGCTGAAGAAGACGGCGGCGGAGGGCGAGAACCTGGCCCTGTTCGCCCTGGACCTTGATCGGTTCAAGGAGGTCAACGACCTGTACGGCCACGCTGTCGGCGATCGGCTTCTGTGCACCATCGCCGAGCGGATGAAGGCTGCCTTGCAGGAAGGCGAGTTCATTGCGCGCCAGGGCGGCGACGAATTCCTGGCTCTTGCGTCTGTCGCGAACCGGGACGAAGCTCTAGCCGTGGCCGAACGTCTGCGCGAGGCGGCGGTCCAGACCGTGACCATCGAGCACGCCGACCTGTCGTGCGGCGCCAGCATCGGTGTTTCCCTGTGGCCTGAAGACGCTCAGGACGTCTCCACCCTGATCAACAACGCGGACCTGGCCATGTATCGCGCCAAGGCCTCCCTGGCGCAGGATATCTGCTTCTATGAAGCGGACATGGATCAGGCCGTCCGCGCGCGCCGCCGCGTCACCCAGGCGCTGCGCGAGGCGCTGGAGCGCGAACAGTTCGAACTGCACTATCAGGTGCAGGCCTCGGTCGAGACGGGCCGGGCGACCGGCTATGAAGTGCTTCTGCGCTGGAAGAACGACGAAGGCCGCTACACTTCGCCCGCCGACTTCATTCCCGTGGCCGAGGAGACCGGGCTGATCCTGCCGATCGGCGAATGGGTGCTGCGTCAGGCCTGTCGGCAGGCCGCCGCCTGGGCCGAGCCGCACCGCATTGCGGTCAATCTGTCGCCGGTCCAGCTGAGCCATGTCGACCTGCCGCGTCTGGTGCATCAGATTCTGGTGGAGACTGGCCTGTCGCCGTCGCGTCTTGAGCTTGAGATCACCGAGACGGCGATGATCACCGACATGGAGCGCACCACACATGTGCTGCGTCAGTTGAAGGCGCTGGGCGTCACCATCGCCATGGATGATTTCGGAACCGGCTATTCATCGCTGTCGACGCTGAAGGCCTTCCCCTTCGACAAGATCAAGCTGGATCGCTCGTTCATGCTGGAACTGGACGGGGCAGGGCCCCAGTCGCGGGCCATCATCCGCGCCGTCCTGACGATCGGCGAAAGCCTGGCGATCCCGGTTCTGGCCGAGGGCGTCGAAACCGCCGAGCAGTTGGCCTTCCTGCGCGCCCAGGGCTGTAACGAGGTTCAGGGCTATCTGCTGGGCCGGCCCCAGCCGGAAGCCGACGCCCTGTCGCAGGGCGCCGCCATGATCTCGGCAGCCCCTGCGCAGTCTGCGCCGGCGCCGGCGACAAGAGAGGCGGCCTAGGGGGGCGTTCGCAGCCTTTCCGATTATTCACGTGATCCGGAACCGCGACGCTGGCAGTCTTGGGGCAATCAACACGGGAAAATCCTATGCGTCGTCTCATCATCGCTCTCGCCGTCGCCGCGGTCGCCGCCCCCATGCTGTCGGGCTGCATCATCATCGCCACCGAGAAGCCGACCACGCGCGTCATCCACTCGGCCCCGGCTGAGGCGAACTGATGCGTCTGGCTGCTGTTGCGGCTGCGGCCGCCCTGCTGCCCCTGCTGGGCGGCTGCGTCATCTATTCGAACGAGGGCGGCGAGAAGGTCTCCATCGTCACCGATCACGGGACGACGCGCGCCGAGGCGCTGGAAGCCGTGCGCAAGGTCGACTTCGACGGCCAGCGGCTGAACGTCGTGGTCGGCTCCAACGGCTGCACGGAAACCTCCAGCTTCGAGATCAAGATCAAGGAGGGCGATCCGGCCGAACTGACGCTGACGCGCCGCACGCCGGATCTGTGCAAGGCCCTGGTCCCGGAAGGCGTGACGGTCAGCTGGACCTATGCCGAACTGGGTCTCGAGCGCGGCCAGCCGGTGCGCGTGCTGAACCCGATCAGCCTGTAGGCCGCTAGGCCTGAAACGGCCCCAGCATCTCAGCCGGGATGCGGGCCGGGCGCAGGGTCATGGCGTCGACCAGGCACCATTCGGACAGGCCCTGCGCGCACAGGCGCCCTTGGGCGTCCTCGATGCGGACATAGCGGTTGAAGCGCGGCCCCTGCGGGTCGCCGACCCAGGTGCGGGCGATCACGCCTGTCGCGCCCGGTTCGATGGCGCGCATGTAGTCGATCTCATGACGCAGGGCCAACCAGGCCCATCTGGCGCGCGTTTCCTCGTCGAAACGCGCGTTCCAGTGCGCCGTGCCGACATCCTGCAGCCAGCCGACATAGACGACGTTGTTGACGTGGTTGTTCTCGTCGATGTGTTCCGGCCGCACGTCCAGCGGAACGACGAAGACCTCGCGGTCCTCACGCGGCTGAAGCTGCGGCCGGGCCATCGGTCAGGCTTCGCCCATCTTACGCTTCGCCAAGGGCGACGCCCTTCTCGGCCATCAGGGCCTGAAGCTCGCCCGACTGGAACATCTCGCGCACGATGTCCGAGCCGCCGACGAACTCGCCCTTCACATAGAGCTGGGGGATGGTCGGCCAGTCGGTGAAGGCCTTGATGCCTTCGCGCAGGGCTTCGTCCTGCAGCACGTCCACGCCCACGAAGGGCGCGCCGACGTGATCCAGGATCTGAACGGCCAGCGAGGAGAAGCCGCAGCGCGGCGAGTCCGGCGTGCCCTTCATGAAGAGCACCACGTCATGCTCCGCCACCGCCTGGGCGATGAAGGCGTGGACGGGATCGGCGGCGGTTTGTTCGGTCACTGTGTCGAAACCCTTCTTGAGGAGCCCGTGAGCTAGGCGCCCTTTGGGGCCGGGTCAAGGCCGGGCGGTATCGGGGCGGTGCGAGCGGACTTTGCGGCTCAGGCGGACTGGGTGCTGGCGGTCAGCCGCTCGGCCCGTTCCGCCAGCGTCTGGGCGCCGTATTCGCGCGCGGTCTGGGCGGCTTCGGTCAGCATCAGGCCGACGCCGCGGGGGCCTTCGCCGGTCCACCGCGCCCGCGCCAGCGCGACCCGCGCAAGGCCGATCTGCTCGGCGGCCCAGTCCAGCGGCGTAGCCGTGACCGAAGGCCGCGCCAGACGTCGCCGCAGGCTGGTCTCGATATCCAGCAAGGCGGTCAGGTCCCCGGCGGCGCTGGCGCGGGCGGCGTCCTGGGACACGCGCTGTTCATGGGCCAGGGCGCCCAGGATCAGGCCGCCGCCTTCCGTCAGCGCCTCGGCCTGGATCAGCACCACCGACGGCAGGGTCTCGCGCTCGGCGCGCATGACCTGAATGGCGGACCAGTCCAGCGGGCTGTGATCGGGCGTGAACAACTGGGCGGCGACATCGAACATGGCCTGCGCCTGATCGCGGGCGGCGGGGGCGTCGGCGACGGCCGCCAGGGCCGCCATCCCTGCGGCGCAAAGCGCCAGGGCGCGGGCGCGGCTCAGCGGCCTCTGTTCCGGAGCGGCCGCCTCGACCAGGGCGCGCAGGTCGCGCCCGGCCTGATCCAGCATCTGGGGATCGCGCGCCGTCAGGCCGATCTCCAGCACCAGGGCGGCGCGGTCCAGCCGTATCTCGTCTTCCAGGGTGCGCGGGCCCTTCAGATTGGCCAGGGCGGTTTCCAGCAGGGCGGCGGCCTCGTTCATTTCCGACAGGCGGCCGGACAGCAGCGCCAGCCGCGCGCGCAGCCGGGCGTGCAGCGCCGCAGCCGCCGCCACCGTATCCACCCGCCGCGCCGCAGGCAGGTCGCTCAACAGATCGAGGGCGGCGGTCAGGCGCTCCGGGCCGCCGCGCAGGTCGAAGGCCAGCATGGCGCTTGTCGCCAGGTCCAGGGCGGCGCGCACCGCCTGATCGCCGTTGGCGGCGTGTTTGGCGGCGTCGCGGCCGCTGCTCTCGGCGCGCTCCACGCTGGAGGCCGCGCCGCAGCGGCGGGCGTGCTCGCGCCACAGGGCGGCGGCGCGCAGGGCCGCGTCGAACGGACGGGGGCATGAGACGCGCCCGGCGTCGGTGGATTGCTGGCGCGCCTCGACCTCGACCAGACCCACGCCGATCAGCTCAAGCCAGCCAAGGTCGTCGCTGTCGCGCGCCTTCTCGAACAGCCGTCTGAGATCTCTGCCGAATTCGAACATTCGCCTGTATCGCCGCCTGCATCGTCCCGCTTCGGGATCAAGACGATGATCCCGGCATCGACCAAGCAAACGCAGCGCCGTTGGAACGGTTCGCCTTGGCTATGATGACAAATTGTCGGACGGGCGTCAGCGCTGGCCTCGGGCCAGCGGCGTCGCGGCGCCCCTCAGCCCAGGCGGGGCGCTTTCTGGCGGCAGCGCTGCAGGGTGGCGCGGGCCTCGGATTCCCCGGCGGAAAGGCGACGCACGGCGTCCAGACGGGCGCGTGTCTGTTCCGTTTCGGCCACGGCGGGATTGCGACCGGCGACGGTCGCCGCCTGCATGGCCGCCAGCGACCAGTAGAGGGCGGCGTCATAGAGCGTGCGGCCGTAACGGCTCTCTCCGCCCTCCAGTTCGGACGCCGCCTGTGTCAAACCGGCGCAACGCACCGCCTCGTCATAGGAGACGAGCCGGGCGCTGGGCGCTGGGGGCGCAGCCTGGGGCGAGGTCGGAGCCTGCGCCGAGGTCTGGGCCAGCGCCATGGCGGCGGTGACGGCAAGGATGAACATCAGAACTCCACAGGCGCGGGGAGCGCCGAACTGGCCCTACTAGAGAACCACGTCCCCGCGAAGGATGAAAGACGTGTTCAGCTAAGCTTCAGGTTGCATCGGGGGCGTCCGGCATGGCGCGTCCCTGATCCGAGAGCCAGTGCAGGAACTGACGGCGACCTTTCGACATCTCGCCTGCGCCGGGAATGGCGGCCACTGCGCCGTCGTCGCGGGCGAAGCCGAACGGCGCCAGCAGCCGTCCGTCCGTCACCGCCTCGGCCGTCAGGGCCCAGGGCAGGACCGCCGCGCCCCAGCCCGCCAGCGCGCTGTCCAAGGCGAAATGAAGATGGGCGACAGGGCGCTCTGGGGCCTCGGGCAGCCGCCGGTTCGTCAGACGCGCCCAGTCCTTCCACGCCGACAGGTGAGTGCGTGGGGCAAGGCGCGGGGCGCTCAACGTGTCCGCTCGCGCATCGTCTCGGACCAGGGCGGGCGCAATCACCGGCCCGATCGCATTGGGAATGACGCGAAGGGCGCCCAGGCTGTCGATGCGCGAGGCGTCCAGCAGCCGCAACAGCACATCGGCCCCTCGGCGGCTGACGGCGTGGGGCGCCAGTTCGACCAGATGAACCCGCACCTGCGGATGCAGGCGGTTGAAGTCCGCCAGTCGGGGGATCAGCCATTTGACCGCCAAACTGGCGTTGGCGGCGACATGCAGGTCGCGCCCATCGCCTCGCGCCTCGGCCACGGCGGCGGCGATCTGGTCGAAGGCGGCGGTCAGCGCGGGCAGGAGGCCTCGCCCGGCCTCCGTCAGCGTCAGGGCGTGACGGGGGCCCTCGAACAGGCGCAGGCCCAGTTGCGCCTCCAGCGCCTTGACCTGACGGCTGACGGCGCTGTGGGTGACGTTCAGTTCAGCCGCCGCGCGGGTCGCGCTGCCTGTGCGCGCCATCGCCTCGAAGGCGCGCAGGGCGTTCAGCGAAGGCGGCGCGCCAGCGGTTGTGAGGTTTTCGAACATCTGGCGTTCGATAGGTCGCTTTCGCCGCGAGGGCAAATCCACGGACACAGCGCCCATGTCGAGCGTCGCCGTTTCCCGTCTGATCATTCCCGTGCTGGGCCTGGGGATGATCGTCTCCTTCGCCTCCAGCTACTACCTGCTCGGCGTGCTGGCCGAGCCCTTGGCGGCGGGCGTGGGCGCGACGCCGGGGGCGGTGTTCAGCGCCCTGTCGGGCGCATTTCTGGTCTCGGCGGTTCTCAGCCCGTTCGGCGGGCGCTGGATCGACCGACGCGGCGGGCGCGAGGTGCTGTCGGCGGCTGGCGTCGTCTTCGCCCTGGCGCTGACCCTGCTGGGGCTGGCGCGCGATCCGGTCGTCATGGTCGCGGGCGTGCTGATGCTGGGGGCAGGCATGGGGGTGGGGCTGTACGGCCCCGCCTACGCCGTGCTGGTGGCCCTGCATGGCGAGGCGGCGAAGAAGCCGATCACCGCCGTCTCCCTGCTGGGGGCCTTCGGCGGGGCGTTGGGCTGGCCTCTGACCTTGCTGATGATCGAGACGGTCGGCTGGCGCGGCGCCTGTTTCGTCTGGGCGGGGGCGCATGTCGTGCTGTGTCTTCCGCTCTATTGGGCCGTGCTGCCGGATGGGCGGGCCGGGGGCAGGCCTCCTGCGTCCGGGCGCGTGCGGTGGGATGGGACCATGATCCGGCTGGCCGTCCTGTTCGCCGGCGCCTGGTGGGTGGCGACGGCCATGAGCGCCCATCTGCCGCGTCTGCTGACGCGGCTGGGCCTGAGCGCAGCCGAGGCGGCCCTGGCCGCCGGCCTGATGGCGGGCGCGGCCATCGCGGTGCGCCTGATCGCCCTGGCGGCGCCGGGCAGGGGCTCGCCCGTTGCGGCGGCGCGAGCGGCGACCCTGCTGCATCCGCTCGGCGCCCTGATCGCCTTCGTCGGCGGCAAGGGAGCGGCGGGGGCTGTCGCCCTGGGTCAGGGGGCGGGCAACGGCCTGCTGGCGGTGGCCTCGGGCGTCCTGCCGCTGCATCTGTTCGGACGCGAGAACTACGGCGCGCGGCAGGCCCTGGTGCTGACGCCCGCCCGCTTCGTTCAGGCCGCGGCTCCAGCGCTTTACGGCGTGGTGCTGGACCGTTCGGCCGGGCTGGCCTTGCTCGTCTCCAGCGGCGTCTGCCTGGTCATGTTCGCCATGACCTTCGGCCTCAGACGAAAGCCGGGCCTTTAATTCCCGGCCCGATCAGGCAGAAGAGGGCCATGTTCATGCGCCGCTTCATCCAGCTTCAATTCGGCCTGTGCCTGTATGGCGTCGCCGCTGCCATGATGGTGCGGGCCAACCTGGGGCTGGACCCGTGGAACGTCTTCCATCAGGGCCTGTCGCTCCGCACCGGCATGAGCCTGGGAACCGCCTCCATCCTGATGGGGGTGGTGGTCATGCTGACGTGGATCCCCCTGCGTCAGAAGCCGGGGGTCGGCACCCTGTTCAACATCTTCATCATCGGCCTGTCGATGGACGCGGCCCTGGCCGTGCTGCCGGAGATGACGACCCTGCCGCTGCGGCTGGCCTTTATGACGGCGGGCGTGGTGCTGACGGCTGTGGGCGCGGCCGCCTATATCGGGGCAGGCATGGGGACGGGGCCGCGCGACGGCCTGATGGTCGGTCTGAACCAGCGCCTGGGCTGGTCGATCCGCGTGTCGCGAATGCTGATCGAGCTCAGCGTTCTGGCCGGTGGCTGGCTGCTCGGCGGGTCGGTGGGCGTCGGCACCATCGTCTTCGCCGTGGGCATCGGCCCGCTGATCCAGATCTTCCTGCCGTGGTTCCAGGCTTTGGGGCGCGGCGAGAAGCGGGTCGCGCGCGCCTGATCCATCAGCCGCGCTCTCTGGTCTTGCTGAAGACGACCTTGGGGAAGCGCTCGGAGACATAGCCCGTCTCCCACGCCGACTTGGCCAGGAAGACCGGGTTCTGGTCGATGTCGGTCGCCATCTGGGGCCGGTATTTGCCGGCGAAGTCTTCAAGGTCGGCCTTGGCGCCTGACACCCAGCGAGCTTCGGCGTAAGGGCTCGGCTCGAAGACGACGTCCAAACCGTATTCCTCGCCCAGGCGGTCGGCCATGACCTCGAACTGCAACTGGCCCACGGCGCCGACGATGAAGTCCGCGCCCAGTTCGGGGCGGAACAGCTGGGTCACGCCTTCCTCGGCCAGACCCGTCAGCGCCTTCTGCAGGTGCTTGGCCTTCAGCGGATCCTTGACGCGGACGCGCTGCAGGATTTCCGGGGCGAAGTTGGGCAGGCCGGCGAAGCGCACCAGACCGCTCTCCGACAGGCTGTCGCCGACGCGCAGGACGCCGTGGTTCGGAATGCCGATGACGTCGCCGGCATAGGCCTCCTCGGCCAGTTCGCGGTCCGAGGCGAAGAACATGATGGGGGCGTTCACCGACAGTTGCTTGCCGGTGTTCTGGACCTTCAGCTTCATGCCGCGTTTGAAGCTGCCCGAGGCCATGCGGAACATGGCGATGCGGTCGCGGTGGTTGGGGTCCATGTTGGCCTGAACCTTGAAGACGAAGCCGGTGACTTCGTCTTTGCTGGGCTCGACCGTGATGTCTTCGGGCGCGGGGGCGTTGCGCGTTTCGGGCGGCGCCTCCTTGCGGGCGCTCATCCTCTTGGGCGGCGGCGCCCATTCGCCGATGGCCTTGAGCAGCTCCTCGATGCCGAAGTGGCGCAGGGCCGAGCCCCACAGCACGGGCGTCATGTGGCCTTCCAGAAACGCCTGATGGTCGAACGGCTTATAGCCCGCCTCGACTAGTTCCAGCGCATCGACCATGTCGGCCTGCTCAGTGCCCTGGAAGAAGGCGGCGGCGTCGTCGAAGGGCAGGGGCGCGGGGTGTTCGCCGTCGTTGTCGGCGGTCTTGCGGGTATAGGGCTGGAACCGGCCCTGACCGCCGACCTCGGCCAGACCGCGCAGGCGATTGCCGCTCTCGGCGGGCCACCAGATGGGGGCGGGATCCAGCTGCAGGCGGGATGCTATCTCGTCCAGCAGGGCCATCGGGTCCTGCGCCTCGCGGTCCAGCTTGTTGATGAAGGTGATGATCGGGATGTCGCGCAGGCGGCAGACCTCGAACAGCTTCAGCGTCTGCGGCTCAATGCCCTTGGCGGCGTCCAGCACCATGATGGCGCAGTCGGCGGCGGTCAGGGTGCGATAGGTGTCTTCGGAAAAGTCCTCGTGCCCCGGCGTGTCCAGCAGGTTGAACATCTTGCCGTCGTGCTCGAACGTCATGACCGAGGCGGTGACCGAGATGCCCCGCTCCTTCTCGATCTTCATCCAGTCCGAACGGGCGCGGCGGTTTTCACCGCGCGCCTTGACCGCGCCGGCCGCACGCACGGCGCCGCCCGCCAGCAGGATATGCTCGGTCAACGTCGTCTTACCGGCGTCGGGGTGGGCGATGATGGCGAAGGTCCGACGGCGATCGGCCTCCTGGGCGAGGGTCAGTTTGGACATTGAGCTTCCTTTAGGAGGCGCGACCTAGCGCGGCGGGGCTCAATTGTCGACGTTCACGATGGCGTGAGAGACCCTTCGCGTATGAGGGTTATTCGAGGCATGCTCGTTTCTGGGAGACGGCGGACCATGAGTTCGCCGCACTAGGGAAGGGAAACATCATGGCTCTGGTTGATCCAGGTAAGGTCGCGCCTGCACCGAACGCGCCCAAGATTCATCCGCTGGTCTGCTTTCTGGCCGGGTTCGGTCTGATCGTCTTGGCGGCGGCGCTGGTACATACAGTGTTCGGCGTCATCCTCTAGCGTCTTCCGGTCAGGCGGCGTCGGCGGCCTGACCCGGCGCAGCGTCGTCTTCGTCGTCGGGCTCGGGTCCTGTTTCCAGCGGAGCCTGGTGCAGGGCCTGTCGCGCGCGATTGATCATGGCCCGCGCCTGGCGCTTGTAGCCGCTGGAATGGGGGCTGTTGGCCACCGGCGTCAGGACGGCGATCGCCTCCGGGTTCATGTCCCGCGCCATATAGGCGTGGGCCAGTCGGGTGCGGCAGTCGAAGGACTGCGGCGCAAGGGCGCAGGCGACCTCCAGCGTGGAGATGTCGTTATCCGTTGGATAACGCGGCTGGCCGTTCCGTACGTCGTTCAGTCCCAGATATATCCGGAAATCCAGCGGTTCGGCGTCCATCGCCCGGGCGAGATAGACGGACGCCTGACGGCGAAGCTCATTGGCGTCGTCGACGGACTCGGCCGCTTCGGTCTGATCCATCAGCGCCAGGGCGGCGACACGCAGGACCTGGGCGTTGTTCGTGCCGGCGTCGAGGCTAGGCGTAAGAGCGGCCAGCGCCAGATCGGGGCGTTGTGAAAGCCGATGCGCCCGAGCTGTAAGAAGACGGCCGACATCGGAGTCCGCATGGAGTCCGCCCAGGGCGAAGGCCGAGCGTATCATTTCGGCCCTGTTCTCGATCGCCTGTTTCCGCTCGCGAGCTCGACGCGCCTTCTGCGCTTCTGATTGAGTTTCATCTTCGGCCTCTTCCTCGGCGGGAAGCTTGATCGGCGCGTTATCGAGGCGCACGTCCAGCCAGATGGCGTCCGCTTGGGCTTTCGACAGCCGACTGACCGCCACCTGCGGATTCGTGACCGCAATCTGGGGCGTGGTCACATTGATGGAGCCGGAAGTATAGCGCCAAACGTCGTCCTGAAGCTGAGCGGGGGTCCGGCCTGTCGCCGCCTGCATCGCGAGGACGGAATCGTCACCGCCGGCCACAGCCGTCAGATAACGTCGCAGCATCTGGGTGCGTTCGGGCGTGCTCATGAAGTAGTGGGTCATGGCCCAAGCCTGGGCGTAATAGCTATGCGCCGGATAGCGTCCGGAATCCGAGATGCGCCACTTCAGCACATCCTCCATCTTGGCCCAGGAGCTGAAGCCCATGGTAAGGGAGTTGATCCGGCCCGGATTATGCCGTCCGAACTGAATCTTCTTATCGGTCAGGCTGGCGGTCGAATAATATTCCGCGAAACCTTCCACGAACCAGGATGGATAGGCGTTGGCCCGCATCTGGAACATGAAGTGGTGCGCGTATTCGTGGAAGACGACGACATCGCCCATAGAGCTGCGGGTATCCACGATGGTGTAGATGCGGCCGCTGTTAGGCGAATAGTAGCCCGCGACCCCCTCGCTGATGCCGGGAGACATGCGGTTCATATCGCGCCGCCCCTCGGCCATGAAGATTTCCAGCTTGGGAATCTCATGGTCGGTCTGAATGGGATAGTAGGTCCTCAGCAGAGCGTCGAAACGCTCGACCTTTTGGGCGTAACGCCGCAGGCTGCCTTCAGAGGTGTCGCCATAGACGATGAAGTGGTCGGTTTCGGCCCGGAGCCATTCCGCCAGGGCCGGAGATGCGACGAAGCTGCTTAGAGCGGATGCGACGGCCAGCGCCGCGCCGCGCTTCAAGCGAAACCGCATTGTCTTGTTCATCGTCGGTCGTCTCCCCCCAAGGCCGAAACACAAGGGGTAAAGAACGTTGGTGTTCTATGGAAGCCCTCAGGCGGCCAGACGGCTCCAAACGGTCTTGTCGGCCGTGGCGGCGTCCAGGGCGCCGCGGCGTGCGCGCTGATGCAGATGACGCAGCACGATTTCGGGCAGGGCGCAAAAGCGCGGTTCGACCAGTTCAGGCGCGCAGCCGGCCTGCGGCGCAGCGAACAGGGCGGCGCTGACGCCTTCGGCCTTGTGGGCGACCAGCCAGGCCAGACGGCGGGCGCGGGCGGGGTCGTTGCGGTGAAGCAGCGGGTCTTCGGAGAACAGCTCGCAGCCCATCTCCAGCACATAGTCGAACGACAGGTTCTCGAACCGACGCACGTCGTGGCTCGGGGCGGGGCAGGCCTGGTCCAGATCGAAGACGACGTCGTTCAGAAGAAACAGCATGGACCGCGCCCGCTCGCAGGACCGTTCTGGCCCCATGCGACGGGTTGTAGGGCGCCGCGCTTGCGGTCCGGTTCACGAACGCGGTGAACAGGCCGGTTACCATTTTGAGCGGTCCTACCGGCCTTCGGCCTGCTTGAGGGCTCTTTTAAAGAGGCCCTACCGGCCTTCGGCCTACTTGAGGGCGCGGTGAAGAGCCCCTGGGTTTAGACGTCAGTCCTGCGTCTTCTCGGTCAGGAAGTGCCGTCCTTGCCGGTCCTCGATCTCTACGATCCAGAGGTCGGGATCATAGCGGCGCTGGCGGTCCAGATAGGCGTCCAGTTCGCTCTCGAATTCGCTGGCGACGGGCTGGATCCACAGGGGCTCGCCGTCTTGGCCGGTCGCCTCGGTCCACAGGCGGGCGGTGCGGGCGGCGGTGTCATAGGCCTTGACGATGACGGCCCCGGCGCGGGCGTCGCCCTTTTTCACCACCACGGCGTTGGCGCCTTCCAGCTCGGCGCGGCGGATCAGGGCGCCGACCCAGACGTCAGTGGAAAGAAGCAATTGGTTCACCCTGTTTGGACACGGACCCGGAACCGGCGGCGGCTAGGGTGGAGCCATGAAGATAGCGCCGTCGCCCCGCATAGTCAGCAGAACGCTGGCCGCGATCGTCGCCCTGACCCTCGCGGCAGGGACGGCGACCGCTGCCGGAGACGTCTATTACGAGCGCGCCTTCGTGCGGGCGGCGCAGGATAAATGCCGCCTGTTCGAGCCGCGCCTGACGCAGGCGCTGGAAGCGGCGACCCTGCAGGCGCGCGGGGCGGCCCTGCGCGCCGGGCGCCCGGCGAGCGAACTGGCTGCGACAGCCGCGCGGGCCACGGCGCGGGCCGAGGCCACCCCCTGCAACGACGCCGATCTGAATCAGGTCAAGACGCGGGTGCGTCACGCCTTCGCCGGATGGTCGCGGGCGGCGCGGATCACCTTCCCCGGCGACAAGGCTGTCTGGAGCGCCGACCGTTTCGAGAGCGCGCACGACGGCTGGCGCCTGTTTCAGGACGGGGCGACCGGCGCCTCGCCCGTGCGCTTCGGTCTGACAGGCAGGGCGCCGCAGGATGCGCACCCGGCGGCGGTCGTCTCCTTCGTCGGCAAGCCCCGGCCCTACGCCGCGCGCATCGTCATGCGTGATGCAGCGCGCTCGCCCCGGGCGTGGTTGGGCGCAGAGGGCCTGCCGCCGGACGCCGCGCGCCTCGCCGTCTTCGCCGCGGGGTCTGACCTCGCGCCGCGCGACCTGCTGACCTCCGGCGGGCGGGCGGGCGAGGTCTGGCGCTTTCCGGATAGCGCGGCTGAGGCGCTGGCGACGCTGGACCCGCGCGAGCCCTTCCTGATCGAGTTCCTGTTCCGCGACGACAGCGTGGCGACGGCCCGGTTCGAGGCGGGAGACTTCGCCGCCGCCCGCGCCTTCCTGGCTATGGGGCCGGTCTAGGGCGCCAGCTGACGCGGGGTGGAGGGGCCGTAGTCCTCGTCGCCGTAGATCATGACGGGCACGGGCGTCTGTCCGGCGCGGGGCCACAGGGCCTCGATCCAGTCGGCGGCCGTTTCGACGATGGCGTCCTGAACGCTGAAGCCGGGATCGCGTCCGAACATGGGCAAGTCAGGCTCGAAGCCTTCCTCGCCGTGGACGACCTCGAACAGGGTGCGGTGCGGCTCGATCGCCTTGTTCAGGACGTAGAGGTCGGGGCCGTCCAGACTGACGTGGACGCTGAAGGCGCCTTCGCTGTCCTGATCGGGAAAGACGAAGACGTGGATTTCGCGCGCCGCCTCGGGCAGGGCGGCCAGCAGGGCGCGGATGCGCTCCAGCGCCGGGTCGTCGTGGGCGTCGAGCGTGGCGCGCAGGGCGGTGCGATAGGCGGTTTCGTCCATGAGCTTCCTCGCCGGGCCGGATGCGTCTTTCCTATGCCGGGCGCGGCGCCGCCGTCCAGTTCAGCGGTTGCAGCGGGGACTGGCGGCGTGTTCCAGTGCCTGCTGTTTCGCCACAGTATCCCAGCGCCTCGCCCATGTTCGATCCCGCCCTGTTCGCCGCCTTTCTGGTCGCCATCACCATTCTGACCATCACGCCGGGAGTGGACACTGCGATGGTGTTGCGGTCGGCGGCGGCCGAGGGCGCGCGTTCAGCCGTCTTCGCCGGGGCGGGAATTCTGCTGGGGTGCCTGATCTGGGGCGCGGCGGTATCGCTGGGGTTCGGCGCGCTGCTGCGGGTGTCGGAGCTGGCCTATACGGCGGTGAAGTGGGCGGGCGCGGCCTATCTGGTCTGGCTGGGCGCGCAGATGCTGCTCAAGCCGCGCCAGAGCCTGGGCGAGCCGGGCGCCGCCCCGCCGCCCAGCGCGGCGGTCGCCTTTCGGCGGGGCCTGCTGACCAATCTGCTGAACCCCAAGATCGGCGTCTTCTATGTGACCTTCCTGCCCCAGTTCGTGCCGCCCTCCGTGTCTGAGGGGGCGAATGTGGCGGGCTTCACCTTCTTCCTGGTCGGGGTGCATGTGGCGCTGACCATCGTCTGGTTCGCCGGGCTGATTCTGGCGACGGCGCCCCTGGGCCGCGTTCTGCGTCGTCCGGCCGTGGTGCGCACGATGGACCGGGCGGTCGGCGCGATCTTCATCGGCTTCGGCCTGAAGCTGGCCGCCTCGCGCGTCTGACGGATCAGGCCTCTGCGAGCACCGGCAGTCGCAGGGCGGCGGCCGTGCCCTCGCCGAGGGTGCTGTCCAGGCTCAACGTTCCGCCATGCAACTCGGCCAGGGCGCGGACGAGGGCCAGGCCAAGCCCGGAGCCTTTCGCCTTCTGCTCGGCCTCGCCCGCCTGCTCATAGGGACGCCCCAGCCGCGCCAGATCGGCCCTGGCGATGCCTACGCCTGTGTCGGCTACGATCAGCTCCAGCATAGTCCCCGCCGCCTGCGCCGAGGCCGTGACCGTCCCGCCCGCAGGTGTGAACTTCACCGCGTTCGACAGCAGGTTCAGCGTCATCTGCTTCAGCGCCCGGCGGTCGGCGCGGATCATCAGCGGTTCGGGCGGCAGGACGGCGTTCAGCGACACCCCCTTGTCCTCGGCCTGAAGGCGGACCAGCGCCAGTCCGGCGGTCACCGCCTCGCGCGCGTCGAACCGCTCCAGCGCCAGTTCATAACGGTCCGCCTCGATGCGGCTGACGTCCAGCACGTCGTTGATCAGGTCCAGCAGGTGGCCGCCCGCCTCGTGGATCGAGCGGGCGTAGTCGGCGTAGCGCGTCGGGACCGGGCCGAACAGCTCCTGCCGCATGGCGTCCGAAAAGCCGATGACGGCGTTCAGCGGCGTGCGCAGCTCGTGGCTCATATGGGCCAGGAAGCGCGACTTGCCCGCGCTCTGGGCTTCGGCCTCCATGCGGGCGGCGTCCAGTTCGGCCTCGCGGGCGTACTGCAAGGTGGCGTCCAGAGCCTGAGCGATCAGGCGAGAGCCGCTGTCATCCATGCGCCGCGCCGTCAGGAGGATGCGGCGGTCCAGCGCCAGACGCGGGGTAAAGCGGACCTGAGCCTCGCCCAGACTGCGGGCGCGGGCCAGCGCGGCCAGGACGGCGGGGCGGTCGGCCGGGTCGACGGCCGACAGCAGCCCCTCCTTGAACAGCGGCTCGACCGGCAGGGCGGCGGGCGCTGCGCCATAGGCGGCCAGGGCGCGCAGGTCCTGGTTCAGCGCAAGGGTGAGGGCGGGTTGACCGGCCAGCAGGGTCTCGACCCCGGCCACGTCGGCCTCGGCGACCTCCATCCGGCGGGCCGCGCGGCGGGCGCCGAGGAACAGGGCGGCCGTGGTCGCGCCCGCGGTCATCAGGGCCGAGACCA
>KB291769.1 GCA_000318405.1 Brevundimonas diminuta 470-4 | reverse complement strand
GCCCCCGCGACCATAGAAGCGTCGATAAGATCAAGGACGGTCAGCCCGCAGGGGCCGACCGTCCTTTTTCTTTGCGCTAAAGCCGCCCTTGCTGGCGCCCGTCATCATCGACGGCTATCTGCTGAAGACGACTTCTAGAGGAGTGCTTCGATGCGCGTCGCCATGATCGGAACGGGCTATGTCGGCCTGGTGTCTGGGGCCTGTTTCGCCGATTTCGGCCACAAGGTGACCTGCGTCGACAAGGACGCCTCCAAGATCGACCGCCTGCACCAGAACATCATGCCCATCTATGAGCCGGGCCTGGACGATCTGGTGGCGACCAACGTCAAGGGGGGGCGCCTGTCCTTCGCCACGGACGGCGCCGAAGCCATCCGCTCGGCCGACGCCGTCTTCATCGCCGTGGGCACCCCCTCGCGGCGGGGCGACGGCCATGCGGACTTGTCCTATGTCTATGCGGCGGCCGAGGAGATCGCCGATCTGATGCACGGCTTCACGGTGGTGGTGACCAAGTCCACCGTCCCGGTCGGCACTGGGGACGAGATCGAGCGCATCATCCGTGAGCGCCGCCCGGACGCCGACTTCGCTGTCGTCTCCAACCCGGAATTCCTGCGCGAAGGCGCCGCCATCGGCGATTTCAAGCGCCCTGACCGCGTCGTCGTCGGCACGGATAATGAGCGCGCCCGCGCCGTCATGGCCGAACTCTATCGCCCGCTGAACCTGAACGAGACGCCGATCATGTTCACCGGCCGCCGGACCTCCGAACTGATCAAATATGCGGCCAACGCCTTCTTGGCCATGAAGATCACCTTCATCAATGAGGTCGCCGACCTGTGCGAGGCGGTCGGCGCCGATGTGCAGCAGGTGGCCCGCGGCATCGGCCTGGACAACCGCATCGGTTCGAAGTTCCTGCACGCCGGGCCGGGCTACGGCGGCTCCTGCTTCCCCAAGGACACCCTGGCCCTGGTGCGCACGGCGACCGACGCCGATTCGCCGGTTCGTCTCATCGAGACGACGGTGGCCATCAACGACGCCCGCAAGAAGGCGATGGCCGACCGCGTGGCCGAGGCCCTTGGCGGCGATCTCAAGGGCCGCACGGTCGCCCTGCTGGGCCTGACCTTCAAGCCGAACACCGACGACATGCGCGATGCGCCCTCCTTGGATGTGGCCCCGGCCTTGATTGCGCGCGGAGCGACGGTTCACGCCTATGACCCCGAGGGCATGGAGGAGGCCGCCAAGCTTCTGGACGGGGTGGTCTTCAAGAACGGCCCCTATGATGCGGTCGAGGGCGCCGACGTGGTGGTGATCCTGACCGAATGGAACCAGTTCCGCGCCCTGGATCTGGACCGGGTCAAGCTGCTGTTGAAGCAGCCCGTCATGGTCGATCTGCGCAACGTCTATCGCCCGGACGACATGAAGGCGCGGGGCTTCCGCTATACGTCGATCGGTCGTCCCGAACACGCCGCCTGAGGGGCTGGATCTAAAAGAACAGGGCCCGTCCCGCGGCAATGACGACGGCGGCTGTCACCACGGCGGCGAATGCCGCCGTGGCGCCAAGCCTCAACGCCCTGCCCAGCGCCCGACCCGGCGCGTCGTCATCCATGTGAATCTCCCTGATCGCGAACACCAAAGCCGTGCGGGCGGGGAACCGCAAGGGTGTACAGGGCAAAGAAAAAGGGCGGCCCGCACAAGGGCCGCCCTCCATTCTCGACAAGGCGTCGCGATCAGCCGGTGAACGGACGGATCAGGATTTCGACCCGGCGGTTCTGAGCCTTGCCCTGGACCGTATCGTTCGAGGCGATCGGATTGCGGGCGCTCATGCCGGCGACGTAGATCCGCTCGCGCATCACGCCGCGGTCGATCAGATAGGCGGCGACCGACGACGCCCGGCGCTCCGACAGCGGCTGGTTGATCGCATCCCCGCCCGAGGCGTCGGTGTGGCCAATCACGTCGACCATAGAGCGATCATACTCGTTCAGCACCCGCGCCACATCGTCCAGCACCGGCAGGAAGCGGGTGTCCAGCGACGACTGGTTGGTGGCGAAGGTCACGTCCGACGGCATGCGCAGGACCAGGTTGTCGCCCTGGCGCGCCACGCCGACGCCCGTGCCCGAAAGCTCGGCTTCCAGCGCGCGTTGCTGGCGGTCCATGTACTGGCCGACCCCGGCCCCGGCCAGGGCGCCAACGCCCGCGCCGATCAGGGCGTTCTTGCGGCCCTGCTCGCCGCTGGAGGTGTTGGTCAGATAGCCCAGCAGGGCGCCGCCCACGGCGCCGGCGATCGCGCCGGTGCCGGTGTTGTTGCGACGCGGCGCAGAGCTGTAGGGGTCAGTGGTGGTGCAGGCGGCGGCGCCCAGCAGGGCGGCGATGCTCAGGCCTGTCACGGCAAGCTTGGCGCGCATAGGTGATCCTTTCGATAGTGATCCGGTCGCAGAAACGCAGGCCATATGGTGAAGGTTCCAATCTGTACCCGCCATGAACGGAACCGCCAGGGTTTTCACAGCGGCTGCGACCTCGGCGAGCGTTGACCGCACGCCCCCGGCCCCCCATCTGTAACAGCGGCCGGGCGCTTTGCCGATCGCGGGAGGCGCCGGACGGCCGAGGTCGCTTTTCCATGAGGACCCCATGACCACCCGCGCCGTGCTGTTCGACAGCCCCTTCCTGCTGGGCTTCGACCAAACCCGAGCCCTGATCGACCGCGCCGCCAAGGCGGCGGGCGAGAGCTATCCGCCCTACAACGTCGAGCAAATCGGCGAGGCGGCCGTCCGCATCACTCTGGCGGTGGCCGGTTTCACGCCGGACGACCTCTCCGTCACCGTCGAGGGACGTCAGCTGACCATCACCGGCAAGCGCGAGGACGCGGGCCGCGACCCGCAGGCCTTCCTGCATCGTGGCATCGCCGCGCGCGGCTTCGTGCGCAGCTTCGTCCTGGCCGACGGGCTGGAGATTTCCGGCGCCCGGCTGGAGCACGGCCTGCTGCACGTCGAGCTGATCCGCCCGGAGCAGGAAAAGCTGGTGCGGCGCATCCCCATCACCACGACGGGCTGAATCAGCCGTCGAACCGCTCGGCTTTCCGGGCGTTCAGTCAAGCGTAAGGAGGCGGTCTTATGACGCCCATCATGACCAAAAAGGACTTCGCCGGTTTCGGCGCCCCTGATCTTGTTTACGTCCGCGCCATTCGCGCTTCGGACGTGATGGCCGACGCCCACGTCGAGCCCGCGGCCGATATCGAAATCGACCCTGATCAGATCCTCTACGCGGTGCACGGCGCCGACGGCGAGCGTCTGGCCGTCATGCTGGATCGCGAGACCGCCTTCGCCGCCGCTGTCGCGCACGAGCTGGAGCCGGTCTCGGTCCATTGACGTCTTTGGAAGAATGAAGGCGCGGGCCTGCTGGGCGCCGCGCCTTTTCGTTGGTCAGGCGGCCGTCTTGGACACGTCCTTGACGAACAGGGCGCGGATGGCGTCCACGGTCCGCGCCTGACGCAGTTGTTCGCGCAGTTCCGGCGAGCGCAGGGCGCGCGATACCGCCGCCAGGGCGCGCAGATGCTCGGCCCCGGCGTCCGTCGGCGCGAACAGGGCGAACAGCAGGTCCACCGGACGATCATCCAGCGATTCATAGGCCACCGGCGTGTCCAGGCGCACGAAGACGGCGCACACCTGCTCCAGACCCTTGATGCGGGCGTGCGGCACGGCGACGCCCGAGCCCAGGCCGGTCGAGCCCAGGGCTTCGCGTTCCAGCAGAGCCTCGAAGGTGCGCTCGGCCTCCATGCCGGTCGCGCTGGCGAAGGCTTCGGCGACGGCGTGCAGCGCCTGACGCTTGGATGACGCGCCGCCGCGCAGGACGATCCCGTCCGGCGACAACAAATCAGCAATGTCCATGACTACCCCAAAACGGTACCCGACATGTGCGGAAGGGCGAGGGCCTAATAGCGCCTTCGCCCCTCCAGAGGAAGTCTCTCTCAGCCGACGCGCTTGGCCGCGCCGTTCACCGTGCGCTCCGGGTCGATCCAGCCCACGTTGCCGTCGGGGCGACGATAGACCACGGCCAGGCCGCCGTGGGCGGCGTTGCGGAACATCACCAGCGGATAGCCGGTCATGTCCAGTTCGGCCACGGCGCGACCCACGGTCAGGGTGCGGATCTCGGACTGGGTCTCGGCGATCACCATGCCCACCGGGGGCGGCTCGTCCGGACGGCCCGCGTCGCCGAACTCTTCATCCTCGACCGAGTCGGGATCGCGGAAGATGGTCAGGGCGGCGACTTCGCGCGCGGCGTCCTCGGTCTTCTCGGGCGACAGGCCCTTGGGCCCGATGTGGTGATCCTTCAGACGGCGCTTGTAGCGGCGGACCCGCTTCTCAAGCTTGTCCAGACTGTCGGCGAAAGCGGTCTGGGCGTCGCCCCCGAACCCGGTCGTCACCAGCGACTGACCCGAGGCCAGACGCACCCAGCAATCGACGCGGAAACCGTGGCGATCCTTGGAGACCACGACCTCGGCGTCCTGGGCGCCGCGGGCGAAATACTTGCCGATGCCCTCTTCGAGTTCCTGGGAGATGCGCGAGCCTAGCGCTTCGCCGACATCCACTTGCTTGCCGCTGACTTGTATCTGCATAGCCATACAACGCGACGGACCGCGTTTGGTGTCAACGTCGATCACTGATTTGTGGTGAAGCTTGGCGGGGGCGTGATCAGGCGGTCTTCAGCAGGCGGCGGCGCTGGACGGACGACGGAATTTTCAAGGCTTCCCGATACTTGGCGACCGTGCGCCGGGCGATGTCGATGCCCGCCTCATTGAGGATTTCGACGATCCGATCGTCGCTCAGCACCTCGCCGTCCGCGTCCTCGGCGTCGATCATGGTCTTTATCCGGCGGCGCACCGCTTCGGCCGAATGTGCGGCGCCGCCGTCGCTGGACTGGATGGCGGCGGTGAAGAAGAATTTCAGCTCGAACACCCCGCGCGGGGTCGAGACGTATTTGTTCGAGGTGACGCGGCTGACGGTGGATTCGTGCATCTCGATGGCTTCCGCCACCGTCTTCAGCGTCAGCGGGCGCAGGAATTCGACGCCGAAGGCCAGGAAGGCGTCCTGCTGGCGCACGATCTCGGACGAGACCTTGAGGATGGTCTTGGCGCGCTGGTCCAGCGACTTGACCAGCCAGCTGGCCTGGGCGGCGCAGTCGGCGACGAAGGTCTTCTCCGTATCGGACCGGGCGCCCGCCGCGATCACCGAATGATAGCGCTTGTCCATCAACAGGCGGGGCAGGGTGTCGGCGTTCAGCTCGACCCGCCAGCCGCCCGCCGGATCCGGCCGCACATGGACGTCCGGGACCACGGTCTGCGCCGGTTCGCCGCCGAACCCGGCGCCGGGGCGCGGCGTCAGCGCCTTCAGCTCGGCGATCATCTCGCTCAGGTCTTCAGCGTCCACGCCGCAGGCCTTGCGCAGGGCGGTCAGGTCGCGCCGCGCCAGCAGCTCCAGATTCTCCAGCAGGGCGCCCATCGCCGGATCGAAGCGGTTGCGCTCGATCAGTTGCAGCGTCAGGCATTCGGCGATCGATCGGGCCATCACCCCCGTCGGCTCGAAGCCGTGGCAGACGGCCAGGACCGCTTCCACGCGGGCGGCGTCCACGCCCAGCCGCTCGGCGATTTCGCCCAGATCGGCGCGCAGATAGCCGCCTTCGTCCGTGGCGTCGATCAGGGTCAGGGCGATGCCGTGATCGGCGGGCGACAGGCCCGCCGCCGAGGCCTGGGCCTGCAGATGCTCCCACAGGGTCAGGTCGCGATGATCGGGGCGCTCGCGCTCCTCGCCGTCGGCCATGCCGCCGGGGCCGGCGCGTGACCAGTCGCTGAGGCCGGGCTGGGCGGCGGCGCCGTCCTCCTGACGGTCGCTGACCCGTTCGCCGGGCGCGGCGTCGCCGTACAGATCGTCCGAGGCGGCGTCGATATTCTGGGCGTGGGCGTCGGACCCTTCGACGAATCTCAGCTCCGCCTCGCCGCCGTCTCCGGGGGCGGCGTCGTTGGCGGCTTCCGGCGCAGCGTCGCCGCCGGCGTCGGCCTCGTCGCGTTGCAGCAGGGGATTGCGTTCCAGTTCGGCCTCGACGAAGGCCTCAAGCTCCAGGTTCGACAGTTGCAGCAGCTTGATCGCCTGCTGCAGCTGGGGCGTGATGACCAGCCCCTGCCCCTGTCTGACCTCCAGCCTCTGACCGATCACGTCGTTTCAACCCCGCATGCAGGCGCTGTTGGCCCGCTTCTTGCTGGGATCATGGCGCAGAGCCGTTAACGGGGGATGAGCGGGGCGTCGCCCCCTAGCCTGCGGCTCGGCCTCAGCCGTACATCTCACCCAGATAGACGCGGCGCACCTCGGCGTCGGCGACGGCTTCGTCAGCCGTGCCCTCGAACAGCAGAGAGCCGGACGAGATGATCGAGACGCGGTCGATGATGTCCAGCGTCTCGCGCACATTGTGGTCGGTGATCAGCACGCCGATGCCCTGGCTCGACAGATAGCGGATCACCTGGCGGATATCGGCGATGGCCAGCGGGTCGATGCCCGCGAACGGCTCGTCCAGCAGCATGAAGCTGGGACGCGCGGCCAGGGCGCGGGCGATCTCGACGCGGCGCCGCTCGCCGCCCGACAGGCCGGTGGCCGGGGCGTTGCGCAGATGGTCGATGCGCAGCTCCTCCAGCAGGCGGGTCGTCTCGTCGCGAACGCCGGCGGCGGTCTTTTCGCGCAGTTCGACCACGGCCTTGACGTTCTGCTCGACCGTCATGCCGCGGAAGATGGAGGCTTCCTGCGCCAGATAGCCCAGGCCCATGCGCGCGCGCTGGTACATGGGCTGCTGGGTGATGTCCTCATTGTCCAGCCAGATGGAGCCGCTGTCGGCGGGGATCAGGCCGGTGATCATGTAGAAGCAGGTCGTCTTGCCCGCCCCGTTGGGTCCCAGCAGGCCGCAGACTTCGCCGCGCTGGACGTTCAGCGAGACATCGCGCACCACCTGCCGCTGGCCGAAGCTGCGGGCGATGTGCTCGACGCGCAGACCCCTCGGGCGCGCGTCCTCGACCGCCTGGGCCGTCGGTTCTACGACAGGGCCGTCCAGGTTCAGGGCTGAAAGTTCCTTGCGCGCCACGCCGCCTCAGTTCCCTTGCGGATAGAAGACGCCCTGGACGCGGCCGTTGGCGCCGCCGCCCTCGATGCGCGCCGTCTCGGTGCGGACGTTGTAGACGAGGCGGCTGCCGGTCAGCACGCTCTTGCCCTGGGTCAAGATCACGTCGCCGGTCACCACGACGTTGCCGTCGTTCAGGGTGTAGACCGCGCGGTCGCCCTTCATGCTCTGGTCCGGGGTGACGAAGTAGACGCCGCCGGTGGCCTCGATGCGGTTCAGGTCGCCATTGGACGTAAAGCCCCGGATCGCGTCGGCGCGCAGGCGGTTGCCGCCCTGCGTCACCTCGGCCCGGCCGCGAAGCGAGAAGCCGTCGGGCGTGTATTCCCCGCTGTCGGCGCCGTACTGGACCGGCTGACGGCTGGCGTCGGCGCGGGCGCTGCTGTTCTGGGCTCCCGAAACGGCGGGCAGCATCAGGGCGGTCAGCAGGGCGGCGCCCGCGATCGTCAGCTTGGACTTGGACAGTTTCATCGGTCGGCTCCGGCGGGATTGATCGTCCCGGTTACCTTGTTTTCGCCCTGGCCGTTGAAGACGACCCTCTGGCCCTGATCATAGATCGCATAAGACGAAGCATCGATGCTTCCAAGGGGGCCGCGACCCTGCACCCCCTTGTCGCCGGTGACGACGCCGGTGTCGGTGTCCACCACGGCTTCGGGCGTGGTCAGCTCCCAGCCCGTGCCGCCATCGGAAATCTTCACGTTCGGGCCGATGACGACCTTGCGCTGGGCTTCCAGATAGGTCCCGCCGTCGGCGCTCAGCTCCGTCGTCTTGCGCGCGCCCAGGTTCAGCCTCAGCAGGGGGCCGACCAGGCGGAAATGGCCGGTCGCCGGGTCGCGCACCGCGCCCTGGGCGCCGATGACGAAGGAGCGTCCCTGCGCGTCCTGGCCGTGGAACATCGGATTGTCGAGACGGATCTCGCGGCTTTCGCTGGCCTTGCGCTCGACCCCCGACATGACGGTGCGGAACACGGTCCAGGTCAGGGCGCCGCCCGCCAGCATCAGGATGACGATAGGCAGGACGCGCCGATACAGCTTCACCCGCCGCGAGCGCGTGCGCCAGCGTTCGCCGGCGCGGGCGACGCGCGCTTCGTCGGCGCGCTTCTGCTCGTCCTGGGCGTGCTGTTCGCTCATCGGCGTTTCAGATCCGATCCTTCTAGGCGTGGGCGAAGATGTCGATCTCGTCCCAACCGGCCAGGTCGAGGCGCGAACG
Organism: Brevundimonas diminuta 470-4; assembly: GCA_000318405.1. Classification (GTDB taxonomy): domain Bacteria; phylum Pseudomonadota; class Alphaproteobacteria; order Caulobacterales; family Caulobacteraceae; genus Brevundimonas; species Brevundimonas diminuta_B. The sequence continues at coordinate 37,806 of KB291769.1, read as the reverse complement.
CACGGGCAGGAAGTCGAAGCAGGCCTGGGCCAGCTCCATGCGGCCTTCGCGGACCAGCATCTCGTTCAGCCGGTTCATGATGACGTGCAGGTAGAGAACGTCCGAGGCGGCGTAGTCCAGCTGCGCCTGGCTCAGTTGGGCCGCGCCCCAGTCCGAGCTCTGCTGCGCCTTGGACATGTCGACCCCGGCCAGTTCGCGCGACACGTCCTTCAGGCCGTGGCGGTCGGTATAGGTGCGCGCCAGCTTGGACGCGATCTTGGTGCAGTAGACCGGCCGCGTCTCGACGCCCAGATGCAGCTCGAACATGCCGATGTCGAAACGGCCGAAGTGGAAGATCTTCAGCACCTTCGGATCGGTCAGCAGACGCTTCAGGTTGGGGCAGTCATAGTCGGGGCGGCTCAGGCGCACGACGTGGGCGTTTCCATCGCCCGACGACAGCTGCACCACGCACAGCGGATCGCGACGGAAGCGCAGGCCCATCGTCTCGGAATCGATCGCCACCTCGGGGCCCAGGTCCAGGCCGTCGGGCAGGTCGCCTTCGTGGAAATAAACCGTCATGCGCGCAAACTCGTCAGTCGTTCAGGCCGTAACATAGACGAACCGCGCGCTATCGCTAGGACGCAGGCTCGACCTTTGCTGTCGCGGCCATTGAAAGGAAGGGGAAGGGCCGGAATGACAAACGGCGCCGCATCCCATCGGATACAGCGCCGTCTGAGAAATGGTGCCCAGGAGAGGACTCGAACCTCCACGGCCGTTAAGCCACTGGCACCTGAAGCCAGCGCGTCTACCAATTCCGCCACCTGGGCCCGGTGGGTCGCCCCGCCGAGGGCCGGACTAATAGGGGGGACCCTCGGGGCGGTCAACAGGCTTTTTTCGCTTTCGTGAAAAAACTGCGCCGTTGACCAAAAGCTCCGGGAAATCCGCGCACTATCAGGCCAGCCAGACCATCATCCGCGTATCGGCGCTCTCGCCCCGCGCGCGGCTGAAGGCCGGGCGGGTCTCGCCGGTATACAGGAAGCCCGCCTTCTCCAGCACCCGGCCCGAGGCGGGGTTGTCGGCGAAGTGGCCCGCCATCAGAGCGCGGCGCTTCCATCGCGTCGAGGCCCAGACCAGAGCGCCTTGCAGCGCCTCGGTCGCATAGCCGCGGCCCCAGAACTCGCGGCCGATCCAGTAGCCGGCCTCCGGCACGGCGTCGGCGTCATGGAACATGCCGACGACGCCCACGGGGCCGTGGTCCTCGTGCTCGATCAGGAAGGTGTTGGCCTTCTTCGGATCCTGCGACGCCACCTGCAGCACGAAGTCCTCGGCGTGGTCGACGCCGAAGGGGTGGGGCATCCGCTTGGTCATGCGGGCGATGTCGTGGTCATTGGCCAGGGCCGCGATCCGCGACACGTCCTGGGCGCCGGGGGCGCGCAGCAGCAGGCGCCGCGTCTCGACGACGGGAGAGGTTTCGATCACGCACATGGTTCGGCCTCGATGTCTTCGGCGCCGCCTCCTTGGAGGGCTCGGGCGGCTTTCGAGGCGGGGAAACGCAAACGGGGAGCCTGGTGATCCAGACTCCCCGCGGAATATTTTCCCTTGGTCCGGATCGGCTGCTGTCGAGAGCAACGCGATCCGGGGAAATACTGTCCTGGCTTCGCGTTACTCGGCGGCCATCGCCTGGGCGTCGTCGTTGGCCGGGAGAATCGACACGTAACAACGGCCGCCGCGTTTGGTGGTGAACTGCACCGAGCCGGTCACAGTCGCGAACAGGGTGTGGTCGCGGCCCAGGCCGACGTTCGTGCCCGGGTGGAACTTGGTGCCGCGCTGACGCACGAGGATGTTGCCGGCCAGCACGTGCTCGCCGCCGAACTTCTTCACGCCAAGGCGCTTCGACTCTGAGTCGCGGCCGTTACGCGACGAACCGCCAGATTTCTTGTGAGCCATCTTGCTGCTCCTCTTCCTTGGCGCGCTACCGCCCGTTCGGGCTGCTTGAGCGCCTGTTTTTTAGCGCGCTACCGACCGTTGGGCCTACTTGAGCGCGCTGCTCAATCGGGACTGGCGCTGATCCAGCGCCGGTGAAAATCTTAGGCTTCGGCGCCTTCGGCGGCGTCAGCCTTGGCGGCCTTCTTGGCCGGAGCCTTCTTGGCCTTCGGGGCCTCGGCTTCGACAGCCTCGACGCGCGGGGCCAGGCCGCGGGCGCGGGCGTTGATCTCAGCCTTGGTGATCAGCTCGACCTTGCCGTCCCACTTGGCCTTCTCGCCGGCGCCTTCGATGCCGGTGATGCGCAGGACCGATTCCATCTGACGATGGCCGTTCGTGCGGCGATAGCCCTGACGACGGATCTTCTTGAAGATCTTGATCTTCTCGCCCTTACGGGTCTCGATCAGCGTGGCTGCGACAGCGGCGCCGTCGATCAGCGGAGCGCCGACCGTAACACCCTTATCGCCGCCCAGCATGAGGACTTCACCGAAATTGACGGCAGCGCCAGCGTCGCCGTCGATCTTCTCGACAACAATCACATCGCCCGGTTGAACCCGGTACTGCTTTCCGCCGGTCTTGATCACCGCGTACATTAGGAAGCCTCAGCGTGAACGCAAAAATGGATGCGCCCGCCAGGAGACCCTGCGGGCGAAGAGCGGCGACATATACGGATGGTCACGGAAGAGTCAACGTGAAACGGACGCCCAAGGGGGCAAAACCCGCCTGAAACCGGTTCTGAGCCGACTCTGTGGCCGCGATGCATGAGGGATGCAAGCGCGGGGCGAGTGCGAAACCCTTATATAGAAGACGCGACGTGGCGCCGCGGACGAAGATTCTTCGCCGATTCTTCTCGACCGTTATAAAATAACACTCTAAGGGAGCGGCCATGTCCTCTCCCGATCTCGCCGAGCCGGTGCTGCTGTCGCTTCTGGGCGGCGGCTTCGTCGCGGCCTTCCTGCACGCGGCCCTGCCGACCCACTGGCTGCCGTTCGTTCTGGTCGGACGGGCGCAGCGCTGGAGCGTGTCGCGGGTGATCACGACCGTGGTGACCGCCGGCCTGGCCCATATCGCATCCACGGCCCTGGTGGGATCGCTGATCGTGGCGGCGGGCCTGGCGTTGAACCGCTGGGTCGATGGCCTGTTGCCCCATCTGTCGGCGGGTCTGCTGTTCCTGTTCGGCGCCTTCTATCTGGCCAAGGCGTCGTTGAAGCGTACGGCCACGGCGGGCGGACCGGCGATGGACGCGGGCGAGGGGGCCGGGCCCGCCGTGTCCGACCGGGCGGCCTTTCTGGGGCTGGTGCTGATGATGGCGGTCACGCCGGGCGAAGTGCTTCTGCCGATCTATCTGTCCTCGGCGACCGAAGGCTTCTGGGCGCTGGGCCTTCTGACGCTGGTGTTTACGGCGGGAACGGTGCTGGGCATGACCCTGCTGGCGGCGCTGGCGACGGCGGGCTACTCTATCCTGCGGCTGGAGCGGTGGGCGCGCTATGAGGGCGCCATCCTGGGCGGGGCCCTGATCCTGATCGGCTTCCTGGTGCTAGCGCACCAGCATTGAGTTTCGATAGGTTATATATTTACATTCAATGACTTGTGTCCTGCGGGGCTTGACCTTGCCGCGCAGGAAGACCTAGCTGAGCGGACATGGCGCACGATCACGCACACGGCCATGACGGCCACGATCACTCCCACGGCCAAGGGCATGACCACGGTCATTCGCACAGCCACAGCCACAGCCACGGCATCGGCGGCCATCATCACGGCCCGACCGACACCGGCGACTGGCGCTACGCCGTCGGCCTGATCGTCAACCTGGCCTTCGTCGCGGTTGAATTCATAGCGGGCTTCATCGCCGACTCCACCGCCCTGATGGCGGATGCGGGGCACAATCTTTCAGACGTTCTCGGCCTGGCGATGGCGGGCGGCGCGGCCTGGCTGGCCCGGCGCGCGGCGGGGGCCAGGCGCACTTACGGCTACGGCAAGGCGACGGTGCTGGCGGCGCTGGGCAACGCCCTGCTGCTGATCTTCGCCTGCGGCGCCATCGCCTTCGAGGCGGTGCGTCGTCTGGCCGAGCCCGCGCCGGTGGCCTCGGGCATGATCATCGCCGTCGCGGGGATCGGCTTCATCATCAATCTGGGCACGGCCCTGATGTTCATGAAGGACCAGCACAAGGACCTGAACGTGCGCGGCGCCTATCTGCACATGATGGCCGACGCCGGGGTCTCGCTGGGCGTGGTGATCGCCGGCGTCGTCATCCTGTTCACCGGCTGGGCCATGATCGACGGCATCGTCAGCCTGATCATCGTCGCCGTCATCATGATCGGCACCTGGGGCCTGCTGAAGGATTCAGTCAACCTGGCGCTGGACGCCGCGCCCAACGGCCTCGACGTGGCCGAGATCCGCAGCGCGCTTCTGGCCCTGCCGGGGGTGACGGCGGTGCATGACCTGCACGTCTGGGGCCTGTCGACCACGGACGCCGCCCTGACCGCCCACCTAGTGCATCAGCGACCCGATCCAGACGCCCTTCTGGCCGAGGCGCAAGGCCTGGCGCGGGGCCGCTTCGAAATCAGCCACACGACGCTGCAGCTGGAAACGGGCGTCCTGCCTGACTGTCCGACCTGCTGAGCCTGCTTTCCTCCCCATGCAATGGGGAGGGGGACCACGAAGTGGTGGAGGGGCTTTGCGGCCGCGAAACCAAGCGGCCCCCTCCGTCTCGTCGGCTACGCCGCCGATCCACCTCCCCATTTCGTGGGGAGGAGAGGGCGTCGAACGTCTTCCATTTCCGCCTTCGACGCGCCATCTAGCGCCCATGACCCAGAAGACACCCGTGACCGTCCTCACCGGCTACCTCGGCGCCGGCAAGACCACCCTGCTGAACCGCATCCTCACCGAGGACCACGGCAAGCGCTACGCCGTCATCGTCAATGAGTTCGGCGAGATCGGCATCGACAACGATCTGGTGGTCGGCGCCGACGAGGACGTGTTCGAGATGAACAACGGCTGCGTCTGCTGCACGGTGCGCGGCGACCTGATCCGCGTGGTCAACGGCCTGATGAAGCGCCAGCGTCCCGGCAAGCCCGCCTTCGACGCCATCATTGTCGAGACCACCGGCCTGGCCGACCCGGGCCCGGTGGCCCAGACCTTTTTCGTCGACGATGAAGTCAAGGCCAAGACGCAGCTGGACAGCGTCACCGCCCTGGTCGACGCCAAGCACGTCATGGCGCGTCTGGACGATTCCAAAGAGGCGCGCGAGCAGGTGGCCTTCGCCGACCGCATCATCCTGAACAAGATCGACCTGGTGGATGAGGCCGCTCTGGCCGAGGTCGAGGCTCGCCTGCGCGCGCTGAACCCTCTGGCCCCCATCGTCCGCGCCGAGCGTTCGAACGTGCCGCTGGATCAGGTGCTGGGCCTGCACGCCTTCGATCTGGACCGCATCCTCGAGGTTAAGCCGGACTTCGTGAACCCGCCCCACGGCGCCGAGGGGCACGTCCACGACGAACACTGCGGCCACGGGCACGACCATGACCATGTTCATGATGAACACTGCGGCCACGACCATCACGACCATGATCACGGGCACGACCACGGCCCGCGCGGCCACGCGCACAATGACGACATCAAGGGCGTTTCCCTGACGCTGGACCGTCCGCTGAACGGCCAGAAGTTCACCGCCTGGCTGGACAAGCTGCTGGGCGAGCAGGGCCAGAACATCCTGCGCGCCAAGGGCATCATCGACGTTCAGGGCGAGGACCGCCGCCTGGTCTTCCAGGCCGTACACATGATCCTCGAAGGCGACCTTCAGCAGCCCTGGGGCGAGAAGGAACGCCGCTGGAGCCGCGCCGTCTTCATCGGCCGTGATCTGGACGAAGCCGCCCTGAAGGCCGGATTCGAGGCCTGCGCGGCATGACGGGGCGGGTCGAGGCCAGACTGATCTACGGCACGCCCGATTTCGAGATCGTGCAGCGCGGCGACTTCGTCCGCTGCGCCGTCTCCGGCGCCCCGATCCCGCTGGAGGCCCTCAACTACTGGAGCGTCGAGCTTCAGGAGGCCTATGCGTCCGGCGAACTGATGACGAAGCGCTGGGTCGAGACGCATAAGTAAACCCTCTCCCATCAGGAGAGGGTTTTGAGCCACCGCGTCATCACGCGCGCCAGCGCCTTCGGCTGTTCCAGCGGGATCATGTGGCCGCTGTGCGTCACCGTCTCCAGCGTCGAGCCGGAAATGCCCCGCTGTAGTTCCTCCGCCTCCTCACGCATCCTCAAGCGATCCGCGTCCGCCGCCACGATCAGCGTCGGCTGAACGATCTCCCCCAGCCGGTCCAGATCGCCTGCGCGCGCCATCGCCGACTGCCGGTGAAATACCTCGCCGCCCAGCCGCAGGCCCATGTCGCGCACCCGCGCGATCATCGCCTCGTCGTTCGCCAGATCGGGATGCAGGGACGAGACGATGGCCGGTCGACTCAACCCCTTGAAGGCCTTCGGCGGCGCCTTTAGCGAGGAGCGTCGCTGGCGGATCAACTCCTCCGTATCCCCCCGCGCCGAGGTGGCGATCAGGATCAGGGCCTCCACTCGCTCCGGCGCGATCCGCGCCAGCTCGCGCGCCACATAGCCGCCCATGGAGAAGCCCACGGCGACGAACCGCTCCGGCACATCGGCCAGTATGGCCGCCGCCATGCTCTCGATGTCCTCGCCCCGGCTGAGGTCGGTGGCGACCACCGGCCCGAACGGGGCCAGATCGTCGGTCATGGCGTCCCACAGGGTCGCATCGGCCATGAAACCGGGAATGAGCAGCAGGGTCATGGCCTCTCTATAGGCGCGACCGGCGACAGACGCGACGCAGGACGCTATGAGGCCCGTCTGACTTTCCTTGCGTGTGCGAGCCGACATGACGACCTTCTCCTTCGACGCCCAGGTCACCGCCGCCCTGTTCGACAAGACCGGCGCGATCTTCGCCCTGGGCGACGGCTCGGTGCGGTTCGAGAGCGGCGCCCGCAGCGAGGTCCATGACGGCGCCGTCCTGTGCGCCTGCGTCCACCCCTCGGGCGACGGGATCATCACCGGCGGCGACGACGGCAAACTGGTCTGGAGCCGCGAGGGCGAGGCCGTGCTGCTGGCCCAGACCAAAGGGCAATGGATCGACGCCGTGGCCGCCTCGGCCGAGTCCGGCCTGATCGCCTTCTCCTCGGGCCGCACCTTGAGCGTGCTGGACAGCAAGGACGTCGCTTTCCGCCGCGACTTCCAGCACGAGCGCACCGTCTCGGGCGTGGCCTTCGATCCAAAGGGCCGCCGCATCGCCGCCTCGACCTATGGCGGCGCCTGGCTGTGGTACGCCCGCATCGAGCAGCAGCAGCCGACGAAGCTGGCCTGGGCCGGGTCGCACCTGGCGGTCGGCTTCTCGACCGACGGCGCCTTCATCGTCACCGCCATGCAGGACAATCAGCTGCACGGCTGGCGCCTGAAGGATCAGAAGAACATGCGGATGGGCGGCTATCCGTCCAAGATCAAGAGCTTCGCCTTCATGGCCAAGGGGCAGCTTCTGGCCACCTCGGGCGCGCAGGGCGTGGTGCTGTGGCCCTTCGTCGGCGCCAACGGCCCGATGGGCCGCGAGGCGACCGAGATCGGCTATGACGAGACGACCCTGATCGCCCAAGTCGCCGCCGCCCCCGCTCACGGCCGTCTGGCGGCGGGGCTGGAAGACGGGCGCGTCTGGTGGGCCGATCCGGCCGGGCGCGGCCTGCAATTCGTCAAGCAGGACAAGGGCGCCCCCATCACCGCCCTGGCCATGAGTTCCGGCGCCGCCCGCATCGCCTGGGCGGATGAGGACGGCCACGCGGGCGTGGCCTCGCTCTGATCGCGCTTGCGCTGAAGCTTGGCTGAGGCAGGATGACGGCATGACCCGCGCAAAGGGCCGCAGGCGGCGGCCGATTCTGACCCTGCTGCTGATCCTGGCCCTGTTCCCGCTGGCCGGGGTGGCGGTGCATCGCTTCCTGCCGCCCCTCGCCACCATCCTGATGGTCAAACAGGCGGCGGCCGGGCACGGCATGGACTATCGCTGGCGCTCGCTGGACCGCATCTCGCCGCGTCTGGTCGAGGCGGTGATCGCCGCCGAGGACGCCCGCTTCTGCCAGCACCACGGCTTCGACGTCGAGGCGATCCAGAAGGCGCTGGAGGCCAATGAACGGGCCGAGCAGCGCGGCTCGGGCAAGGTGCGCGGCGGCTCGACCATCAGCCAGCAGACCGCCAAGAACGTCTTCCTGTGGCCCGGCCGCGACTGGGTCCGCAAGGGTCTGGAGGTCGGCTACACCGGCCTGATCGAGATCGGCTGGGGCAAGCGACGGATCATGGAGATGTATCTGAACGTCGCCGAATGGGCGCCCGGCGTCTACGGCGCCGAGGCCGCCTCGCGCCACTGGTTCGACAAGAGCGCTGACAAGCTGACGGCCGCCGAGGCTGCGCGTCTGGCCGCCATCCTGCCCAGCCCGCGCCGCTACAAGGCGGCCGATTCCGGCCCCTACGTCCGCCGCCGCGCCGCCCGCATCCAGGCGGCCATGGGCACGGTGCGCCAACAGGGTCTGGACGCCTGCGTCGACCGCCGCTGAAGCCCGCCGTTTCGCAACCCGCCGTTAACCGTGAACTTGGGGCCAAGCCTTAACGGACCCGCGTCATCTTAAGGCGGACTGCGGACCTTGGCGTCTGCGCGCGAGACGGGATTTCATGGTGAAACACGGTCTGAAACGAGCCGGACGGGGGCTAAGCCTCTTCGTCCGCCGCCTGATGCGCCAGACCCAGGGCAACGTCGCCCTGATGTTCGCCATCGCCCTGCCGATCCTGATGATGATCACCCTGGGGGCCGTCGACCTGCATCAGGCGTCCAAGGTGAAGGCCGAGCTTCAGGACGCGCTGGACGCCGCCGCCCTGGCCGCGGCCCGTTCGATCTATGCTGACGACGCCAACATCAACCGGGTCGGCATGGCCGCGCTGAAGGCCAATATGCCCCGCTATTTCCAGGCGGGTTCGGCGGATACGGCGAACTTCGTCCTGAGCAACAACCGCGTCACCGGCGAGGCGCGCGTCAATGTGAAGGTGCTGGTGGCCAACATCTTCCTGCCGCCCTACGGCAAGCTTCTGGACGACTACCTGCCGGTCGGCAGCCGCTCCGAAGTGCTGCGCGCCTCGCGCAACGTCGAGGTGGCGATGGCGCTGGACATCACCGGGTCGATGGACAACTGCACGCGCAACTGCCCGCCGACGTCCAAGCTTCAGGACCTGCAGGCGGCGGCCAAGGATCTGATCGACATCGTGGTCCAGGACCAGCAGACGCCCTTCTACTCCAAGGTGGCGCTGGTCCCGTATGCGGCGGGGGTGAACGTCGGGTCGCTGGCGGCTCAGGCGCGCGGGCCGCTGGACAGCACGACCCGTTCCGTCACGGCCGCATCGTGGGTGAGCGGGACGGTGCGCACGATCACGAGCATTTCGCGGGCCTCGCCGACGACCATCACCTCCAGCGGCCACGGCTTCGTCACCGGCGACCGGGTGGTGCTGTGGAACGTCCAGGACATCCCCGGCCTGAACGGCGTTCCCTATGAGGTGGTGAGGATTTCCACCAATCAGTTCCAGCTCAGGACGCTGTCGGCGTCCGGCGCGGCTTCCAGCTATCAGGGCGCGTCCGTCAGCACGACGAAATCGGCCTATGTCGCCAAATGCGTGCGCAACGACTGCGGTCTAACAGTCACGGCCGCGGGCCACGGCCTGTCGGTGAACGACCATGTCCGCCTGACCGGCATGGGCGGCCTGACCCAGTTGAACGACGCAGGGTTCCGCGTGGCCAGCGTCATCGGATCGCAGGTGATCCTGGATACGACGCGCAGCCTGGGCCTGGCCGGCACGGCCAAGGGCGGCGTCTCCTATTCCAGCGGCGGTCAGTTGATGAACGGACGAGACGGCGCCCAGTGGCGGGTCTTCCCGACGGCCGACGGCTACGTCAACGTGCTGCCTTCCAGCACCTGCGTCAGCGAGCGCGTCGGGGCTGAACGCTACACAGAGGCGCGGCCGTCCACCGCCTATGTCGGCCGCAGCTATCTGGACTCATCCAACGCCTGTCCCAGCGCCGCCATCACTCCGCTGACGGCCAGCGCCAGCACCCTGAAGACCAAGATCGACCAGATGCGCGGCGGCGGCTCGACCGCGGGCCAGATCGGCATCGCCTGGGCCTGGTATATGCTGTCGCCCAACTTCGCCTCCCTGTTCGACGGGGCGGGCAAGCCGGGCGCCTATGCGCCGACGGAGACGCTGAAGGTCGCCATCCTGATGACCGACGGCGAGTTCAACACCCCCTTCCGCGACGGGGTCATCGGACTGGACGCAGGAACGGGCAGCGGCGCCCTGAACACCCACATCAATCTGAACTCCTCCAACGGCGACCCCTTCGCCCAGTCGGTCGAACTGTGCCGGGCGATGCACGCCCGGGGCGTGGTGGTCTATACGGTCGGCTTCGACCTGGGCAGCGACACCGGCAAGCCGAACGTCATCGACAGCGCCCTGGACGTGATGGAGGCCTGCGCCACGAACAAGAACACCCACTTCTTCCAGGCCAACAGCGGCGCCGATCTGAAGGAAGCCTTCCGCGCCATCGGCCGCGACATCACCCGCCTGCGCATCGCGCGCTAGGGCAGGGCGGATTTCTCCTCCCCATGTAATGGGGAGGTGGATCGGGCGCATCAGCGACCGAGACGGAGGGGCTGCCGGGTTCGGCGGTCGAGAAGCCCCTCCACCGCTTCGCGGTCTCCCTCCCATGGGCATGGGGAGGAAAAACCGCGGTCATAGCCGTTCCGCCCGGTCAGATCAGGCGGATCTCCTTCAGCCGCTCGGTCAGGAAGTCCTCGGCCAGGATGGTCTTGCCCGCATAGCGGTCCGGGTTCTCCGCCGTGATCGTCGACGGCAGGGTCTCGATCGGGAAGTCCGGGTTGAAGTGCAGGAAGAAGGGCGTCGAATAGCGGGCGAAGCCGCGACGCTCGGGCGCCGGATTGACCACGCGGTGCGTCGTCGACGGCAGGACGTGGTTGACCAGCCGCTGCAGCATGTCGCCGATGTTGACCACCAGCGCCCCCGGCGGCGGGGCGATGTCCAGCCACTCGCCGTCCGAGTCCTTCAGCTGCAGTCCGGCCTCTTCGGCGCCCAGCAGCAGGGTGATGACGTTGATGTCCTCATGGGCGCCCGCGCGCACGCCCTCGGCGTCGGCCGGGATCGGCGGATAGTGCAGCAGGCGCAGCACGCTGTTGCCTAGCTGGACCTTGTCCTCGAAATAGGCGTCGTCCAGCTTCAGATAGCGGGCGATGGCCTTCAGGATGCGGCGGCCCAGCGTGTCCAGACCGTCGTAGAGGCCATAGACGTGCTGCTGGAAGCCCTCGACCTCGGTCGGCCAGACGTTGTCGCGCATGTATTTGCGATAGGGGTGACCCTCCGGCAGTTCGCGGCCGGTGTGCCAGAATTCCTTCAGGTCGACCGCCTTGGCGCCCTTGGCCGCCTCGACGCCGAAGGGGGTCAGGCCGCGCGCCCCGCCCGTGCCGGGCTGGTGGTACTGGCGCTTCACGTCTTCGGGCAGGGCGAAGAAGGCCTTGGCGTCGCCCACGGCGGCGTCGATCAGCCCCTGGTCCAGGCCGTGGTCGGCGATGACGGCGAAGCCGTAGCGGGCGAAGGAAGCGCCCAGGGCGTCCGAAAAGCCCTGAAAGTCGGCGTCATAGTCCTTCATCGACACCGGAACGATGGCGCGGGTCTTGGCCTGATCTTCGGCGGAGACGGCGGTGAGGGAAGAGGTCACTGTGAAATCAGCCTCTGTGATGATGAATATGGCGGCCCTCATACGCCCAATGGGCGCGAAAGGGCAGATGGGACGGCTGGTCCCTTTGCCTCAGGGTCAGTCCTGCGGGATCACCGCGCGGATGACGCGCGCCGAGGACGGGCGTCCGGCGATGCCCCGGCGCGGATCGACCACCACGCGCAGGTCGCCGCCGGAATAGGTCACTGACGAGCGCTGCCCCTCGACGATGGTGATGCTGCGCAGCCGGTCCAGGAAGGGGCGGGCGCTGGGCGAGCGGGCGATGCGGACCACGGCGTCGGTGGTGACGATTAGGGCCTCGATGCACAGGGCCTCGGATTCCTGGCCGTCCAGATTGATGCGCACCAGCCGCCCCATGGCCTCGGAGACCAGGCCGCTGCGGCGCGCCATCAGGTTGAACATCTGCACCGGCCCCAGCGACGGCGGGGCCAGGCTGACCGGCGGCCCGGCCAGCGAGACCGGAGAACCGCCGGGCGTCCGCGTCGTATAGACGGTGATGCCGCCGCCGGTGGTGACGCGCAGCACCTGATCGCCGGCGTCGTTGCGATAGATGGTGTCGCCGCGCGGCGCCGAGGACGGACGCAGGGCCCAGGTCTCGGTCGAACGCTCGAACCGCAGCAGGGTCAGCGACCCGGCCTGATCCAGCACAAAGGCCTGCCCCGCCTCCGAGACATAGCGTCCGGGCTGCGGGGTGGTGCGGATGACCGACTGGTCGCGGATCGCCCGGCTCTGCTCGGCCTGGGCGTTTGAACGGGTCTGGGCCTGCGCCTCGGCCGCTGCGATCCCGCAGGCCAGGGCGATGGCCAGTCCGGCCGTCGCCCCGCTGCGGCGCCAGGCGCGTACGCGGACGCGCCCCGCGACACGATGCGTCGCGAGGAGGACGGCAGGCGGATTCTCCGCCACGGCTTGGACCGCAGACCTCATGCTTTCAGAGGTGATATGCGCGAACGGCGGATTTTGGGCGAACGCGGCTTATCCAACCAGGTACTGCCCGCCGTTGAGCGACAGGGTGCAGCCTGTGACATATCCGGCACGCTCGCCCGACAGCCAGGACACCATGTCGGCGATCTCCTCGCCCTTGCCCAGTCGACCGACCGGAATCTGGGCCACGATGGCGTCCAGCACCTTCTGGTCCATCGCCCCGACCATTTCGGTGTCGATATAGCCCGGAGCGATGCAGTTGACGGTCACGCCCTTGCGCGCATTCTCCAGCGCCAGCGCCTTGGTGAAGCCGATCATCCCGGCCTTGGCGGCGGAATAGTTGGTCTGGCCGATCTGACCCTTCTGGCCGTTGATCGAAGAGATGTTGACGATGCGGCCGAAGCCCCGGTCGCGCATCCCGTTGATCACCTGGCGCGTCATGTTGAACACGCTGTCCATGTTGACGCGGATCACGTCGGACCACTGATCGGCGCTCATCTTGTGGAAGAAGCCGTCGCGGGTGATGCCGGCGTTGTTGACCAGCACGTCGATCGGCCCCAGCTGCGCCTCGACCTCCTGAACGGCGCGGGCGCAGTCGTCGAACGAGCCGACGTTGCCCTTCACCACCATGACGCCCAGTTCGCGGGCGGTGGCCTCTGCGGCCTCGGTGTTGCCGGAATAGCCGGCCGCGACCTGAAACCCGTCTTCCTTCAGTCGTTGAACGATCGCCTTGCCGATGCCCCGGGTGCCCCCGGTGACGAATGCGGTACGCGTCATGACGTCTCCCTGTCCTGTGCGGCGGCCGTCGTGCTCGCGACGCCGTCCGCCTCCCTTGGACGCCAGCCTTAGCGCGCCGCGCGTCGAACGAGAAGACGGGGTTACGCCGTCGCGGCCATGCGGCCCATGTCGATGACGAAGCGGTAGCGCACGTCCGACCGCTCCATCCGTTCATAAGCCTGGTTGATCTGGTCGGGCGCGATCACTTCAATATCGCACACGATCCCGTGTTCGCCGCAGAAGTCGAGCATCTCCTGCGTCTCGCGAATCCCGCCGATCAGCGAGCCGGCGATGCGGCGCCGCCGCCACAGCAGGGGCATGGCGAAGACCGGCAGCCCCTCCGTCGTCAGCCCCAGCATGACCATGGTCCCGTCGCGCGCCAGCAGATTGACGTGGCTGGCGATCTCATGCGTGGCCGAGACGGTGTTGATGATCAGGTCGAACTGTTCGGCCGCCGCCTTCATGGCGTCTGCGTCCGAGTTGATCAGGAAGTGTCGGGCGCCCATCCGCTCGGCGTCGGCCTTCTTGCGGTCCGAGGTCGACAGCACCGTCACCTCGGCGCCCAGTGCGGCGGCCAGTTTGACCGCCATATGGCCCAGACCGCCCAGGCCGATCACCGCCACCTTCGAACCCGGCCCCACGCCCCAGGTCTTCAGCGGCGACCAGGTGGTCACGCCCGCGCACAGCAACGGCGCCGCGGCATCCAGCGGCAGGCTGTCGGGTATTTTCAGCACGAAGGCCTGATCCACCGTGATTCGGTCCGAATAGCCGCCCTGGGTGATCGTCTGGCCGACGGCCGCGCCCTTGGGATCGCGCGAGCCGTAGGTCTGGGTCATGCCCGGCTCGCAGTACTGCTCCAGCCCCTCGCGGCAGGCCGAACAGGTCCGGCAGCTGTCGACCATGCAGCCGACGCCGACGCGGTCGCCTTCCTTGAACAGGGTGACGTTGGCGCCGACCGCCGTCACCACCCCGGCGATCTCATGGCCCGGCACGATGGGATAGCGCGTCCCGCCCAGATCGTTCTTCGCCACATGCAGGTCCGAGTGGCAGACGCCGCAGTATTTGATCTCGATCGCCACGTCGTCCGGCCCCGGATCGCGGCGCTCGAAGCTGTAGGGGCTCAGCGGCTGGTCGGCGGCGGTCGCGGCGAAGGCGCGTGTGGCGATGGGCATGGATTCAGTCCTTCAGCTTGGCGTCCTGGAGTTGGGCGATCAGCGCCTGGGCCGCCGCCGGGTTCCGCACCTTGGCCCCCGAGATAAAGTAGGCGAAGACATCGCCCCGCCCGGCCCAGCCGCGCGCCTGCGCCGCCACCGCGTCCAGCTCATCAGACGTCATGCCCGTCGGCTCGTCCTCGCGGCTGGACATCAGCCGGGCGTAGGTAAAGTCCGCCGTCGCCTCGTCGATCTGGGGCCAGGTCGGCTCCTCGTCGTCGACCGCATAAACGATGGCCGCGCCATACTTCCTCGCCAGATCATAGAACTGCTCAGTGGCGAAGGTCGGGTTGCGCACCTCCAGCGCGTGGCGCAGCCGCACGCCGTCCTTCTCCTTCGGCAGCAGCTTCAGAAAGCCCTCGAAATCCTCCGGATCGAACTTCTTGGTCCCCATGAACTGCCAGTTGATCGGCCCCAGCTTGTCGCCCAGCCCTGTCAGCCCCTGCGACAGGAACCGCTCAAAGCTCTCGGCGCCGTCCGACAGCACCTTTCGATTGGTGCAGTACCGGCTGGCCTTGACCGAAAAGACGAAGCCGTCCGGCGTCTCGTCGCGCCACTTCGCCCAGCTGTCGGGCTTGAAGGTCGAATAATAGGTGCCGTTGATCTCGATGGAGGTCAGCGCCCGGCTGGCGAACTCCAGCTCCCGCTTCTGCACCAGCCCCTGCGGATAAAAGACCCCCCGCCACGGCTCGAACGTCCAGCCCCCGACGCCGATATGGATGGATCCTGTCATGGCCGCGCCTCCTGATGCAGGCCGCCTTGATCGCAGAAATCACCGGCGGCGGCTACGGGAAGCGGATGGTGTGAAGGTCTGAAAGGGGTAGAGAGCGGATATTGGTTCAGGCCTCGTCCCACGTAACCGGTCCCCAAGGCTGGCTATCAGCCCAGGCCTTCGCCTCATCGATCGTTTCGTATCCCGGCGACCCTAGAACGTAATAAAAGACGCCATCTGGTCCTGGTAACTTGGGCGGCGGAGGCGGGGGCATCTCGTAATTGTGCTGAAGCCGCACATGCTCCATCTCTTCGAGATAGTCAGCATGATCACGGTCGAAGCTTCGCTTCATAACGCTGACGGGCATGCGCACGCTCCCGTCGTAAAGCCAAAACCCGCCTAGACCCGCTTCACCGTCATAATCGTCAATGGCCATGACCTGACGCTATTCCGTCCCCTCTGCTAATGGCAATCCGAAAGCTGAAAGTGACTGGGCCCGCAATGGGTCTTGAAGCGAAGTCCGCTTCGATCCAGCTTCCCGACATTGAGCGCACCAACCCCAACGGCCGACCCCCCGCCTCAGCCTGCCACGCAGTCGCGCGCTCCGCCGAAGACCACCGCGCGCGGATTGGGCGGGCGCAGGCGGGCCAGCACGTCGCGGCGGCTGGGCGGTCGGCCCCAGCGGGTGAAGTCCAGGCCGTAGCGCCTCAGCGTCGCCTCATGCGGCAGCCATAGCGAATGGCGCGACAGCCAGGCCGCGCGCGGCGTCGTCTCGCCGGGAATAGTCACCTGTGTTTGAATGTCCGACAGGCCGATCTGGGCGGCGGCGCATGCCAGAATGCCGGGATCGACGCCCCGCGCGGCGTAAAGGGCGCGCAGCCGCCGGGCGCCCCGGGCGATCTCTTCAGGCACGGCCGCGTTCAGCTTTTGATAGTTGGCCTCGATCACCGGCGAGGAGTGGTGGAAGCTGACGAAGCCCGCCCGCTCTATGGCGCGCGTCGCGCCGGCGGCGAAGACGGCGTTGGCGCAGGCGGACGTGCACTGCCCCCGCACCGTCACCGGCAGGCGCCGCGCCAGGATGACCTCGGCCGCATCCAGCGCGGCGTTTTCATCGCCGCCGCCGCTGTCGATCACCAGCCCCTCGACGCTTTCGTCCGACAGGGCCTGGGCCAGGGCGGCGCCGGAGGCCGGGTTCAGGGCACCGCGAAACACCACCCTCGGTCCCTCGCGCGACAGCAGCCACTGGGGCGGCGCCGGGGCGGCGGACATGAGCGTTGGGGCGGATGCGGGCGCCGCCGCCGTCTGCGGCGCGGCTGCGGCGATCAGGGCGAAGGTCACGGCGGCGATGAACGACACGGGCCCTCCGGCGCCTTCGTCCCTGCGGGACCGCCACCATGCGCCCGCCGCCCGGCCCATGTCCAAGACAATCGTCAGCACCCCGCCTAATCGCCGCCAAAGGGGCGTGGCGTCGCCGTCAGATCATGGCTTTTAGGGGCTTGGCCGCCCCGTCAGCCTGTGCATAGTGATGCTCGACAAACGGAGGTCGGTCATGTTGTTGGCGGTTCTGTTCTACGGTGTTACGGCGCTCGGCGGCCAGACGGAGGCCAAGCCTGCGCCCCCTTCCAACCATCAGGTCATCCGGCCCAGCGACAGCGGGGCGAACACCACCATGTGGCGTTTTCAGGATATGGATGACCGCCGCATGATCGACGACATGCGCCGTGAGCGCGTCCGCCTGAACTACGAAGCCGCCGTCATCAACCAGCGTTGGCTTCTGGCCGATGAACTGGACAGGCTGATCGCCGCCAATGATTGCGGCCAGGCGACCGATCTGGCCCAGCGCGCCGGTTATCGCGACATCCGCGAAGGCGTCGCCAAGGCCTGTCAGGCCAGGGCCGGGGCCAGCTCCTAAGGCTTCATCGCCGATTTGAACGCCAGAGCGTGGCGGTTCGCCGCCTGCGGGGCTATAGCGCCAGCCTGACCGGAGTGCTGTGCGCGTGTTCGAACTGACGCCTGAAATCATCGCCCTGCTGGGCGTCGCGTCGGTGATCGCCGGCTTCATCGACGCCATCGCGGGGGGCGGGGGGCTGATCTCGCTTCCGGCCCTGCTGTCGGTGGGGCTGAACCCGGTCGCCGCCATCGCCACCAACAAGGTTCAGGGCAGCGTCGGCACGGCCAGCGCCCTGTGGAACTTCTGGCGTAAAGGCCGCGTGGATTTCCGGCTGATCCGTTGGCCGCTGGTGCTGGTCGCGATCGGATCGGGACTGGGCGCCTTCGCCGTGACCCTGGTGGATACGCGCTGGCTGATGATCCTGCTGCCGGTCCTGCTGGTCGGGATCGCCCTCTATTTCCTGCTCGGACCCAAGGCGGCGGACGAGGACGCCCATGCCCGGCTGACGCCGCTGGCCTACGCCTTTGTGGCGGGCGGGATCGGCTTTTACGACGGTTTCTTCGGGCCGGGGACGGGGTCGTTCTTTGCGCTGAGCCTCGTCATGCTGCTGGGCATGGGGCTGACGCGGGCGACGGCGCACACCAAGGCGCTGAACCTGATGAGCAATGTCGTCGGCATCGTCGTCCTGGCCGTCGGCGGCCATATCGTCTGGGTGCTGGCCGGGATCATGGCGGTGGGCCAGTTCATCGGCGGGCGGATGGGCTCCCACGCGGCCATGCGCTTCGGCCCGCGCCTGATCCGGCCGCTGCTGGTGGTGATCTCGCTGGCGATGACGGCGCGCCTGCTGTCCGACCCCGCCAATCCGCTCAGGGCCATGATCGCGGGCTGGCTGGGCCTTTAATAGGCGTAATCGCGATAGACGCGGCTGATGTCGCCGCCCCATTCGCCGTTGTACAGTTCCAGCAGGCGATCGGCCGAGGTCACGCCGCTGTCGGCGATGTCTTCCAGCTCGGTGATGTAGCCGCGCTCGTCCACCATGCCGCCGCTGAAGCGGGCGCGGTTCTTTAGACCCTGTTTGGCGATGGCCACCACGTCGACGGCGATGTCGCGCACGCTGCGGCCGCCGACCTCGGCCTTCAGGCCCAGCCGCGTCACGTCGCGACGCAGGCGCTCGTGGTCGGCGATGTCCCAGTCCTTGCACAGGTCCCAGGCCGCCGCCAGCGACGGCGCATCGTAGAAGATTCCGGCCCACAGGGCGGGCAGGGCGCAGATGCGGCTCCACGGCCCGCCGTCGGCGCCGCGCATCTCCAGATACTGCTTCAGCCGCACCTCGGGGAACAGGGTGGTCAGGTGGTCGGCCCAGTCCTGAACTGTGGCCCGGTCGCCGGGCAGGGCGTCCAGCTTTCCGTCCATGAAGGCGCGGAACGACTGGCCCGACAGGTCGACATAGGTCTCGCCGCGCTTGGCGAAATACATCGGCGCGTCCAGCGCATAGTCGGCGTAGCGCTCATAGCCGAAGCCGTCCTCGAACACGAAGTCCAGCATCCCCGTGCGGTCCGGGTCGGTGTCGGTCCAGACGTTGGCGCGCGCCGAAAGGAAGCCGTTCGGCCTGCCCTCGGTGAAGGGGCTGTTGGCGAACAGGGCGGTGGCGATGGGCTGCAGCGCCAGCGACGTGCGGAACTTCATCACCATGTCGGCCTCGCTGTCGAAGTCGAGGTTCGCCTGAATGGTGCAGGTCCGCAGCATCATATCCAGGCCCAGCCTGCCCTTCTTGGGCATATAGGCGCGCATGATGTCATAGCGGCCCTTGGGCATGACGGGGATGTCCTGGCGTCGCCACATCGGGTCGAAGCCGAGGCCGAGGAAGCCCAGGTTCAGCTGATCCGCGACCTGTTTGACCTCCATCAGGTGCTGGCCGGTCTCATTGCAGATGTCGTGGATGTTCTTCAGCGGCGCGCCCGACAGTTCGAACTGTCCGCCCGGCTCCAGACTGATGGAGGCGCTGAAACCCTCGGCGTTCCTGCGTTCCAGGGCGATGACGTGATCGCCCTCCAGCACCGGCGTCCAGCCGAAGCGCGTCAGTCCGTCCAGCATGGCCTTGATGCCGCCGGGACCGTCATAGGCCGGGCGGCGCAGGGTCGATTTGTCGAAGCCGAACTTCTCGTGCTCGGCGCCGATGCGCCACTGATCGCGGGGCTTCTCGCCCTTCGACATGGCGTGGATCAGCTGGTCTCTGGAAAGGGGCGCCGTGTCGGACATCTGTAACCTCTGCTGTCGCGGCTAGATGGGCCAGCCAGCGGCCGGGCTCAAGGGGCTGGGCGGAATCTTCTAGCGTTCCCAATCGCCGACCGCCGCCTGCCACAGCGTCATGGCGGCGATGGCGGCCGTGTCGGCCCGCAGGATGCGCGGCCCCAGCGAGACGGCGGTGGTGAAGGGCGCGGACCGCAGCCGCTCGCCTTCCTCGGGCGAGAACCCGCCCTCCGGCCCGATCAGTATGGCCCATTTGCCCTGGCCCGCTTGCGTCAACGCCGATGCCGCGGGCGCGCCGCCGGTCTCGTCGCAGAACATCAGCCGACGTCCCGTTTCCCAGCCGTCCAGCAGGGCGTCCAGCTTCACCGGATCATCCACCACCGGCACGTCCAGACGGCCCGTCTGCTCGGCGGCCTCCTCGGCGATGGCGTCCAGCCGGTCCAGCCGCAGGCGGTCGGCGTTGGTGCGCTGGGTCAGCACCAGCCGCACCCGCTTGGCGCCCAGTTCGGCGGCCTTCTCCACGATGGTTTCGACGCGGGCCTTCTTCACCACGGCGACGATCAGCTCCAGATCGGGGCCATAGGCCTGGGGCCGCATCTGCTCCTCGGCGCGCAGGATGACGCCCTTCTTCAGGACTTCGGCGACGCTGACGCGCCACTCCCCGTCGCGGCCGTTGAAGACCAGCAGCTCGTCGCCCGCCTTCAACCGCATCACCTGCGTCAGATAGCGCGACTGGTCGAGCGTGGGCGCCACGGCGGCGCCGGGGGCGAGGTCGCCCTGAACATGAAGACGGATCATGGCGTCTGCATATCGCGCTTTCATGATGACGACCAACCTCCGCGAGCCGGGGAACGCGGCCGTTCCGCCCGCGTTCGTCTGTCATGTTCACAACCTTGGCCGTTGCAGCGCGCGATCGAAAACGTCTGGCCGAGATTTCCGGCGTCGCCGCCCGCTTCGGGCTTGAGGCCGTGCTGCTGCGCCTCGGCCTCGGCGGCGGGGGCGCGGACGAGACGGACGGGCCTGAGCCCCTGTCCCGCCGCACCCGACAGGCGCTGGAGGCGTTGGGGCCCACCTTCGTGAAGCTGGGCCAGATCCTGTCCACCCGCTCGGACCTGCTGCCCGCCGACTGGATCGCCGAGTTCGAACAGCTTCAGAGCGCCGGACCCACCCTCGACTTCGAGACGCTAAGGCCCGAGGTGGAGGCCGCGCTGGGCGGGCCGCCGGAACAGGTCTTCGCCCGTTTCGACGCGGCGCCGCTGGCCGCCGCCTCCATCGCCCAGGTGCACCGCGCCGCCCTGCACGACGGGACCGAGGTGGTGGTCAAGATCCGCCGCCCCGGCGTGCGTCCGCGCGTCGAGGCCGACCTGCGCCTGATCGCCGAATTGGCCCGCCGCGCCGAACAGTCCAGCGCCGAGATCGCCCGCTATCGCCCGCGCGCCCTGATCGCCCAGCTGACCGAGGCCATGCTGGACGAGCTGGATTTCACGACGGAGGGCCGCAACGTCGACCGCTTTGCCGCCGACTTCGCCCGCAACCGCGATGTGGTCATCCCCGCCGTCTATTGGCAGCACACGACCGACAGCGTCCTGGTGCAGGACTATCTCGACGGCGTCCCGCCCATAGACGCCGCGCGGCTGAGGGCGGCGGGCGTCGACCCGCACCGGCTGGCCCGCGTCGGCGCCGAGGCGGTGCTGGACATGGTGCTGGTCAACGGCCGCTTTCACGCCGATCCGCACCCCGGCAACCTGCGCGGCCTGCCCGGCGACCGGGTGGGGCTGCTGGATTTCGGCATGGTCGGGACCGTGACCCCGCGCCGCCGCGCCGAGCTGATCAGCTTCGTCCAGTCGCTGGCCGCCGGCGACGGCGCCCGCATGGCCGAGGTGCTGGCCGACTGGACCGAGGGAACGGACGTCTCGCGCACCAGTCTGACCGCCGGGGCCGAGCGGCTGATCGCCCGCCACGGTCAGGGAGAGGTCGATCTGCCCGCCATCGTCGCCGATCTGATGGGGCTGATGCGTCAGGAGCGGGTGGCCGCCCCGCCGGATCTGGTGCTGATCCTCAAGGCGCTGGTGACGATCGAGGGGGTGCTGTCGCGCGTCGATCCCGATTTCGATCTGGTCCAGACGATGAAGGGCGCCTGGAGCCGCGCCCTCTTCTCCAGCCGCAGCCCCGAGGCCCTGCGCAACCGCCTGATCGGCGCCCTTCTGGACCTGTCGGCGGCCAGCGACGACCTGCCGCGCCTGATCCGCGCCGCCTCGCGCCGCCTGACGGCCGAGCCCGCCACGACGGCGGCCTCGGACAAGCAAACCGCCCGGTCGATCCTCTCGGCCGGGCGGTGGATCGCCGCATCGATCGTCATCTCAGGCGCCCTGATCGCGGGCGCCCTGCTGCTGCGCTGACTACAGCGTCCGCGCGATCAGCAGCTTCATGATCTCGTTCGTGCCGCCGTAGATGCGCTGGACGCGGGCGTCCTTGTACAGCTGGGCGATCGGATATTCGGTCATGTATCCATAGCCGCCGAAGAGCTGGAGCATCTCGTCGATGGTCTCGCCCTGGATGTCCGTCACCCAGTATTTGGCCATCGACGCCGTGGCGGCGTCCAGCTGGCCCTTCAGGTGCAGACCAATGCAGTGGTCGACGAAGACCTTGGCGATGGTCAGCTTGGTCTTGATCTCGGCCAGCTTGAACTGGGTGTTCTGGAAGTCGATGACCCGCTTGCCGAAGGCCTTGCGCTCCTTGACGTAGGCCAGGGTCGCCTCCAGCCCGCGCTCGGCGGCGGCCACGCCCTGAACGGCGATGTTCAGCCGCTCCTGCGGCAGCTGCTGCATCAACTGGACGAAGCCCTGACCCTCGGTGTCGCCGATGACGTTCTCCAGCGGCACCTTCACGTCGTTGAAGAACAGCTCAGAGGTGTCGTTCGCCTCCATGCCGATCTTGTGCAGGTTGCGGCCGCGCTCGAAGCCCTCGGCCCCGTCGGTCTCAAGGCAGATCAGGCTGGTGCCCTTGGCGCCCTCGGCCGGGTCGGTCTTGGCGACGACGATGATGAAGTTGGCCAGCTGGCCGTTGGTGATGAAGGTCTTGGAGCCGTTCAGGACATAGCAGTCGCCCTGCTTCACGGCGGTGGTCTTGACCCCCTGCAGGTCGGACCCTGCGCCCGGCTCGGTCATGGCGATGGCGCCGACCAGTTCGCCCGACTGCAGGCGCGGCAGCCAGCGCGCCTTCTGCTCGGCCGTGCCGTAGTGCCAGATGTAGGGCATGACGATGGCGTTGTGCAGCGAGATGCCGAAGTGGTCCGCGCCCTTCCAGCCCAACTGGCGCATCAGCACCACTTCGTGCCGATAGTCGCCGCCGAAACCGCCGTCTTCTTCCGGCAGCGACAGTCCCAGCAGGCCCGCCTCGCCCGCCGCATTCCACAGCCCGCGCGGGACTGAGGATTCGGCGATCCACTGCTGGAACTTCTCGGGCGGAGCGTGCTCGTCGATCCATTTGGCGACGGAGTCGGAGAAGAGGACGATCTCCTCTTCCTTCATGAAGTCGGGTTCGGGGCTGTTGAGCACGTTCATGGCGTCTTCCCTTGGAGCGTGGTTCCGATCAGTGTCGGGAACTCTGGTTGGAGGCGGGTATGCGCTACGGATTCATCTTGGTCGCAGCAGCGAGTCTTGCCGCCTGTGGGTTTGTTCGAGATGAGAAGATCGATGGTCCGTATCGTTTCGTCGC
Organism: Brevundimonas diminuta 470-4; assembly: GCA_000318405.1. Lineage (GTDB taxonomy): Bacteria > Pseudomonadota > Alphaproteobacteria > Caulobacterales > Caulobacteraceae > Brevundimonas > Brevundimonas diminuta_B. The sequence continues at coordinate 14,534 of KB291769.1, read as the reverse complement.
CACGGATTCCAAGCAGGATGCAGGCGTCTGCTTTGCTCTGGTGGATGGCAACTGCGTCGGACGCATTCCTGAACGGGTAGTCGCCGTGGCGTATAATAGCGACTTCGTCGTTGGCGAGGTCCGCCAAGCGAGAGGTGTCACGAGCTTCTACTATGTCATCCGCAAGGTAGATGGGCCTCTGGTCGATCCTTCTGTTTCGGTTCGCGGCCCCTTCGACGCGATCGCCTTTGAAGCAGAACGATCGCGTCTAGGTTTGCCTGAGCCCAAGCCGACTAGCTAATCAGAACGCCTCGGCGGGCATCTGCATCAGCACCTCGGCGCCGGACTTCAGCTTCTTCAGGTGCGCCCCGGCGTCGGGCAGGATGCGTTCGACGAAGTAGCGGCCGGTCATCAGCTTGTTGGCGTAATAGGGATCGGCGTCCCCGGCGGCGATCTTGGCTTGCGCCGCCTTGGCCATCTGGGCCCACAGGAAGGCGTAGGCCGTCAGGCCGAATATGTGCAGGTAGTCGGTCGAGGCTGCGGCGGCGTTGTCCGGGTTGGCCATGCCGTTCTGCATCAGCCACATGGTGGCCTCCTGCAGCTTCTTCTTGGCGTCGGCCAGGCCCTCGACGAAGGGCTTGATCGCCTCGTCCTCGCCGTTCTCGCTGACGAAGGCGTCGATGTCGGCGAACCAGCTCATGATGGCGCGGCCGCCGTTGGCGGGCAGCTTGCGGCCCACCAGATCCAGCGCCTGAATGCCGTTGGTGCCTTCATAGATCATGGTGATCCGCGCATCGCGCAGATACTGCGACGCCGGGAAATGCTCGGTGTAGCCCGAACCGCCGTGGACCTGCATCGCCAGCGAGGCGACGTGGAAGCCCTTGTCGGTCAGATAGGCTTTCAGCACCGGCGTGATCAGGCCCATGTAGTCCTTGGCCTTGGTGGCGACGGCTTCATCGGCGGCCTTCTGCAGATCGGCCTGCAGCGCGGTCCACAGGATGAAGGCGCGGCCGCCTTCGACGAAGGCCTTGGCCTCCAGAAGCATCCGGCGCACGTCGGGGTGGACCATGATCGGGTCGGCCGGGCCATCCGGGTTCTTCGGTCCGGTCAGGCTGCGGCCCTGCAGGCGGTCGTTGGCGAACTCGACGGCGGCCTGATAGGCGGCGTCGCCGATGGCCAGACCCTGCAGGCCGGTGCCCAGACGGGCCTCGTTCATGACCACGAACATATTGTTCATGCCGCGGCCTTCTTCGCCGATCAGCCAGCCCTTGGCGTTCTCATAGGCCATGACGCAGGTGGCGTTGCCATGAATGCCCATCTTGTGTTCCAGGCCCGCGCAGGACACGCCGTTGCGCTCGCCCAGCGATCCGTCCTCATTCACCAAGAACTTCGGCACCACGAAGAGCGACAGGCCCTTGATGCCCGGAACCGCGCCTTCGACGCGGGCCAGCACCGTGTGGATGATGTTGTCGGCGAAGTCGTGCTCTCCCGCCGAGATCCAGATCTTCTGGCCGGTGATCGAATAAGAGCCGTCGTCGTTCTTGACCGCCTTGGTGCGGACCATGCCCAGGTCCGTGCCGCACTGCGGCTCGGTCAGGTTCATGGTGCCGGTCCATTCGCCCGACGCCATCTTGGGCAGATACTTCTGCTTGATCTCGTCCGAGGCGCTGGCCTCGATGCCGTGGAAGGCGCCGCTGGTCAGGCCCGGATACATGGAGAAGGCGGCGCTGGCGGCGGCGGTGAACTGGCCCACCGCGCTCGACACGACCGAGGGCATGCCCTGGCCGCCGAACTCGGTGCTGAAGCCCAGCGACGGCCAGCCCGCCTCGACCATCTGCTGGTAGGCTTCTTTCCAGCCCTTGGGCGTCGTCACCACGTCGCCTTCGATGTGACAGCCTTCCAGATCGCCGGGCCGGTTGATCGGGGCGATGACCTCTTCGGCGAACTTGCCGCCTTCCTCGATGATCTGGTCGACCAGGTCGCGCGACAGGTCGGCGTCGGGCAACTGGTTGCCGTAGTTTTCGACCTGCAGAACGTCATGCAGGACGAAGGACAGGTCGCGGACGGGCGCCTTATAGCTCATGGGATCACGCTCTCGCTTTGAAGGTCAGGAAGTGGTCGTCGGGGTCGTTGAGGCGCTCGCTCAGCAGACTGGCGTAGGCCTCGGCGCCCGGCAGAAGGTCGGGGCGGTGTTCGCCCAGGGTCTTTTCCATCCAGGCGCAGGCGGCTTCGGCCGTCTCGATGGCGCCTTCGATGTCTTCCAACTGCTGCTTCAGCGCCTGGATGCGGGCGCGGTGACGCGGCAGGGCGATGGCCATCTGATGGACGTTGTGGTCCTTCTGGTCATACAGATCCAGCATCTCCTGGATCTCGACCAGGGTGAAGCCGATGCGGCGACCGCGCATGATCAGCTTCAGCCGGGCGCGGTCGCGCGGGCCATAGACCCGCGTCTGCCCCTTGCGCGACGGCGTCAGCAGGCCCTTGTCCTCATAGAAGCGAAGGGCGCGCGCGGTCGCGCCGAACTCACGGCACAGCTGCCGTATCGAATAGGTGCGATGTTCGTCTGCGATCGACATGCCCCCGTCATAACTTGACGCGGACGTAAAGGGAAGCTTTTCGCGTGGCGGCTACGAAGTTGTGAACGGCCCAAAGAAAAGGCCGCGACCGGGGACGGGTCGCGGCCTTCGTATTCGCAGGCCCTCGGGGGAGGGGGAGAAGCGGGCCTGCAAATCGGACAGGGAAGGCGCGTCGGCTCAGCGCCGACGCAGCCACAGCACCGGCGCCGTGATGGCGATCAGGAAGACGTTGGTCAGGCTCAGGCCCAGGTCCAGGCTGAAGGCGTGGACGCCCAGAGCGATCGTCTCCAGCACTAGCAGGCCCGCCGCCGCCGTCAGCAGCAGCGGACGGCCGAAACGCCATGAAATCAGCGGCGCCAGCATCATGACCGCCAGCGCCATTTCGGCGACGCCGACGCCGCGCACGAAGGTTTCGCCGACCAGGGCGGGCCACTGCATCAGCACGATCAGATTCTCCATCGGCTCGGACAGTTTGGCGTATCCGGCGGCGAGGAAGAACATGGCGATCCAGCCCTGGAAGGTCCAAAGCGTGATGTTCAGATAGTCGGCGCGGGCGCGCGCCTGATGGGGCGTCAAGGTGGTCGTCGTCATGGCCGTAACCGTTAATTTGCAACAGTCACAAGATCAGTTCTCTTGGTCGCTTTGCAAGCGCGGGAAACAATCTGTGATCACGGTGGCGGAACGGTCGTGGCGACAGCGAGGCTGAAACCACAATTCCCCGTAACCCAGCCGGGATCATCCGCCTCTAAGCCGAGCCTTATTTCGAGTCAACGCCCGATGACATCAATTGATGACTTAGAGGCTCCAGGCCGCTTTCGCCGTCTCCAGCCGGGCCAGTTTGGCCTTCAGCGGGGCCCAGTCGTCGGCCGTGTCGATGGCGCTCCACAGGGCCTCGACCTCGTCGATCAGCATCTCTTCGGGTTCGGGCGCGGCGAACATCGGATGCTCCAGCCGCTCGGGCCGGTCCGGCTCATGCTCCATCAGGGCGAAGCGGAAGGCGTCGAAGGCCTCGCCCTGATAGGTCTTGCCGCGCACCCCGCCCAGCGCCCGCGCCGCCGAGCTGAAGCCGCCGAACCAGTCGAAGAAGATCGGCTCCCAGCGCAGGGCCTCCTTCTTCTCGCGCGCCAGCGCCAGGGTCGCATCGAGCAGCCGCTGGTCCGCCGCCTCGCCCAGGCTCTGAACGCCCAGCCGGTTCAGGAAGGCCGCCCGCAGATGGCGGATATAGGCCGGGCCGAAGGCGTTCAGCGCCGCCGCCAGCGGCTCCGGCTCGGCGATCAGCTTCAGACAGCCCGCCAGCTGCGTCAGGTTCCAGAACACCGCCTCGGGCTGGCGCGCGAAGGCGTAAAGGCCGTTCTGGTCGAAATAGGCGGCGGTGAAGCCCGGCTCATAGTGCGGCAGGAAGCGCCACGGGCCGTAGTCGAAGCTCTCGCCCGTGACGTTCAGATTGTCGGTGTTCAGCACCCCGTGGACGAAGCCCGCCGCGATCCACCTGGCCGTCAGCGCCGCCGAGGCCTCGACCACCGCGCCCAGAAAACCCGCCGCGTCGCCCGGCGCGACCGCCGGATGATACAGGCTGCGGGCGTGCTCCATCAGCGCCTCGATCTGGTCCTTGCGCCCATAGTAGGCGGCGCGCTGGAAGGTCCCGAAGCGGATATGGCTGTGCGACAGCCGCACCATGACGGCCGAGCGCGTCGGCGACGGCTCGTCGTGCCGCTCCAGATCCTCGCCCGTCTCGATCAGCGACAGGATGCGGCAGGTCGGAACGCCGAGGCTCTCCAGCATGGCCGCCGCAAGCGCCTCGCGCACCCCGCCCTTCAGCGTCAACCGCCCGTCCGCATGGCGCGACCACGGCGTCTGGCCCGAGCCCTTGCTCCCTAGGTCGAGAAGGCGACCTGGAAGAGCGCTATCGCTCGCGACGCGGTCGCTCGCTGCTTGAGCGCCGCCTCCCTCGCGGAGGGAGGCTGCTTGAGGGGAGTTGCTGTCCCTATCGCCCTGCTCGCGGAGCAGGGCTGCTTCAGGGATTTCCCGCATCTGCGCCGCCAGAAAGCCGCGCCCGTCGCCGATCTCGGGGTTGTACACGCGGAACTGGTGGCCGTGATAGCGCATGGCCACGGGGCCGGGCTGGCCGGGCAGGGGCTCGAAACGGCCGAAATGGGCGATCCATTCGGCGTCGCTCAGCGTCTCCAGCCCCACCGTCGCCGCCGCCCGGTCGTTGCGCAGGCGCAGGATCGTCTGCGGGAAGTCGGCCGACTTCACGGCGTCGCCGTAGTCGGCGCCCAGTTCAAAAAAGCGGGGTTCGGGGCGATAGGCGGGGGAGACGGGCATGGGCCGCAGATGCCCCTTCGCCGCGCATTTCGCAACCGCGCGGCCGATCCGGCGCGGCGGGGTTGAACCTTAAGGCTCGATCCGTATTTTCACTCGCAGACATCAGGCCTCGCGCGATCCTATCCCGAGGTCAGGCTGGCGCCGCTTCTGCGCGCGAATCCAGTCCGGCGTCCGTCGATAACCTGACGCCACGACAGACCCTCTCATCGTTTCGGAGACCTTCGTGGCCAGAAAACACACGCTCGCCTTTCTCAAGACCGAGGCCGGTTCCGGCGCCGTCCTGGGCCTCGCCGCCCTGACGGCCTTGATCGTCGCCAACTCGCCGTGGTCAGCCGATTATTTCGGCTGGCTGAAGAGCGTCCACGCCGTCCAGATCGGCCCGCTGCGGCTGGAGGAGACGGTGTCCGACTGGATCAAGGAGGGCCTGATGGCGGTCTTCTTCCTGATCGTCGGCCTTGAGATCAAATATGAGATTCTGAAGGGCGAGCTCAGCAATCCCAGAAAGCTGGCCCTGCCCATTCTGGCGGCTCTGGGCGGCATGGCGGTTCCGGGTCTGGTCTATCTGGCCGTCGCCGGAACGCTGGGCGGACCGCATCAGGGCTGGCCCATTCCGCTGGCCACCGACATCGCCTTCGCCCTGGCCGTCTTCGCCGTCGTGGGGCGCAGCCTGCCTGCGTCCCTGCGCGTCTTCCTGCTGACCCTCGCCATCGTCGACGATCTGGGGGCCATCGCCCTGATCGCCATTCTGTTCAGTCAGGGCGTTCAGTGGGCCCCGCTGCTGGCCGTGCTGGGCGTCATCGCCGTCTTCGCCGTGCTGGGCCGTCGCCGGATGGCCGCCGCCTTCTGGGCGCTGGGCTTCGCCGCCGTCTGGTATCTGACGGTGCTGTCCGGCCTGTCGACGTCGCTGACCGCCGTGGCCTTCGCCCTGATCGTGCCGGTCGAGCCGCGCCGCGAGACGTCGCAGAGCCCGCTGAAGGACGCTATGCACGACCTGCACCCCTATGTGGCCTATCTGGTCCTGCCGCTGTTCGCCTTCGCCAAGGCGGGCGTCTCCTTCGCCGGCCTGTCGCTGGAGCAGGCCTTCGCCCCCCTCGTCGTCGCCATCGCCCTGGGCCTGTTCCTCGGCAAGCAGGCCGGCGTCTTCGGGGTGGCCTGGCTGGCGGTCAAGCTGGGCCTGGGCGACAAGCCCTCGGGCGCGGGCTGGATGCAGCTCTACGGCGTCAGCCTGCTGTGCGGCATCGGCTTCACCATGAGCCTGTTCATCGGCGTGCTGGCCTTCCCCGGCGCCGTGGATTCCGTCGAGCAGATCGAGGTCAAGCTGGGGGTGATCGGCGGCTCCCTGCTGTCCGGTCTGGCTGCGGCCGTGATTCTGTCGCTGGCCGACGCAGCGCAGAAGAAAAGACGCCATTTGAAATCAGTCGCTTCGGCTGAGTGATCAGCGATAACATTGACCTAACGTCAGTATATTTGTCGCTTTATCGCCACAGGTGGGGCGGGGGTGAAGGAAATTATCGTTCCTCAGGTGGCCTTTGCTTGTCGGTGACTGGGGCATGGACTACCCCTTTGTGTTGAGAACCCGCGCCGTTCAATGAGCGCGGATCATCAGGGACAGGAATCGCGCGCGGCCGCGAAATGCGGCCGGGCCCACAGAGTCGGGGAGCCGCCTATATGCGTTTGAACCACATCCTTCGCTGCACCGCTTCGGTCGCAGTCGTCGGCGTCGCAGCCTTCGGCTTCGCGGGCGCCGCCGCCGCCCAGGACGGGCCGACCACGGTCGACGACATCATCGTCACCGCCCAGAAACGCGAGCAGAGCCTGCAGGACGTGCCGATCGTGGTCACCACCCTGTCGCAGGCGGCGCTGGAAGGCGCAGGGGTCCGCGACATCAAGGATCTGCAGATCCTGACGCCGGGCATGACGGTCACCTCGACCCAGTCGGAAACGGCGACCACCGCCCGTATCCGCGGCGTCGGCACCGTGGGCGACAACCCCGGTCTGGAAAGCTCGGTCGGCGTGGTCATCGACGGCGTCTACCGCTCGCGCAACGGCGTCGGCTTCGGCGACCTGGGCGAACTGAGCCGCATCGAGGTGCTGAAGGGGCCGCAGGGCACCCTGTTCGGCAAGAACACCTCGGCCGGCGTCATCAACATCATCTCCGAGGCGCCGTCCTTCACGCCCGGCTTCGAGGCCGAGGCCACCTACGGCAACTTCGGCGCCTGGGGCATCGCCGGCTCGGTCACCGGCCCGCTCAGCGACAAGGTCGCCGGCCGCCTCTACATGGCCAAGCGCGAACGTGACGGCTTCTACGACGTCGTCACCGGCCCCGGCCCGCGTCAGGAGACGGACGACCAGAACCAGAACTTCTGGACCGCGCGCGGCCAGCTGCTGATCCTGCCGTCGGACGACATTTCGATCCGCCTGATCGCCGACTATTCCAAGCGCGACGAATACTGCTGCGTCTCGACCCAGGTCCGCACCGGCCCGACCGTGGCCTTCATCAATGCGGTCGGCGGTCAACAGGCCGCCCCGGCGCCGGGCTTCGGCGAACTGCCCTTCTCGCGCACGGCCTACGCCAACCGCGGCACCGGCCAGACCATGGAAGACATGGGCTTCTCGGCCGAGGCCAATATCGACATCCCGTCGTGGAACGCCACCTTCACCTCGCTCAGCTCCTGGCGGAACTGGTCGGGCGTCAACGGCATGGACCTCGACTACACCACCGCCGACCTGCTCTATCGTCCGCACGACGGCGGCTATGGCTTCGAGCTGGACAACCTGACCCAGGAAGTCCGTCTGGCCGGCGCCACGGACCGTATCGACTGGCTGGTCGGCGCCTTCATGACGCGCGAGACCATCAACCGCGACGACAGCTATTGGTACGGCGCTGGCTACACGCCCTTCATGTCGCTGTTGATCTCCAGCCAGCTGAACGCCGGTTCGAGCGCCATCCCGATCAGCCCGAACATCGTCGGCTGTCTGACCCGCCCGGGCACGACGGCGCAATTCCTGACCGGCTGTCTGGCGACCGGCGGCATGGCGCCTTCCGGTCCGACGGCGCCGACGGGCCCCGGCTTCGGCGCGGGCCATGGCGTTCAGGATCACTACCGTCAGACGACGGAATCCTTCGCCATCTTCACCAACAACACCCTGCATCTGACCGACCAGTTCGATGTCACCCTGGGCCTGCGCTACACCCTGGACGACAAGAGCCTGACGGGCGTCCAGGACAATCTGGGGACCAACGGCGCGGCCTGCGGCGGCGCCTTGGGCAACATCGCCGCCATGACCGGCGCGCTGATGGGCGCAGGTCTGCCTCAAGCGGCCGCCCAGTCCACGGCCGGACGTCTGGCCTCCAACCTTTGCCTGCCCTGGGCCAACCCCCTGTTCGACAACCGTCGCATCGGCGAAGGCCACAGCAACGGCGAGTTCAGCGGCACGGTGAAGGGCAGCTATCGCTTCAACGACAGCGTGATGGCCTACGCCTCCTACGCGCGCGGCTATAAGTCCTTCGGCTACAATATGGACCGCGTGCAGGGACCGACGGCGACCAATCCGCTGCCGATTACGCCCAGCAACTCTCTGCTGTTCCCGTCCGAGACCGTCGACAGCTTCGAGATCGGGCTGAAAAACACCCTGTTCAACCGCTCGGTGCTGTTCAACATCACCTACTTCAACCAGAAGTTCGAGGACTTCCAGCTCAACACCTTCCTGGGCACGGCCTTTGTGGTCGAATCCATTCCTGAGCTGACCTCCAAGGGCGTCGACGCCGACTTCGTCTGGTTCACGCCGGTCCAGGGCCTGTCGTTCAACGGCGGCGTGACCTACACGGACACCAAGTACGGCGACTTCACCGCCGCCGACCTGGCCAACCCCGGCAACTTCCCGCAGCTGTCTCTGCTGCCGGGCGCGCGTGCGTCCTTCGCGCCGGAATGGTCGGCCACGGCCGCCGTGGCGTTCGACCGTTCGATCGGTTCGGGGATGAAGGTGGGTCTGAACCTGTCGGCGAAGTATTCGACCGAGTTCAATACCGGCTCGGACCTGCTGCCGTACAAGATGCAGGACGCCATGACCCTGCTGAACGGCCGCATCACCCTGGGCGCCGAAGACGACCGCTGGGCCCTGGACCTATGGGCCCAGAACCTGACGGACGAAGAGTACAAGCAGGTGGCCATCAACGCCCCGCTGCAAGGCTCGGCCTTCCAGACCACGGTCCAGCCGAACGGCACCTACTACAACCCGGCGCTGGACACCCAGACCTACAACGCCTTCATGGGCCAGCCGCGCACCTACGGCGTGACCCTGCGCGTCCGCTACTGATCCAGGCGAGACGTCTGAAAATAGGGGCGGGCCGGAGCGATCCGGCCCGCCCTTTTTGTGTGTCGCTCTTCCATCAGGAGAGGGCGGGCCTATGAAAAAGCCCCCGGCCGCATGGACCGGGGGCTTTCCTGTCTTCAGCGCTTGGGGCGCGCCTCACTCCGCCGGGGCGTGGCTCTCTCCGGCCATCCGCCGCTGCCCGGCGAACATCCGGTTCAGCATCCGCCGCCCGAAGCCGGCGATGTCGTCGATGATGGTGAACACCGCCGGGATGTAGAGCAGCGACAGGAAGGTCGAGGAAATCAGCCCCCCCAGCACGGCCACGGCCATCGGCGAGCGGAACTCCACGTCAGCGCCCCAGCCGATGGCGATGGGCACCATGCCCGCCCCCATGGCGAAGGTGGTCATCAGGATGGGCCGGGCCCGCTTGTGGGCGGCGTCCATGATGGCGTCGAAACGGTTCAGTCCGCTCTTCTCGGCCATGATGATGTAGTCGACCAGCAGGATGGAGTTCTTGGCCGCGATCCCCATCAGCATCAGCACCCCGATCAGCGCCGACATCGAGAAGCTCTTGCCCGCGATCACCAGGGCGATGAAGGCCCCGCCGATGGCCAGGGGCAGGGCCGCCATGATGGTGACCGGATAGGCGAAGCTTTTGAACAGCAGGGTCAGCACCGCATACATCAGCAGGATGCCGGACAGGAAGGCGATGCCGAAGCCCACCAGCATCTCCTGGATGAACTCGGCGTCCCCGGCCGGGACCTGTCGCACGCCGTTCGGCAGGCTCTTGACCGAGGGCAGGCGGTTGACCGCCTGACCGGCGGCGCCGGTGGTGATGCCGTCCAGCTCGGCCGTGATCGAGGCGATGCGCGAGCGGTCCTGACGGCTGACCGTGGCCGGTCCGGCGCCGAACTCGATGTCGGCCACCGCGCTCAGCGGCACCGAGGCGCCCGAGGCGGTCGGCACCCGCAGGCTTTCCAGCACGTTCAGGTCCTCGCGCGCCGCCTCGGTCAGTTGCAGGCGAATGGGGATCTGACGGTCGCCCAGATTATACTTCGGCAGGTTCTGATCGACGTCGCCGATGGTGGCGACGCGCACCGCCTGCGAGATGGCCCCCGCCGAGACGCCCAGCAGGGCCGCCTCGTCGGGGCGCGGCGTGACCAGGATTTCCGGGCGGGCGATGGCGGCCGTATTGACCACATTGGCCAGCCCCTTCACGCCGCGCATCTCGTCCTCGACCTTGCGGGCCGCGGCCTCCAGCGTCGCCGGGTCGTCGCCCAGGATGGAGAAGGTATAGCTGGTGCCGTCGCCGGGGCCGCCGCCCTGCTGGGCGATGCCGGCGCGGATGCGGGCGCCGGGGATCTGCTTCAGCTCATCGACCATGACGCGGGCGAACGCTTGCTGGCTCAGCTCGCGCTTACCCTTGGCGACCATGTCGGCGTAGACGTTGGCCTGATTGACCGACTGGCCGCCGACGGCGGCGTAGACCGAGGTGACTTCGGGCCGGGCGTTCAGCTTCTGGGTGACCTGCTGCACCACGGCGTCGGTCTGGCGCAGGGTGGCGCCCGGCGGCAGCTCGATCTGGAAGGCGGCGCGGCCTTCATCGGCGGGCGACATGAACTCGAAGGACATCTTGGCGACCACGGACAGGCCGATGGAGCCGAACAGGAAGGCCCCGCCCAGGACGAAGACGATCCAGCGGTGGCGCAGGCACCACTTCAGCGAGCGCAGATAGCCCGCCATCCAGAAGGGGTCCTTGTCCTCATGATGGGTGTGCTTGAGCATATAGGCCGCCATCAGCGGCGTCAGCAGACGCGCCACCACCAGCGAGAAGAAGACGCTGATGCAGGCGGCCAGCGCAAAGGCCTTGAAGAACTGGCCGATGATGCCGGGCATGAAGCCGACGGGCGCGAACACGGCGATGATGGTGCCGGTCGTGGCCACCACGGCCAGGCCGATCTCGTCGGCGGCCTCGAAGGCGGCGTCATAGGGCGGCTTGCCGTCGCGCATGTGGCGGACGATGTTCTCGATCTCCACGATGGCGTCGTCGACCAGAATGCCGATCGTCAGCGACAGGGCCAGCAGCGTCACCACGTTCAGCGACTGGTCCATCGGCCCCAGGATGGCGAAGGTCGGGATCAGCGACATCGGCATGGCCGTCGCCGCGATCAGGGTCGCCCGCCAGTCGCGCAGGAAGATCCACACCACGATGACCGCCAGGACCGCGCCCAGGATCAGCGCCTCCAGCGAGGCGAGGTAGGATTCCTCGATGTATTTCACGCTGGACGTGACCTGCTCGATGGTCAGTTCGGGGTGGGCCTCGTCGATCTTGGCGACCTCGGCGCGGACCTTTTCCGAGACCTTGACCTCGCTGGCCTCGCGCGAGCGCAGGAAGTTGAAGGTCACGGCCTCCTGCCCGTTGTAGCGTGCCAGGCGGCGCGGCTCGCTCCACTTGTCGACCACGGTCCCCAGGTCGCCCAGACGCACGTTCTTGCCGTCGCCGACCGGCACCAGGGTCTCGCGCAGCTGTTCGACCGAGCCGGCGGCGCCCAGGGTGCGCACGGCGCGCTCCGAACCCGCGATGGTGACGCGCCCGCCCGGCAGGTTGTTGTTGACGCTGGTCAGGGCCTGACTGACCTGAGCCGCCGTGACGCCGTAGGCGCTCAGACGCTGCGGATCCAGCTCGACGCGGATCTCGCGGTCCACCCCGCCCGAGCGGTTGACCTCGCCGACGCCCCCCAGCGCCAGCAGGGCGCGGCTCATCTCATTGTCGATGAACCAGCTGATCTGCTCGGGCGTCATCGTCTCGGAGCGCACGACGTAGGTGATCAGGGCGTCGCCCGTGATGTCGATGCGCTGGACCGTCGGCTCCTGCATGTCCTGGGGCAGGCTGGCGCGCACCCCGCTCATGGCGTTGCGCACGTCGTTGGTGGCGCGCTCGGTGTCGGTGCCCAGCTCGAACTCGATGGTGGTCGAGGACACCCCGTCCGAAACGTTGGAATAGATGTGGCGCACGCCCGACAGACCGGCGATCGAATCCTCGATCACCCGCGTGACCTGCACCTCCATCTCGGTCGGGGCGGCGCCGGGGCGCGCGGCCGTGACCGCGACCAGCGGGAAGTCGATGTCGGGGTTGTTGTTGATCCGCATCCCGGCGAAGCCGGTCACCCCGCCCAGCGTCAGCAGCAGGAACAGCAGGATGATGGGGATGGGGTTTTTGATCGCCCAGGCGGAAATCTGGTTCATGACCGGGCCTTACTTCTTGGCGGGCGCAGAGGCCGGAGCCGGGGCGGTCGCAGCGGCGGGCGCCGCCGCCGGCTTGGGCGCGGCCACCGTCACCTTGTCTCCGTCGTTCAGGAAGCCGGCGCCGGCCACCACGACCCGCACCCCGGCGTCGATCCCCTCGACCGAGGTCTGGTCATCGTTGCGCGCCAGCACGGTCACCGGGGCGAAGCGCACCGAGGAGTCGGCGTTCAGCACGAAGACGCCCGATTTGTTGCTACGGTACAGAACCGCGTCGGTCGGCACCACGGTCGCCGGACGGGCGCCCGCCTCGATCGCGGCGCGGGCGAACATGCCGGGCTTCAGCGCGCTGCCGGGCGAAAGGCTGATGCGCGCCAGGCCCAGGCGGGTCTGCGGATCGACCTCCGGCGTGACGATGCGCACCGTGCCGGTGGTGGACCCGGCCTGGCTGGAGGTGATGGCCGCGCTCTGACCGGCCTGGATCAGCGGGAGTTCCGTCTCCGGCACCTGGGCGTCCAGCTCCAGACGGCCGTCGCGCACCATGCGGAACAGTTCGGTTCCGGCGCTGATGATCTGGCCCTTGGTGACGCTGCGGCTGATGATGAGGCCGCTGACCGGCGCGCGGATGGTGGCCTGCGACAGGCGGGTCTGGGTTTCGGACAGCGAAGCGCGCGCCGAGGCCAGATTGGCCGCCGAGGCGCGCTGGTTGGCCAGAGCCGTGTCCAGCGCCGCCTGGCTGAGGAAGCCTCGTTCCTTCAGTTCCTGCGCGCGAGCCAGGGCGGCGTCGTCGCGCGCGGCGTTGGCTTCAGCGGTCTGCACCGCCGCCTGCTGCTGACGCACCTGGGCGCGCAGCAGCACGTCGTTCATCTGCACCAGCGGCTGTCCCTGGCGGACGTATGAGCCTTCGTCGACGTACAGGGTCGTCGCGGTCAGCCCGCCGGTTTCGGCGCCGACCGGCACCTCTTCCCAGGCGCTGACGGTGCCCGAGGCGACCACGGTGCGGGGCAGGGCGACCGTAGTCGCCGTCGCCGCGCTGACGGTCTGGCGTGAGGCGCCTTCTTCCTTGTCCTTGGGGGCGTCGCCGTGTCCGCCGCAGGCGGCCAGGGTCAGGCTGGCGCTCAGCGCCACGGCCAGGGCGCCGGTCAGTCGGGCCGAAAAGCGTCGAGAGGTCGCCACGTGCGGATATCCTGGAAGATTGAGCGTTCAGTCAGGGCGCGCGCCAACCTTCTGTCCGGCGTCGCGGGCATAGCAACGCTGTTTAGCCCTTCGGCGATCCCCGCTCAAACGACTCGATCGCAATTACACAGAAGTAATCTGCGCGGGGCCGCAGGGCAGGGCCTGTGTTCAGGACGGGGATCAGGGGCGTTCCCGCGCCGGCAGGGCGGCGACTTCCGCGTCGGTCAGGCCCTTGACCATCCGAACGCTGCACGGCGTGTTGTCGAAGTCGCGAGGCGCCGAGACGATGCGGGTCCAGTCGCCCACGCACAGGCTGGTCAGGCCGCCGTTCGGCCTGAAGCCGATGGCCAGCGCGTTCTCCAGGTCCGGGCAGACGCCGAGCGTCTCCAGCTGATAGACCGACTTCGTTCCTGTGCGCACATAGACGTTGCGTCCGTCGTTCGAGACGCGGAAGTTGCGAATGTCGCGCTGGAAGATGCACTGGCGCGCCGAGGTGTTCGCGGCGGTCTGGCCGCCGCCGCCGCCGTTGACCGGCGCGCAGCTGGCGATGGTGAAGCTGGCGGCCAGAAGAGCCGGAGCCATAGCGAGACGAAGGGTCATGACGCTGCCTCGATTGAAGTCGGTGCGCCCGGTCTGAACCGAGCCGACGACGTTATGCACGACAACGCCGGGAGCGGGCGCTGGTTTCGCTCAAACGGCGTTATTCCCTTCGCTCGGCCAACGGGTCAAGGACAGGCGGCGCGCCGCCTCGGCGCTCAGGGGCGAGGGCCGCCCCATCGCCAGCGCCGCCAGATGCTCGCCCAGCAGCGGCGCGACGCAGAAGCCGCGCGACCCCATCCCGGTCAGGACGAACAGGCCGGGGCGCCATTCGCCGCACAGGGGCAGGCGGTCGGGCGTCGTGGCGCGCACGGCGACGCGGCG
>KB291768.1:350-1519 GCA_000318405.1 Brevundimonas diminuta 470-4 | reverse complement strand
GTTTCATATTCTTGGTCGGCGCGACGTTCAGCCAGCCACTTTAACGCCCGGCGCCCATGTTTTGTCGGGGGGTGAGCGGATCGAATATCGGGCCGAGCAACCCGCCTGACTTAAGCCGCCACGCTCTCCAGACGGTCTTCTTCCACCGTCTTCAGCGTGCGGGCGATGGTCGTCACCGTGGTCGTGGACGCACGATGGAGGCGGGCGGTGGCGCGGATGCCCATACCGTCTTCCAACGATTTCCTGATCGCTTCCACACGGTCTGAAGGCATCGGCTTTCGACCGCTCTTCTTTGTCGTGCGACGAAGCCCAGCCATGATGCGCTCACGGATCATGGCCCGCTCGAACTCGGCGAAGACCGACAACATCTGGAACATCATCCGGCCTGATGGCGTGCTCGTATCGAGGCCCTGCTGGTGGAGATAGAGGTCCACGGCTTTGGAGTGGATGTCGTTCAGAAAGAGCCACGAGGTCAGGCAGACTCCGGCCAAGGCGGTCCACGCTCCACGCCATGATCTGTTCAAAGTCCTTGCGGGCCACGCCCTTGAGCAGAGCGTCGTAGCCGGGGCGCCGGTCGCGACCTTTAACGCCGGAGATGCCTTCGTCGGTGAAGGTGGCGACGACCGTCCAGCCCTGACGCTCGGCGACGGCCAGCAGATCACGAAGCTGGTTCTCGACGGTCTGGTTTTTATCCGCCGTGCTCACACGAGCATAGATCGCCACCCGCTTGGTCAGGGCCGTTCTCCTATTCGAAGATGGGAGAACAGGCTCTCATGGATCGGCTAGGCGTCAACCGAACTTGGGCTTACCCTTTAAGGGCAAGAAAGAGCCGGTCGCAGTCGTCGCCTTTCACCAGCGGGATCACATCGCACTGGTCGCCTAACGTCAGGATGGCTTCAGCCGCAATCGCGTTGAACTCGTCCTCAAATCCAGATCGTCGGAACAGGACGAAGCCATCTTTGGCATCGATCACGCCGTAGGCCGGGGAGCCTTCGAGCAAGGTGTGGAGAAGCATAGACATACCATCGGAAGCCGTGATGCCTCCGAAGGTTCACACCGGTGCCGGTCGTCAGGAAGGCGGCATCTCATCCAGCGGGAGGATGAACATTTGGCTGTAGCCTTGACCGCCGTCGCTGATGGGAAAGGCCACGTAATCTTCGCCAGCGTCG
>KB291768.1:0-330 GCA_000318405.1 Brevundimonas diminuta 470-4 | reverse complement strand
CACGTAATCTTCGCCAGCGTCGTCAGTGGCTTGTCGCACTATGTCGTTGAACTGGGCGGCCCGCTTCGGATTGCCGATCAGCAAGAAGCCATCGCTGTCCCGCCGAACTTGGTAGGCGGGTGACGTTTCCAACAGACTGTCGAGAAATCGCCCCATAGGGGAATATGAACATCGCTCGACGAACACTTCAAGCTACGCCGTGGGCAAACACGGCCAAGGCGCCGTCGCTTGGGTAGAATTACCTAAGTGTTTTTACCCAGTGGATGGCAGAGTGCGAGCGGTTGGCGTCGTCCCGGAAAACAGATGGAAGCGGGCACGAAATATCGACCA
>KB291767.1 GCA_000318405.1 Brevundimonas diminuta 470-4 | reverse complement strand
CGAATGAGTTTTGCTGAGAAACGATCAAGCCGATCGGATTATTAGTACCAGTAAGCTTCACACGTCACCGCGCTTCCACACCTGGCCTATCAACGTGGTAGTCTTCCACGATCCTCAGCGAAGCCTTGTTTTGAGGTTAGTTTCCCGCTTAGATGCTTTCAGCGGTTATCTATTCCATACTTAGCTACCCTGCTGCGCGGCTGGCGCCACGACAGGTCCACCAGAGGTATGTCCATCCCGGTCCTCTCGTACTAGGGACAGATCCTCTCAAGCTTCGAACACCCACGGCAGATAGGGACCAAACTGTCTCACGACGTTCTGAACCCAGCTCACGTACCACTTTAAACGGCGAACAGCCGTACCCTTGGGACCTGCTCCAGCCCCAGGATGTGATGAGCCGACATCGAGGTGCCAAACTTTGCCGTCGATATGGACTCTTGGGCAAAATCAGCCTGTTATCCCTAGAGTACCTTTTATCCGTTGAGCGATGGCCCTTCCACGCGGGACCACCGGATCACTATGGCCGACTTTCGTCTCTGCTCGACTTGTCAGTCTCGCAGTCAGGCTAGCTTATGCCATTGCACTCGACGACCGATTTCCGACCGGTCTGAGCTAACCATCGCGCGCCTCCGTTACACTTTGGGAGGCGACCGCCCCAGTCAAACTACCCACCACGCCATGTCCCGGGACCGGATAACGGCCCTCGGTTAGACGTCAACGACAGTAAGGGTGGTATTTCAAGGATGGCTCCACCAGAGCTGGCGCCCCGGTTTCATAGCCTCCCACCTATCCTACACATACGGTCGCTAACGCCAAGGCGAAGCTATAGTAAAGGTTCATAGGGTCTTTCCGTCTGACCGCGGGAACCCCGCATCTTCACGGGGAATTCAATTTCACTGAGCCTGTGCTGGAGACAGTGGGGAAGTCGTTACGCCATTCGTGCAGGTCGGAACTTACCCGACAAGGAATTTCGCTACCTTAGGACCGTTATAGTTACGGCCGCCGTTTACCTGGGCTTCAGTTCGGAGCTTTCACTCCTCCCTTTAACCTTCAGGCACCGGGCAGGCGTCAGACCCTATACGTCGCATTGATGCTTCGCAGAGCCCTATGTTTTTGCTAAACAGTCGCTACCCCCTGGCTTGTGCCACTCAGTCCTGGTTGCCCAGGGTGAGTCACGCTTATTCCGAAGTTACGCGTGCAATTTGCCGAGTTCCTTCAGCACAGTTCTCTCAAGCGCCTTGGTATACTCTACCTGACCACCTGTGTCGGTTTCGGGTACGGTCTCTGCTGGAGTTATTTCCAGGGACGACGCCACCGCCGGGAACAATCCAATAAGCCCCGACGACTTATGCCATCCGTCACTTCCAGCTGGTGCAGGAATATTTACCTGCTTCCCATCGACTACGCTTTTCAGCCTCGCCTTAGGGGCCGACTAACCCTGCGCAGATTAGCTTTACGCAGGAACCCTTGGTCTTTCGGCGACAGTGTTTCTCACACTGTTTATCGTTACTCATGTCAGCATTCTCACTTCCGATACCTCCAGCCAACCTCACGGTTGACCTTCACAGGCTTACGGAACGCTCCGCTACCGCTTGCAGTAAACTGCAAACCCATATCTTCGGCGCATGGCTTTAGCCCCGTTACATTTTCCGCGCAGGATCGCTTGATCAGTGAGCTGTTACGCTTTCTTTAAAGGATGGCTGCTTCTAAGCCAACCTCCTGATTGTCAAAGCAATCCCACATCGTTTCCCACTTAGCCATGACTTGGGGGCCTTAGATGATGGTTAGGGTTGTTTCCCTTTTCACGACGGACGTTAGCACCCGCCGTGTGTCTGCCCGATAGTACTCCTGGGTATTCGGAGTTTGGTTAGTATTGGTACCGCTCGCGCAGCCCGCAACCATCCAGTGCTCTACCCCCCAGGGTATTCGTCGGACGCTCTACCTAAATAGATTTCGCGGAGAACCAGCTATGTCCAGGTTTGATTGGCCTTTCACCCCTATCCACAAGTCATCCCAGAATTTTTCAACATTCACGGGTTCGGACCTCCAGTAAGTGTTACCTTACCTTCATCCTGCTCATGGATAGATCACCTGGTTTCGGGTCGTCATACGTCGAACTTAGCGCCCTATTCAGACTCGCTTTCGCTGCGCCTACACCTAACGGCTTAAGCTTGCTCGACATATGAAGTCGCTGACCCATTATACAAAAGGTACGCCGTCACCGCGCTTGGCGGCTCCGACTGCTTGTAGGCTTCCGATTTCAGGATCTGTTTCACTCCCCTTGTCGGGGTGCTTTTCACCTTTCCCTCACGGTACTTGTTCACTATCGGTCGTAGAGGAGTACTTAGGCTTGGAGGGTGGTCCCCCCATGTTCAGACAGGATTTCACGTGTCCCGCCCTACTCGAGTCTCTTGCTGTTTGACGTCTACGGGGCTGTCACCCGCTATGGCCGGACTTTCCATTCCGTTCGACTTTATTTCACAAGAGCACTGGCCTGGTCCCGGTTCGCTCGCCACTACTACGGGAGTCTCGGTTGATGTCCTTTCCTCCGGGTACTGAGATGTTTCAGTTCCCCGGGTTCGCTCAATGAACCCTATGTATTCAGGTCATTGTACCTTTTAGCGATCCACCAATCGCTGCTCCGAAAAGCAGAGTTGGAAGACCGCAAAGGTGGGTTTCCCCATTCGGAAATAACCGGATCAAAGGGTGCTAGCGCCTCCCCGGTTCTTATCGCAGCTTGCCACGTCCTTCATCGCCTCTCTACGCCAAGGCATCCGTCAGAAGCCCTTCAACGCTTGATCGTTTCTCAGCAAAACTCATACG
>KB291766.1:69319-70720 GCA_000318405.1 Brevundimonas diminuta 470-4 | reverse complement strand
AACCTGCGCCAAATGTTTCGACGACGGACACTGTTGCCGTTCATGACCAAGGGCGCGACGAAGAACAGATCGATCGGGCGGCTATCGGCCGCGACGGGCGTCAAGGTTCCCACCATCCGGTTTTATGAACAGATCGGGCTGCTGCCCGAGCCGGCCCGCAATGAGAGCGACTATCGGGTGTACGACGACGCCGCCTTCCAGCGCCTTGGCTTCATCCGGCACGCTCGGCAACTCGGTTTCGAAATCGACGCCATCCGCTCTCTGCTCGACCTGGCCGATAATCCGGCTCGCCCCTGCGGTGAAGCGAACCGGATTGCTGAGCGGCAACTCTTCGCGGTCGAAGCCAAGATCGAAAGCTTGGAAGCGCTGCGCACCGAACTCCAACGGATGCAGGTCGCCTGCGCTGGCGGCCAGGCGTCTGACTGCCGCGTTATCGAAGCGCTGAATCTTCCGTCCGTATTGGCAGAGCCGGCACGTCGATCTTAGAAAGACGACAAGACTGCATCTCCCCAGACCGAGGCAGGAGGTCGTTGGTTTCAGGCGATACGGCGTCTTCCTCTAGGGCAGCGTGCTCCATTGTAGCACTCCGCTCTTCCTCGCGCCTCTTTGCAGCGCGACGTGACGGTGTTGTCGGTCACGACCCGTTTGCATCACGGGTCTCCTCGAGACTTGCAACTGCCGGTGGCGACGGCTGGAACCCTTGCGCCAGGACAGAACCTCGCGACAGGGGCCGCTGCTGGCAATGCCTTCCCCGGCATGGCCCCCTGGCGACAGGATTTGAAAACTACCGGCCATGTCGGGTCGTTCCGGCCCCATAGCCGGCGGCGATCCCAGGATCGCCGCCGGCTTCTTCGGTTCGGTCAGAACCAGGCCTTGATCCCGACCACCAGACGCGTCGCGTCCGCATCTTCGCCGCGCGCCTTGGCGTAATCGGCGGTGTCGCCGAACGAGCGGCTCCACTCGACCCCGACGTAGGGCGCGAACTCCTTGCGGATTTCATAGCGCAGGCGAAGCCCCGCCGTGACCGAGGTCAGGCCAGATCCGATCTCCAGCTCGGGAATGTCGCTGGCCGAGAAGGCCACCTCGACGGCCGGCTGCAGGATCCACTTCTGGGTGATGCGCTGATCATATTCGGCCTCGGCGCGGGCGGTCAGGTCGCCTTTGGTTGAGAGAAACGCGGCGGCGCTCATCTCGAACCAGTAGGGAGCGACCCCCTGGACGCCGACAGTCAGATGAGTGGTGTCCTCGCCGTCGGGGCGGAAGTCCTGGCGCACACCCGCCTGTACGTCCCAGAAGGGGGCGATGGCGCGGCTGTAGAGGGCCTGGACCTCGGCCTCGTGCAGCTTGCCGTCGAACGCCCCCTCCCCCTCGGTCTTCCACCAGAAGCGGTTGATGTCGCCG
>KB291766.1:67337-69299 GCA_000318405.1 Brevundimonas diminuta 470-4 | reverse complement strand
GCGGTTGATGTCGCCGCCGGTCCAGCCCTGGGCGTTCCAGCTATAATCCTTCTCCCCATCGCCGAAGCTGGATTCAATCGAGTCGATCAGCACGGCGGTCGAGCGAATGTCGCCGTTCTCGACCAGCAGTTGCTTGCGCGAGGCCGCCATGACGGCGGGGTCGAACAGCAGGTCCGCCGCATGGGCGGGCGCGGCGCGGGCGGCGGCAGGCGGCGGCGTCTCGACCATCCGTCCCCCGACAGCGTCCACGCTGGTCGGGATGTTGGGCGCGCCGCCCGCCATGCCGCTCATGTCGTGGCCAGCGTGGGGATCGGCGACAGGCGCCTGGCCCATGTTGTGCCCCGCATGAGGATCAGCGGCAGGGGCCTGAGCCGGCGCCGCCTGCATCCCGCTCATGTCATGCCCGGCATGCGGGTCGGCCGCAGCCGCCGGGGCCGGGCTCACGTTGTGACCGGCATGAGGGTCAGCGGCAGGCGCCGTGGACGGAGCCATCTGCATACCGCTCATGTCGTGCCCGGCATGCGGGTCGGCCGCAGCCGCCGGGGCCGGGCTCATGTTGTGACCGGCATGAGGATCGGCGGCAGGCGTCTGGGCCGGAGCCATCTGCATACCGCTCATGTCATGCCCCGCGTGCGGGTCGGCCGCAGCCGCCGGGGCCGGGCTCATGTTGTGACCGGCATGAGGATCGGCGGCAGGCGTCTGGGCCGGGGCCATCTGCATGCCGCTCATGTCGTGATCGGCGTGGGGGTCGGCCGTAGCCGCCGGGGCCGGAGTCGCCTGCATCCCGCTCATGTCATGGCCGGCGTGTGGATCGGTCGCCACCGGCGCCGGAGGCGTGGCGCGACGGGGCTGAGGGGCGGCGGCGCGCGGCTTGGGCTTGGGCGCGGGTCGGGCTTGCGGCGGACGGGCGGGCGCGGCGTGGGCGCCATGCCCCCCGTGGCTCTGGGCGACGGCGGAACCGGCGGCGAGCATCAGAGGCAGGACCGCGACAGCGGCGAACAGGGCGCGGCTCATCGGGCGGCTCCTTCCAGCGGACGAACCGTGACGACGTTGAACATCCCCGCGTGCATGTGCATCAGCAGGTGGCAGTGGAAGGCCCAGTCGCCCGGCGCATTGGCCGTCAGATCGAAGGTGACCTTGCCGCCCGGCGCCACGTTCACCGTGTGCTTCAGCGGCTGATAGCCGTCGTGGCCGTTGACCAGCTCGAAGAAGTGGCCGTGCAGGTGGATCGGGTGGGCCATCATGGTGTCGTTGACCAGGGTGACGCGGACCCGCTCGTTCAGCTCGAAGCGGATCGGCTCGACCAGCTCCGAGAACTTGCGCCCGTCAAAGCCCCACATGAACCGTTCCATATTGCCGGTCAGGTGGATTTCCATCGAACGCGACGGCGGACGAGTGTCCTTGTTCGGCTCAAGGGAGCGCAGATCGGTATAGACCAGCACCCGGTGATCGACGTCCTGCAGCCCCTGCGGCCGCTCGCCCAGGCGGTTGGCGGGCGCCGGCGCGATGGCGTCGACGCCGACGCCGACCGCCATGTCGGCAGGGGCGTTGTTCGGGTCACGCATGCTCATGGCGCCGTGATCCATCGGCGCAGCGGCGGCAGCGGCGCCGACGGCCCCGGCTCCATGCGCCGAATGATCCATGCCCGCCATGCTGCCGTGATCCATGCCGCCCATGCCCATGTCCTTCATGGTCAGGTTCGGCACCTTGCGCAGAGGCGGCACCTCGGCCGTCATCCCCAGACGCGGGGCCAGGGTGGCGCGGCCCATGCCCGAACGGTCGATAGCTTCCGACACGATGGTGTAGGCGCGGTCCTCAAGCGGACGGATGATGACGTCATAGGTCTCGGCGACCGAAATCTGGAACTCGTCCACCTCGACCGGGCGGACGTGCTCGCCGTCAGCCTGAACCACGGTCATGGCCAGACCCGGAATGCGGACGTTGAAGATCGACATGGCCGAG
>KB291766.1:50193-67317 GCA_000318405.1 Brevundimonas diminuta 470-4 | reverse complement strand
CCGCTCGCCGGGCCGGAACAGGCCGGTCCAGTTCTCTTCGGGCCCGTGGCCGTTGACCAGATAGGTATAGGTGGTGCCGTTGACGTCGAGGATGTCGCGCGGGTCCATGCGCATCCCGCCCCACATCCGGCGCTCGGCCAGGTTCATGCCGTCCGACCCGTCCAGCAGGCCCGCCAGGGTGGTCTTCTGCATGTTGAAGTAGCCGGGGCTCTTCTTCAGCTTGTCGAGGATGTCGTGCGGATGCATGAAGCTCCAGTCCGACAGGACCAGAACATGCTCGCGGTCATAGCCGACCGGATCGGCGCCCGCCGGGTCGATGACAATGGGGCCATAGTGGCCCATGGCCTCCTGCAGGCCCGAGTGGCTGTGATACCAGTAGGTGCCCGACTGCTTCAGCGGAAACTCGTAGACAAAGGTCTCGCGCGGCTTGATGCCGGGGAAGCTGACGCCCGGCACGCCGTCCATCTGGAAGGGCAGCAGCAGGCCGTGCCAGTGGATCGAGGTGTCCTCGTCCAGGGTATTGGTCACCGACAGACGCACGTTCTGGCCTTCGCGCATCCGCAGCAGGGGCGCGGGCAGCAGGCCGTTGATCATGAAGGCGTGGCCCGTGCGCCCGCCCACGGTAAAGCTGGCGTCTCCAACGGTCAGGTCGATGTTGGGTCCCGTCAGCGTCGGCAGATCGGCGCGCAGTCCCGGGGAACCCGTCTGGGCCCAGGCCGGCATCAGGCCGGAGAGGCCCAGTAATCCGCCGCTAACGGCTGCGCCCCGCAACAGGGACCTGCGATCGAGAGCCATGCTCGACATATGATGGATCATCCTTCCTTGAACGCACTTCACGACCGACGACTTCGGCATGAGCTTCACAGGGTATTACGCACCCGCACGCTCCATCCCTTGCGACAGGTCGCCACACAAGCGCTTGCGAAGTTCGCTTCAGAAGAATTCAAGGGGGTCATATGTGAAGACGCCGGAGCACCCAGGCCCCAAACCCTTGCGGCGGCCCGCGTCAGGAGCGTCGCTGTCGCTTCTCGACGACGAATGCAGCCGCCTAGAGGCGCTTCAGGATCGTCTGCATCTGAGCGATCTCATCGTCCTGGGCCCGGATGATCCGATCGCACAGGGCGATAATCTCCGGATCGCGGATCGAGGCCTGCTCGCACATCAGGATCGCGCCGGAATGATGCGGGATCATGGACCGGAGGAACTCCTTGTCGCCCACCCCGGCCTGGGTCCGCATGCCGACAAAGGCGAGGACGAACACCGCCGCGGCGCCGCCGACGATCGCCAGATTCAGCTTTCGCGAGGGGTACATGGACCGCATGAACCAGAGCATGAGGATCGCCATGGGGGTGACCATCATGAGCGTCATGTAGACGTTGTTGAGGTTGAGGTAGAAATGATCCAGCGTGGCGATCATTGTATACATGACGAGATACATGACGATGAAATCGAGAACCAGCTCGATCCCGAACGACCGGTATTGACCCTTGTCCACGTCGCGTCTCCTACGTCCAAATTCGATTTCCCTGCACACGAGCGCGTCAGGTCCCCCAGCTAACCCATACTAAAAATCATGGTTCCAGCCGTTGACCTTCCCATAAGGGTAAGGATCAGAACCGGCAGGCGTTCATTTTTGAAAGGTTCGCCCATGTCCGCCCATGTTCCCGGGGCTACCGATCTACAGGTGCTCAACATCCCCAAGATCCGTTGCGGCGGCTGCGTCGCCGGCGTCGAGAAGGCCATTCATTCCGTCGACGCCTCGGCCCGGATCACCGCCGACATCGAGACCCGCCGCGTCGAGGTGACGACCGACGCCGACCTTCAAACCCTGCTGACCGCGCTTGCCGCCGCCGGCTATCCGGCCGAGGCCGCCTGACCATGAACAAGCTCAAGCTTTCCGCCCTCGCCGCCGGCGTCGCCATCCTCGGCGGCGCGGGCTTCCTGCTGAACGGCCTGCCGACCGTGGCCCAGGCCTCGGAGATGACCGTCTACAAGAGCGAGTCCTGCGGCTGCTGCGGCGGCTGGGTCGAGCATATGCGCAAGGCCGGCTACACGATCAGCGTCGTCCCCACTGACGACCTGGCGCCGGTGAAGGTCCGCCTGGGCGTGCCGGAAGCCCTCTGGAGCTGCCATACGGCCGTCGTCGATGGAAAGGTGATTGAGGGCCACGTCCCCGCCGCCGCCGTCGACGCCTTCCTGAAATCGCCGGGCGCATCGCGCGGCGTCGGCGTCGGCGGCATGCCGACCGGCTCGCCCGGCATGGAGGCCCCCGGCTACGCTCCTGAACGCTATGACGTCATGCGCTTCGGCGCCGGCCAGCCCGCCCGCTTCATGACCTTCGAAGGCGCGACGCCCGTCCGCTAGCCCCCTGCTCCACTATGACAGAAGGCCCCGCCGGCTAGCCGGCGGGGCCTTTTCGTATCTCCCATCGCGGACCAGACCATCGCCAGCGGCGCCCTCTCCAGGGGGAGCCTTCAGGGTTGGATGCAAATGAGCCATCGACCTCGACTAGGTGAAAGACGCGCTTGATCGCCCGCTCAACCGGAATGACCGGCCTACTCAGGCCGGATCGCAGTCACTTCGGATTCGCGACCGCGTACAGTCACATCGAACTGGACGCCCTCGCCGACCTCGCGGATTTCGCCTTAGCCCGGCATCGTTCCGGTTGGTCGGGTGGAGCCAGAACGCGCCATAGGTAGATCTTCGTGGTCGGCGACGACCAATAGGTCGAAGCCCGAGACGTAACGGCTGATCAGGTCGTGGCCCAGTCGCTTCGCGCATATGACCCGTAAAGAAGGACCTTGAGGATTCTCCCCTTCTTCAGGGCTCGGCGCGGCATGTTGAAATCGCATCGTCGAACGTCTCCCGGATCACCTAGACCACCACCTCCAGCAAGCATTCGGGCCGGAAACCGTCACGCGAAAGGGCGCGGCCACTTGCGTTCCAGCACTCGAGGGAACCACGGCTTTCGCACGGGCAGATCTCGCGCGGCCTGTAAAAAAAATCGTGTCGGCGCCGAGGGGGGAGCTCGCCGCGCTGCGTAAGTCGAAATAGGGGGCCGCATTTCGGCCAAAAAATTAGCGGGAAAAAGCCTTTGGCCAACATCTCTTTCAGAAGCCAGCTCGTCACGTCTTCAGTCCTTTCGGGCCTGGTGATCGCCGCCGCCACATTGCCGGCCTTGCCTGCCGTCGCCCAGATCCAAACTCCGGCCGCTCCTCAATCGTCAGACGCTGCCGTTGAAATAGACACAATCGTCGTCACCGGCTCTCGTATCGCGCGCCAAGACTACAGCGCCAACAGCCCGATCGTGACCATGACCCAGGAAGACTTTAAGGCGACGGGGTCGGTCAATATCGAAAGTCTGATCAACGATCTTCCGCAGTTCACCGCTCTGGGCAACGCCGCGTCGAACAGTCCGAACCTGGCCGGCCAGGCGAACGTCCAGCTCCGCGGACTGGGCTCGACCCGCACCTTGGTGCTGCTGAATGGCCGCCGCATAGTTCCGTCCAACGCTTCGTCCGTCGTCGATCTCAATCTGCTGCCGACGCCGCTCATCTCCAGTATCGAGACGATTACTGGCGGCGCCTCTTCGACCTATGGATCGGACGCCGTGGGCGGCGTGCTCAACTTCCTGCTCGATGGAAACTTCGAAGGCCTGCAGTTCGACGCCCAGTATGGATCCTCGGGCCGGGGCGACGCCTCGACCGAAGCGGTCAGCCTGACCCTGGGCGGCGACATCGCCGAGGGCCGCGGACATGCGGTGTTGTCGGCCAGCTATTCAAACCGCGCCTCCGTCCTCAACGCCAGTCGCGCCTTTTCGCTGATCGGGGGCTTTGCCGGCACGTCGCCCTTAGGCTCGACCGTGTTCGACGCTACCAACCTGCCGACGGCCGCCGCTGTCAACGCCGCCGTCCCCGGCGCCGCCCGGGGCGACACCTTCGGCTTCAACAACAATGGGACCCTGTTCACCTATCGGGGCGCGCGCGACTACGTCAGCCCCGGCGGCATCGATTACGAAGGCTTCCGCACGCCCGGTCCGCTCCAGCAGGCGGACTTCGCCTACAGCACCGTCGACCGCAATTACATGATCATCCCGCAGAAGCGGTACAATGTGTATGCGGCGGCGGGCTACGAGATCAACTCTGCGGTGGAGCTATACGCCGACTTCCTGTTCTCCCAGTACGAAGCCGGCAATCAGTTGGCCTCCAACCCGGCCACCGGACCGACCACCGGGTTCCGCATTCCATCGACCAACCCGTTCATTCCCGCCGAGTTGCGCAGCGTCCTGGACTCCCGCCCGAACCCGGCCGGAAGCTTCCGCCTCGACAAGCGCTTCAACGAACTCGGCCCGCGACGCCAGTCCGAGGACTACAACGTCTATCAGATCAACACAGGCATACGCGGTGACCTCGTCGGCCTCCGCGACTGGACCTACGACGCCTATGTTTCCTATGGCCGAGTGAACAACGGCACCGTCTACACCGGCTACCTCGCCCGCTCGGCGCTGCAGCGGCTCCTGGACGCCCCCGACGGCGGGGCGTCGATCTGCGCCGGCGGTTTCAATCCCTTCGGCGTCAACCCAATGAGCGCGGCGTGCATCGCCTATGTCAGCCGGGTGGCCAAGAATGTGACCACGAACGACCAGAGCGTTGCTGAACTGAACCTGCAAGGCGGCCTGTTCACCCTGCCCGCCGGCGAGGTCCGCGCGGCCCTCGGCGCAGCCTACCGCGAGCAGAACTACAACTTTTCGCCTGATAACCTGCTGCTCAGCACATTCACCCTCAACGGGGTCACCGGGCCTGAGCTGGCCGGCAACTCCGGCCAGCCGCTATCGGGGTCGGATCAAGTGTCGGAGCTCTACGGCGAGGTCCTGATCCCGTTGCTTAGCAATCTGCCGTTTGTGCGCAGTCTGGAGACAAATCTCGGCTACCGCGTCTCGGACTACGAAACGATCGGAAGGGTCGGATCCTACAAGGCCGATCTCAGCTGGGAAGCGCTCAACGGACTACGCTTCCGCGGCGGCGTTCAGCGCGCGGTCCGCGCGCCCTCTATCGGCGAGCTGTTCGCAGCGCAGAATCTGAGCTTCCCGTCGATCGGGGTGCCGGTTTCCTCGACCGGCGCGCGCCAGTTCTCCGGGGATCCCTGCGATATTCGCGGCGCGTATCGCACGCCGGGCGCGGCAAACGCCAATGCGGTGCGAACCCTGTGCCTGGCGCAGAATGTCCCGTCTCAGGTGATCGATTCCTACACCTTTTCCAACTCTCAGGTCTCTGGGGTCACCGGGGGCAACCCAATGCTGGAGGAGGAGACCGCAGATTCCTTCACCGTGGGCGCCACCTGGCAGTCGCCGTTCGCGGCCCCATGGCTCAGCCGGGTGTCCGGATCTATCGACTACTACGATATCACGATCGAGAAGGTGGTCGGCACGGTATCGACGACTGAACAACTGCGTCGCTGCTACAATCAGGACGGCGCGTCCAATCCGACCTACGATCCGAACAACATCTTCTGCCGCATGTTCAGCCGAGATCCGAACTCGGGACAGATCACCAATACCTTCGAGACCAACGCCAACCTCGGCACGCTGGAGACCAAGGGCATCGACTTCCAAGTCGATTGGCGAATCGACCTGGTCGATCTCGGCGCGCCGGATTGGGGAAGCCTGGCCCTGAACGTCACCGGCACGAAGCTCCTGAAATGGGAGCGGCAGGACATTCCGGGCGGCGCCTTCACGGATCGCAAAGGCACGATCTCAAACAGCTTCGGCCTGACCCTACCCGAGTGGAAGGTCCTTTCCACGCTGAACTGGAGCCAGGACCCGTGGAACGTCGGCCTGCGGTGGCGCTACCAGGGATCAGTCGAGAATTTCAACAACCGAAGCCAAGTTGTCGATGCCATCCACTACATCGACCTCAATGCCGGTTTCAAAGTGAACGAGGTCGTCTCGCTGCGGGTTGGCGTCAACAATCTGACAGACGAACAACCACCGGTCTATGCACCCGCGATCGCCGCCAACACCGATCCCTCCAGCTACGACCTGATCGGTCGCCGGTATTACCTCGGACTGACCGCGCGCTTCTAGGCCCGCTGAAGGCGCCCCCTAGCCGCTGCAAGGCTAGGGGGGCGCCAGGACACTCAAACGATATCGGCCGGCGCAGACACCGGCGAAACAACAGATCAAGAGAAGAATGCACGACATGAGAACGAATTTGATGGTGGCTATGGTCTCGGGCCTGAGCCTGTTCGCCGGGGCGGCCGCCGCCCACGACTTCTTCCTGGCGCCGGAGCGTTTCGTCGGGCCGGCGGGACACCCGCTCATTGTCCACGCAACCTCGTCGTCGGACTTCCCTGCCCTCAACGTGGGTTCGCCCCGCAGCCGCGTCGCCGAGGTCCGGGCGGTGGTCGATGGTCGTCCGGCGGCCGTAACCGTCGGGGCCCAAGCCAAGTCCCTGCGCCTGGCGGTGTCCAGTGACGCCCAGGGGATGGCGACCGTGACGCTTCTGACGATCTGGGGCGAATCCACCTGGCGGCCTGACCAGGTCGACACCTATCTGGAGGAGCACCCCTTCAAGGCCGAGGATGTAGCGACAGTGCGCCGACTGCTGCCTGAAGGCGCGCCGCTTGAAGTGAGATCGCGCCGGCTGGCCAAGACGCTTGTCTGCTTCCAGACCTGCACCCCGACGGCGGGGGGGGCGACGGGGCTAGAGGTCGAGTTTCTCCCCGAGTTCGTGGCTGGGCGGAATAGTCCTGCGACCTTCCAACTGGTCAGAAACGGGCATCCAATACCGGGGCAACCCGTCACGATCAGGTTTGGACAGGACGAAAGGCGCGCGGTTCAAACCGACGCAGAGGGCCGGCTACGGATTCCGGACGGCGTAACCGGTCCTGTCATGTTAGTCGCCGCGACGCTGGATGCACCGACGGAGAGGGGTGGACGCTTCGTCACCAACAACGCGTCTCTGACCTTCGAGGCTACAGTGGGTCGTGACGAAAGCGGTCGTTGACCCTGCGCCTTCAAAAGGGCCGAGCGCGAGTCAAAGATGGCGAAAGCTGAAGCCGTCCCGCGCCAAATATCTCGGCGCGAGCGACCTGCGTGTTGACGCTGAAACTCAAGCTCCTTTCGCAACCATGTGGTTCCAAGGCCGCGGGTCCCCAGAGGACGCGCGGCGAGTTTTCAGCCTTTTCGGCGCCTGTTCGGCGCCTCGCGCGGCATGGAGGCGCCCGGCTACGCTCCTGAACGCTACGACGTCATGCGCTTCGGCGCGGGCCAGCCCGCCCCCTTCATGACCTTCGAAGGCGCGAACCCGGTTCATCGCTAACAAGGCAAAGGCCCCGCCGATTGTACGGCGGGGCCTCTCTTTATGCCTGGTCGGGGGCCATAACGGCATCGACTTCGGCATGCGCCGATCCCCGCCTCGTCGGGATGACCGGCCTATTCGGGCCGGATCGCTGTCACTTCGGATTCACGACCGCGCACGGTCACGTCGAACTGGACGCGCTCGCCGACCTTGGCCTTCTCCACCACGGCGGGAGCCGCCTTGAAGCTCATGGTCATGGCGGGCCAGTCGACGCCCGGGATCGGACCGTGATCGATCGTGACCGAGCCTGTCGTCGCATCGACCTTGGTGATCACGCCCGTTCCGACGCCCGACTTGACGGTTTCGGCCGGCGCCATGGGCGTGGCGGCCATGTCGCCGGAGGTCGCCGGAGCGGCGGCCGGCGCCTCGACCGGCGCAGGTTCCGTTTTCTGGTTGCAGGCTGCGAGGCTGATGGCCAGGCCGGCCGAGAGAATGAGGGCGTGTTTCATTTGGGTTCTCCAGGGTTGAACGTGGGGGATCGAAGCTTTCGACGGCGAAGCAGGAGGTATCCGGCCGGGATCACCAGCATGGACAGCAGGGGCGCCGTCAGCATGCCGCCGATGACCGGCGCGGCGATGCGGCTCATGATTTCCGATCCGGCGCCGTGGCCGATCAGGATCGGCAACAGGCCGGCGATGATGACGGCGACCGTCATGGCCTTGGGCCTCACCCGAAGAAGCGCCCCTTCACGGACCGCCGCCTCGACCTGACTGCGATCGGGGTTCGGCCCCCGATCCCTCAGCGCGTGCTTGAGGTAGATCAGCATGACTACGCCGAACTCGGCCGAAAGGCCGGCCAGGGCGATGAAGCCGACGCCGGTCGCCACCGACTGGTGATAGCCCAGCAGGTAGAGCATCCAGATTCCGCCGGTCAGGGCGAAGGGCAAGGAGGCCATGATCAGCAGCGCCTCGTCGAAACGACCGAAGGTCAGATACAGCAGGATGAAGATGATCACGAGCGTGACCGGGGCCACGATCTTGAGCCGGTTCGCCGCCCGCTCCAGATATTCGTACTGTCCCGAGTAGGCTATAGTGACGCCCTGGCTCAAACGCACGTCCCTGGCCACGGCCCTTTGCAGATCGGCGACGACGGAGGCCAGATCGCGCCCTCGTACATCGACATAGACCCAGGTCGAGGGGCGGCCGTTCTCGGACTTCAGCATGGGCGGGCCGTCGGCGATCTCGAGTTTCGCCACCGTGCCCAGGGTGATCTGCTGGCCTGACGGCGTCAGGACCGGCAGCGCCCTGAGTTGCCCGAGATCGTCGCGCAGTTCGCGCGGATAGCGCACATTGATCGGATAGCGGGCCAGGCCTTCGACCGTCTGGCCGATCGTCTCGCCGCCGATGGCGCCCGATACAATCGACTGCACGTCGGCGATGTTCAGCCCGTATCGGCCTGCCGCATGCCGGTCGATGTCGATATCGACATAGCGCCCCCCGGTCAGCCGCTCGGCCAGGGCCGAGGTGACGCCCGGCACGGTCCTGGCGACCTTGGCCACCTCCCCGCCGATGCGGTCGATCTCGGCAAGGTCAGCCCCGGAGACCTTGACCCCGATCGGGCTCTTGATCCCGGTCGCCAGCATGTCGATGCGGTTGCGGATCGGAGACACCCAGAGATTGGCCAGGCCCGGCGCCCGCACGACGCGGTCCAGCTCCTCGACCAGTTTCTCCGGCGTCATGCCCGGCCGCCACTGATCGCGCGGCTTGAACTGGATCGTGGTCTCGAACATCTCCAGCGGCGCAGCATCAGTCGCCGTCTCGGCCCGCCCCGCCTTGCCGAACACGGTCGCGACCTCGGGCACGGAACGGATCATCCGGTCCGTCTGCTGCAAAAGCTCAGCGGCCTTGGCGGTCGACAACCCCGGCAGGGCCGAGGGCATATAGAGCAGGTCGCCCTCGTCCATCGGCGGCATGAACTCCCCGCCCAGTTGGCTCATGGGCCAGGCGGTAGTGGCGAAGGCCAGGGCCGCGATAGCCAGGGTGGTCCTCGGCCGCTTCAGAACCCAGTCCAGAGGGTGACGATAGGCGCGCGTCAGCCACCGATTGATCGGATTGCTCTGCTCGGCGGGTATTCGCCCCCGGATCAGATAGCCCATCAAGACGGGAACCAGGGTGATCGACAGGATGGCCGCCGCCGCCATGGCGTAGCTCTTGGTGAAGGCGAGCGGCGCGAACAGCCGCCCCTCCTGCGCCTGAAGCGTAAAGACCGGCACGAAGGACAGGGTGATGATCACGAGGCTGAGAAACAGCGCCGGGCCGACCTCGGCCGCCGCCTCGGTGATGACCGTCCAGCGCGCCTCGCCGGTCAGCTTCTGGTCCGGATGGTCGTGCTCCCATCGCTCGATATGTTTGTGGGCGTTCTCGATCATGACGATCGCCCCGTCGACCATGGCCCCGATGGCGATGGCGATCCCGCCCAGCGACATGATGTTGGCGTTCACCCCCTGGGCGTGCATCAGCAGAAAGGCCGCCAGCACCCCCAGCGGCAGGGTCAGGATGGCGACGAGCGCTGAACGCGCGTGCCACAGGAACAGGCCACAGACGAGCGCGACGATGATGAACTCCTCGATCAGCTTGTGGCTGAGGTTGGAGACGGCGCGGTCGATCAGTTGAGAACGGTCGTAGGTCGTGACCACTTCCACGCCCGGCGGCAGGCCCGCCTTCAGGGTCTGGAGCTTGTCGCGCACGGCCTGGATGGTGGCCCGTGCGTTCTCGCCCGAGCGCAGCACCACCACCCCGCCGGCCACCTCGCCCTCGCCGTTCAGTTCGGCGATGCTGCGTCGCATCTCCGGGCCGATCTGGATCGTCGCCACATCGCCCAGGGTCACGGGCGCGCCGCCGGCGGCGGTGCGGATCGGTATGGCGCGGAAGTCGTCCAGATCGGTCAGATAGCCGTTGGCCCGGACCATGTATTCGGCCTCGGCCATCTCCAGCACCGAGCCGCCCGTTTCGGCGTTGGCGCGCTGGACGGCCTCGACCGCCTGCTGGTGCATGACGCCGTAAGCGGCCAGTTTGATCGGGTCCAGAACGACCTGATACTGCCGCACCATGCCGCCGATGGCCGCGACCTCGGCCACCCCCGGCACGGTCTTGAGCTCATAGCGCAGGAACCAGTCCTGCAGGCTGCGCAACTGCGCCAGGTCGTGACGCCCGGTCCGGTCGATCAGGGCGTACTCATAAATCCAGCCGACGCCGGTGGCGTCGGGCCCCAGCGCCGGCCGAGCGCTGTCGGGGAGCCTGGACTGAACCTGGCTGAGGTATTCCAGCACCCGCGACCGGGCCCAGTAGAGGTCGGTTCCGTCCTCGAACAAGACATAGACGTAGCTGTCGCCGAAGAAGGAATAGCCGCGCACGGTCCTGGCGCCCGGCACCGACAGCATGGTGGTCGCCAGGGGATAGGTGACCTGGTTCTCGACGATCTGCGGAGCCTGGCCGGGGTAGCTGGTGCGGATGATGACCTGGACGTCCGACAGGTCCGGCAAGGCGTCGACCGAGGTGTTCCTGACCGCCCAGAGCCCCGCGACCAGCAGGGCCAGCGCCGCCATCAGGACGAAGACCCGCCCCTTGACCGAGGCTCTGATGACGCCCGCGATCATCGGCCCGGCTCCATCTTCGCCGTCCCATTTGCCGGGAGCGCGGCGCCGTCGATGGGCCGCGCCTCCACGCCCGACAGGCTGGCCTCGGAATCGATCAGGAACTGGCCGGAGGCGATGACCCGCTCTCCGACGCTCAGACCCGCCAGGATTTCCGTCTGGCCGCCGCCCTTTCGCCCGACCCGGACCTGGGCCGGCTGATAGCGCCCCTCGGGCAAGGCCAGCATGACAATGTCGCGCTGACCGGTGCGAATGACCGCCTCGGTCGGCACCAGAAGCGCAGGCGTGGTCGCCCCGCCGAAAACCACCCGGCCGAACATGCCCGGCCGCAGACGCCCGCCCCGGTTCGCCAATTCGATACGGCCCGTGAGGGTGCGGCTGTCGCCCGACACCTCCGGCAGCAGGGCGGTCAGGCGACCGGTGAAGCGTTCGGACGGGAAGGCCGACAGGGTCGCCTCCACGGACTGTCCGACCCGCAGCTGTCCGGCGAGGGCTTCGGGGATGGCGGCGTTGAGCCAGACGGTCGACAGGCCGCTGACCTCGGCCAGGGAGGCGCCTTGCGTCACGCTCATGCCGGGCCGGACCGCCAGGGTGCGGATCGCCCCTGCGACGGGGCTGGCGATGGTGATCGTGTCGCGCGGCCGCCCGCTGCGTTCGACCGAGGCGATCAGGCCGTCGGACATCCCCATCAGGACCAGCCGGCGCCGCGCAGCCTGGATCAGGGCGGCGTCGCCGGTGCGCCGCACCGCCAGATATTCCGTCTGGGCCCCGCCCCAACTGGGGACCAGCAGATCGACCAGGGGCGCGCCCGCAGCGACCACATCGCCGGGCGCGCGATCATAGACCCGCTGTACGAAGCCGTCGGCTCGCGACTGCGCGATCGCCACATCCCGCTGATTGTAGTCGATCACGGCCGTGGCGTTCAGGTCGCCGCCCAGGGTTCCCATCCGCGCCGTCGCGAACCGAACCCCCAGGTTCTGGGTCAGGGCCGGATCAATGCGCACGCCGCCAGAGGCGCCGGTTCCGCTCCCCTCGTCGGCGTATTTGGCGACCAGGGGCATGTCCATAAAGGGCGACGGGCCCGGCTTGTCGAACTTTCGATCCGGATACATCGGGTCATAGTAGTAGAGGACCTTGCGGCCTCCTGCCTCGTCTGCGGCAGGAGCCCCCTCGCCGCCGGGGCCGCTGGATCGCTGACCGATCACCACGCCGGTCCCGACGCCGATCCCCACCAGCACCAGAGCGCCCAGGGCGACGCCGAGGCGATTATATCTGAACCCGCTCATCGGGCGCTCCCATAGGTCAGGGTGATTTCGGCGACGTGACGCATCACCGTCGCCTCCTTGTCCAAGGCATCCAG
This sequence comes from Brevundimonas diminuta 470-4, assembly GCA_000318405.1. Lineage (GTDB taxonomy): Bacteria > Pseudomonadota > Alphaproteobacteria > Caulobacterales > Caulobacteraceae > Brevundimonas > Brevundimonas diminuta_B. The sequence goes on along the minus strand of KB291766.1, from coordinate 55,007 downwards.
CCGGGCGTTGGCCACGGCGGTGAAGGCCTGGACGATTTCGGTGAGCCCGATCCGACCGGCGGCATAGGCGGCCGTCTCCAGATCCGACTGCTGCACGACGGCCGGCAGGACGACGTCGCGCGTCCGGGTCCACTGATCGTGGTCCGTGGCGTGCTGGGCCAGATCGCGCTGCAGGTCCGCTTCCAGCCGCCGACGCGCCGCCTCGCGCTCCGCTGCAACCCTGCGCGCGTCGGCGGACCGCGCGGCGATCAAAGGCTCCTGACGCTGGCCCTGAAACAGCGGCAGGCGCACGCTGGCGCCCACCGAGACCATGTCGCCGAAGGCGGGGTCGCGGCGCTGATAGCTGGCCTCGATCGACCAGTCCGGACGCCGCCCGGCCCGCGCCAGGTCGAGTTCGGCCTGAGCCCGCCGATCCTCGGCCTCATAAGCCTTCAACATGGGCAGGACCTCAAGCCCCCTGCGCAAGGCCTCCGGGTCCGGCGCATCTGACGGCGGGGCGCCGTCCGTTGTGGGCGCCGGATCACCGGTCCAGCGGGTCAATGCGGCGCGCGCGGCCTCCCTCTCGGCGACCAGCCGGCTGCGCCGATCGTCCAGCGCCGCCTTCAACTGGATCGGCGCCAAGGCCATGGCCGGGCGATCCGCGCCTGACGCCACCGCGGACGGCGCAGCGTCCCAAAGCGGTTGCAGCGCCGCCAGGACCTCGTCCACGGCCGCCAGCTTGCGGTCTGAATAGTAGAGATCGATCCAGGCCAGGCCCGCCGCGATCCGCACCTCACGCAGCGCCGAGGCGTCGTCTGCGACCGCGACGCCGATGGCGGCCTCGGCCAGGCTGCGCTCGGCGCGACGTCGCGCCCGGCTCGGCAGCTCCTGCTCGACGCCGACCCGCAGGGCGGTGAAGTCGTCTTCGCCGAAACGGCCCGCCATGGGGCCGGTCACGGGAAAGCCGTCCAGTCCGAACTTGAGAGTGGGGTCGGGCAAGCGCCCTGCCGCGACCACGGCCGCACGGGCCGCGTCGACGCCAAGGGCGCTGGCGCGAAGATCAGGGGCGTCAGAGGCCGCGCGAGCCAATGCGGCCTCGAACGTCAAGGGCTCGGCCTGGGCCGACGCGACGCCTGTCAGGCCGGCGGCGGCGAGCGCAAGCGCGGTCGCCCTGGCCGCCGGTTTGAAACGGGGGAGCATGGATTTTCCTTCAGAACAGCATGCATCGGCCATGAACGGCGCGACGCACGGGGCATGGATTTCCATCGGAATGACAGGACCCGCCGGGCCCGGATCAGACTAACGGGCGGTTCAGGCCTGCTGTTGAGGAGGAGAAAATAGCGGAGCCGGACCGGCCCCTTCCCGCGTGATGTTCAAATTCACGAAGGCGATCACAATCGGCGCGACGGGCGGCGGGATCAGGACCAGCGGCGGCAAGGGCGCCCCAATGGCGGCGCAGCCCATCTTGGCTACGCAATCCGGCGTCATGTCCTTGCAGCAGTCGTCGGGATCGCCGGATTCATCGGCAGCCATGTCCATGGCTTCAGCGCAATCCATGGTCTCGGCCGCGACCTCGGCGCTGTGGAACACCTGCACCGGCATGGCGTGCGCCGTCGACTGGCCGAAGAACCCGGCCAAGGCCAGGACGATCAGGACTGTGCGGATCAGATTCCACATCACAGCGTCAGGTTACGCGCTTTGAGCATCGACAAGTCAAGATCGCCCTAGATGCTCCGGTCCGCCGCGCCATGGGGTGCGCGGCGGACCGGAGCCAGGAAAAAACCTAGTGGACCATGAAGCGGGCGACGCCGTTCATGGCGTGACCGTCAGCGCCCTGGGCCGACCAGGCCAGAACGTGATTGCCCTTTCCGAGCGCAGGCAGGGAGACCGTCGCCTTCGTGCCGGCCGCGGCCTGCACGGGTACGGCCGTCGGACGACCGCCGTCCGTCGCCAGCGTCAGGGACTTCAAGGTCATCGCATGGGGAAAGGTGATGCTGAAGGCCGTGGGCGCGCTCGAAGACATCGAGCCGTCTGACGGCGAGGTCACAACGCCGGCTGACGAAGATGCAGCCATCGCCATGGCGCCATGACCCGCGTGGGGGTCGGCGGCCTGGGCGGAAGCGGCGCCGGCGGAAACCATCAGGGTCGCAGCGACGGCGAAGGGAATGAAATTACGCATGAGGGTTGTCTTCCTTGGTTCGGGCTTAATTCGGAGAGTGGTCCATGCCGGGCATGTCCGGCATGGTCGACATGTCGTGGCCCGGCATATCATGGCCCGGCATGGGCGCAGATTGGGGTTTGGGTTGCGACGGGCTCACGTTTGGGGTCTGGGACGGACGTCCGCGCTCACGCGCAGGCGCTGCCTTGACCGGTTCGGCCGCCTTCTGAGCGGCGGGCGTGGCCTGCCCCGTCGGCGCGGTCGCGGAAGCAACCTCCGTGGGGGCGCTGGCCGGGGCTGTTGGGATCGCGGCCGGCTCGGCGACGGAGATCGCTTCCTTGGGTTGCGGCTGTTCGGCGGCCGGCTGACAGGCCGCCAGCAGGCCTGCGGCCGCCAGGGCCGCGGCTATTTGAAACTTCATCATCTTCTCCAAAAACTAGAACCAGGCCCGGATGCCGACCACCACGCGGGTGTCTTCGGCGCTTCGCCCACGCGCTTCGGCGAAATCGCGCGTGGCGCCGAAGCTCCTGGTCCATTCGACCCCGATATAGGGCGCGAATTCACGACGGATCTCATATCGCAGACGGGCGCCGACCTGCAGGGTGGACAGGCCTGACCCGATCCCCAGCTCCGGGATGTCCTCGGCCGACAGGTTCACCTCCGCGCGAGGCTGAAGGATCAGCTTCTGGGTGATCCTCTGATCATATTCGGCCTCGGCGCGCGCCGTCAGTTCGCCCTTGTTGGACAGGAAGGCCGCGGCGTCGACTTCAAACCAGTAGGGCGCCAGGCCCTGGACCCCGAGGACAAGGTCGGTCCGGTCGCCCTCGGGCCGATAGGTCTGCCGCAGACCGGTCTGGAAGTCGAAATAGGGCGTGAAGGCGCGGCTGTAGAGCGCCTGGAGCTCAGCCTCTTCGAGCACTCCGCCGAACTCGCCCTCGCCTTCCGACTTCCACCAGAAGCGATGAATGTCCCCGCCGTACCAGCCCTGGGCGTCCCAGGCGTAGCCCTCCTCGCCGTCGACGGACGTCGCTTCCAACTGGTCGATCATCACCGCGCCGACGCGAATGTCGCCGTTTTCAGCCAGCAGCACCCTGCGCGCCGCCGCCATGTCCCCGGCGCTGAAGATCTGGTCCGCCACATGGGGCGGGCCGTCCAGCGCGCCGGCCGGAGGCGGCGTCTGAGGCGGGCGCCCCGGATTGTCCGCACTCGTCTGAACGTCCGGCGGCATGGTCATTCCGGCCATGCCGGACATGTCATGTCCCGCGTGAGGATCCGTCTGCCCCGCTCGAGCGGGCGGCATCGGCATTGTGGACATGTCATGACCCGCCGTCGCCGGCGCGGGCTGGGCCTGCCCCATGGTCGACATGTCATGCCCCGCGTGAGGGTCCGCCTGCCCCGCTGGAGCGGGCGCCATCGGCATCGTGGACATGTCATGGCCCGCCGTCGCCGGCGCGGGCTGGGCCTGCCCCATGGTCGACATGTCATGACCGGCGTGAGGGGCCGCCTGCCCTGCTGGAGCAGGCGCCATGGGCATGGTCGACATGTCATGGCCCGCCGTCGCCGGCGCGGGCTGGGCCTGCCCCATGGTCGACATGTCGTGACCGGCGCCTGCGGCGCGGGCGGGCACGGTTCCCGGGGGGCAGGCCGAGGCAGGAGACTGGCTCATCCCCGCGCGCCCCGTCGTCGTCGTTGCTGAACCCGTTGCGACGCATCCCTGCGTCGAAGGGGAAGCCTGGCGCGTCGGCGGGGTTGCGCCGTGTCCGGCATGGGTCTGCGCCAGGGCGGGCGTGGCCGCCAGGATCAGAGGAACCAGAGCAACGAAGACCCGGATCATGACGCCGCTCCTTCCATCGGACGAATGGTGACGACGTTGAACATGCCGGCGTGCATGTGCATCAGCAGATGGCAATGGAAGGCCCAGTCTCCCGGGTTGTCGGCCGTGAGGTCGAAACTGAGCTTGCCGCCAGGCGCCACATTGACGGTGTGCTTCAGGGGCTGGTGCCCGTCCGGCCCGCCCGTGACGAGCTCGAAGAAGTGCCCGTGCAGATGGATGGGGTGCGCCATCATGGTGTCGTTCACCAGGGTCACCCGCACTCGTTCATTCCGTTCAAATCGGATCGGCTCGACGAGCTCGCAGAATTTGCGGCCGTCGAAGCCCCACATGAACCGCTCCATATTGCCGGTCAGGTGGATCTCCATGGAGCGGCTGGGCGCGCGTCGGTCCTTGTTGGGCGTCAGCGACACGAGGTCGGTATAGACCAGCACCCGGTGGTCGACCTTCTCCAGACCCTGCGGCCTTTCGCCGAGCCGGTTCGCCGGCATCGGCGATATGGTCTGGACTCCCACGCCCACCGCCATGTTGGGCGGCGCATTGGCGGGATCGCGCATGTTCATGGCGCCCATGGATCCGTGATCCATCGCGGCCATGGCCTCGCCAGCCGGGGCGACGGCGCCGTGGTCCATCCCGGGCATGGCGCCGTGATCCATTCCGGTCATCGGCGCGGCGCCCATCCCCTCCATTCCGCCCATGCCGCCCATATCCATGCCGCCCATGTCCATACCCATGTCCTTCATGGTCAGGGTCGGCACCTCGCGCAGCGGCGGAACCTCGGCCGTCATGCCCAGGCGCGGCGCCAGGGTCGCGCGCCCCATGCCCGAACGGTCAATGGCCTCGGAG
>KB291766.1:49508-50173 GCA_000318405.1 Brevundimonas diminuta 470-4 | reverse complement strand
TGCCCGAACGGTCAATGGCCTCGGAGACGATGGTGTAGGCGCGGTCCTCAAGCGGGCGGACGATGACGTCATAGGTCTCGGCCACCGAGATCTGGAACTCGTCGGTCTCGACCGGGCGGACATTCTCGCCGTCGGCCTGGACCACGGTCATGGCCAGACCCGGGATACGGACGTTGAAGATCGACATGGCCGAGGCGTTGATGACGCGCAGGCGCACCCGCTCGCCGGGCCGGAACAGGCCGGTCCAATTCTCCTGCGGGCCGTGGCCGTTGATCAGATAGGTATAGGTCGTGCCGTTGACGTCGAGGACGTCGCGGGGGTCCATCCGCATGGCTCCCCACATCCGGCGCTCGGAGAGGCTCATGCCGTCCGATCCGTCCAGCAGACCCGCCAGGGTCGTCCGGTGGCGATTGAAATAGCCCGGGCTCTTCTTCAGCTTGGCCAGGATTTCATGCGGATGCAGGAAGCTCCAGTCCGACAGGACCAGGACGTGTTCACGGTCATAGCCGACCGGATCGACGCCCGCCGGATCGATGACGATGGGACCGTAGTGGCCCAAGGCCTCCTGCAAACCCGAATGGCTGTGATACCAGAAGGTCCCTGACTGACGGACCGGAAACTCATAGACGAAGGTTTCGCGCGGCTTGATGCCGGGGAAGCTGACG
>KB291766.1:21081-49488 GCA_000318405.1 Brevundimonas diminuta 470-4 | reverse complement strand
GATGCCGGGGAAGCTGACGCCCGGCACGCCATCCATCTGGAACGGCAAGAGGATGCCGTGCCAATGTATCGACGTCTCCTCGTCCAACTGGTTCGACACCGCAAGGCGAACATTCTGTCCCTCGCGCAGGCGAAGCAGCGGCGCCGGGAGCTGACCGTTTATCGTTGTCGCGGCGGCCGTCCGGCCGTTCACGGTGAACGGCGACTGTCCGACCGTAAGATCAATGCTGGCCCCCGTGAGCGTCGGGTAATCCGCGCGCAAGCCGGGAGAGCCCGTCTGGGCCCAGGCCGGTAAAAGGCCCTGCAAGCTCAATACGCCGCCGCCGACAACAGCGCCGCGCAGCAGGCTTCGACGATCCAGCGTCATGGCATAGTCCTCACGGCCGGTCCGGTCGGGAAGCGAACCGGGCTCTCTAAAAGGGATACGCACGCGGGACCTCCCTTCCCTCGGAAGCCTGATGCAGCAAAATCCGTGACGCCTCTTGGGTTCCGAAGGGATAGGCCTATCAGGTTTCGAGGCGCAGCAGCTGCGACAGCTTCTGGCGCGCCCGCGCCACCCGCATCTCGACCGCCTTGACCGACAGCCCGAGGATTTCGGCGGCTTCGCCATGGGACCGCTCCTCAATGGCCGTCAGCAACAGCGGCTCTTTCAGCTTCGGCGGCAATGTGGCGATTGCGGCATGCAGACGCTGCGCCTGCTCGGCGGCTTCATAGCGGTCCTCCGTGCCGGCCACCTCGTCCGCCACGGCCAGGGCCTCCGAGGACTGGAGATCGGCGCCGCCCATGAACAACCGGCGGATGTTGCGGCGACGGCTCCAGTCCCGGCATTTGTTGATGGCGATGGTCCGCAGCCAGGCCTCGAAGGATCGTTCCGGATCATAGCGGCGGATGGCCAGCCAGGCCGCGGCATAGGCTTCCTGCACCAGATCATAGGTTTCATCGGCGTCGCCGACGTAGCGGCGGACGAACCGATAGAGACCCGTCTTGGTTTCTCCCACGAGGGTTTCGAACGCCACGACGTCGCCGTGGGCCGCTTTCGTCTGCAGGGCTTGGCGGTCCGGCACGGATGCTATTGCGTGTCGGCGGTGAGCGCCTTGACAACGCTCCGGTCGAAGCGTTGAGCCTGAACCTCGTTCATCACCGTCCGCATCTCGAAGATATGGGCGATGGTCGCCTGCTGCAGGGCCCCCATGGCGTCGTGGAAATGATCCACGGCCGGCTGGACCGTCCTGCTGTCGCCGTTGCTGACCCTGATGGCTTCGGCCAACTCGCGATTGGCCGCCTGGACGCGACCTTCCATCTGCACGCGCTGCCCGGCGAACCGGGTTTCGATCCCCTCGATCTTGGCCAGCTGCTGCGGCGACAGATCAAGATCCTCGTGGACGATCGCGTGCAGGGAGGGCGGGGCCTGCTTGTTGAGCACCCAGCTGGCGCCGGCCCATGCGCCCACGCCGCTCGCCGCCGCAGCCAGCGCGACCGTCACGGCGATGGATTTCCAGGCGATCGCCATCAACCCGCTTCCAGCCGCACCAGGGGCGATGTCGCCGCCACCGAGAAGATCGCCATCTCCGAGACGCTCGGCCGCGCGAATGTCGCCCCGAGACCGCCGTTGGCGACCCCGATCACCAGAGCCAGGGCCACTGCGGCCAGGCGAATCCGTTCGGTCGCCCGCTGGGCCTGGATCGCCTTCACGCGGCTCCAGACGTCCTCCTCGAGCCGATCGAGCGACACGCCGTCGCCGGGCGCGGAGCGCGCGAGCCAAATTCCGAGATCATCCATGATCGGTGCCTTTCGACGTTCTTACTGGGGATACGCATGACCCTGCGCTCATCCCTCACCTCGGGATCGAGCCGCTGCCTCACTGTGGCGCATTTTGAGGGGCGCAAGCCAGACCGTGCGTAGGAGAATTATAGCGGGTCTTCGCCGGGAGGGGCGAAAGCATGGTCATCGATAGACTGGATACGGCCGTCATCGGCGGGTTCATGGCCGCCTCTCTATTCAACGCGTCACGCGCGCTCTGATCGATGGCGGCGCTCATTCCCTCATCTGGAAAGCATCCGTTTCCGGACGTCATCGCCCCGCTGACCAGCGTCCGGTTCTTCCTGGCGCTCGGCGTGGTCCTGTTCCACTACCAGCTGACCTGGACCCTCCCGCCCGAGGCCTCGGGCCTGTTGAATCGCGCGCGCCTGGGCGTCGACGTCTTCTTCATCCTCTCGGGCTTCATCCTGACCCACGTCTATCTGCAGGGCGACGCCGCACCCGATTTCCGGCGTTTCATCGTCGCGCGGTTCGCGCGCATCTACCCGGCCCACCTGTTCATCCTTCTGGCGATGCTGATCCTGGTGGCGGGAGCGGGCCTCGTCGGGGTCGCCCTGGAGGCGGGACGCTTCAACCTCCCCCACTTCCTGATGACGCTCTTTCTTGTCCAGGCCTGGTTTCCCTATCAGGACGCTGAGTGGAACGGCCCCTCCTGGTCCCTCTCGGCCGAATGGTTCGCCTATCTGATCTTTCCAGCCTACGCCTGGATCGCGCTGAGGCTGAGACGCCGTCCCTGGCTCATCATCGGCCTGGCCATCCTCCTGTTTGTCGTTCTGGACGCGGTCTACCGGGCCGTCTTCGGCCCCGTCCTGCCCCGCGCCGAGGGCAGCATGGGCATCCTGCGCATCCTGCCGGAATTCCTCTACGGGATCGGCCTCTACTATCTCGGCCAGGGGTTTCGGGTTTCGCCGAGAGCCTCCCTCGCCCTGGCGGCGGGCTCCACAGGCCTGCTCCTGTTCGCCATGCAATATCCGCTCGACGATCGCCTCATCGTCCTGCTTGCGGGTCCCTTTCTCCTGGCGCTCGCCCTGCTCGCCAAGTCCGGCGCCCGGACCTTCCTGTCCGCCCCGGCCTGGCTGTTCGCGGGCGAAGCCTCCTTCGCCCTCTACATGGTCCACATCCCGGTTCTGATGGTCTGGCGAAACCTGGCTGAGAAGCTCCTCGGCCTGCCCTCCGACTACCGGATGGGCCTCTGGGAGCTCGCCCTGCTCCTGGCCCTATCGCTCGCCGTCGCGGCCTTCGTCCATGTGGCCGTGGAGCGGCCGGGTCGGCGCATCATTCGTCGGGTCTTCGCTCGACGCCGCCCCACGCCCCGGCCCGAGCCGGGACGTTTCGTTCAAAGCGACCAAGGAGAATCCCTTTGACCTATAGATCCATGATCATCGCCGTCGCCGCCCTCGCCGCTCCGGCGATGATCGCGGCGCCCGCGCTGGCGCAATCGACGCCCGCGCTGGCGCAGTCAACGGCTGAGGCCAAGGCCGTCGCCGTGCTGGACGGATACCGCGGCGCGCTCGAGGCGCTCAGCGCTTCGCGTGCAGAAACCTTCTTCTGGCCGGACGCCCAGGTCTTCGAGCAGGGCGGGGTCGAGGGGTCCATCTCCCAGTACCTGTCCCACCACCTCGCTCCGGAACTCGAGGAATTCTCCAGCTTCACCTTTCAGGATCACGTGGCCAAGGCGACGGTCGTCGGCGACGTCGCCTATGCGACCGAGACCTATCGTTTCCGGATCGCATTCAAGACGGCCGGCCGGGCTCCGGTTGAACGTCGCGGCGTCGCCACGAGCGTCCTGAGACTGCGTGACGGCGAATGGCGCATCGTCAGCTATCACTCCTCAACTAGGGCCCCGCGACCGGCGTCCTGACGACGTCCAAACCGCGCCCCAGACTGGCGCATCCCTGTTCCCAGCCTCGCCTTCAGAGCGGGGCTGGGAACAGCCTCGGCCAGCCCGACGTTGACCCCGAAGGATCAGATCCGTCGCGCTCTTGAAGGATGGGTTCGGCCGCTGGTCGAGACGCCCGTCAGGGGCCTGCGAAGGATCCATTTCGAGAGGAACTCGAATGCCCTCGCCAGACAAGACGGAATCCCCGACCTCCATCGCCGATCCCGACCGTCGGGACTTCATCCACGTCGCCGCAGGCGCCATGGCCGTCGGAGCCGTGGGCATGGCCCTCTGGCCCCTGATCAACTCCATGAACCCGGCGGCCGACACCCTGGCCCTCTCGTCGGTCGAGGTCGACTACGGCAAGGTCCAGCTCGGCCAGCAGATCGTGGTCAAATGGCGCGGAAAGCCGGTCTTCATCCGCCACCGCACCCCCAAGGAAATCGCCGAGGCGGTCGCCGACGACGACGCGCCCCTGCGCGACCCGGCCACGGACGCCAGCCGCCACAAACCGGGAAAGGCCGAATGGCTGATCCTGATCGGCGTCTGCACCCATCTGGGGTGTATTCCGACCTTCGGAACGGGCGACTACGGCGGCTGGTTCTGCCCGTGCCACGGCTCCCACTACGACACAGCCGGCCGCATCCGGAAGGGCCCGGCGCCCAAGAACCTCTACCTGCTGGACTACGCCTTCCTGAACGAGACCCGGGTCAGGCTCGGCTAGGAAAGACCCTCCCCCGCGCTGACGACGCAAGGGAGGGCTTCATCGCACCGGGGCGTCCGAAGCGACGCTGGCCGCGTCGAACGCCATGGCCTCACATCATCATCATGGCGGCGGGCGGCGCGAGCGTCCCCATCACCGCCACCAGCCCCAGAAGGAGAACCGCCAGGGCCGTCTCCAGCACGAGACTGCGTCTCAGGGCCCTGATCGCCGACGGCTTCTGGCTCTCATCCTCCAGAGAACGATGAAGACAGGGCGTCAGGACAAAGCGATTGGACGCGGCCAGGGCCAGCATGCCCACGAAGACCGTCAGTTTCGCGCTCAGCAGAAGGCCATAGGGCGTCGTCAGAAGCGCGCCCAGCCGGTCGGGACCGACCAGGAACCAGGTGTTCACCAGGCCCGTCGCGACCAGAAGGCCCACCGCCAACGTGCCCATGCCGGCGAAGCCATGCAAGGCGTCGTGCGTCAGTCGGTCCCGCTCCGGATCTCCATGAGGAATGGCCAGAAACAGGCCCAAGGCGGCGAGCGCGCCCAGCCACATGGCTGCAGCAGCCGCGTGAATGACGTCCGCCCCGAGATGAACGAAGCCCGGGACGCCCTCGGTGGCGGCGCCGTGGCCGGTCCAGGCCAGACTGGCGCAAACCATCAGACCCAGAACCGTGAGGTCGATCCAGGTCGCCCGGCCAGGTCGGAGAACTAGAAGCAGCACGCCGGCCAGGGCTGCGACCAGCGCTCTCGCCACAAAGGCGCGACCGATCTCCATGTCGAACGCCATATAGGCCAGAGACGCCGGTTTCAGCGCCTCCGCCATCGACCCCGCCATGACGGCCGTCTGCAGGACCAGAGCCGCAAGCGAGGCCGCCGCGGTCACCGCCGCTGCAATCAGCAGCGTCTTTCGCGGCCATCTTTCGACGGCCGCGTCCGACGTGGGCATCCTGAAGGAGAAGAACAGGGGCACGCCCAGCAGGAGCATGGCGCCCACATACTGGGCCAGCCTCAGAAGGACGACCGCGAACTCCAGCATGGCTCAGCGCACGATAAAGGTCGTGGAGCCCGTCATGCGGTGACCGTCGGGCGAAGCCACGCGCCAGTTGACCGTATAGGCGCCGGTCGCCAGGGCGGTTCGAGGCGCCCCGCTGAGGGTCTTGCCGTCCTTGGAGACCCGGGCCTGAACCGGAATGACGGTTCCCTGGGCGTTGGCGAGGTCAAATCCCGAGAAGGCCGGAGCCATGCGCTCGCTGAAGGTGAGACTGATGGTGCGCGGCGCCGACACCGTGGCGCCGGTCGCCGGCGTGGCGCTGACGAGGCGGGCGTGGGCGTCGGCCTGGCCCGCGAACAGGGACAGCGCGGCGGCCGCGCCGGCCAGGGTTGCGATCTTGAAACGGTTCACGTGTTTCTCCTTGAGGAAACGCCCCTCTCTCATAGATACGCAAGCCCGCGCCCTTCCCCTCAAGACCGGCGAGCCCTTCGCCGACTGGAAGGCCTAGAGCCTGACCGCCCTGAGACGCAGCGCATTGGCGATGACGCTGACCGAGGACAGCGCCATGGCCAGAGCCGCTAGCGCCGGCGACAGCATCAGGCCGAAAACCGGATAGAGGACGCCGGCCGCCACAGGGATTCCCAGGGTGTTGTAGCCGAAGGCGAACAGCAGATTCTGGCGGATGTTGCCCATGACGGCCCTGGACAGATGCCGCGCCCGGACGATGCCCTGAAGGTCGCCGCCCAGCAGGGTCACGCCGGCGCTCTCGATGGCCACGTCTGAACCGGCGCCCATGGCGACGCCGACGTCGGCGGCGGCCAGGGCCGGCGCATCATTGACGCCGTCTCCGGCCATGGCGACGACGCGCCCCTCGGCCCTGAGCTGCTGGACGACGGAAGCCTTGTCCTGCGGCAGCACCTCGGCCCGGACATCGTCGATGCCCAACCTCCGCGCCACGGCTTCAGCCGTCGTGCGATTGTCGCCTGTCATCATCACCAGCCTAAGGCCAGCGGCCTTCAGGTCGCGGATGGCGTCGGCGGTCGTGGCCTTCACCGGATCGGCGATGCCGAGAACGCCGGCCACAGCGCCATCGATCGCCACGAAGATGGCCGTAGCGCCCTCCTCCCGCAAAACCTCGGCCGCCGCCTCGAGGGGGGCGACATCGATCCCGGCCTCCCTCAGGAAGCGGGCATTGCCCAGGAACAGACGACGGCGGTCGACCAGGCCGGTGACGCCGCGCCCGACCGGGCTGTCGAACTCCGCAGCCTCGGAAAGCACCAGGCCGCGATCGGCCGCGGCGCGCACGATGGCGTCGGCCAAGGGATGTTCGCTGCCCCGCTCAAGGCTGGCGGACAGACGCAGAAGCTCGACTTCGTCAAAGCCTTCAGCCGGGCGGATCGCCGTCACCGACGGGCGGCCCTCGGTCAGGGTGCCGGTCTTGTCGAGCACCAGGGTGTCCACCTTCTCGAACCGCTCCAGCGCCTCGGCGTTCTTGATCAGGACGCCGGCGCGCGCGCCCCGCCCCACCCCCACCATGATCGAGATCGGCGTCGCCAGACCCAGGGCGCAGGGACAGGCGATGATGAGCACCGACACCGCCGCGACCAGGGCATAGGACAGCCGCGGGTCGGGTCCGACCAGGCCCCAGACGATAGCGGCGACAACGGCGATGCCGATGACGGCCGGCACGAACCAGCCGGACACCAGGTCGGCCAGGCGCTGGATGGGCGCGCGGCTGCGCTGGGCCTGGGCCACCATCTGAACGATCTGGGCCAGAAGGGTGTCGGCGCCGACCTTGTCCGCGCGCATGAGGAAGGAGCCCGTCTTGTTCAGCGAGCCGGCGATGACCTTGGCGCCCGCCTCCTTGGTGACCGGCATGGATTCCCCGGTCACGAGGGATTCGTCGATCGCCACGCGGCCTTCGAGGATTTCCCCGTCGACCGGGATCTTTTCGCCGGGCCGGACCCGCAGGCGGTCCCCGACGGCCACGAGATCGAGCGTCACATCCTCGTCGGCGCCGTCGTCGCGAACACGACGGGCCGTCTTGGGCGTAAGATCGAGCAGGGCCCGGATCGCGCCCGAGGTCTGCTCGCGCGCTCGCAACTCCAGGACCTGGCCGACCAGGACGAGCACCGTGATCACCGCCGCCGCTTCGAAATAGACGGGCGCGCTGCCGTCCATGCGCAGCATGGCCGAGGGGAAAAGCCCCGGCGCCAGCACGGCGGCGACGCTGTAGATCCAGGCCGCACCCACGCCGATGGCGATCAGGGTGAACATGTTGAGACGCCGGTTCAGGACAGACTTCCACCCCCGCGCGAAGAAGGGCCAGCCGGCCCACAGGACCACCGGCGTCGCCAGCGCGAACTGGATCCAGTTCGACGTCTGCCCGGGGATCCTGTCCATCAGTCCGGTCAGGTGACCGCCCATCTCCAGCGCGGCGACCGGCAGGGTCAGGACGGCGCCGACCCAGAGCCTGCGCGTGAAGTCCTTCAGTTCGTGATTGGGCCCGGCCTCGGCGGTAACCGTCTCAGGCTCCAGCGCCATGCCGCAGATCGGACAGGCGCCCGGTCCGACCTGGCGCACTTCGGGATGCATGGGGCAGGTGTAGATTGTCCCGGGCGGCGCAGGCTTAGCCTGGGGCTTTTCGCCGAGGTATTGCCCCGGGTTCGCGACGAATTTCGTCCGACAACCCGCTGAACAGAAGACGTAGTCGTGGCCTTCGTGTTCTGCGCGATGCTGAGCGGAAGCTCGATACACGGCCATGCCGCAGACCGGATCAATCGCCTTTTCGCCTTCATGCGGAGAGCCTTGGTGGGCATGGCTCTGGTGAGGGTCGTGGGTCGTCGGCATGGCGTCACTCCTGTCAGCGCCCGACCGGCCGAGAGTCCTGAATGGTTCAATACGCGCCGGAAGCGTATGCTGGATGGTCTATCAAGACCGATGATGCCGTCGGAAACAAGCCTTGCTTCTGAACCAATCGGAACGCCGCCGAAGACCAGATGAGCGGCGCAACATGGATGGTGGCGGATGATCGCTGCTGCATCGACAGTCCGGCCAGGATTCAGGCGGCGTGCGCCGCCGTGCAGCAGGCTGGAAAATGAAGTCCCGGGCGATCGCCGCGACCACCAGGTCATGGGCGCCCGGGTCATGACTGCGATGACCGGAGACCTTCCCAACCCGAAGCCAGAACGGGTCTTCCGACCATGAAGTCCCGCGCCACAGGAGTTTCAGCGTGAATATCGGCCAAGCCTCTCGCGCCACGGGCGTGTCCGCCAAGATGATCCGCTACTACGAATCCACAGGACTGATCCGGCCGGCGGAGCGCACCGGACGCAACTATCGCGCCTTCGGCGATCGCGACATCAACGAGCTCCGGTTCATCCGCCGCGCCCGCACGCTCGGTTTTTCAATCGAAGACATCGTCATCCTGCTCTCCCTGTGGCGCGACCGGACGCGGCCCAGCCGGGAGGTCAGGGCCGTCGCCGAGCAGCGCCTCGCCGGCCTTCATGCCCGCATCGCCGAAATGCAGGCCATGGCTGACACCCTGGAGACCCTGGCGCGTTGTTGCGCAGGCGATGAGCGGCCGGATTGCCCCATCCTCGCCGACCTGGCTGCGGCGCGTGAAAACTGACGACCCGAGACGCCTGACATAGGGGCGCAGCACGGAGAACGGCCATGACCTACCGTGACATCATCGTCGATGCGACGCCGAGGGACGATCTCGTCCAGACCCTGGAACAGGCGCGCGATCTGGCCGCGAAGTTCGACGCTCGGCTGACGGCCCTGTGTTTCGCCTGGCCCCGGAGGTCAGCACTGAGGACGGCCGTGGCGAGTTCGCCCCTGTCAGTCCTAGAAGACACGCGAAGAATGGACGCCGCCCTCGCGGGCGCCCACGAGGCCTTTCTACAGGTGTTTGGCTCCGGCTCGAACGCCCCCGCATGGCTTTCCGGCATGGCGGAGCCGGCCCCCCTGCTGCGCCATCACCTGCTCGCCGCAGACCTGCTCGTCACCTCGTCGCCCCCGCCGATCGACTGTGCGCTTCCTCACGCCGGCGAACTCGCCATCCACGGCGGCGGCCCCGTCCTGCGTCTTGGACGCAAGGACGCGGACCTCAGTCTCGCCAATGCGGTCATCGGCTGGAAAGACGCCCCCCAGGCCAGACGCGCCCTTCATGACGCCCTGCCCTTGCTCCGGCGCGCCCGGGCCGTGACCGTGGTCGGCGTCGGCGACGAGGTCGAACAGGATCGACTTGCAGACGTCGCCCGGCATCTCGAGCGGCATGCTGTGGCGGCCGCAGTCAGCCACATCCCGGCGACAGCAGGAACAGCGGTCGCCGCAGACCTTCTCGCCGAAGCCCGCCGCCTTGGCGCCGACCTGATCGTCACGGGGGCCTTTGGCCGCGGGCCCTTGGCGCAACGCCTATGGGGCGGAATGACCAGCGGCCTTCAGGACGACGCCCACCTGTCCTGGCTGCTGTCGCACTAGAACAGTCCCGTGTCCGGTGCTCCGCCCTTCAGAATGCGCCGATATTCGCCCATTTTGAGAAGACCGCAGCGCGACCGCACCTCCCCCTCGATGGGAGCCAGGAGGCCCGCCGACATTCTTTCGGACGCGCACTCCAGCGCTAGGCACGGCCCCTCAAGATACTATACAGGGGTATTCTATGGCGCACACATCAACCAACAAGAAGAAGCTCGTCGCCCGCGTGCGGCGGATCGCCGGTCAACTGGGCGCGATCGAACGGGCCATCGAAAGCGACACCGACTGTTCGCAAGTCCTTCAACAGGTCGCCGCGGCGCGCGGCGCCATGGGCGGGCTGCTGGAAGAGCTGATCGAGGACCACCTGCGCCATCACGTCGCCCACCCCGAACTGAGCGACGCCGATCGTCAGAACGGCGCTGAAGAACTGATCGCCATCATCCGCCGCTATTCCAGGTAGTCCACGCCCATGACCCTGTTCGATACCGACCACCTGACCCACGACCACCACTTCCTGAGCCGCGCCCATGACGAGAACGCGCGTCGAACCCTGTGGGTCGTCGGCCTGACCGCAGTGATGATGGTCGGCGAAATCATCGCCGGCGTGATCTATGGCTCGATGGCCCTGCTGGCGGACGGCTTCCATATGGCCACCCATGCCGGCGCCCTGGCCGTGGCGGCGGCGGCCTACGCCTACGCCAAACGTCATTCCGCCAACCGGCGGTTCAGTTTCGGGACCGGCAAGGTCGGCGATCTGGCCGGTTTCGCCTCGGCGCTGGTCCTCGGCATCGTGGCGCTGGGCATCGCCGGCGAGTCCGTCGCCCGACTGCTCGACCCCCGCTCCGTCGCCTTCGGACAGGCCGCCCTGGTCGCCATCCTCGGCCTGGGGGTCAATCTGGTGAGCGCCCTGCTGCTGGCGGGCGGCGGTCATCACCATGGCCATCATGGTCATGGTCATGGCCACCATCACCATGAGGATCACGACCATCATGGCGCCCATGAGGGTCAGCCGCATGACAGCGGACATCGCGACAACAATCTGCGCTCGGCCTATTTCCATGTCCTGGCTGACGCCCTGACGTCGGTTCTGGCGATCATCGCCCTGGTCGCCGGGCGTTACCTGGGCTGGGTATGGCTCGACCCCGTGATGGGGATCGTCGGCGCCATTGTCATCGCCCGCTGGTCATGGAGCCTGATGCGCGACACGGCGGCCGTTCTGCTCGATACGACGGACCGCCACATCGAGGCCGAAGTGCGGGAATGCGTCGAGGGACCGGGCGACGTCCGCATCACCGATCTGCATGTGTGGCGCATCGGTCCAGAGGCCCATGCCGCCATCGTCAGCGTCGCGGGCGGCGTTGATGGCGACACGGTTCGCGCCCGGCTCAAGCCGGTTCATGAACTCGGGCATCTTACCGTGGAATGCCGCTGAGGCGTCATCGCAGCCTACCGCCGAAACCATCCTCGCTGGTCAAACGAAGCGCTCGCCGATCGTCATCGGCTGACCGGCAACAAATCGGCGTTCACCGCGCTTATGTGGGGGATGCGGCGACTTCCAGGGAGGTCGCCGCGAGTCCTCACTGGCCGCGCGCTGCCGGAAAGGCGACCGGCAAAGGAGCCGGGCCATGAATTCGCCCCCGAATTCCATGAACGACGTGCGGTCATCCGCGACGTCCGCAGAGGGCGATCGCCCTATCCTCTCGCTCGTCCCGGCGGGCCAGACGTCCATCTGGCGATGCCCGCGTTGCCGTGGAGCGCTCGCCTGCAGCAAGGCGACCCTCGACTGCAGGACGTGCGGCCATTCCTATGGCCAGGTCGACGGCATCCCCGACCTGCGCATCCCCGGGGAAAGCTGGATCGATTTCGAAGAGGACCTGGCGACCGCTCGCGAGATCGCAGCCCTGGACCTTCCTCTGGAGGACCTGGTTCGCGCGGTCTACGCTCGCCGTTCCGGGTGGGATGAAGACCTGGTCGGGATGAGGACGCGTCAGGTCCTGGCGGCGCCCGAACGCCTCCATGGGGATATCTCGGGCTGGCTGGCCGAGGCCACCTCCCAGGATGTCTGGCTCGATCTGGGCTGCGGCCCGGGGATGCTCCTGGCGGCCGCTGCAGACATGAAGCGGCCAGGCCTGGGCATCGGCGTCGATGTGTCGATGACCTGGCTGGTTGTGGCCAAGCGTCTGATCCTGGCGCACGGAGGGAGGCCGATCCTGGCCGCTGGCCTTGGAGAGGCCCTGCCCCTGGCCGACGGAACCCTGTCCGGCGTCGTCTCGCTCGACGTGATCGAGCATGTCGATCGCCCGGACGCCTATCTTCGCGAGATCGACCGCGTGACCCGGCCCGGCGGACGCCTGGCGTTGAGCACGCCCAACCGCTTCAGCCTGGCGCCGGAACCCCATGTGATGGTGTGGGGCGTCGGCCTTCTGCCGCATCGCTACGAGGCTCGCTATGTCGCCTGGCGGAGCGGCAAATCCTATGTCTCCACCTGTCTCATGGGCAGCATCGGGCTTCGCCGGATATTGAAACGCTGCACGAACTTCGCAGCCAGGATCATCATCCCGCCCGTCCCGGAGATGAGATCAGACGCTTTTCCCCCACCAAGGCCAAACTCGCCCGCCTCTACAACAGCCTTTCGGGCGCAGTGGCGTTGCGCGCGGTCTTCCTGCTGATCGGCCCCTTCTTCAGGATCACCGGCGTCAAGGAGACAAGCCTGCCCGCCTGAGGCCGCCGGATCAGCCCGATCAACAGAACCGGTCGAGGCGTTCAGCAGGCGCCGCAAGGCGAGGCGAAACGACGTCGCCAGTTGAGTCCGTGAGCGGCGATCAGGATCAGTCCCCCGAAGACGGTGACGCGCGTTCCCCAGGCGGCCGACGGGGTTTCCGTCGCGCCCAGAAAGAGCAGGACCACGCCAAACGCGGCCAGGCCGATCACGATCCTGGAAAGGCCGCGCCGCTCCCGGAGCAGGGTCCAGCCGGACAGGGCTGCGGCGGCGAAGGCCAGGGCCCAGTGCGCCCATGCCGTCTGCACCCAGGCGCCCGCCAGGGACAGGGCGCCGGCGGCGACGGACAGGACCAGGCAATGGACCAGGCACAGGCTGGACAGGAGAATGGACAGGGCGTCGCCCGTCCGTCCGCCGGCGCGCCCGCCGATCCCTGGCCTTGCGGCCCCCTGTTCCACCGTCGCCGTCATCTTCAGCCTAGAACCGGTAGGCCACGCCGAGGCGCAGATTACGGCCCGGCAGGGGCGCGATGTCCTTGAGGAAGGAGACGTGCTCGCGCGCCTCCTCGTTGGTCAGGTTCCGGGCCTCGGCGAAGACCGTCACATTACGGTCCGCCAGGGGCCTCCAGGCGCCCGAGAGGTTCAGCAGGGTATAGCCGTCCGTCGGCATTTCCCCCTCGGCCACCTCGTCCTGCAGGCCGACCCGACGCACCTCGATGGCGGCGTCGAACGGCTTTGACGTCCACGCCAGGCGGGCGGTCGCCGAATAGGGCGGGATCCGCGCGGCCGGCCCCAGGTCGGTGTCGGCCTTGACGTAGTCGGCGGCGCCTTCCAGCGACAGCTTGCGCGCGCCGCTCTCCCACAGGGCGTAGGCGCCTTCGGCCTCGAACCCGTAGAAGTCCGCGCCGGTCTGGACGAACTGATAGATCGGGAAGAGTTCGCCGTCGGCGTCGAAGCTCTCGCCGGTGGGCCGCTCGTCGATGAAGCCGTCGTACTTGGATCCGTACAGGTGGAGGTCGCCGCTGAAGCGGCCCTTGTCGTAGTGGGCCGTGGCCTCCAGGGTCGTCACCTTCTCGGAGTCCAGGTCGACATCCCCGGCCTCATACGCGGCCGTGGCGACGTGCAGGCCGTTCGCGAACAGCTCGACCTCGCTGGGCGCCCGCTCGTTCCGCGCCAGGCTCAGGCCGAGAAACAGACCCGGCGCCGGACGCATGAAGACCGCGCCGGACGCGGACCAGTTGTCGAACTGGCGCTCCAGCTGAACCGTTTCTCCCAGCGGCGTGGCCTTGAGGGTGCGCCGGTCGAAACGCAAACCGCCCTCGAAGCCGAGGCCGCCGCGGTCAAAGCGCTGGACGGTGTAGACGCCCGTCTCCTCGATATCGACCGAGGGGATATAGGCCTCGGCGCCGACCGCTTCGAAGGTGCGTGACAGGCCCTGGACGCCGACCGCACCGTTCCAGCCGTTCCGTTCGCGCTGGACCAGGTCAATCCGCACTTCCTGGCCGTCCGAGTTGAACACCGTGCCCGGCTCGCCCGGTCCTTCGAACTCGGTATGGGTGTATTCGGCATGGCCGTAGGCGCCGCGGATCGCTTTGAAAGGCCCCGCCTCGAACCGGTATTCGCCGCGCACGTCCTCGCGCGTCTGGTCGAGGTCTATGAAGACATCGGGTTCGGCGACGGTGCCGTATTCGCTCTGCGTGTCCTTGTAGGAGACGCCGATGAAGCCCTTGGAGCCGATGTAGGAGCCGCCGACGCCCCAGGTCGTCAGATCGGTATAGCTGTTGGCCTGGGTCCCGCCCGGTCCGCGCTCGACGCCTTCGGCTTCGGCCAGGCGGCGAGAGATCGCAGGCGACGGGATGTCATAGTCGTCGGTCTTGCGCCGCACGCCGTCGATGTTGAAGGCGAAGGGGCCCGCGCCGATGGTGACGCGGCCGAAGAGGCTGCGTCCGTCGTCGACGCTGGAGGCCTGGGTGGAGACCACGCCCGAAAGGCCGCCTTCCGGCAGTTCCGCCGGAACCCGGTCGTCGATGATGTTGACCACCCCGCCGATGGCGGAGCCGCCATAGACCAGGGTCGCCGGCCCGCGGATGATCTCGACCCGGCTGGCCTCGGCCGGATCCGTCGCCACGGCGTGGTCGGGCGAGATGGAACTGGCGTCGATCAGGCCGATGCCATTGCTCAGAACCTGGACCCGCGGACCGGACAGGCCGCGAATGACCGGGCGACTGGCGCCGGGCGCGAAGCTGGTCGACCGCAGGCCGGGCCGCCCGGCCAGAAGATCTCCCAGGGACGAGGCCGGCGCAACGGCCAGGGCCTCTTCGTCCAGCACGTCGGTGGCGATCACGGTGGCGCGGTGGCTGACGCCATAGGGCGCCGCCGTGACGATCACGTCCGCCACCTCGACGACCTCCTCCGGCGCCTTCTGGGCCTGGGCCTGGCTCTGGGCGGCGGCGGCCCCGGCCAGGCCGCTCCAGGCGGCGGCCGTCAGGAGGAGAAGACGCGGCGACCGGACGGGGGAAAGCGATACAGACATGGGGAACCTCGGACGGCGAAGACCGCGCCGCAATCTGTTATGAGATAACATCACGACCCGTCAAGACGCCTCGACCTTCGCCCTCCTTCCGGGCCTCCCGTCGACCATTCCATTGCGACGGACTTGCGACTGAAAATCAGCCTGCTAAGGACGAAAGCGCCCCATCGTGAGCCCGTCATGACCGCTTCCCTTTCCAGCCGACTGCGTCGCCTCTGGCTGGACGTCCATCTCTGGATCGGCGTGGGGCTGTTGATCGCCATCATTCCGCTCTCGACCTCCGGCGCCATCCTGGTCTGGAAAGACGGGCTGGAGCGCCTCACTCACCCCGAACGCTATGCGGTCAGCGGTCCGGACGTCAGGCAGGCGCCGTCGATCTATGTCCAGGCCGCCGAGAGCGCCTTCGAGGGCCAGGCCGACTTCACCCAGCTTCGCCTGCCCGAGAAGGCGGGGGCCCCGGTCGTGGTGGTGGCTCGGTTGAAGGAAGAAGACGCATCTGGCGGCCGCCTTCGCAATCTCAACGTCTGGATCGATCCCCCGACCGGCAGGGTTCTCGGTCTGGCCGACGTCTCTCGCGCCTTGCCCCAATGGCTGCACCGACTGCACGGGTCTCTCTTCATTCCGAAACTCGGCCCCAAGTTCGTCGGCGGGCTGGGCTGGGCCATGTTCGTCAGTTGCGCCACCGGCCTGTGGCTATGGTGGCCGCGAAACGGCGCCGTGCTGAAGGCCCTGCGCTGGCGCCGCGGTCCGTCGATGCTGTTCAACCTGCACCATATGGTCGGATTCTGGATCTGCCTGCCGCTGGCCGCCCTGTCCCTGACCGGCGTCTACATCTCCTTCCCCCAGACCAGCCGCGCCCTGTTCGGGGTCCACCAAGCCGAAGCCGGATCCTCCGCGCCGCAGGGCGACCGCTTCGCCCCGCCGATCTCCCATCCCAGACTCGAGATCGACGCCGTGCTCCGAAGCGCCCAGGCCTCGACGGCGGGAGCCCGGATCATCAGCATCAGCGCGCCGATCGTTGGAAATGAGCCCTCCTGGCGCATTCAGATCGCCCAGCCGGGACAACCAGCGCCCACAAGCCTGCAGATCGTCGACGCCTCCGGCCAGATCAAGCCTGACCAAGGTCCGGCGGGCGGCGCTGATCCCCTCTCCCGCTGGATGCGCAACATCCACGACGGCGGCGACACCGGCCTGATCTGGCAGACCATCATCGTCCTGGGCGGCGTCTCCCCGGTGATCCTGTCGATCACGGGCCTGATCATGTGGCTTCGTCGGCGGGCCATGGCCCGCCGACGGGCCGAAGCGTGACGATGGCCGCGCCGCCCTCCGCCCCGGCGACCATCAGTCCGTTGCGCGGAAAACGATTTTCCCCTAACGGAATTTGATCGGGGAATTTTCAACTTGCCGCGACTGATCCGCCTCCTTTGCATCTACCTCGGCGTGACCATCATGGTCGCGGTGCAGATGCATGGGGTGCTCAACAACCAGCACCGCGTCCAACACGGCATTCAGTTCCCCGGCGTGTCCTATGAGGCCATGGCGGAAGTGGCCCACGACCACGATCATCACCCCGATCAGGTCCAGGCCGGCGAAACGCCGGGAAGCGACCTGTCTCTCGACGCCGCCGACAACGGCCAGGACGCCCCCTACAATCATCACCACCACAACGGCCGCGATATCCACCTGGCCCTCACCAGTCCGGCGCATCCCGCCGGATCCGGCCTCATGGCCGCCGTCGACCTGGGGCCTTCGCCTCACGCCCTGCCGCCCGGCCTCACCGGCGACGGCCCTTCACGCCCTCCAAGACACGCGCGCCTGATCGCCTGATCCTGCGCGGCCGCTCGGCCGCGCGCGCCCCTGTTCTGGAGACTATCCTTGAGACATCCCATGTCCGGCCCCGCCGGATCGTGGGCGCGTCGTGCGGCCGTTTCGGTCCTCGCGCTCACACTCGCGGCGGCCTGGCCGCCCGTCGAGGCGCTCGCCCAGGCGACGCCCGCGACCGCCCCTGCCCGCCCCCTTCCTCTGGAAGAGGCCCTACGCCGCGCCGTCGCGGCCGATCCTGCCCTCGCCGGAACCGCCGCTCGCACAGAGGCGGCGCAAGCCGGCGTGCGGCAAGCTGACGCTCGCCCCAATCCTGTCCTCGGCCTGATGGTCGAGAACCTCCCCACGCTCGGCGGAGGAGACATTCTCGGCCGAACCGAGACCACCCTCTCCTATGAGCAGCGTCTAGAGAGAGGCGGAGACCGTTCCGCCCGGGTGACGCTGGCGCGCGGAGAGACCGGTCTCGTCGCCGCCCACGCCCGCGTGGCCCAATTGGACCGGCTCGAACGGGTCCAGCGCAACTGGTCCGAAGTCCTGACGGCCGAAGCCCAGCTGGAAATCGCCCGCGAACGGCTCGTCCTGGCCGAGCGCTTCCAGACGGAAGTGCAACGCCGGGTGAAAGCTGCGCGTGACCCGCTGTTCGCCGGAGCCCGCGCCGAAGCCGAACTGGCCCAGGCCCAGATCGACTTCGACCAGGCCGAGATCACGGTGCGCATGGCCCGCATCACCCTGGCCAAGTTCTGGGACGGCGGCGCAGATTTCGTCATCGGCGCCGCCGCGTTCGAGGACGTCAGCGCCGCCCGCGTCGCGGCGGGCGCGCCCGCCCAGGCCGATCTGGACGTCTTCGCGGCCCAGCGTTCCATCGCCGAGGGCCGCGCCCGCGTCGAGGAGGCGCGCGCTGTTCCCGACCCCACGGTCAGCGTCGGCGTCCGGCACATCTGGGACAGCGAGGTCGCCCTCGTCGTCGGCGGATCGATCCCCCTGCAGCGTTATGATCGAAACCAGGGCGCCATCGACCGCGCGCGCGCCGAAGGCCATGCCGCTCAGGCGGACATGAACGCCTTGCGCATCGACCGCGAACGCGAGATCGCCCGCCTGCAGGTCCAACTGCTGGCGCGGGCGAACGAAGCCCGACGCATCGCCGAGGAAACCCTGCCCCAGGCCGAACGCGCCGTGACCCTGGTCCGGGACGGCTTCGCGCGCGGCGGATTCACCTACAACGACGTGATGAGCGCCCACACGGCCCTGTTGCAGACCCGGGCGCGCCGCGTGACGGCGCTTCAGGCCTTCCATCTTGATCGCGCCCGCCTTGACCGGCTGACCGGCGCCCATGCCGATCTGATCGGCCCGGAGATCCAACCATGATCCGCTCCATCTCCGCCCGCCTTCTCGGCGGGGCGGCCATGGCCGCCTGCGCCCTGGCCCTCTCCAGCTGCGGCGAGCGCGCCAAGCCGGCCGAGGGCGGCGAGGCCGAAGCGGCCGCCGCCGCCGACTATGAACGCGGCCCCCACAACGGCCGCCTGCTGCGCGACGGCGACTTCTCGCTCGAGATCACCATCTATGAGGAAGGTCCCGAGCCCCTGTTCCGCCTCTACCCCTACCTCAAGGACAAGCCCCTCGATCCCGCCCTTGTGTCGGCCGACATCGCGCTCACCCGCCTGGGCCCCAAGGTCGACCGTTTCCAGTTCACCCCGGAAAAGGACTATCTCGCCAGCCCCGGCGTCGTGTTCGAGCCCCACTCCTTCGACGTGGCCGTGAACGCGACCCAGGCCGCCAAGCGCTCGACCTGGACCTATCAGTCCTATGAAGGCCGCACGGTCATCACCCCGACGGCCGCCCAGGCCGGCGGGGTCACGACCCAGACGGCCGGCCCCGCCGTCCTCGGGGAAAGCCTGCCGCTCAGCGGGCGCGTCGAGATCACGCCGGAAGGCCAGAGCGAGGTCCACGCCCGCTACCCCGGTCGGGTCGTGGCCATGAACGTCCAGCTCGGCCAACGCGTCACGCGCGGCCAGGTCCTGGCGCGCGTGGAATCCAGCGAAAGCCTGCAGACCTACGCCGTCACGGCGCCGATCTCCGGCGTCATCCTGGCCAAGAACGCCAACCCCGGCGCCATCACCGGCAACGGCGCGCCCATGCTGGTCATCGGCGATCCGACCCGGCTTCACGCCGAGTTCTTCCTCTATCCGCGCGACGCCGAATGCGTGCGTGTCGGCCAGAGGGTGGAGGTGACGAGCCTGGCCGGCGAACACCGGGCCAGCGGCGTGATCGAAGCCATCCTGCCGTCGGATGACGTCCTGAGCCAGACCCTGGTCGCCCATGTCGAGCTGCCCTATCAGAACGGCGTCTGGCGTCCGGGTCTGGGCGTCCAGGGATCGGTCCAGGTCGGCGAAGGCGAGGCGCCGCTCGCGGTGCGGACCAAAGCCCTCCAGCCCTTCCGTGACTTCACCGTCGTCTACGCCAGGGTCGGAAACACCTATGAGGTGAGGATGCTCGAACTGGGCCGCCGCACCGACGAATGGACCGAGGTCCTCGGCGGCCTGGAGCCCGGGACCGAATATGTCGTCGACGGCGCCTTCCTCATTCGCGCGGACATCGAAAAGTCCGGCGCGAGCCATGACCACTAGGGGGCGCGCGCATCATGCTTGATCGCATCATCGCCCTGTCGATCCGCTTCCGATGGCTCGTCATGGGGCTGGTCCTCACGGCCTGCGTCGTCGGCGTCTGGAGTTTCCAGCGCCTGCCGATCGACGCCACCCCCGACATCACCAACGTCCAGATCCAGATCAATACGGAGGCGCCGGGCTATTCCCCGCTGGAAGCCGAACAACGCATCACCTTCCCCGTCGAGACGGCCGTCGCCGGCGTGCCGGGACTGCAATACACCCGCTCGGTCTCGCGCTACGGCCTGAGCCAGGTGACCGTCATCTTCGACGACGGCACCGACATCTATTTCGCTCGCCAGCTGGTGAACGAACGGCTGCAAGGCGCGCTCGGCCAGCTTCCGCCGGGGATCACACCGGAGCTGGGTCCCATCGCCACGGGGCTGGGCGAGATCTTCATGTATACGGTCGAAGCCGAGCCCGGCGCCCGGAGGCCCGACGGCCAGCCCTATTCGACCGAGGACCTGCGCACCCTGCAGGATTGGGTCATCCGGCCCCAGCTTCGCAACACCCGTGGGGTCACCGAGGTCAACACCATCGGCGGCTATGAGCGGCAGTACCACGTCACCCCGCGACCAGAGCGGTTGTCCGCCTATGGCGTGACCATGGCCGAGATCGTCGAGGCGCTGGAGAAGAACAACGCCAACGTCGGCGCGGGCTATGTCGAACGCTACGGCGAACAGTATCTGATCCGGGTGCCGGGCCAGGCGACCAGCCGCGAGGATCTCGGCGCCGTGGTCATCGCTACGCGCGGCGGCGTGCCGATCCGCGTCGCCGACGTCGCGGACGTCGACATGGGCGAGGAGCTACGGACGGGGGCCGCGACCGAGAACGGCAAGGAGACGGTGCTGGCCACCGTCCTGATGCTGGCGGGCGAGAACAGCCGCGTCGTGGCCCAGGCCGCCGCGGCCAGCCTGGAGGAAGCCGCCAAGGCCCTGCCCAAGGGGGTGAAGGCGTCGCCGGTCTATGACCGGACCGACCTCGTCGAGCGGGCCGTCAAGACGGTCGAGAAGAACCTGGTCGAAGGCGCCCTGCTCGTCATCGTCGTCCTCTTCCTCCTGCTCGGAAACATCCGCGCCGCCCTGATCACGGCGGCGGTCATCCCCATCACCATGCTGATGACGATCACGGGCATGGTGCGCACCGGCACCTCGGGCAATCTGATGAGCCTGGGGGCGCTGGACTTCGGCCTGATCGTCGACGGCGCCGTCATCATCGTCGAGAACTGCCTGCGTCGCTTTGGTGAGGCCCAGCATCGTCTGGGGCGCATCCTGACCCGAGAGGAAAGGTTCGAACTGGCGGGCTCCGCCTCCAGCGAAGTGATCCGCCCCTCCCTGTTCGGGGTGATGATCATCACCCTCGTCTATGTGCCGATCTTCGCCCTGACCGGGGTCGAGGGCAAAACCTTCCATCCGATGGCCATCACCGTGGTCATCGCCCTGACGGCGGCCCTGCTGCTGTCCCTGACCTTTGTTCCCGCCGCCGTCGCCATGTTCGTCACGGGCAAGGTGGAGGAGAAGGACAGCTTCCTCATGCGCTGGGCGCGGATCGGCTATCAGCCCGCGCTCGACTTCGCCCTCAGGAGCCGCAGGCTGATGGTGGGGCTGGCCGTAGTCCTCGTCGTCATCGCCGGCTTCGGCGCTTCAAGAATGGGCTCGGAGTTCGTGCCCAATCTCGACGAAGGCGACATCGCCATGCACGCCCTGCGCATTCCGGGCACCAGCCTGACCCAGGCCGTCCAGATGCAGACCGCGCTGGAGGCCCGTCTGGCGAAATTCCCCGAGGTCGAGCGGGTCGTGGCCAAGATCGGCACCGCCGAAGTCGCCACCGATCCCGTTCCGCCGTCGGTCGCCGACACTTTCATCATGCTGAAGGACCGCAGCGACTGGCCTGATCCCCGCAAGTCGCGCGGGGACCTGGTCGCGGAGATGGAAGCCGCCGTCAGCGAGATTCCCGGCAGCAAATACGAGTTCACCCAGCCCATCCAGATGCGGTTCAACGAACTGCTGTCCGGCGTTCGCGCCGACGTCGCCGTCAAGATCTATGGCGACGATCTGGACGAACTCCTGCGGCTGGGCGCCGAGGTCGAGGCCGTCGTCGCTTCAGTCGAGGGATCGGCCGATCCCCAGACCGAGCAGATCACCGGCCTGCCGGTGCTGCAGATCACGCCTGATCGCACCGCCATGGCGCGCCTGGGCCTGAGCCTCGACGACGTCCAGTCGGTCATCTCGACCTCCATGGGCGGCACGACCGCGGGCCAGATCTTCGAGGGCGACCGTCGCTTCGACGTGGTGGTCCGCCTGCCGGAAGACCTGCGCTCGGACGTCAACGCCATCGGCCGCCTGCAGATTCCCCTGCCGGCCGCCGAGGGCCAGGCGCGCCGGTTCATTCCCCTGAGCGAGGTCGCCGTGATCGAACTCGTCAAGGGGCCGAACCAGATCAGCCGCGAAAACGGCAAGCGCCGCATCGTGGTGACAGCCAATGTCCGCGACCGCGATCTGGGCTCCTTCGTCGGCGAGGTGCAGAAGCGGATCGAAGCCGACGTGGTCGTCCCTGCCGGCTACTGGGTCACCTACGGCGGTACGTTCGAACAGCTGATCTCGGCGGCCAAACGGCTCCAACTGGTGGTGCCGGCGGTGCTGCTGCTGATCTTCGGCCTGCTGTTCGCCCTGTTCCGTTCGGTCAAGGACAGCGCCATCGTCTTCTCCGGCGTGCCCCTGGCGCTCACCGGCGGGGTCGCGGCCCTGATGCTCAGAGGCCTGCCGCTGTCGATCTCCGCCGGCGTCGGCTTCATCGCCCTCTCGGGGGTGGCGGTGCTGAACGGGGTGGTCATGGTCACCTTCATCCGCAGCCTGATCGCCGAGGGCAAACCCCTGGGCGAGGCCCTTCGCGAAGGCGCCCTGACCCGGCTGCGGCCGGTGCTGATGACCGCCCTGGTCGCCAGCCTCGGCTTCGTGCCCATGGCGCTCAACGTCGGGGCCGGCGCCGAGGTCCAGCGCCCGCTGGCCACGGTCGTGATCGGGGGGATCATCTCCTCAACCCTGCTCACCCTGCTCGTGCTGCCAGCCCTCTACAGCCTGGTGCACGGGCGATCGAAGCCTGACGGGACCACGGGCGCTGCACCCGGCGGCCTGGCCCGCTTCGATCCCCGGCGCTTCCTGCCTTTCAGCCGCCGGCCCTGAGGGCGTCCGGGCGGCGCGGCTTCGGCCGCGCCGCCCCCTTCCTCCCGCACACTCGATTTCCGCCCAAGAGGATTCACATGACAATCGCGTCCCGCCACGACCCCTGGTCCTGGCTGAAATCCCCAGCGACGGCGCTTCTGGCCGTCCTCATCTTCTTCATCATCGACGGCGCCGCCGCCCAGGCGCTCGCCCACGGCGTGGCCGAGGGCGACAAGGGCTATATCCAGGAAACCTCCGGGATCGTCTTCTGGCCGTTCGTCTATCTCGGCGCCAAGCACATGGTGACCGGGTACGACCACCTGCTGTTCCTGTTCGGGGTGATCTTCTTCCTCTACCGGCTGAAAGACATCAGCATCTACGTGACCATGTTCGCCATCGGTCACTCCACGACCCTGCTGCTCGGCGTGCTGACCAACATCAGCGTCTCCAGCTACCTGGTGGATGCGATCATCGGCCTGTCGGTCGTCTACAAGGCGCTCGACAACCTGGGCGCTTCCAGCGCTGGTTCGGCTTCCAGCCCAACACCAAGGTCGCCACCCTGGTGTTCGGCCTGTTCCACGGCTTCGGCCTGGCCACCAAGCTGCAGGACTTCCAGCTGTCCCCCGACGGCCTGTTGGTCAATCTCGTCGCCTTCAACATCGGCGTGGAGATCGGCCAGCTTCTGGCGCTCGGCGCCATCCTCATCGTCATGGGTTTCTGGCGCCGCAGCGAGAGCTTTTTCAAACACGCCTATCTCGCCAACGTCGTCCTCATGACCATCGGCTTCATTCTGACGGGCTACCAGCTCGTCGGCTATTTCGTCGCCTGACCGGAGACCTGAACCATGTACAACGCTGACAAACCCCGCCTGTCCGACCTGCCCACCACGGGTCAGTTGCTCCGCTCGACCGGCATCGCCGCCGTCGTCGCCGCCGGCCTGCTCGTCACTGTCGTCCTGCCGTCCGAGTACGGCGTCGATCCGACCCGGGTGGGAACGGTCTTCGGCCTGACCGAGATGGGCCGGATCAAGGTCTCCCTGGCTGCGGAAGCCAAGGCGGACGAGGCGATGGACGCCGCTGCAGCCGCGGCTCCGATCGAGGCGAGTCCAGCGCCCGTCGTCGTCGCTGCGGTCGCCCAATCCGCGGCCGCCAGCCCGGCGCCCGACGCCGCCTCCGGCCAGCGCACCGATGAAACCATACTGACCCTGGCGCCCGACCAGGGCGCCGAAATCAAACTGGTCATGACGGAGGGCGCCAAGGCCCGCTTCACCTGGACGAGCAGCGGCGGACGCCTGAACTTCGACACCCACGCGGATCGCCCCGACGTCTCCTACCACGGCTACGGCAAGGGCTCGTCCCAGAGCGAAACCGGCGAACTGACGGCGGCCTTCACCGGCAGTCACGGCTGGTTCTGGCGCAATCGCACGGGCGCACCCGTGACAGTCACCCTCAAGACCGAAGGTGCCTACACCGAAGTGAAACGCGTCGTCTGATCCACAGGGGGTTCACGCCTTCGTCGTCGGCCGGCGGTTCCGCCGCCGGTCAATGACAGAGACAGGAGAGCGAGCGGCCTCACCGCCTGGACCACGGCCAGCGCCTGTGTCGCTCGTCGATCACATAGGGATCGGCATGCGTAGTCTCATCCGTCCCCTTGTCCTGCACGTGATCCTGCAGGTGCGGATCGCCCCGCCCGCCGCAGCAGCCAGGCTGATCGCCAGCAGTCCGCGCAGACACGGCGCCAGGGCGAAGAGACCAACGCCGTCGGTCAACCGCCGGAGGAAGGGGCGCGCGCGTCTGGCTGAGGGCCGGCAAGGTGGCGCTGACGACAAACAGGCCGATATGACGAAGCCGACCGAGGTCGCCGAGGTTGTTGTAGCTCCTGAAGGCCAGAAGGACGGCCACCACCCACACCCTATGACGGCGTAGAAATCATCGACTTAAATTTCGCAACCCATCAAACGGGGTGCACCGCTTCGGTGTCGAACAGCGCCTCGATGATGGGGCAGTCCGGCGTCGAGCCTTCGGCGCAACGGGCCACCATGTCGGAAAGAACCCGCTCCATCGCCCGCAAGCTGACGATCTTGGAGCGCACATCAGTCAGGTGCACGGCGGCCACTTCGCGGACCTCGGTACAGGGTCGATCCCGCTGTTCCGCCAAGTCCAGCAGGGCTCGAACCTCATTCAGCGTGAAACCGAGATCACGAGCCCGCCGAACGAAGTTTAACCGAAGGAGGTGCCCCCCGCCGTAGAGGCGGTGCCCCCCGTCGCTGCGAGCCGGCGCAGGGATCAAGCCGATCCGCTCATAGTAGCGGACGGTCTCGATGTTGACGCCGGTTCGGCGCGACAGCACGCCGATCGCGAACTGCGGCGTCGTGTCACGCAGGGCGAATTTGTCCATCGAAGATAAAGCCCTTGTATCTGTAGTCGCTACAGACCCTATCTTGCCTTCA
Source organism: Brevundimonas diminuta 470-4 (assembly GCA_000318405.1). GTDB lineage: Bacteria > Pseudomonadota > Alphaproteobacteria > Caulobacterales > Caulobacteraceae > Brevundimonas > Brevundimonas diminuta_B. The sequence continues at coordinate 24,274 of KB291766.1, read as the reverse complement.
TCACCAAGAGAAGGAGTGGGCAATGGCCGCCTCGGACGGCATCGAGAACCCCAACGGAAACGCCGCGGCCCCAGCCGACAAGTCGTCCAGCCGTGCGTGGCTGGCGGTTGCAGGCCTTGCTGCCGCGATCGGCGCGTCGTCCTGCTGTGTTCTGCCGCTGGTGTTGTTCGCGCTCGGCGTCAGCGGGGCCTGGATCGGCAACGTCACGGTCCTCGCGCCCTATCAACCCTATTTCATCGTTGCGGCGGTGGCTTTCCTGGGTGTCGGATTCTTCCGCGTCTATCGTCGTCCTCGCACCGCCTGCGCCGAAGGCGAGACCTGCGCTCGACCGGGCTCCACCCGCCTTGTCAAGATCGCGCTTTGGGCGGCGTCCGTGCTCGTCGCCATCGCCGTCGCATTTCCCTATGTTGCGCCGCTGCTACTCGGCGCGTGAGTTCCTGGAGATCAAGGCCATGACCCTTTCCATCCGCGCCGCCCTTGCAGTTGCAGCGGCGCTTTTCACTGCCGAAACGGCGCAGGCGGCCGAACGCACGGTGACGCTGGATGTCACCAATGTGTCCTGTGTGACGTGCGCCCCTATCGTTCGACGCGCTATCTCGCGGGTTCCGGGCGTTACGGCTGTATCCGTGAACCCTGGCGACGCCGGACGGGCCGTGGCGACCGTGACCTACGACGACGTGCGAGTGACGCCGACAGTCCTGGCTCAGGCCTCGACCAACGCCGGCTATCCCGCGCGTGTTCGGGCCAGCCACTAGCGGAACCAGGTTTCGCTAGTGGGCGTCATCGGCACGAACATCGGCGGCGCCATGCAGTTCTACTTCCTGACGAGCCCACCCGTTCCGGCCTTCCCTGTCGTCGCGCCGTAGCGGGCCGCCAGGCCTGTCCGGTTGCAGGCCGCCCGCCCAACGGCGGACACAAGATTTGAAAGCACCGAGCAGTATGAGTGACTGTCGCCCTCTCTCCCGGAACGCCGCAGAGACCTATGATCTGGTCGTGATCGGCGCTGGCTCAGCCGGCTTCTCCGCCGCCATTACGGCAGCCGAAGAGGGAGCGCGGGTAGCGCTCGTCGGCGCCGGAACGATTGGCGGGACCTGCGTGAACATAGGCTGCGTGCCGTCGAAAGCGTTGATCCGCGCGGTGGAGCCCCTGCACCAGGCGCGGGCCGCAAGCCGTTTCGACGGCGTGAGAGCCACTGCTGAAATCAGCGCCTGGTCCGAGGTGATCCGCCAGAAGGACCAACTGGTGAACGCTCTGCGTCAGGCCAAATACGAAGATGTCCTGCAAGGCTACGACGCCATCGCCTACCACGAAGGCGCAGCCAGGCTCGTCTTGGGCGGCGTGGAGGTCGGCGATGTCCGGCTCACCACCGACAAGGTGATCATCGCGACGGGATCGCGACCGGCGATTCCGGCGATCGCTGGGATCGACACTGTCCCCTATCTGACCAGCACGACCGCGCTCGAACTGGAGGCGCTGCCGCAGTCCTTGCTGGTGATCGGTGGTGGATACATAGGCGCGGAATTGGCTCAGATGTTCAGCCGGGCCGGCGTGCAGGTCACGCTCGTGTGCCGGTCACGTCTGTTGCCGGAAGGTGAACCCGAGATCAGCGAGGCGCTGCAACGCTACCTCTCAGACGAGGGCGTCACCGTGGTTGTCGGGGCGACCTACGAGGCTATCGCCCATTCGGAAACGGACGTGTCGCTCACCCTTACGCAGGGCGACAGCCGGAGGGTGCTCACCGCCGAGCGCGTGCTCATGACGACAGGCCGGATCGCCAACTCGGACGGCCTGGGTCTTGCCGAGTCGGGGGTCAGCGTCTCCGAAAACGGAGGAATCGTCGTGGACGACCGGATGCGCACGACCCGCCCCGGCGTCTACGCCGTCGGTGACGTCACCGGGCGTGACCAGTTCGTCTATATGGCGGCCTACGGTGCCAGGCTCGCCGCTCGAAACGCGCTCAACGGCGACAGTCTGTCCTACGACAACAGCGCCATGCCGGCGGTCGTGTTCACCGATCCCCAGGTGGCGACGGTCGGGCTCACGGAAGCCGCCGCACGGGCGGCCGGGCATGATGTCCAAACCTCGATGATCACCCTGGATCACGTCCCGCGCGCGCTCGCGGCCAGAGACACGCGCGGGCTCATCAAGCTGGTGGCGGATCGCGGCACGCGGCGGCTCCTCGGCGCGCACATTCTTGCTCCGGAAGGGGCCGACAGCATCCAGACCGCAGCGGTGACCATCAAGTGCGGAATGACGGTGGAGCAGTTGGGCGACACGATCTTCCCCTATCTCACGACCGTCGAGGGCCTGAAACTGGCGGCGCTGACGTTCAACAAGGACGTCGCCAAACTCTCTTGCTGCGCCGGTTGAGGGCCAAGACGCGATGCTTCCCGCTGCGACGGCTATCGGCTGCTGCGCGCCGGATCAGACGCTCTTCATCGAAACAGAGGGGTCCGCCAGCAGGACCGGATCCACTGGCGTCGCCTTGCCGATCAGCAGCCGTCCGCCCATGAAATCGGCCGGGGCGTTGACCGCTTCGACGCAAACGATGCGGTCGCCATTCAGGTGGAAGACGGCGAAAGCGCCGCTGGCCGGATCGCCACGCACCACCTGATGGTCGGCGTCAAACGGAAGGCCGGCGATCTGAAGCTTGACGTCATACTGGTCCGACCAGAACCAGGGCACTTCGGCCGCCGGGGGCGCTCGGCCGACGATGGCGGCGGCGGCCTGCTTGGCCTGTTCCAGGGAGTTCGGAACGCTTTCCAGCCGATGCATCCGCCCGCCGTGGACCGGGATGGGCCGATGGGTGACGTCGCCGATGGCGTAGATTGAGGGATCCGCCGTGCGGGCGTTCTCATCCACGACCACGCCGTTCTCACAAGGCAGACCCGCCGTTCGCGCCAGGGCTTCGCGCGCCAGGGCGCCGACGCCGACCAGAACCGCGTCCGCAGCGATCAGGGTTCCGTCCGCCAGCCGGACGCCTTCGGGGCGAACGCCGCCGCCCTCAAAGCCCGACACCTCGGCGCCGGTCAGAATCTCGACGCCGCGCGCCCGGTGATAGTCGGTGAAGAAGGCGGACAGGGTTTCCGACGCCACGCGCGCCAGCACCCGGTCCATGCGCTCGATCACCACCGCCTCGGCGCCGAGGGCGCGGGCCGAGGCTGCCGCCTCCAGCCCGACATAGCCGCCGCCG
>KB291766.1:14241-21061 GCA_000318405.1 Brevundimonas diminuta 470-4 | reverse complement strand
CAGCAGCAGGTCCTCCAGACCCGCCTCCCCCTTCAGCCAGGCCTTGGACAAGGGCGGTCGCTGATAGGGCGCCGCCGCCTCCTCGCCCGCCAGGACGATCTCGCCCGCAAAGCCATACTGCCTCAGCAGCGCCGCCGCCGAGCCCCCCGCGTGTCCCGCGCCGATAATCAGAACCCTGGTCGAGTTTGCAGACATTGAGCCCCTGCTTCCTGATTCCACATTTTCGTCAGAAGCGACGTCCGTCGCAGCGAATTTTGTAAATGGCGCAGGGCTCCGCCTCGCACCGTCCGTCCGCCAGGGCCGCCATCTCCTGGAACAAGAGGCCCAGGGCTCGGTCGAGCCCGGGTCGGCGTCCTAGTCCGAAGCCTCTGCAGGGTCCGAGGGCGCGAACCGCGCTCCGAGATCATAGGCTTCCCCTGGAAAGGTCAGTCGAACGAAGGTGATGCGCTCCGCTCGCCGCCACGTCCGGCGTTCGAGGGAAAGGCAGGCCGCAGCAGGATCGATCCCTAGGGTCAGCGCGGTTGCGCGGGACACGTTCACGGCTCGGATTCTGTGCTCGGCTTCCGTCCAGGGAACGCGCTCCAGCAGCCATGTGCCGGGCGGACCCTGGGTAAAATCGGCGTCCCGGGCCTGGGGCACGGAGGCCAGGCTGATCAACCGTTCCTCGAGCGCGAAAGGACGACCGCTGCTGCGGTGGAGGCAGCGCAACTCGATCACCTCGCCGGATGCGGCGAGTGCAAGTTCTTCCGCGTCCCGCTTGTGCGCGGCCCGGACCTTCCGGGACAGGAGTTCGAAATCATAGGGTTCGCCGCGATTGAGAATCTCGGCCTGTATGTCCGGGATATCCAGCACGAAGGAATGTATCCGCGGCCGCGCCACAAAGGACCCGAAGCGTCGACGGCGTATGATCATGCCCCGTTCCGCCAGCGGCGCGAGGGCCTTGTTCACGGTCATGCGCGAACAACCATACTCCTCCATCAGCTCATGCTCGAAGGGGATGCGGAACCCGGGCGACCATTCGCCCGACAGGATGCGGTCGGCGATGTCGGAGCGGATGCGTCGGTGGAGCGTGAGATCCATGGAGTCGTTCCTCCCCGTCATGTCCGTTAATCGGGCCAAGCTTCAGCTTGGCCCGCATTGGCCGCCAATCCAACAGGAAGGCGCCGGGGCGCAGAACGCCCCGGCGCAGTCTCAACGGCGGCGCTGCAGCCATTCGATCCCGTCATGGATATAGGCGAAATCCTGGCGTCGGAAGGCGCTGAACAACATGATGAAACCGCTCAGGGCCAGCCACAGACACCCCGTGGCGATGATGATGATCAGCGGATGGTTGAAGCTCTGGCGATCCGTGTAGTCCATGATGTGGATCATCCAGAAGAAGTCCCAGAGCCGCCAGGTGTTGGTCTTGGCGCCGGCGACTTCGCCGGTGACGGCGTTCAGGATCAGGGTCGTCTTCTCCTTGTCCGCGAACTCGACCCGCCAGGCCGGAAGCGCGAAATCGCGCGTCTCAAGCGTGGGCTTATCGACCCGCGACACGGAGGTCACCGGCGCTGTGCCGTTGAAGGCTGCGACGGCCAGCGTCTTGGCGCGGGCGTCGTCGATGACGATGCGGCGACCGTCCACGGGGTCGACCAGTTGGACGCCGCTGGGCGTCGTGGCGGCGTAAACCCAGGCGTCTTGCAAGGGACGCAGCTCGATCCGGGAAATCGGCTGGCCCACCGCCTGGGCGACCTGAGCCAGCGACAGCACCCCAGCGGGCGTGGGCGACGGCGTAGAGTGGACGATGGAATCTTCGCCGGCCACCTTGCGGTGATCGATCAGCGCCATGGCGGCGCCGCTGATGGACCAGAGCAGGAACTGAAGGCCCAGAACCAGGCCGAACCATTTGTGCAGTCTGCGGATTAGAAACATCTGATGATCCTCACGCTGCGGCTTTGCGCACGCGGCGCTTGCGGCGGAAGCTGTAGAGCAGGAGCCAGGCCCCGGTGAGGGAGGTCGCCACCATCATCCAGGTCGCGATCTTGAGCAGGAGATTGTTGACGTTGTCGCGGGTCTCATAATCCATGATGTGGAACATCCAGACGAAGTCGAACGTGCGCCACAGGTCGTGGCGCTTGGCCACGAGTTCGCCGGTCTGGGGCGAGATATAGAGGGTGGGCCGCCACAGGCCTTCGAACTGCACCCGCCAGATCGGCGCGGGACGTCCCCTGATCTCGCCGGGGATTTCGTAAAGCAGCTCCATTTCACGGACCCCGCCGTCGCCGGCGTAGAACTGCTCGGCGCGTTGCCGGGCGCCGGCTTCGTCTATCAGGGGCAATTTCTCACCGGACCGGGCGTCGAACAGCGACCGGCCGCTCGTCTGGCTGACGATATAGACGGGCTGCCCCAGCTGCTGGTCGAGACGCAGGCTCTGGGCGCCGCCTGCGGTTTTCAGAATGACCGCAGGATCGACCAGGCCGACCATGGAAATCGGTTCGGCGACGGGTGTCCGTACAAGATGATCGCCATGGATGATGTCGATATGGACGGCGGTCATGTAGAGGCCGCTCACGACCCAGAACAGGGCCTGAACGCCGATGATCAGCGCAAGCCACTTGTGGGCTTTTCGCGCTACGGAAGGCCAGCGCACCATTTGATACTCACTGTTTGGGGGACGTTGAAACGCCGGACGGGAGCCATAGGAGGGCCGCCCGGCGTTTCTCGAAGTTGCAGGCTAGTTGAACTGATAGGTCAGGCGGACGTAGCCGCGGCGGCCAAGCAGGTCGTAGGTCATGGTGTCGGTATTGCCGTCAGTCCAACTCTGGATAAACGGCGCCTTCTTGTCGAAGAGGTTGTCGATCCCGAAGGCGATGTCGGCGTTCTCACCCAGACGATAGGCGAACTGGGCGTTGTGGTAGAAGAGGTTCGGCGTCTCGTAGCCGATGTCGCCCGGTGCGGCGTTGAAGTCCGTGGCCTTACCGATCAGTTGCACGGAATAGGTCGCTGTCCAGCGGTCGTCGACAACCGAGGCGCTGACGTTCGACCGCCAGTGGGGATAGCCGCCGTTGCCGCCGCCGATATAGCCGTCGAAGATGATCGGATCCGCGCCCAGGAAGGGCGTGACGACATATTCGCCGAGATAGGTCGTGTTCCAGTCGAGGCTGGCGCGGCGGTCGCCAAGATCAAAGGCGTAACGCGCCCCGATGTCGACGCCCTTCATGGTTTCCAGGCCGGCGTTGGTCGGCTGGGCCGAGAGGAAGTTCACTTCGCCGGTCAGGGGACTGCGGGTGAAGTTGTTCGGGCCGCAGAAGGGGTGGTTCATCCCCGGCGAGGCGTAGCAGATCGCCAGCTTGGTGGAGCCGGGGATGGAGCGGATGGCGTCCTCGACCTTGATGTCGAAATAGTCGACGGTCAGGGACAGGCCTTTGACCTGTTCAGGTTGCCAGACCAGACCCAGGGTGAGGGTCTCGGCCGTCTCGGGCGACAGCTTCTGATTGCCGCCGACCGTGGTCAGGACGGTGTTGCCGAGCTGCACATAGTTGGCCGGCACCCCGGAAGCCTGGCAGTTGGCGATCAGGGTCGCATTGCCGCTCGTGCTGTAGCGGCTGCACGGATCGGTCGTCGTCAGATTGCCCTCTGCAACGCCGCCGAACAGCTCAGGAACGCTCGGAATCCGGAAGCCGGTGCCGAAGGTGGCCCGCAGGCGAAGACTGTCGACGACGCTCCAGTTCAGGCCCAGCTTGTAGGTGGTGTTGCCGCCGAACAGGTCATAGTCCGAATAGCGGACGGCCGCGTCGAGCTCGAGCCTCTGAATGAACGGCAGGTCGGACAGGAGCGGCGCGGACAGCTCGACATAGGCTTCCTTGGCCTTGGTCTCGCCGGCGATGGGGTCCTGCTGGTTGGTGTTGGCGATACCCAGAACGGTGAGGGCGTCAGGATCGCGCCAGCCCTTTTCTTCGCGGTAGACGAGACCCGCCGCGGCGGCGAGCGGTCCGGACGGGAGCTGGAGCACCGTGCCGGTGACGTCGAGCGTGACGCTGCGCTGCTCATTCCCCCCGGTGTCGCGCGAGGTGAAGAGGATATAGTCGAGCACCTCCTTGCTGAGGTCTCCGGCGCCCAGATAGTCACCGCAGGGGATGGCCGCGCCCGCCGCGTTGCTGCAGACGGCGGTGTTCAGGGTTTCGCCGACCCGCTGCAGGTTGGCGATATTGGTCATCCCGTCGACGCCGGTGTTGCGTCCCCAGTTGACGGCGGCTTCCCAGGTCCAGTCGCCGGCGATGGCGCCCCGGGCGCCGCCGACGAACCGATAGGTGTCGGTTTCCTGGAAGAAGTGACGCGGTCCCGGTTCGGAGAGACGCCGCGCGATGAGGGTGATGTCCTGACCCGTCGGATTGGTCGGGTGGGTCGCCGAGAGTTTCAGGTTCCGCAGGGCGCCCGGGGCTGCAAGCTGGTTGCTTTCCCGGTGGGTGAAGAAGACTTCGCCGAACAGGCTGACAGTGTCCGTCAGCTGGTAGTCAGCCAGGAAGGCCGTGCTGAGGCGCTCGATCGGCGACACGGCGTTGAGGAAGGGGTTGCCGTTATAGTTGTGCTTGGCGGCGTTGTAGGGCTCGAAGAAATCCCCGTCGCCGCCCGGGATCTGGTTGAAGTTGATCTGCTGGCCGTTAGGCAGCACAGCCCGGCCCCCGAGCGTCGTGGCGCTCGCGACACAGGCCAGCTTTCCGTTGATCTCGCCCAGACCGCAGGGCGCGCGGCTGGCCAGATTGACGGCGTCCGTCTTCTGATAGGTCAGGGCGGCGGTGACCCCGCCGCGGTCGCCGCGCATGCCCCACAACAGGTCGAAGCTCAGGTCCTGGCCGTCGCCCTCGTCCGTGACGCCATATTTGCTGGAGAGCTTGAGGCCCTCGAAATCATTGATGGTGACGATGTTGACCACGCCGGCGACGGCGTCGGCGCCGTAAATGGCCGAGGCGCCGTCCTTCAGCACGTCCATTCGGCCGATGATGGCGGTCGGGATCATGTTCAGATCCGGGGCGCTGTTCGCGCCGGTGCCGCCGTTGACGATCCGCCGGCCGTTGATCAGCGTCAAGGTCCGGTTGATGCCCAGGCCGCGCAGGTTGACCTGGGCCGTGCCGTAGCCGTTACCCGTCCAGTAGGAGTTGGTCTGGTTGCCGGCTGCGCCTGCGGACGACGGCAGTCGCTGCAACAGCGCCTCCACGTTCGTGATCCCCGTGCGCTCGATATCCTCGCCGGTGACGACAGTGGCGGGACCGACCCCGCTGATGTCCTGGCGCTTGATCCGGCTGCCCGTGACGACGATTTCGCCGACGCTGGTGGTCTCGGCTTCCTGCGCCACTGCGGGCATGCCGCACATGGTGGCGGTGATTACCGCACCTGCGAACAAGAGCCTCTTTTTCATGCGGTTCATGGTCATTCCCCTCGCGTTTCGGCCCAGACGAACCGGTCCTGCATCGCCACGTTCCGGTCGGGCGCTGAGGGAGTCAACTCATGTATATACATATGAAGGTCGCCAAACCGTCACATTTCTTGCCCGTATTTGCCAGGTGCGCGCAAAAAGATGACACGTTTCTTACACAATAGACACAAACTCGCCGCCCCCTTCGAGAGCAAGGGTTGGACATAACTATTTTACGAGGCACCAAATGATGACGACTGATCTCATTGTGCGATGCAATATTTCTTACCCGACCCCGTACTGGCCAATACGCATTCATCAGCCCCCTCCCCTCGAAATAATTCACACCGAGCGCGATTATTTTTCGGAAGCCGCCAAGCGCTGCTTCCCGCGGCCGACCTCATGGCGGATTCGCGACCGGCTTCATTCGGATCAGATCTAGGCCGAAGGGCCGGCTTGCGCAGGTCAATAATTCCATTATTTTGGAATTATGGAATCAGAACCCGCCATCCTCGCCCTGGCCGCTCTGGCGCAACCCACGCGCCTGGAGACCTTCCGCCTGCTGGTCCGGCACGAACCCGACGGCCTGCCCGCCGGCGAGATCGCGGACGCCCTCGCCGTGCCCGCCAACACCATGTCGGCGCACTTGGGCGTCCTGTCCCGCGCCGGTCTGATCAGTTCGGAGCGTCGCAGCCGCTCGATCATCTATCGGGCGGACCTGGACCGCCTTCAGGCGCTGGTCCTGTTCCTGCTGAAGGACTGCTGCCAGGGTCGTGCCGAGCTTTGCGAGCCGCTGCTGGCCGAACTCTCGCCCTGCCGCGCCTGAGGCTGTCATGGACGTCGTCATCTATCACAACCCGGCATGCGGGACGTCTCGCAACACCCTGGCCCTGATCCGCCACGTCGGGATCGAGCCGCACGTCGTCGAGTACCTGAAGACGCCGCCCAACCGCGCCATGATCCTGAGGCTGGTTGAGCGCATGGGCATGCCGTTGCGCAGCCTTCTGCGTGAAAAGGGCACGCCCTTCGCCGAACTGGGCCTCGGCGATCCCGATCTGACCGATGACCAGTTGCTGGACGCCATGGAGGCGCACCCCGTCCTGCTGAACCGTCCCATCGTCGCCTCCCCGTTGGGCGTGAAGCTGTGCCGGCCGTCCGAGGCGGTTCTGGACCTCCTGCCGTCCGAGGGCCTGAAGCCCTTCATCAAGGAGGACGGCGAGGTCGTCATCGACGCCGAGGGCCGGAGGGTCCGCTGATGGTCGATGCCGTCATCACTGATCAGCCGAAGCGCCGCCTGTCCTTCCTCGACCGCTGGCTGACGCTGTGGATTTTCGCCGCGATGGCGCTGGGCGTGCTGCTGGGTGCGGTCGTGCCGGGCCTTCCCGCCTGGATCGACACCCTGTCGGTCGGGACGACCAACATCCCCAT
>KB291766.1:0-14221 GCA_000318405.1 Brevundimonas diminuta 470-4 | reverse complement strand
CATCGGCCTGATCCTGATGATGTATCCGCCCCTGGCGCGGGTGAAGTACGAGGAACTGCCGCGCGTCTTCGCGGATAGGCGCGTGCTTGCCCTGTCCCTGTTCCAGAACTGGGTGCTGGGGCCGGTGCTGATGTTCGCCCTGGCGGTGATCTTCCTGCGCGACCAGCCGGAACACATGACCGGCGTCATCCTGATCGGCCTGGCCCGCTGCATCGCCATGGTGCTGGTCTGGAACCAGTTGGCGCGTGGCGACAACCAGTATGTGGCGGGCCTGGTCGCCTTCAATTCGATCTTCCAGATCGCCTTCTTCAGCCTCTACGCCTGGCTGTTCCTCACCGTGCTGCCGCCCCTGTTCGGGCTGGAGAGCAGCGTGGTCGACGTCAGCATCTGGACCATCGCCGGCGCCGTCCTGATCTATCTGGGCCTGCCCTTCCTTGGCGGTTTCCTGACCCGGCGGACGCTGGTCGCAAGGAAGGGCGCCGACTGGTACGAGACACGCTTCCTGCCGCGCATCGCGCCGATCACCCTGATCGCCCTGCTGTTCACCATCGTCGCCATGTTCAGCCTCAAGGGCGGCGAGGTGGTCGCCCTGCCGCTGGACGCCCTGCGCATCGCTATCCCGCTGACGATCTACTTCTTCGTCATGTTCGTGGTCAGCTTCCTGATGGGGCGTCTGATCGAGGCGGACTATCCGCGCACCACGGCACTGGCATTCACCGCCGCCTCCAACAACTTTGAACTGGCGATCGCCGTCGCCATCGCGGCCTTCGGGCTGGCCTCGCCCGTCGCTTTCGCCGCCGTCATCGGCCCGTTGGTCGAGGTGCCCGTGCTGATCCTGCTGGTCTCGGTCGCCCTTTGGCTGGGCCGACGCTACTTCACCGCGACAGCCCCGAAGAAGGACGCATGCTGATGGCCTTCAACGTCCTGGCATTGCCCGAGCCCACCCCTGACCTGATCGCTGCGCTCAAAGCCGCCGACCTGCCGACGGACGACCTCCAACAACCCGGCCGTCATTTCTACCGCTTCGAGGACGATGCCGGACTGATCGGCTACGGCGGACTAGAGCAGATCTGCCACGACGCCCTGATCCGCTCCATGGTCGTCGTCGATGCCCGTCGCGGCGGTGGTCTGGGCGCAGAAGTCCTCTCATGGCTGGAAGTCAGCGCGGCCGAGCAGAAGGCGACCGCCCTCTACCTGCTCACGACCACGGCGACCTCCTTCTTCCAGCGACAGGGCTACGTCGTCCTGCCGCGTTCGGCTGCGCCGGCCGCCATCGCCGCCTCCCGGCAGTTCAGCACTCTATGCCCGGCCTCGGCGGCTTTCATGTTCAAGGAGTTGCGTACCCGATGACCCGCCTTCGCGCCCTGCCCGACCCCGACCACATGCCCGCGCTCGACCCGGCCTACCTGTCCAGCCAGCCCGCGCTGGGCCTCGGCCTGAACGACCATCCGCCCCGCATCCTGCTGCTCTACGGTTCGCTGCGGGATCGCTCCTTTTCCCGCCTGTGCGTCGAGGAAGCCGCGCGCCTTCTGCGCTTCATGGGCTGCGAAACCCGCATCTTCGATCCGTCCGACCTGCCGCTGACGGATCAGGTCGACTACGACGACCATCCCGCCGTCCACGAACTGCGCGAACACGCCCTGTGGTCGGAAGGCATGGTCTGGAGCAGCCCGGAGCGCCACGGCCAGATTTCCGGAATCATGAAACTCCAGATCGACCACTTGCCGCTCAACATGGGCGGGCTGCGCCCGACCCAAGGCCGTACCCTGGCGGTCATGCAGGTCTCCGGTGGCTCGCAGAGTTTCAACGCCGTCAACACCCTGCGCCTTCTCGGTCGCTGGATGCGGATGATCACCATCCCCAACCAGTCCAGCGTCGCCAAGGCCTTCATGGAGTTCGACGACGACGGCCGGATGAAGCCGTCCAGCTACTACGATCGCATAGTGGATGTGATGGAGGAACTGGTGCGCTTCACCGTCCTGACCCGCGCCCACTCAGGTCAGTTGGTGGACCGCTATTCCGAGCGGAAAGCGTCGGGTATGCCGATTGATGCGGCCAACGACCTGTCGGCCATCGCGATCAGAACCGCTTAGCGCCAGCATCCCCCCACAGAACCTTGGGCGAAGCCGGGGCTTCACCTCTGGCGGCGCCAAATGGCAACAGCTAGCTTTTGACGTATCGACTTCGATCCGCAACACAGCTGCCACGGATCAGAGTCCCGTCCTGACTCAGGCGGCATGCGCCCGGTTCGCCCAACCATTCCGCTGGAGGTGATCGAGTGCAGTGCGGATGTGGGGTTCGCGCATCACAGCGGCCTTCCGAGGGTTCCAGGCATGTACAGCCTGGACCACGCGGTCCGGATCGCCGGAAGCTTCAGCGTCATGAACCAGGATCCAGTGGACGGTGGACAGAAGCTCGAGTCCGTAAGGAGTCTCGAAACCCGCGATAAGCTCGGCCACGCGATCCAGGCGGTCCCGGGCAGCTTCGTCGCCGGCAAGATAAGCCTCGGCTTCCTGACGGCCGCCCTCCAGCACGGCGATCTCCGCCGCCTGGCTGCGATCGCCGTACCCTCGAATGAAGTGCCCCTCGATCCGCTGGAGCACGTGATTGAGATTCTCGGCGTATGGGCCGTACTGGTACTTCTGGAAGCCCAGCTTGAGATCCTCGCCCGCCGCTTGAAGGAAGTAGGTCAGCTTCTGCACCTCGAGGAGGCTGTGGCGATAGCCCGCCGCCCCGTAGAGACCCAGGAGCGTCAGCACGAGCGCCCGTCCGCGGCTCATGTTGGGGCGGGTCGTCCCCACTCTCATCTCATCCACTTTCGGCGCCGCTCCAGGAGCGAAGAGCCGAATATCCACCTCGTCGAGGTCGCCCAGGGCGCGGCGGATCACAGGCTCGACTTCCGCCCAGTCCAGACCGCCGTTGCCGCAACCGAGAGGCGGCACGGCGATGGACCGAATTCCATTCTCAACGATCACCCGCTTCAGATCTTCGAGGCCGGCCTCGATGTCGGCCAGGCGGGATTTGGCCTTCCAGTGACCCTTGGTCGGAAAGTTGATGATCCAGCGCGGATTGATCATGCTTCCGGTGTCAAAGACGAACATCTCGCCCAGACGGACCTCGCCGGCGTCGCAGGCGCGCCGGTAAGCTTCATAGTTGCGAGGAAAGGCCTGCTTGAACTGCAGGGCGATACCCTTGCCCATCACCCCGACGCAGTTGACCGTATTGATGACGGCCTCGGCGCCAGACTGGAGCAGGTCGCCTTTCGAGAAGGTGATCATCGTCGGCTCCCTAGTAGTACCAGGCGGATTTTTCCACCACTTTCATCCTAACGCCTCGACGCTCCAGAAGAGCCTCGACTTCGGCCTTGCGGGCAGCGGACTGCACCGCCAGGCCGCTAAGAAGCGTGACCGGGAATGCGTCTCGTACGAGAAACTCGGCCTGCTTGCGGCGTTTACGGTCGCCGTCCTCAAGCGTATCAGCCCATTGCCTGCTGCCGACCACATCCCAGTCGACCTCCCCCAGCCGCCCCAGATCGTCAAAGAAGCTGGAGTAGGTCATGATTCCGTGACCATCGGTAAACGCGAAGCCCAGGCCGGCTTCCGCGACCTTCTGGGCGGTCGACACCAGGTGCACCAGCGCGCCCTGCCCTCCCTCACACGGTACGTTGCCGCGGTGGATGGTGTAGAGCATCGGGCTGCGCGTCGTGAAATAGAAGGGTACGTAGTCGTGCAGGCAGCCGCCCGGCCCACACGGGACCTGCCGCGCTGCACGCTGCGCCTGGATCGAGCTGTAGGCGATATTCTTATAGCGCGCGTCGGCAGCCTGCAGGCGTGCGGTAGAGCTCAAAGCCCCCTTTGCGAGAATCTCGTCAAGGTTGCCGATGTGAGTCATGTGAATGATCGGCGTCGGCTGAGGAACGTTTCCAGGCATGCTCCTTCAATCGATCAACCGCCCTTCATTGTCCAGCCAAGCTGCGGGACCGCTGTGGCTCAGGTCTACCTAGAACCGAGATCGGAACATATCAAGAACATATAGAGATTAACCGACCTAACCCATCGCGCGTCGGCGCGACGCCGCGCGACTAGCCCGCCGTGGCAGCTTCTCCCCGCCCGTGTCAGTCTGGCGAAGCTCTGCCCGCTCCACCATCCCAGGCACGCCGCGCACTTGGGCGTCGCCGTTTCGGTCGCCCGCCCGGATTGGACCAGAAGGTCACGACGGCCAGGGAGCCCAGGAGCGTCAGCGATACACCCATGATCGCGACGACCAGCCGATAGGCCAGCCCCCCGACCTTGGCCGCATGGATCGGATACTGGGCGTTGACGACGCGCAGGCCCAGCGGCAGCGCCAGAGCGTCGCGCGCTCCGACGATGTGGCCGTCGGCGGGGTCGAACCAGACCTGGGTCCGACCGTTGGGCAGCCACTCCGCCGCCCGCCGCATCCGCAGACCGATCAGGCCCCCGGGCTTGGTCGGCAGGGAGACGATGCGCAGTTCGGCGTCGGGGAAGCGGGCCTGGGCCGCGGCCATCATGGCCGACCAGTCCAGATCGGCGGACAGAGGCCCTCCCTCATGCTTCGGCGGGGCCATGGCCGCTTCCAGATCCACGCGCGGCGACAGGGCCTTGGCCAGGCCGTCATACAGGGGCGATAGCGCCACGATCGCCCCTGTCGCCAGCACGACGGCCAGCACAGGTGCGCTCCACACGCCCATGTCGCGGTGATGCTTGACGATCCCCGGCCGCTTCCAGGTCCGGGGCAGGACCGCGAAGACGAAGGTCCGCCGCGTCGGCCACCACAGGATCACCCCGGTGATGACGAAACCCAGACCGGCCAGCCCCGCGATCCCGGCGATGGTCTTTCCCGTGTCGCCGATGAGCAGATAGTGGTGCAGGTCGAACACCCACAGTTCGGGCCGCGCCCACAGGCTGTCCCAGCGCGCCACGACCCGGCCCGACTGGGCGACGTAGGCGCCGCGCGTCTTGTCCTCGTAGTTCAATCGGTGGATACCCCGCCGGTCGGTGGCCAGAATGACCGAGCGCGGCCGCTCCGACGCGGAGAACGCCTGATCCAGCGCCGCCCCGATGATCTTCGGGTCCGCAACCCGCGCCTCGGCCGCATGAGGTACGACGGCGCGCACCCAGTCGTCCTTGAACACCAGAACGGTCCCGGTCAGTCCCAGCACGAACAGCAGGAGACCGATCAGGCCTCCGGTCCAGCGGTGCGCCAGTCGGACCAGACGCATCAGAAGCGACGGTCCCATCCGAGGGTGAAGGAACGGCCGCGCCCGGCGAAGTAGCGCAGATTGTCGGTCGGATTGCTGGTGTCCGAGCTATAGGTCACATAGTCCTCGTTAAAGAGGTTCTGGACCGCCAGGGACACGCCGCCGAAGGCGAAGTCATAGCGGACATAGGCGTCGGCCACGGTGTAGCCTTCGAAGTTGTTGCGCACGTCGCCGCCTTCGAAGTCGCGCGCCAGATAGGCCTGGACCTGCAGACGCGCCGACAGCGGACCGTTGGCGTAGACCGCAGCCGCATTGATCCGATCCGGCGAGATGTTCGCGCCGTCCAGATCCCGGTCCACCCGGCCGTCGTCGTTGGTGTCGGTCTGGCCGCGCAGGCGGGCGTAGCCGGTCGAGACCGTCAGCCCCTCGATCGGCGTGCGGGCGCACAGGTTTAGCTCCAGGCCCTCGATCTCGACCGCCTGACGCTGGACGTCATAGACGCCGTCGGCGTTGCGGACCAGGAACTGGCCCAGATCCGACGAGGACCAGAAGTAGGTAGCCCCGGCCTCGAACGGCCCGCGCTTCACCTCCAGCCCGATTTCCTGATTGTCCGAAACCACCGGGCTGATGTCGAGGAAGCTCTCGACCTTGACCCCGTCGACATTGATGGCGCGCAGGATGCGTCCGACGTCGGGCACGGTGTAGCCCTCGGCATAGCTGACGTAGGCGCGCACGCCGTCCAGCGGCTCATAGACCACGCCGCCGTTGACCAGTGTGGCCTCGAACTTGGGCTTGCCGCCCGTCACCCGACGCGAGCCGTAGAAAGCCAGGGTGGTGAAGTCGTCGACCGACAGCTCGACGTTCTCCTGACGCACGCCGCCGGCCAGACGCACCCGGCCGTCAAACAGACGCATATTGGCCTGGACGAAGGGGGCGACGCTCTGGAACTCGGTCGGCGGCACCCAGGCGCGGTTGGTCGCGATCAGCAGCTGCTCGGTACTGTCCTTCAGGGCGTCCAGGCCCAGGGTCGCGGTCAGGCCCGGCACGCCCGGCACGGCCCGCTCATAGCTGGCGCGGGCGCCCAGCTTGCGCGAGCGGTTCGAGGACTGATCGAACAGGGTCCCTTTCGGGGCGATGCTGACGTCCTGGAAGGTGGCCGATCGGTCGCCCCCGAAGGTGTCGCGCGAACGGTTGAAGAAGATCTGGGCGGAAAAATCGCCACCCGCCAGATCGCTGTCGGTCAGCGAGGCCGACACGGTCTCGACCCGGTTGGCGGCGGGCTCGCCCTGAACCTGGCCACGCACGCTGCTCGTCGGCCGCCCGATAAGGCGATCGCCGGCCAGGACCACATAGTCGCCGTCGCCCTTCAGCTCGAAGCGATTGGCGAGCAGGTCCAGGCGCACCGTGTCGGTCAGGTCCCAGCCGAAGCGGCCAAAGAAGGACAGGGCCTTGGAATCCTGAACCTCGCCCTGGGTGTTGTCGACGCCGATGCGGCGGCCGTTCGCGTCGTAGAAGGCTCCGCGCTGGTCATAGGCCAGGCCGAACACGCCGTCGAAGTCGCCATTCCGATAGGCGGCCAGACCACCCAGCTTGGCGCCGATCCCGTCGCCTTCGGGTCCGCCCGAGCTGGAAACCTGGGCCAGCATCCGGCCCGTGAGGCCGTCCTCGGTCGGGGCTCCGACCGTCACCTGATTGACCACCCCGCCCGTAGCGCCGATGCCTTGCAGGGCGTTGGAGCCGTAGATCAGCTCCACCCGGTCGACGAAGAAGGGATCGATCGTATAGCCGTCGCGCGAGCCGTCGCGGATCGGCGTCGACTGGGGGATGCCGTTGATGGCGAAGAGCGGCGAGCGGCCGCGCAAGCTCTCGCCCGAGCCGGTCAGCTTCTGTCGCGTCGGCGAGAAGGACGGCGACAGGGTCGAAACCGCGTCGATCACCGAACCGCTGATGGTCACCTGTTCCGACAAGGTCTTGCGGTCGATCACGTCCACCGTCATCGGCAGGGCGCTGGCCGGCAGGATGGTCCGCGCCGCCGTCACCACCACCTCCTCGACCGTGCTGACTGTCGGCTCCTGCCGCGCCGTCTGGGCGGCAGCGGTCGAGGCGAAGGCGGTCCCGGCCAGCAGAGCCGAGACGGCGACAAGGCCAGAGGATCGGCGCAGCGGCGGAAGGGACGAGAGGAAAGGCATGGGGGCTCCTGAAGAAGGCCCCGCCGCTTAAATGCAATTGCGAGCGACTTGCAACAGAATTCCCTAATGTCTCCGACAAAGCGTGTCCAGCTTGCGCCGACCTGGAACCTTGTCAGCGCCAACCCGAATCGCGAACCCGCGCTTCAGCGGCGGCGTCCAGGGTGTCCCCTGAGATGATGGCGTCGACGGCCGTCAACACTGCATCAGGAATGTCGGCGCCGGCCGTGCGGACCTCGCCTGAAGCGCCCCCGGTCGGCGCCAGCACCCGCATCGCCCAGCCGTCTTGCTGGCGGCAGGCCAGACCCGCCAACCTCGCCTCGTCCGCCCGGAAGGTCCGGCACCATCGCCCTTCGTCGTCACGGAAGGTCAGGCCGACCGATCGGCCGTCGCCGTCAGCGCCATCGGCGGCCAGACGGGTATCCAGTACCCGGACAAGACGCGCATCCGCCAGCGCGCCGCCGGCGCCGACCGCAAGGCTGCGATCCGCCTCGCCGAAGTAGGGACCGAGCAGCACCCCACCAACAAAGGCCGCTGCTGCAAGACCGCCCCAGAGCGCCGCGCGTCGGGGCGCGAAGGCGTCGGCCAAGGCCTGAACCAGGCCTGCGAACGGAGAGCGAGGCGCCGCGGTTCCCTCCCCGATCAGTCGTGCCAGGGCCTGGTCACGCGGATCGGCGGCGACCGGAAAGGCCTCCCTCGCCGCCGCGCGAAGCCGCCGCATCCCTTCCAGCCGCGCCGCCACATCGGGATCGACCAGGGCCGCCGCATCGACCCGCTCCGCTTCCTGCGGCGACAGTTCGCCGTCGATACGCCGCATCAGGATGTCGTCGTCGATCATGCTCATCCCGTCACTCCTTGGGCGGCGAGGGTCTGCTTCAGGGACTGACGGCCCCGCACAAGGCGGCTGGTCAGGGTGCCGGCGGGCACGCCGAGCACCTGGGCCGCCTCGGCATAGGACAGGCCCTCGACCAGGACCAGAGCCACCGCATATCTCTGGTCCTCCGGCAGGGCGTGGATGGCGTCCCGCACCGCCAGGGCGTCGGCGCGCAGGCCCTCGTCGGCCTGGGTCGCGTCGAGCACACGGGCGGTTGTCTCATTTTCCGGCGACACCACCCGACCCCACCGCACCGTGGAGCGCGCCTCGTCGATGGCGATCCGTCTCATGATGGTGAAAGCCCAACTGTCGAGCCGCGTCCCTGTCCGGAATCTCGACCGCGCCGCCAGGGCGCGCTCGACGGTCTGCTGGACCAGGTCCTGCGCATCCGCATCATGGGGTCGCAGCACCCGCGCAAAGCGGCGAAGGCGCGGAAGAAGCTCCACCAGCCCCGTCTGAAAATCGTCCAAACGCATTCCTCTTCCATAAGGGATGAAACGACCGGACCCAGACGTTTCATCCATGGCATATCAGAGATGATGCGCCAGCCTAGGCAAGGTGGGAAATGAGAGGACGACGCGTGGCTTGGCGACGACCTATCGCAATGGGCCTGATGACGGCGGCGGTGCTGGCGGCGGCGCCCGCTGGGGCGCAGATCGCGCCCTTGCCGCCGCTTGGCCTGCCTTCATTGCCGCCGGGCGTCACCGACAGGTTGCCGACGGTCGGCGACATTGACCGCCTGGGCGATAGCGTTGTGAACCGCGCACTGCAGGCGCCGTCGCGGCTCCGCGGGCTGATCCGGGACTCCGGCGGGGCGCTGGAGGCGGACCCCCTCGGCTGGCCCGTCGTGGCCGGCGAGATCGTGGCGATCGACCTGTCCGGGCCGGCGCGCGCTCGCGCCCTGGACGCCGGCTTCACCGTGGTGCGCGAAGAACGGCTTGAGGCCCTGGACCTGACGACGACAGTGTTGGCGCCCCCACGCCGCCTGTCGCTGTCGCGGGCCGTGGAGCGGCTGCGCGACCTGGATCCCGAGGCGGAGATCGCCTTCAACCACGTCTATGCGCCGGCGGGCGCTGCGGGCGCTGTGGAGGGAGGCGAACCGGCCCCGCCCGGCCCCCAGGCGTCTGGCGCGCGGCTCGGCCTGATCGACACCGGCGTGGATGCCGCCCACCCGGCGTTGGCGGGATCGCACATCACCCAGCGCGGCTTCGCCGGGCCGCCGCGTACGGGGGCGCATGGTCTGGCGGTCGCCTCGCTGATGGTGGGGCGCAGCGGGGCCTTCTCGGGCGGCCATCCGGCCGCGGCCCTGCTGGTGGCCGACATCTATGGCGGCCAGGCGGCGGGCGGGTCCTCGACGGGGCTGGCCCAGGCGCTCGCCTGGATGGTCGAGCAGCGGGCGACCGTCGTGAACGTCAGCCTTGTCGGTCCCCGCAACGCCCTGGTCGAGCGGGCCGTGGCGCGGGCCCAGGCGCGGGGCGTCATCGTGGTAGCGGCGGTCGGCAACGACGGTCCGGCCGCGCCGCCCCTCTACCCCGCGGCCTATGCAGGCGTGGTGGGCGTCACCGGGGTCAACGCACGCGATCGGGCCCTGCCGGAAGCGGCGCGCGGCCCCCAGGTCGATTTCGCCGCGCCAGGCGCGGACATGGCGGCGGCGGCGCAAGCCGGCGCCTGGACCACCGTGCGGGGCGCCTCGTTCGCCTCGCCGATCGTTGCGGGTCTGCTGGCGCGTGAGGGCGGCGGCCCGGGCGCGATCGAGGCTCTCACCCGCTCGGCGAGGGACATCGGGGCGCGGGGACGCGATCCGGTGTACGGAGCCGGGCTGGTCGGCGCCGCATCGCGCGTGCCTCTGCGCGAGATGAGCGTGCGCGGCCGACCGGAGCGCTGAAAAAGTTTTAGCCCCGGGATGAAAGTCGAGGGGCGGGTCGTTGGACCCTGCGAGGACAAGACGCCCACGACATGCAGGAGACACGACCATGAAGACCCTGATGATGGCGACCGTCGCTTTCGGCCTGGCGATCGCCGGAGCCTCCCAGGCCCAGGTGCTGGGCGGTTCGGGCGGCCTGACCGGCGCCCTTGGCGGCAACCTGGGCGGCCAGATCGGCTCCGTCGGCGGCGCCGGCTCCCTCACCGGCGGTCTGGGCGGCACGATCAACGGCTCTATGCTGCGCTAGCGGACCACCGATACGCTGTCGCGCGCGGAGCGTCGCGCCCAACAGGCCCAGGCGCGCGCCGCCGCAGTCGCTGAGCGTAGCCGCCAACAGGTCGGAACTGTCGCCTCCGGGGCGCGCGACACGGCGGGTTCAACCGCCGCCAACGCCCAGGGCGCCGTCGGCGGAGCGGCCAGCGCCGCAGCCGGATCATTGCAGGGTCAGGCGTCCGGCGCCCTGAACGGCGCGGCCTCGGCCGGGAACAGTGCGGTCAACGGCTCAGCTTCGGGTTCGACCTCAGGTTCGACCCAGACGGGTGATCGACCGCGTCATTCGCGCGCCGAAACCAACATTGACGCGGACAGCTCGGCCTCGGTGGATCGCAATGGCGCCTCGGCCTCAATCGGCGCCAATGCCCGCGGAAGCGTGCGCCGCGACGACTGAAGCGGCACTGCCAGTAAACTTATGGCCCCGTCGGCGCTGCCGGCGGGGCATCCGGCCACCTTCCGAATTTCCTGTTTTGGGCAGAAACACGCCAGGAGCGGTCATTCGCTCCCTACCCAAGACCTGACATTCATCCCCGTCACTCCCGAAGACCGGTTTCGACCCGTTGCGGACATTGGAGTTTGAGGGGCTAAGCTGCACATCTTCGATGACGAGGCGTTCTGATGTCTACATTTCCCACGCTTACGACCGCCCAAGCATATCAAGCGATGGCAGCCTTTCTGGAGGCCTATTGGATTAGGGGCGGACGAACCGACGACCAGATCGCTATCCTTTTAGGTGGCATGGCGGGCGGTCAAGGCGAGACCGCTGACCCGGCCATGTGGAGCGACTGGGTTGAAGCTGTCGGCGCCGTCACAGGCTTCCGCTTGCCAGAAGTGTGACCCAACGTCCGCTTTCCACCCTTAGGCGAACTTCGGCTCACGCCCCTAAGCGGATATCGGTCGTGCGCGTTGTCAGCGTGGGTCAGCGCGCCGCCAAGCCCTGCCCGATTGCGAACCGTTCCAAGGTCTCTTGAAGATTTAGAAGCGGCTCTACATGCCCCCAAACAGCGTCAGTCCCTAGAAGCCGAAGTCGATCTGGTCGACATGGACTGACCGCGTGCGCCGCTTGCCTTCGGGCCGCCTCGCCGGCGCTGCCATGACGCTGTCCGACACGCCGTCTCGAATACAGGCTCCGGCCGACGCCTCCGGGGTAAGCCCAGGCGCCCGGCGCGGCATGCCCGGCAACCTAGGCCTCGAGGGCGGCCTCAGCGCCCTCGCCGTCCCGCGCGCGCCCTTCCAGGCCGTAAGCTCACTCTCCCACCACCCTACACGACCAGGCGACACCGCCACCGGCGTGGGAAAGTCTCCGGTCTGCTGCATCCGCCAGGCCGTGGACCGGCTGATGCCCGCCATGTCCCGCACGCGCCTCCAGGGTAGAAGTCGGTCCTCCGCCCCGCCTGCATCCACATCCTCGCCATCCACCCGAAAGCTCATGGCGCGACACCCGGCCCAAACGCCCCCGCGATCGCCTTCACCTCAGCCACGGCCCCGCCCCCTCGCGGCCGCCGGCGCCCCGGTCCTTACCTCGGTGATCTGCGTCTTCGCCCAGGCCCGGAGCAGTCCACGCGGATAGTAGGGCCTGGAGCGGATGTGTCGGCACGGCGGACCGTCAGCCGCCGTCGACCACAGGCGCGCGAGGGTGGCGGGCTTGAGCCGCACCCCCATCAGCGCCAGAAAAGCCGAGGCTTCCGAGCGCGTCAGCAGATCATCCTCGCCGTCCGGCCGGACCTCCGCCACCTCGACCGACACATCCGGGATCATGACGGCGCTCCCTGCGGCCGGCACTGGCGAGAGTTCGTGACAACCCGGCCGGCGCTGAGCGCCAGATAGCATTCGATGACGACCGCGACATAGGCGCGGGTCTCGGCGATGTCGGGCACGCGTCCGAGACGCGCCACGCGGCCTGGCCCAGAATTATATGCCGCCAGGGCCAGTCTCAGATCCCCGAAACGAAGGATCTGGCGGGCTAGATAGTCAGCCCCTCCCCTCAGGTTTTCAACAGGATCAAAGCGGTTCCTGACACCTAGCTCGAGGGCGGTGGCGGGCATGAGCTGCGTCAAACCCGAGGCGCCGACCGGCGAGACCGCGTCGGGCCGGTAAGCGCTCTCGGTCACCACCAGGGCATGAAGCAGCTTGGGGTCCAGCCCATGAACAGCGGCGGCGGCGACGACCGCCTCATGAAACGGCTGGTCCAGCGGACCGAGCTTCGGGAAGGGCTCCTCGCCCTCAATGCCCGCGTCCTCGACATCAGCCGCCAATACGCGGCCGAACAGGTCGCCGCCCGCCGCGCTCCAGTTCACGCCCTGGGCCTGGGCAGCGCCGGAGACAGCCGCCATCAGCGCTGCTGCGATCATCACTCTCACCATGTCAGGACCTCCCTGTAGACGCCGACGACGTGGGAACGGCGCACCGGTCCGAAATAGCGGCTGTCGAAACTCCCGGGCGTGTCGCCGAGGAGGAAGATCTCGTCCGACGCCAGCAGCCGGCACTCGCGCCAGGCCGGCAGGACCGCGCCCCGGCGATCCCGCTCCAGCCTCGGTGCTCGGCGCCCGGGCGTGAAAACAGCCCCGCCTCCATCACAAACCCTGTCGCCTCCGACAGCGGCCACGCGCTTGAGCAGCAGGACCTCGCCCGGCATGCCCAGCCCCGCGAGATAGGGTCGGGCGACCTCAGGCTGGGGCGCCGCCACGACCGCCCCCGGCGACACCCCCTCGCCCGTGCGGAGATAGACGCCTCTCGCCAGGCTGGGACTTTCGTTGATCAGCGCCAGGGCCGGTCGCTCACCGCCGATCGACATGGCCGACATGGCGGCCAGGACGGCGCCGACCGCCGGCACGGTCGCCTTCCAACGCGACAGGGACAGCAGACGGGTCATGGCTGGTAGGGCTCCAGGATCAGGTCGCGGGTGATGAGGACCCTGACGGGCGCGCCCGGCCGAAGCCGGACCGAGGGCCGGACCTCCAGTTCGCGATCCACCAGCCGACCGCCCACTTGTGCGCCCTCAATCGCGGCGGCATCCCCGGCGTCGCCGATCCAGCCGCCCGATCCCCGGCCTCCCTCGCCCCGCCCGGCATCATCACGCGCCATCTGCCCGAGGGTGGTGACGGCTCCCGCGAAGAGGGTTCCGACCAGGAGCGGAAACAGCCGCCGGTCGACCTGTCCGCGCACCCCGATCGTCCCTTGCGCGTCCACGCCGGGCTCGCCGTCGAGGATCAGGCTCTTGCCGTTGGGCAGGATCATGCGCTCCCAGACGAGGAAGGCTCGCCGGTCGCCATAGGCGCTCTCGCCCTCGTGCCGCCCGATCAGCCGTGTCCCCTGGGGGATCAGCAGATGCCGCCCGCTCACCGTATCGAAGACATTCTGGGTCACCATGGCGACCACCGGCCCCGCACGGGCCGTGTCCACCCCCGTCAGGAGGGCGGCGGGCGCCACGGCCCCGGCCTTGAGCTCGAAGGGCGAAACCGGCGCGACCAGGCGGTTCGGACTATAGGCCGCGCCCGGCCGCCCGATAGCGGCTGTCCTGTCCCCCGCCCCTGACGTCACCGGAGCGGCTTCCTCCGCCGATGAAGCCGCGCCTCTCGCGCCATCGAAGAACAGAGCCGACCGCGCCGCCTGCTCCGCGGCGCTCACCGTCGTCGATCTCGACGCCGCCGGCGGGCGATAGGCCGGCGCATAGGCAGGAAAGTTCGGGACCGGCGGCCCGGCGTCCGGCGGATCGGCCGCTTCCGGCCCCGCCGCGCCGCGCGGCG
>KB291765.1 GCA_000318405.1 Brevundimonas diminuta 470-4 | reverse complement strand
CCGCTGGATGAAAACTCAGAGGCACGTCAAGCGGCATGACGAACATCTGGCTGTAGCCTTGGCCGCCATCGCTCGTGGTGAAGACCACGAAGTCCTCTCCAGCATGATCAGCCGCCTCGCGCACCAGATCGCTGAACTCGTCGATGTGGTCGGGCTTGCCGATCAGCACGAAGCCGTCCTTGTCCCGCCGGATGTCGTAGGCGGGGTGATCCATCAGCAGCTTTTTCAGCAGCCGTCCCATGGCTGGAGGAAAACACTGGTCATTATGACGGTCAAGCTGAGCGGTGTGCTCGAAATCAGATGGTGTCGAACACATCGACGCACGGTTCTGAAAGCCCGGATTTCCGGGACGCTGAAGGACCGGTTTTCAGGGGTGTTTGGGAGAACGGCTATTCCGGCTCGCCCTCTATGAATTTCCTTCGCCGCTCTGGATCGGTCTCTTTGATTAGGTCGAGAACGAAGATCGCGGCATCTCGCTTCTTCTTGTTGATCCGCTTCTTCGGTGGGGCTGGAACAGCGGACGCCGAAGTCGGCGGCGCAGGAGGCCACGGGTGCGCCCCGAACATCACCTTCCCGGTAGTGGGAGATACCACCTGCCCTGTCCGGGCGAACTCTTTGAGCCAAGACTCGGGATAAAGAGCCGTGCTCCCCGTCTTCTTCTGGAAGTAGGGAGGTCGCTTGTGCGGCTCCGTGTTCATGGTGTCGGGAGTGAACCGAACCATCGGTGCGGCCTCGTCCCGCAAGAAGACCGGCTCCCCCAGCAGGGCGGACAACTGCTCCCGCTGCTTCTCTTTCTCGGACTTCCGGGGTGACGGCATCGGCTGGCTCAAATTTATTTCGTTGCCAAACTCGTCGCAGACCAGCCGTTAAGTTTGCCAGAATCGCACCCATGACCTGCGTGGACTTGCCAAACTTGCCCCGCAGCGTTTTGACCCTTTGCCAGACTCGGTCCTTCGCTCGACCGGCATTGCCAAATCCGCCATCCACGCAAAATGCGAGGACAGATTTGGCAAATTGCCTTTGGTTGTCAATGACATCAGTCCGCGTATTCTATTGATGTCTGGCCAGACCGAGGAGGGTTATCACGCCCTCCCGTAGAGACCTCATCCAAGGTCTCAGCACCACCCGAGGCGAGGGATCGTCCTCACCTCTGACGGGACTTCCATCCCGATACGACGACTACCGCTCCGAACACTGCTTCGGGGCAGCGATGAACTGTGGGCGCCCACCAACCAACCGAATGCGACGTGCGTGAACATCAACAAATCGGCCCCAACGGCCACAAACATGAAGGACGACGAGAATGACGAAGACGAAAGGAGCGGACGGAACAGTCCGCAAAACACTGGAGGACTGGGAGGCGGTGCCGACCACCAATCCCCTGTGCGACGACATCGACGATGCCGCGCGGAAGCTCGGCTATGTGTTCGACAAGACCAAGACGGCCGAAACCGGAGCGATCCTGTGCGGGCAACCCGGCATGGGCAAGAGCGAAGCGATCCGCCAAGCACTCAGCGCGGCCGGTCTGAAGGGACTGTTCTTCAAGCACGGCGATCAACGCCAGCTTCTCGACGCCTTTGAGATGGCGCACCGCAACCGCCAGCCGCTGATCCTCGAAGAGGCCGACAACGTGCTGAAGTCGGAAGGACAGGCCAATATCCTCAAGGAGGCCATGGATCAGGCGGGGAACCGGGTCTGGACAACCAAGCGTAGGGAACCAGACGAAGACGGCAAACTGGTGATGCAGGTCGTTCGCATCCCCCTGACTGCACCGCTGGTCCTGACCTCCAACAAGGACTTGCGGGACGACCGGCAGTTCGAGCCGAAAATGCGGCCCCACGTCAGCGCGCTGCGGTCGCGCGTCGCACCTCTCTACATCGGCGCAGATCGCCTGACTGCGTGGGAATACTCCTGCTATCTCGCGATCTGCCAGCGCATGCTCCACAAGCCTGACGAGAGAACATCAATCTCTCCAGCTATTCAGGACCGTGCGCTGGAGTGGTTCACGGTGAACCTCCTTCGACTGGAGGACGGGTCGCCCCGGACGCTCAAGGCTGTCGCCAAGTTCATCTCCTACAACCCCGAGCAACCTCGCCTCTGGGCAAAAGACATGAAGGCAATGCTGGTCAGCCCCGATCAGCCCGACTTCATTCCGCCGGGCGGCGTCATGCCGCGCATTTTCCTCGACCGCATGGCCAAGGCTCGCATGAGCCTCCGGCGTGCTGCCTAAACCAGTCAGGAGTAAAGCACATGCGGATTATCGCTTGGGCTGAACGTCAGACGCCCGGCCCAATGGCCGAAGCACTCGACGCTCACAGCGTGCCATACCGCCTTGATCAAGGTCACGATGGCTGGATGTTCAGCGTCCTGCCTCGCGACTGGATTTTTGTGAGGACCATTGCTGCCGAGGCCGGATTTGGAATCGAGCCTTTCGAATGCGAGGCAGAAGCCGATCATTTCAGCGGGGCGGCCGTGGCAGGTTTCAGAGCGGCTCGTTGAGACGCGCAACCAATGCTCGGTTGGCGGTAGCGAGAAGTTGCTCCAGCCGCGCCGTCTGGGCTTGGCACCGCGCAACAAGAAGGTCTTTGCGCTGTTCGAGCCAATCTTCTGGGTGGTCACCTCGCTTCCATCGTTCGAGGTCATCTAAGCCAAACAAGAGGTCGTCGTCATTCATCGACGCGCCCCTTCTGGGAGCCAAAGCACCGCCCACGCGACCCTCGCCGCGAGCATGATACGGCCTTCACGCCAGAGGGTCTGGAAGAGTTCGACCAGAGCGTCAGCAGACGCTTCACGCCCCGCCCGGAGACAGAGGTAGTTATCCGCTCGGCAGAGCCAAGCGGACGAAAAGTGCCTTCGAGAGTCAGTCAGGCCGCGTTCGAGAAAGTGGTGGTAGATCGTCATACCGGAGGTCTCCTTTCCGGTATTTATCTGCGGCCAGCCGATTGCATCGCGCAGAGTTAGAAGCTCGGCGAACGCCGATTCGCATGAGGCCGAGAATCGCGCGATGGTTCGGGTCTGCATGCGCGGGTAGCTCTGCGTGTGCTGCAATAAGCCAACGGGAGACTGCGCCTTCGGGCGCGTGACGCGCCATGCAGCTAAAGTCGTTTCGCATCACCAACTTCCGCTCGATCAACGACAGCGGTGACATCGACGCATCACGGATCACCGCCCTACTGGGCCGGAACGAAAGCGGCAAATCCAATCTTCTTCGAGGATTGCACACTCTGAATCCCGCCGAGGGTTTTGCCAAGCTGAACCCCATCAAGGATTTTCCGCGCCACAGAAAACTTGCTGAGTGCTCAGACCTAACTCAGGTCGTCTCCACAAAATGGACGCTTACGCCGTCAGAACAGGCAAGACTTGCGGCCACATGGCCTCGTGCCAGCGGGGTGACCGAGGTCGAGATCGGGCGTCGATACGGCGCAACGCGCTGGGTGAATATTGCGGTCCCAGCAAGCGCGTTTGATATCGCGGAAGTCCGAAATCTCGCGAAGAAGATCGTGGCGGCGGTCAAGGCAAAGGCTGCGGGCTTGGATGAGGCCGCAAAGGCGGCTCTGGAAGCAGCGGCCGATACCTTCGATGCCGAGATTGTGGCCAAGACGAGCGAAAAAGCGTGGGCTGAGGCGGCGAAGCCAGTTCTCGCAACGCTTCGCGTCGCGCTGGCCACGGCCGATGCCGAACTGAGTGAGACACAAGAAGCATATGTGATCTCCCTTGAGGATCGAGCCGAAGCGATCCCCAAGGACGAAGACGCTCATGCGGCGGCTCGGAACTGGTTGGTGGGGCTGCTGCCGGTGTTCCTCTATCTCGACGACTATCCTGAGATTGAGGGCCATCAGGACATCGCGGCCTACCTGTCTCGACAGCAACATGGCGGGACAACGGACGCCGACCGGAACTTCCAGAAGCTCTGCAAGGTCGCGGGTTTGGACCCCGAACAGCTTCAGACGCTCTTCCAATCGAACGATCAGGAAACCCGAGCGCAATTGGTGAATCGCGCCGGGGCTGTAGTCACGACAGCCATTCGGGAACGCTGGAAGGACCGCCAGCTAAAAGTCCGTTTCAACCTCGACGCTCAGCACTTCGACACACTGATTTCGGACCCGAACGCCATATACGACGTCGAGGTAAATCTCGACGAGCGGAGCCGTGGCTTCCAGTGGTTCTTCGCGTTTTACATCGTCTTCGCAGCCGACACGGATGGCGGCGATGCGGATGACGCAATCCTGCTCCTCGACGAACCCGGTCTCTACCTTCACGCCAAGTCGCAGGGTGATCTGCTCAAGCACCTTGAAGACGATTTCGTGAACCAGATTCTCTACACAACCCACTCGCCCTTCATGGTCCCCACGCACCGATTGGACTCCGTGCGAACCGTGAACATCGCGGAGGGCGTCGGCACCACAGTCTCGAATGATCCGACTGGTGACGCTCGCACGCTTTTTCCCCTTCAGGCGGCGTTGGGCTACGATCTCGCTCAGAGCCTGTTTGTCGGCCCGAACAATCTTGTTGTCGAAGGCGTCACGGACTTCTGGATACTCTCGGCGGTGTCAGCGCATCTGAACGATCTCGGCAAAACCGGACTCCATGGCGACCTGACGATCACCCCGGCGGGTGGCGCGCAGAAGGTCCACTACATGGTGGCTCTGCTCACCTCGGAGCAGCTTAACGTGCTGGTCCTGTTCGACGATGAGAAGGATGCGAAGGCCACGAGAGACGACCTCGTGAAGGGCAAACTAATCCGTGGCGATAACGTGGTCTTCGTCAGCGGCGCCTTCCCCAGCGGTGCCGCGCCTTCAGAGTGCGACATCGAAGACCTGCTCGATCCCAGCACATATGAAAGCCTCGTTCGAGAAAGCTATGCGAAGGAACTGAAGGGCAAGAAGCTCACCCTAAACAGCCATGTTCCAAGGATCGCCAAGCGCGTCGAACTGGCATTCTCAGAAGTCGGATTGGAGTTCCATAAAACCCGGCCGACGCGCCTCTTCCTGACCAAGATGGCCAACGATCCTGCGTCCGTTCTGTCATCAGATTCGCTCGACCGGTTTGAGAGCCTTTTCGGCTCGATCAATGCAGCTTTCCTCAAGCATGCGGCTCGCGATACTAAGCCCTTCGCCTGAACCTGACGCGACCGACGCCGGTCAAAACACGTGCGGTGTGCCTAATCGGTTGACCGCTCGCTCCTCAGTCGATTCAACGATCCCGTGCGGTCATCGCGCTGGGGGCTTCAGTGGCTACGCTTACGCAATCGGAACTTGAACGGCATCTGTGGCAGGCGGCGGACATCCTTCGCGGCCATGTCGATGCGGGGAAGTTCAAGGACTACATCTTCGCCCTGCTGTTCTATCGGCGCCTTTGCGACGTGTGGGACGAGGAGTTCGAGGTTCTGCTGGCCGAGACCGGCGACCGCGAGGAGGCGGCCGATCCTGACGAGCACCGCTTCCACGTCCCGCCGCAGCATCACTGGAATGCGGTCAGGAAGCACGCCACCCAGATCGGTCAGCATCTGAACAACGCCTTCGCCGCCCTCATGGACGCGAATATGCGCCTTCAGGGCGTGTTCGGCGATGTGGACTTTGCCAATCAGGAGCGGTTCCCCGACGCGCGTCTGGAGCGGCTGCTCGCCCATTTCGAGAAGCACCGGCTGCGGAACAGTGACGTGCCGCCCGACATGCTGGGCGACGCCTACATGTATCTGATCGAGCAGTTCGCCGAAGGCGCGGGCAAGAGGGGCGGCGAGTTCTACACGCCTCGGCAGGTCGTGAAGCTGATTGTCGAATGCCTCGCCCCCCAGCCGGGCATGTCGATCTACGATCCCACCTGCGGCTCGGGCGGCATGCTACTGGAGGCCGCCCAGCACCTGAAGGACAAGGATCAAGACCCGCGCAGCCTGTCCCTTTACGGTCAGGAGAAGGAATTGGACACTTGGGCCATCGCCCAGATTAACCTGTTCCTTCACGACATCGACGATGCGTTCATCGCCAAGGGCGATACCATCCTCGACCCCAAGCGATACGACCCTCGCGCGCAGGAGTTCACGCCGGGCATCGGCGCCTATGATCGCGTGCTGGCCAATCCGCCGTTCTCACAGAAGGTCTACATCGTGCCTCCACGACCACTGTGACG
>KB291764.1:91613-108488 GCA_000318405.1 Brevundimonas diminuta 470-4 | reverse complement strand
CCGTCACCCATTTCCCGGCATAGCTCGTCGCTGCGGCTTGATCCACATATCGGTAGCGAGGGAGGGGAACTGGTGGAATACGCACGCGAAAAATGCACCCAACGCTGGGTTCGCAACATATTCGATCAGTCACATCTGAGGGCGGAGGCATCCTAGAGCATGAATTCCGCCTAAGATATATTATGCGAAGGGGACACATAGTCGAAGGTGTTGCATGAGCTGTAGCACGGAGCCCCGGCGCGGAGATCCAAAATCACGCAGCGACGGGGCTTCGTGCGGGCCACAGACCAATTTTCTGGGATTGATCTTGGGAGTTCGAAGCTGGGATAGCAGCCATGGTTACGCTTGTTGGCAGCTGTCTGAGTTCGAGTATGCAAGATTGTTCCGCGGCTCTGCTCGGGCCGTACTGCGCCGATCCATTTGGAGTACCGCGCTACAGCGCCACCATCTGGATCGACTTTCTCAACGGCCACTTGGCGTCATCGACCCGAGGAAAGTACGCCGCAGCAGCGAATGCGCTCTACCACCAGGCCGTCCTGCAGTCGCTCTACGATCCGATCCGCGATCAGCTCGACGAGCGGGCCCTGCTCAAGGGCAAGGACCTAGAATTCGCGATCCGCTGGACTGCCAATGTGGACGGCTGATTGTCGCGCGGCGAGGTCCTGTTCGACCAGCGCAAGACCATCCCGTACGGATCGATTGACGCGCTGGGCAAGGCTGCCCGCAAGACCCTGCTGCCGGCGTGGACTTCGGGCGACGACACTAGGGTCCGTGGGGCTTTGGACGAGTTCCTTCAGCCCTTCCGCGAAGCCGGGGCGCCGCAGACCTATCTTCGGGCTAATGTCACCACCAAGGACCTAATGTCTTGGTTCTTCGAGGTGGATCACATCTCCCTCGACTACGGGCTGAAGTTTAACAACTCTGAGCTTGAGAGCCTCTCTCCCGGCACCAAGGGTATCGTGCTGCTGATCCTGTATCTCGGTCTGGACGTGAACGACACTCGGCCTTTGATCGTCGACCAGCCAGATGAGAACCTGGATAACGAGTCGATCTACGCCCTGCTGACACCTTATTTTCGGACTGCCAAGATCCGCCGCCAGATTATCGTCATCACGCACAACCCCAACTTGGTTGTGAATTCAGACACCGAGCAGGTGGTGATTGCGACGGGCGAGAAGCAGGAGTCGGGCTTCCCCCTGATCCACTACACCAGCGGGGCCCTCGAGAACCCTGCAGTCCGGCAGCAGGTCTGCAACATCCTAGAGGGCGGCAACGACGCCTTCATCAAGCGTGATCGGCGCTACGCCATTCCACGACGCTGAAGCACGAACGGCCCGAGACCCGAAACCGGGGTATGAGTGCCATCGCGCGATATACAATCGCTGGCGTCGGGCGGCAGCAAAGCCAGTTTGCCGACGTCGTCTACAAAACAGGCAAAGTACTCGCGTGCCCTCCTCCTTTGCCCACCCGGCGTCCAGCACCGGACGCGCCTAAGGTCTGCAATGAGTCAGAAGCGGTCCATCTCGCTTCCTCTTGGCGTTTATCCACAGCTCTCAGAAGGTTCGCTGTCTGCTGGGTCGGAGGCAGGGAAGAGCGGCTGTGTCCGCCACAGCCTGCAACACTAGCTATCATAGCGGCTGCAACGCGCTGCCGCATCCGAACTGCAACTTTCTGAAGGTTTTACAGCCGATTAGATCGACAACACCGACCGAACTTGTGCGATCTGCGAAATATAAGACTTCTGAAGCGAGCTTGGACGACCAACCCTGTTCCGACGCCGGCTGGGCTGCTACCTAGATTACGGTGAAATTTGGACAGGAAGAACGCTTTGAGAAACAGGTGGGTTCTGGCTGGTGCGGCTTGGCTGTTGAGCTCTTCCGCCATAGCGGGCGAAGTCATTCTCCGAGGGCCTGCGCCCGACTGGATACCGAGCATTGCGCCGCACCTGTCGAACCGGCCGGACAATCCATCTCAACACATCCGCTACGAAGTGGCCGAAAGCCATGTGCGGGCCTTTGGCGACCATAGCGAGACCTATGTCCGTATGCGGCTGAAGGTGCTGGCGCCATTGGGGTTGCAGCAGGCTTCACAACTCGCGCTGGAATGGAACCCGGCCTTGCAGACGCCGACCGTTCACCACGCGCGCATTATCCGCGCGGGTGAAACCCATGACATCCTGGACAAGGCTGATTTCACCATTCTGCGTCGCGAGGCGGCGCTTGAGCAATCGCTTCAGATCAATGGCGTACTAACCGGCGTTCTGGTGAATCCAGACATCCGCGTCGGCGACACCATAGACTTCGCCTACTCCTTCCGGACGCAGTTCGATATTTTCGACAACCCGCTGGAAAGTATGGTCTATCCCTTTTCTCCGCTTCCCGTTGATTTAGCGGAGACGACCGTCAGTTGGCCGGCGTCCATGAAGGTTCAGACCCGCGCCGGGCGTCACGCCGCCGTTCCAGCGATGACTGAACGGAATGGATTCAAGTTTCTTGCCCATCGCATTACCGACGTCGAGGGAGAATCCTATCCAGACGCCATCGCGCCTCGCTCTCTTCCAGACTATGCATGGCAGATCAGCAGCACTGCGCAGTGGAGCGCGATCACCGACCATATCCGCACTGCTTATGATCAGGCCAGCGCCCTGCCCGATGCTGCCGATCTGGCCGCGCATCTGGCGCGGATAAGGTCCGAGCACGCGACGGGGGAAGCTCGCGCCTTGGCTGCCCTGCGGTTGGTGCAGGATGAAGTCCGCTATATGGCCCTGACGCTTGGCGAAGGCGGCTGGCTGCCCAACTCGGCGAGTGATGTGTGGGCAAGGCGCCAGGGCGACTGCAAAGGCAAAACGGTTCTGCTGGTCGCCTTGCTGAGAGAGCTGGGCGTGGATGCGGTTCCAGTGCTCGTTTCCTCGCAGAACCTGCCGCTCGATCAGTACCTGCCCATGGTCAGCGCATTCGATCACGTGATCGTAAAGGCGCGCATCGACGGCGAGACCTATTTGATGGACGGAGCGCGTATCGGCGACCGCAGCCTGACGCCTGATGCTCCGCTGGTTTACGAGTACGTCCTGCCGATTGTGGAACAGTCTCGCCTGGAGCCAATTCCGCTCAGACTGCCGCCGCGCCCGATCGGCGTTCTTCACGTCGAGATTGATCTCACCGCCGGCGTTCATAGCCCTGCGCGCGTTACGGTGACCAATATCAGCCGCAGCGACCGAGCGACGGAAATGCAGGCCGGGATTGCGCAATTGCCTGCCTCTGAAGCGACCCGTCTGTATGACGAGCGCTGGACCAATCTGTTCAAGGGTTATGGGCAGGTGTCCGATCTGGAGAGCCAATGGCGGTATCTTGAAGACACCCATGAATTTGTGGCCAGCGCGACGGCGCGCGTCGCCTTTGACTGGACGGAGGGACCGGTCGACATCCCTCTGGCCCATGTCACCTGGAAGGGCTTTGAGCCGCATAAGAATACGCGGTTCAAGGACGCCGATTACGAAAAGTCCTTCCCCAGTTCGTCCTCCTTCCGCACCACCATCATCCTGCCTGAAGGCCGAGACGATGTTGATCTGTCGGTCGAGCCTTATGAAGTCGAGGCTGGCGCCACCCGATATTTCCGCACCGTTCAACGCAACGGCAACCGCCTGGAGACGGATAGAGGCTCGATCACCTTGCGCCCCTATGCCACTGCGGCGGAAATTGCGGCTGAACAGGCCGGTATGGACAGCTTCAAGGACCTGAAGGCCACCATGCGGGTGAAGCGGAGCTACACCCTGACGGCGTCGGACCGGGAAACGCTGACGGCAGCGCCGTCGGGCGATCCGGAGACCGCCCTGCGTCGCGGATACGCTCTTCTTGATCAGGGGCAGCATGACGCCGCTATCGCGCAGTTCGATGTGGCGATTGCGGGCTTTCCGACACCCCATGCCAACGCCCTGGCCAACCGCGCCCTCGCCTATCTGGCGTTGAACGATCTGGACAAAGCCCGCGCCGATATCGCGGCGAGCGACGCCGCCGATCCTAATGAGACCATCCTGTTTCATGCGAAAGGTCGGCTGGCCGAGCTGGAAGAGGACGACCTGGAGGCGGTGTTGGCCTTTACGGGCGCCTTGCGCTCGTGGTCCGAAAACACGCATGCCCTCTACCGTCGCGCCGCCGCTTACGAGCGGATGGGGCAGTCGCCACGCGCCCTGGCCGATCTGGAGCGGATCGCCGCCATGAAGCCGAAGGATCATGGCGCCAAGGTCGCTCTGGCGAACCAGCTGCTCAGGATGGGGCGGGCCGCAGAGGCCTATCAACAGGCCGGCTTAATGGCCGAATCCGTCGGCCATCCAGACGCCAGGGCTCAGATATTCATCGGCATGGCGCAGGCTGTCGCGTCCAGTCTCAAGGGCTCCGACCCCGCCAAGGCCGAGGCCATCCTCACCGACGTCCTGGCGATCGAAAACGACTTCCCTGCCCTGCTGATTGATCGCGCGGTTGTTCGTGAACAGCAGGGGGATCGCAAGGGCGCGGCGGCCGACATGGCTCGCTTCAAGCAGTTGACCCGCATCAACCTGGATGACCCCGCTCAAGCCTGCGCGTCGCAGTCCCTCCTGCGGCACAGCCGCGATTTCGCGTTGAAAATGTGCGACAGGGCCGTTGAGCAGACGGCAATCGACGCCGAGCTTCACATGAGGCGCGGGTATCTGCTCTTCCTCCTGGATCGCACTGGCGAGGCCGTGGACGCCTATCGTACGGCGACGGATCTGGATCCTTCCAGCTCGAAGGCCAGATACGGTCTGGGCAAGATGCTCATGACTACAGGGCGATCCTCTGAAGGAGAGGCGCTTATGGCTGCGGCGTCGGCCTCGGATCCGAAGGCGAGCGAGGACTACGACAGCCTGATGATGAGCGTTCGCCTGGACGATTAGGGCGCCGATGGATCACAGCCATCAAATGCGGAACGGGCGGCCCCGCTGATGCGAAGCCGCCCGTCAAACCACAGATCAGGCCTGAACCTGAAATGGTCGGAGCGACAGGATTCGAACCTGCGACCCCTTGACCCCCAGTCAAGTGCGCTACCAGGCTGCGCCACGCTCCGAAGGCGCTCCGTATAGACGGGGGTTTGTCGCTCCGCAAACCCTAAAACGCATTATCGACAACAACTTCCGCCTTAGCGGCGCAGAACCGCCTCAAGCCGCGCACGCGCCGCTTCCAACTCGCTTAAAACCCGTTCCAATCGGTCATGATCCGGTGCTGGCGAAACGAGTGAGGCCTCGGGCGCGGGTGCGAGGCCCGAATCAATTTCCAGCGTTGCGCCCGGCTCGCCATAGGCGGCCACCCGCGCCAGGCCCTGATCCTTCACCAGTCGCTGGACGCCGCGAATGGTCAGGCCCTCGTCATGCAGCAGACGTCGAACGGCCTTCAGCACCATCACGTCGTCCGGGCGATAGAAACGCCGCCCGCCCGCCCGCTTCACCGGGACGATGAAATCGAACTTCGTCTCCCAGAAGCGCAGAACATGCTGAGGCGCGCCGACTTCTTCGGCGGCTTCGGAGATCGTGCGGAAGGCGCTGGGGCTTTTGGCCAATGAACTCAGGTCTCTACGACGGCGTCGTGCACCCGGCCCTTCATGATCTGAGAGGCCCTGAAGCTGATGACGCGACGGGGGTTGATGGCGGCGGGTTCGCCGGTCTTGGGGTTGCGCCCCATGCGAGCGCGCTTTTCGCGCACCTGGAAGACGCCGAAGCCGGACAGTTTGACCGTCTCGCCGCTTTCAAGCGACTCAACGATCAGTTCAAGCGTCCGTTCGACCATGCCGGAACATTCCTGGCGCGACAGGCCGACCTCCTCGTGAACGGCCTCGCACAGATCAGCCCGAGTAAGGGTCTGGGACACTGGCATCTCCCCGCTTTCCAATGGCGGGGCATTGAAGGGCAAAATGAATGAAAATCAAAGCCCTCAATGAAAATCTAGAATCGGAAGGCGCACGCGCCCCACGTCAGGCCGCCGCCCATGGCCTCGACCAGCACCAGATCGCCCTTCTTGATGCGTCCGTCCTTGATGGCGACGTCCATCGCCAGAGGGATGGAGGCGGCCGAGGTGTTGGCGTGCATGGCGACGGTCGAGATGACCTTGTCTTCATCCAGGCCCAGGCGATCGCCCACGCCCTTGATGATGCGCTGGTTGGCCTGGTGCGGTACGAACCAGTCGATCTCGGGGATATCGACGCCTGCGACATCGGCCGCTGCGGTGATGGCCTCGGCGATGTTGACCACGGCGTGACGGAAGACCTGGTTGCCCAGCATCCGCAGATGGCCGACCGTGCCGGTCGTGGCCGGGCCGCCATCGACATAGAGCATGTCGGACTTGGCGCCCTCGCAGCGCAGGGCGAAGCCCAGCACGCCGCGATCCTCCTTGGTCCCCTGCCCTTCGCCCGGTTCCAGCACGAAGGCGCCGGCGCCGTCGCCGAACAGGACGCAGGTGGTGCGGTCGGTCCAGTCCATCAGCCGGGTCATCTCCTCGGCGCCGATGACGAGGGCGCATTTGGCCTGACCGCGCGCAACGAAGCCGTCCGCCACGCTCATCGCGTAGACGAAACCCGAGCAGACCGCCTGAATGTCGAAGGCGATGCCGACCGGCGCGCCCAGCTTGCGCTGGACGATGGCGGCGGTCGCGGGGAAGGTCTGGTCCGGCGTGGTGGTGGCGACGATGATCAGGTCGACGTCCGCCGCCGTCTTGCCGGCGTCAGCCAGGGCGCGCTCGGCGGCCTTGAGCGCCAGGTCGCTGGTGGGTTCGTCGTCGCGGGCCTTGTGACGCTGGCGAATGCCGGTGCGCTCGACGATCCACTCGTCGGAGGTGTCGACGATTTTGGTCAGGTCGGCGTTGGTGACCACCTGTTCGGGCAGGAAGGAGCCGACCCCGGTGACGACGCTGCGGATGACGCTCACGACTGGATTTCTCCTGTTTGCTCTTCGTCGGACACGGCCTCAGCCGTATCGAGCACGGCCGACAGCCGCGCGAAATTGGCGCTGACCTTGGTCAGATAATCGCTGCGGGCCAGATCGACAGCCACGCGGATGGCGTTTCCATAACCCTCGGCTGTGGCGCCGCCGTGGCTTTTCACCACGATGCCGTTCAGGCCCAGCAGGGGGCCGCCGTTGACGCTGCTGGGATCGATACGGCGCGCCATTCTCTTCAGGGCGGGCATGGCGATCAGGGCGCCCATCTTGGCCATGGGGCCGGAGGTCAGGGCCTCCTTGAGCAGGCCCGAAATGAAGCGGGCCGTGCCCTCGGCCGTCTTCAGCGCGACATTGCCGGTAAAGCCGTCGGTCACCACCACGTCCACCGTGCCGGCGGCGATGTCGTGGCCTTCGACGAAGCCGGTGTAGTTCACGGGCACGGCGTCCGTGCGCAGGACGGCGTGAGCCTCGCGCACCTCGTCATGGCCCTTCATTTCCTCAGAGCCGACGTTCAGAATCCCGACCGTGGGCTTGGCGACGCCGTGGACGGCCGATTGGAAAGCCTCGCCCATGATGGCGAACTCGACCAGTTGGCGCGCATCGCTGCCGATGTTGGCGCCGACGTCCAGAACGGCGGTGAAGCCTCGCTTGGTCGGCCAACTGGCGACGATGGCGGGCCGTTCCAGCCCATCCACGGCCATGCGCAGCAGCAGTTTGGAGATGGCCATCAGGGCACCGGTGTTCCCGGCCGATACGGCGGCCTGCGCCTCCCCGAGCTTGACCGCCTCAATGGCGTTCCAAAGGCTGGAGCCCTTGCCTCGGCGCATGGCCTGGGCGGGCTTTTCGTCCATGCCCACGACCTTGTCCGTGTGACGGATTTCGCAGACATCAGCCGAAAGGCCGTTGCGGGCGATCTCCGCGCGAATGGCCGCCTCATCGCCATGCAGTTGAAAACGAACGCCTTCGCCGCCGTAACGGGCGATGTAGTCCTTCACGCCCCCGACGACGACGGACGGTCCATGGTCCCCGCCCATGGCGTCGAGCGAGATCAGTATCGGTGATGCCAAGTGAAATCGACTCCGTCGCCGTCTTGCCGCGGCGCTTCAGTTTAGGGCGATCGGACGAAAATGTCGCACCGTGGATGAGGCTTGAGCGACCTTAGGTCAACTCTTGTCGGTCTGCCCGCCAGGCTTCAGCGTTTTCAACACGCCAAAGGGCGAGATTTCACCGGGCTCCGGCGGCTGTTCGAACACCGCGCCTTCCTTGCGGGGATAGGGATCCAGGCGCAGGGCCAACTGCTCGACAGCGTATTGGCCCAGGTCGATCTGACCATTTTCCACCAGGTCAGCGGAGTCGTCGTCCAGTTCCAGATCGATCTCGCCTTCCTCGTTCGCCTGAACCTCAGGCGCCGTTTCAGTCAGATTGATCGAGAATCGTTCGTCGATGGCGACAGGCAGCGGCTCCAGCGTCAGCACGCAGGCCTGCACGGCCTCGGCCTGAACCCGGCCGTCCATGCGCCACCCCGACACCGTGGGCGTGATCTCCATATCGGCGACGAATCGGTCGAGCGATTTCAGGTCCAGCGCGCTCGCGATGCGGTGCCGCGCAGCGTCATCAGGCTCCAGCCGCCGTGTCAGGGAGACGCCGACCTGATGCAGGCGCAGGGTTTCGCTGTAGGGAAGAGCAGGAAGGGTCATGCCACGATCTTCGCCCAGTCCGGCGCCTTTTCCACGGCAGCCGACGACTGTCGGGCCAGCTGTGCGTGCGAATCAATGGTGTAGCGCGCCAGGGCGGCGCCTGCGGCGGCGTCTTCGCTCTCAAAGACATTGCGGGCGATCGAGGCCTGAAGCCCCTCGTGATCCCCTGCCCTCAGCGCCTTTTCATAAGCACTCATGCGGCCATAGAGGGCCTCGCCCAGCTTGCGCAT
Organism: Brevundimonas diminuta 470-4; assembly: GCA_000318405.1. Lineage (GTDB taxonomy): Bacteria > Pseudomonadota > Alphaproteobacteria > Caulobacterales > Caulobacteraceae > Brevundimonas > Brevundimonas diminuta_B. Next base: position 99,621 of record KB291764.1, on the reverse strand, counting down.
CTTCTTGCCCACCGAGACATCGCCCACGCCCAGTTCGCGCAGCACGTTGTCCAGCGCCGACACATAGGCGTCGAACAGCTTCTGGGACAGGTCCGCGCCGCGCTCGCCGTCCTGCTTCAGCCGCACGAACAGCAGCAGCACATGCAGGGTGTAGAGCTCGAAACGCGCGTCGATGCGGTCCGCGACGCCCAGGCGCGTGTAAAAATCAGGCTGGCGGGCCTGATCGACGGCCAGGGCGTACAGGGCCTGGACATGGCGATCTTGCGTGTGGCGCTTGAAGAGTGTCTTGAACATAGGATTTCACGGCCCCTTTTCCGCCGCGCCGTTGCACTAGGACGCAGCGACGGTTAGGTCAAAGACCTTATTTCTTGAGGCCCATCGCCGATGCCCCGTTTTACGTCGCTCATCATCGCCGCCTCGCTCGCCGCCGCCGCCGGCGCCTGCGCGCCGGTTGTCGCCACCCAGGGCTTTCAGGCCGTGGACGTCAAACCCCAGGATATCGAGTCCGGCGTCGACACGCGCGAAACCGTGCTGACCAAGCTGGGCACGCCATCCACCACCTCGACCTTCGAGTCGGAGAACGTCTGGTACTACCTGACCCAGACGACGCAGCGTTACACCTACAACAAGCCGCAGGTGTCGCAGCGGACGGTGACCGAGATCACCTTCAACGAGGCCGACGGCAAGGTCGCTTCGGTGCGTAATCTGGGGCTGGACGACGGCCGCCAGATCGCGATGGAACGCCGCGAGACCCCGACGCGCGGACGCCAGCTGACCATCCTCGAACAACTGCTCGGCAACGTCGGCCGCGGCCAACTGCCGCGCACCGAGGACGACGTCCCCGGCCAGCGCCGCCCGGATTAACGGCCGCAGCATAGAGTCGTCCTCAAGCCGCGAGCGAACGCGTTGCGAGCATAGGACGCAAAAAAGATAACGCCCCGGAGATCGCTCTCCGGGGCGTCTATCGTTGACGTGCGACGCCGTCAGACGATCTTGCCGCTCGCCAGCACCGCCAGCAGCAGAAGCGCGACGATGTTGGTGATCTTGATCATCGGGTTCACAGCGGGACCGGAGGTGTCCTTGTATGGATCGCCCACCGTGTCGCCGGTGACGGCGGCCTTGTGCGCTTCCGAGCCCTTGCCGTGGACGACGCCGTTCTTGTCGGTGAAGCCTTCCTCGATCACCTTCTTGGCGTTGTCCCAGGCGCCGCCGCCCGAGGTCATGGAGATAGCGACGAACAAACCTGTCACGATCACACCCATCAGCATGGCCCCCAGAGCGGCGAAGGCGTTGGCCTTGTCCGGCTGGATGAACAAGATGACGACGAACAAAACGATCGGCGACAGCACCGGCAACAGCGACGGCACGATCATCTCGCGAATGGCCGCGCTGGTCAGGATGTCGACCGCCCGGCCGTACTCCGGCTTGGTCTGGAAGGTCATGATGCCGGGGTTCTCGCGGAACTGACGCCGGACCTCGGCCACCACGGCCTCGGCGGCGCGCCCCACAGCCGTCATCGACAGGCCGCCGAACAGGAAGGGCAGCAGCCCCCCGAACAGCAGGCCGACCACGACATAGGGGTTGGACAGGTCGAACGCGACCGCGCCCAGACCGTAGAAGAAGCTGCCCGGCGCCGCCTCGGCTGCGAAGAACTTCAGATCCTCCACATAGGCGGCGAACAGGACCAGCGCCCCCAGACCCGCAGACCCGATAGCATAGCCCTTGGTCACGGCCTTGGTGGTGTTGCCCACGGCGTCCAGCGCGTCGGTCGACACGCGGACTTCCGGCGGCAGGCCCGCCATCTCTGCGATGCCGCCCGCGTTGTCCGTAACCGGGCCGAAGGCGTCCAGCGCCACGATCATCCCCGCCACGCCCAGCATGGTCGTGGTGGCGATGGCGATGCCGAACAGACCCGCCAACTGGAAGGCTGCGACAATGCCGACGATGATGGTCAGGGCCGGCAACGCGGTGGATTCCAGCGACATGGCCAGGCCCTGGATCACGTTGGTGCCGTGCCCCGAGACCGAGGCGTTGGCCACCGACTTCACCGGACGGAAGCCCGTGCCGGTATAGTATTCGGTAATGACCACGATGGCCGCAGTGACCAGCAGGCCGACGACGCCCGCCCAGAACAGATTCATCGGCTGGATCAGCAGGCCTCCTGAGGTTTCGACCGCCCCCGGCAGCAACTGATTGATCACCCACCAGACCGCAACCAGCGACAGGACGCCCGTCACGATCAGGCCTTGATACAAGGCCCCCATGATGTTGCCGCTCTTGCCCAGGCGGACAAAGAACGTCCCGATGATCGAGGTCACGATGCAGACGCCGCAGATCGCCAGCGGCAACAGCATCAGCACGTCGACATAGGGCTGATTGCGGAAGAAGATGGCCGCCAGCACCATGGTCGCCACCGTGGTGACGGCATAGGTCTCGAACAGGTCGGCGGCCATGCCTGCGCAGTCGCCGACGTTGTCGCCCACATTGTCTGCGATGGTGGCGGCGTTGCGGGGATCGTCCTCAGGGATGCCCGCTTCCACCTTGCCCACCATGTCGCCGCCGACGTCAGCCCCCTTGGTGAAGATGCCGCCGCCCAGCCGCGCGAAGATGGAAATCAGAGAGGCGCCGAAGCCCAGCGCCACCAGGCCGTCGATGACCTCGCGGCTGGTCGAGGCGTGGCCCAGACCCTGGGTCATGAAGGCGTAGTAGCCGGATACGCCCAGAAGCGCGCCGCCCGCCACGAACATGCCGGTGATGGCGCCCGAGCGGAAGGCCAGGTCCAGCCCCTTGGACAGGCTCTGCGATGCAGCCTGGGCCGTGCGCACGTTGGCCCGCACGGAGATCAGCATCCCCGCATAGCCTGCCGCGCCCGACAGGACCGCGCCGATCAGGAAGCCGAGCGCGGCCCAGATCCCGATAAGAAAAAAGGCCGCGACCAAGATCACGACCCCTACAATGCCAATCGTTGTGTACTGACGCTTCAGATAGGCGGATGCCCCTTCCTGGATCGCCGCGGCGATCTCACGCATCCGTTCATTACCACTGTCGGCCTTCATCAGGGCGGCGGTCTGGACGGCGCCGTAAAGCACCCCCAAAGCGCCGGCCGCGATGACCAGCCAAAGATATGACGTCATGGCGTTTCCAAGCCCTATGCAACTAGACGCGCGGTTCCATGGGCTGCGCTACGGGCGTTGTCGCCTCTCGGCCGCCTTCCGGTCCCCCCGTGCGCTTACGGACGCAAATTCACGCCCCTCGGGGAATTGCGGCTAAATCGTGCCAAAAGCAGAGGCGTGGCGCAACAGCGCTCTTTCAGGGCGTTCAGAGAGGGCGAACGGTCGTGCGGCGGCGCGCAGCCTGGCTGACGACCTCGACGCGGGCGATTGCGCCCTTGCCGATCAGGCTGTCGGCCGCGCGGATCAGGCTGGCGCTCAGCGCCGCCGTGTCCAACCGATTCCAGTCGTCTGCGAGGACGAAGGGGGTCCGGTGGCCGGCGCGGACAAGGGCGTCGCGCAGGTAGGGCTCCTTGGCCCTGACCGCATTCAGGGCTTGGCCTTCACCCAGGTGCAGTTTCAGTTCTGCGAAGATGTAGTTCCGAACCCGGCCGCCCACGATGATCGGCAGGCCCACTCCGGTCAGGTTGAAGCTCGCGGGCTGGGCGGGCGTTTCCGCCGAGGGCGAGGCGAGCGCTGGTCCCGACAGGGCGGCGCCGGCGACGACGAGGATCAGGCTGCGGCGGTTCATGGACTCAGTCTGGCCGTGCCCGGTTAGGATTCCGTTGCGCTCAGCCGTGGGTCCAGCCGGTGCGGGTCGGGGTGATGGCCTGGCCCAGATAGCGCGGGGACAGCCCCCTGCCCTCCGTGACGCGGCCGACGCAGGTCAGGCGCAGGTGGCGTCGCTCGGCCTCGCGGCGCAGGACGTTCTCGGCGCCCGCCGGGACGGTCAGCAGGATCTCATAATCGTCGCCGCCGCTGGCCAGCAGCTCCAGCGCCGCCTGCGGGTCGACGCGGCCTTCGAACCAGGCCTGGGCCGCCGCCGACATCGGCAGGACCTCCAGATCCAGCTCAAGGCAGACGCCGCTGGCTTCAGCGATGTGGGCGGCGTCGGCCAGAAGGCCGTCGGACACGTCGGCGCTGGCCGTGGCGAGGCCCAGAACGACGGGCGCGAACTCCACGCGCGGCACGGGGGTGCGATAGGCGGCCTCCAGCGCGTCCATGCGTTCGGGCTCCAGCGTCAGGGTCGCCTGGGCGGCCTGAAGTCCCAGCCAGCCGTCGCCGATGGTGCCCGTGACGAAGACCAGATCGCCGGGTCGCGCTCCGGCCCGGCTGACCGCGGCGCCTGACGGCGCCCAGCCCATCATCGTCGCCGAGAAACTGGCCGGTCCCGGCGTCTTCACCGTGTCGCCGCCCAGCAGGGAAATGTCGAAAATGGCCTGATCGCGCCGCAGCCCGGCGACGAAGGCCTCGCGCTCGGGCCAGCCGCAGCGTTCGGACCAGCAGCAGGCCAGCAGATAACCGAACGGCTCGGCGCCCTTGGCGGCCAGGTCGGACAGGTTCACGCGCAAAAGCTTCTGCGCCACCGTGTCCAACGGATCGTCGGGTAGGAAGTGAACGCCCTCGACGATCGCATCCTTGGTCAAAATCAGGTCGTGCCCCGGTCGCGAGGGCAGCGCGGCCACGTCGTCGGCCAGCCCCCTCGCCCATTCCGGGTGCGCCAGCGGCTTCAGCAGCCGCTGGATGGTCTCGAATTCGCCTGCGACGTCAATCGCGGGCATCGCGCGCCACGCCGTCGAGCGCCGCGTTCACGAACTTCGCCTCTGCATCGTCGAAGAAGGCCTTGGCCAGCTCGACGTATTCGTCGATCACGATCTCGCGCGGCACGTCCGGCTTGTACTTCAGCTCCCATGCGCCGCAGCGCAGCAGGGCGCGCAGGGTGGCGTCCAGACGCTCCATACGCCAGTTGGAGGCCAGACGCGCCTTGATCGCTTCGTCGATGGCGCGCTGGTCCTCGACCACGCCGTGGACGATGTCGGAGAACCAGTCCTCGTCCGCCTCAGCCAGAGGCGCGCCGTCGATGTCGGCGTCGAAGCGGTGATTGCGGAACTCGCGCACGACGCTGTCGACGCCCTCGCCCGCCAGTTCCATCTGATACAGGGCCTGAACGGCGGCCAGGCGGGCGACCGTGCGTGCGCGGCGTTGACGGCTGGTCAGTTGCGGCTCGGCGCGGGCTTTTTCCGCCTCGGCCAGTTGGGCCATGACTTCGGCGACGGTCGCTGGGGCGCTGGTCGGTTCGGTCACGAGGCCAGCCCTCCGCGCAGGCGCTTGCGGATGGCGATCAGGTCCAGACAGGCGCGGGCGGCGAAGCCGCCCTTGTCGCCTTCGCTGAGACGGGCGCGGGTCCAGGCCTGCTCCTCATCCTCGGTCGTCAGGATGCCGTTGCCGATGGCCACGCCCTTCAGGCCCAGATTGCGGATGCCGGCGGCCGACTGATCCGAAACGATTTCGAAGTGATAGGTCTCGCCGCGAATGACGCAGCCCAGGGCGACATAGCCGTCATAGCGCGGCGCGGTCGGATAGCGCCCGGCCTCCTCGGCCATGGCGATCACGGTCGGCACTTCCAGCGCGCCGGGCACGGTCACGACGTCATACTGGACGCCTTGCGCGCGCAGGGCGTCCTTCGCCCCTTCCAGAAGGGCGTCGGCCAGTTCGTCGTAGAAGCGCGCCTCGACGATGAGGACGCGAGTGGGGTCGTTCAAGATTGGTCTTCTCCGTCCATGTCGCGCCAGCCGACGATGCGCAGGCCATAGCCCTCAAGCGCCGTCGGATTGGGTCGCGTCGAACTCATCACGATCATATCCTTGACGCCGAGGTCGAGCAGAATCTGCGCCCCGACGCCATAGGCTTTCAGCGAGCGATCCGCCGCCGCAGGCTTGGGCACGCCGCCCAGCCGCTCGGCCAGACCATGCAGGTCCGGATCGCGCAGGAAGACAACGACGCCCGGCCCGTCCTGGGCCGCCAGCGCCTGCATTGCCTTCGGAATATAGTCCTGGCGAGCCTCGACGTGGCCCAGCAGGTCGGCGGCGAAGTCGACCTGGTGCATCCGCACGACGGTCGGCTTGGCCGGATCGATATCGCCGCGCACCAGGGCGACGTGTTCGGCGCCTTCGATGGTGTTGCGGTACAGGATCAGCTTGAATTCGCCGCCGTGGACGCTCTCGAACGGCGTCTCCATCACGCGCTCGACAAAGCGCTCGGTGCGGCGGCGATAGGCGATCAGGTCGGCGATGGTGCCGATCTTCAGCCCATGCAACTGGGCGAAGGCGATCAGGTCGGGCATCCGCGCCATCGTCCCGTCGTCCTTGATGATCTCGCAGATCCCCCCGGCGGGGATCAGGCCCGCCATACGGCTGATGTCGACGGCGGCCTCGGTGTGGCCGGTGCGGACCAGGACGCCGCCGTCGCGCGCGACCAGCGGGAAGATGTGGCCCGGCGAGACGATGTCGTCGGCGGTGCGCGACGGATCAGCGGCCACCTGAACCGTATGGGCGCGATCGGCGGCCGAAATGCCGGTCGTGACGCCTTCCTTGGCCTCGATCGAAATGGTGAAGGCCGTGCCCATGCTCTCGCGGTTCTCGGCGGCCATCGGCGGCAGGCGCAGCTGCTTGGCGCGCTCGGCCGTCATGGCCAGGCAGACCAGGCCGCGCGCATAGCGGATCATGAAGTTGATCTGTTCCGGCGTGGCGAATTGGGCCGGAATGACGATGTCGCCTTCGTTCTCGCGGTCCTCGGCATCCACCAGGATGTAGGGGCGGCCGTTGCGGGCGTCCTCGATAATGTCCTCGATCGAACTGATCGGGCTGTCGGTGTTGTAGACGGCCAGTTTCATCATGCGGTCTCCTGCCACCGCGCGAGGTAACGCGCCAGCATGTCGATCTCCAGATTGACCTTTTCGCCGACCTTCAGGCCGCCGAGGGTGGTCGCATCCCACGTGTGCGGGATGATGTTCACATCGAAGCGGCGCTCATGCACCCCATTCACCGTCAGGGAAACCCCATCGACCGTGATTGAGCCCTTTGGGGCGATGAATCTGTGCAAGGGCGCGGGCGCCTCGATCACGATGCGGTGCGATCCGCCCTCGGGCGTGATGGAGATCACCTCGCCCAGACCGTCGACATGGCCCGAAACGATGTGGCCGCCCAGTTCGTCGCCCAGCTTGGCGGCGCGCTCCAGATTGATCCGGCTGCCTTCGCTCCAGTCGCCCAGCTTGGTCTTGGACAGGGTCTCGCCCGACACCTCGACGGCGAACCAGCCCTCGCCCTTTTCCGTGACGGTCAGGCAGCAGCCCGCATGGCTGATGGAGGCGCCCAGGTCGATGCCCGCCGTGTCCCACACGGTCTCGACCTCATAGCGACGGTCGCGGTTGGTTTCACGGACGCTGCGGACGCGGCCGATGTCGGTGACGATGCCGGTGAACATGGAAGCTCCGGTCCCTTCGGACCCAAAAAACAGAGTCTAATTAGTCTAATTCGTCTGAAATCGCGCCTACCGGGACGTCAGGCGCGGGCGTAGCGTTCCCACAGATCGTCTCCGACAGGCTCGACGCCCAGACGACGGAACTTGGGGGCGTCGGCCAGCTTTGCAAGCGCCAGGGAGGCGACGCACGGCCGCCCCTCCCCGCCCAGCAGGATCGGGGCGCGGAACCACTCGATAGCGTCCACCGCGCCCGCCTGGATGAAGGAGGCGGCGACGCGGCCGCCGCCCTCGATCAGGACAGAGCCCATGTTGCGGGCGGCCAGCGCGTCGAGGACAGCGGAGATGGCCGGGCGGCCGTCCGAGGCGGCGACGGTGACGACTTCGGCGTGGCCGATGGCGTGGGGCGCGGCGGTCGTGAGGATCAAGGTGCCGCCGCTCGCTACCTTGGCCGTCGCGGGCGTGCGGAGGCGGCTGTCGAGGACGACTCTTAGCGGATTGCTTCTCCCCTCGTGGGAGAAGGTGGGCGGCGGAGCCGCTCG
>KB291764.1:0-91593 GCA_000318405.1 Brevundimonas diminuta 470-4 | reverse complement strand
GAAGGTGGGCGGCGGAGCCGCTCGGATGAGAGGGACGCCGGATTCGCCCTCGACTTCGGCCGTTTCGCTTGCGGACACAGCCCCCTCATCCGTCTCGCTCCGCGAGCCACCTTCTCCCACGAGGGGAGAATGAAGAAGATTGGAAGGAAGACGCACCGTCAGTTCCGGATCGTCGGCCAGCACGGTCTCGACGCCAACCAGAATGGCGTCATGCATCGCGCGCAGGCGGTGGCCCTGCTGGCGCGCCTGCGGCCCGGTGATCCACTGACTTTCGCCTGTGGCCGTGGCGATGCGGCCGTCCAGCGAGGTGGCCAGCTTGAGAGTGACGCGCGGGCGCATCAGTCCTGGCCGGACTTGGTCTCGTCGAAACCCTCGTCGCCGAGGAATTTGGCGAAATCGCTGGTGTGGCGGAAGTCCTTGTAGACCGAGGCGTAGCGGACGTAGGCGACCTCATCGACCGACTTCAGCGCCTTCATGATGAAGTCGCCGACAATGTGCGACGGGATCTCGGTCTCGCCCAGGCTTTCCAGCTGACGCACGATGCGGCTGACCAGCAGCTCGACCTGATCCGGCTGCACGGGACGTTTCCGCAGAGCGATGCCCAGCGAGCGTTCCAGCTTGTCGCGGTCGAAGGGGGTGCGGCGGCCGTTCCGTTTCAGGATGACCAGTTCGCGCAGCTGCACCCGCTCGAAGGTGGTGAAGCGCCCGTTGCACTGCGGGCACGACCGACGGCGCCGGATGGCCGCGCCGTCGTCAGACGGGCGGCTGTCCTTCACCTGGGTGTCGGCGTTTCCGCAGAAGGGGCACTTCATCCGATGGGTTCCTTAGCGATAGATCGGGAAGCGTGCGGTCAGTTCGCGCACCTGGGCGGCGACGCCCGCGACGACGGCCGGATCGGCTTCATCGCCGCCGTTCATCGACGAGACGACGTCGGCGATCCAGTGGCCGATCTGCTTGAACTCTTCCTCCCCGAAGCCGCGCGTGGTGCCGGCCGGCGTGCCCAGGCGCACGCCCGAGGTGACGGTGAAGGGGGCGGTGTCGAACGGCACGCCGTTCTTGTTGCAGGTCATCAGGGCCTTTTCGAGCTCATGCTCGGTGGCCTTGCCGGTCACGCCCTTGGGACGCAGGTCGACCAGCATCAGGTGACTGTCGGTGCCGCCCGAGACGATGGCCAGGCCGCGTTCGACCAGAACGGCGGCCAGGGCTTGGGCGTTCTTGACGACCTGCTGGGCGTAGAGCTTGAACTCAGGCTTCAGCGCCTCGCCGAAGGCCACGGCCTTGGCGGCGATGACGTGCTCCAGCGGGCCTCCCTGCAGACCGGGGAAGACGGCCGAGTTGATCTTCTTGCCCAGATCCAGGTCGTTGGACAGGATCATGCCGCCGCGCGGGCCGCGCAGGGTCTTGTGCGTCGTCGTGGTGACGACGTGGGCGTGCGGCAGCGGGTCGGGATAGGCGCCGCCCGCGATCAGGCCGGCATAGTGGGCCATGTCGACCATCAGATAGGCGCCGACCGAATCGGCGATCTCGCGGAAGCGCTTGAAGTCGATGTGGCGGCTGTAGGCCGAGGCGCCGGCCAGGATCAGCTTGGGCTTCTCCTTTTGGGCCATTTCGGCGACGTGATCATAATCAATCAGATGGTCGTCTTCGTTCACCTTATAGGTGACGGGGCGGAACCACTTGCCCGACTGGTTGGCGGGCGAGCCGTGCGTCAGGTGCCCGCCGCAGGCCAGATCCATGCCCAGGAAGGTGTCGCCCGGCTGCAGCAGGGAGAAGAAGACCGCCTGGTTGGCTTGAGCGCCCGAGTGCGGCTGGACGTTGACGAAGGCGGCGCCGAACAGCTCCTTGGCGCGCTCGCGGGCCAGGTCTTCGGTGATGTCGACGAACTCGCAGCCGCCGTAATAGCGGCGACCCGGATAGCCCTCGGCGTATTTGTTGGTCAGGACCGAACCCTGCGCGTCCAGCACCGCCTGGGAGACGATGTTCTCCGAAGCGATCAGCTCGATCTGCTCCTTCTGGCGGCCAAGCTCGCCCTGGATGCCCTTGAAGATCGCCGGATCAGCGTCGGCGAGGCTCTTGGAGAAGTAGGAGTCGTGGGTGAAGGCGGTCACAGGCAGGCATCCCGAAGGCTGAGGGCGGAAACGGCGCTTCCTTCTAGGCCGCGCCGCCGAACACCACAACATCTAGGGGGTCACCGCTGTGACAACGCTCGTTTCAGTTTGGCGATAGCCACCCGTTCGACCGCGCGCGGTTCAGCGGCCGGGCCCATGGCGGAGACCTCCACGCCAGTCGCCGTGTGGACGGCGGAGCATTTCACATAGGGGCCGTTGCGGACGAACTCGACGATGACTTCGCCGAGTTCAACGTGGGTCATCAAGCCGCGACCGGACGACGCGCCACGTTACAGTGGGACCACAGCTTGTCCATCGCATCGACCAGCTTGTCGATCATGGCGTCGTCATGGTCAGGCGAAGGGGTGAAGCGCAGGCGTTCGGTCCCCTTGGGCACGGTCGGATAGTTGATCGGCTGGACGTAGATGCCGTGCTCTTCCAGCAGCATGTCCGAGATCAGCTTGCAGTGAACCGGATTGCCGACATGGACCGGCACGATGTGGCTGACGCTGGGCAGGACCGGGATGCCCGCCTCGGACAGGCGACGCTTCAGGGTGGCGGCGCGCTCCTGATGGGCGTCGCGCAGTTCCGGGTGCGCCTTCAGGTGGCGGACCGAAGCCAGGGCCCCGGCCGTCAGGGCCGGCGGCAGGCTGGTGGTGAAGATGAAGCCCGAGGCCCAGCTGCGCACCGCATCCACGATCACGGCGTCGGCGGCGATGTAGCCGCCCATGACGCCGATGGCCTTGCCCAGAGTGCATTCGACGATGTCGATGCCGTCCAGCACGCCGTCACGCTCGGCCACGCCCGCGCCGGTCGCGCCGTACAGGCCCACGGCGTGTACTTCGTCCAGATAGGTCAGGGCGCCGTATTTCTTGGCCAGGGCGATGGTGCCGGCGATGTCGGCGATGTCGCCGTCCATCGAATAGACGCTCTCGAAGGCGATCAGCTTGGGCGCGTTGACCGGCGCGGCGGCCAGCAGTTCTTCAAGGTGTTCGAGATCGTTGTGGCGGAAGATGTGGCGCTCGCCGCCGCCGTTGCGGATGCCCGCGATCATCGAGGCGTGGTTCAGGGCGTCGGAGAAGGTGATCAGGCCCGGCAGGATCTTCTGCAGGGTCGACAGCGTCGCCTCATTGGCCACATAGCCCGAGGTAAACAGCAGGGCGGCTTCCTTCTGGTGCCAGCTGGCCAGCTCGGCTTCCAGATCGACCGCAGATCGCGTGGTGCCCGAGATGTTGCGGGTGCCCCCTGCCCCGGCGCCGCTGAGGTCGATCGCATTCGTCATGGCCTCGACCACGGTCGGATGCTGGCCCATGCCGAGGTAGTCGTTCGAGCACCAGACGACGACGTCCTGCTGCGTGCCGTCCTCACGGCGGCGCACAGCCCGAGGGAACTGGCCGCGCACCCGCTTCAGATCGGCGAAGACACGGTAACGGCCTTCGCTGCGGACCTGATCCACAGAGTTCTGAAAGGCGGACTTATAGTCGAACAAGGCGGCGCTTCTTTCGCTTATGCAGCTTTGCGGCCTAATTGCGCGCGCCGCCCTGTCTTGTCCATGTCAGGAACCGGACAAAACGTCCCAACCTCTTAATTGATAACGGTTCTCACTTCTTGAGCGGCCCGCGATCATCGGCCCTGCGGGACCTCCCGACCCGACGCGGGCTTCTCCTCCCCATGACATGGGGAGGTGGATCGGACGCGAAGCGGACGAGACGGAGGGGCCGCTGGGTTCTGCCCTAGCTGAGCCCCTCCACCACTTCGTGGTCCCCCTCCCCACTTGGTGGGGAGGAGAGTTGTGGCTCAGCTCAACGTGTCGATGCGGCCGCGCAGCATCTGCACCATGGCGGAGAAGTCCTTGCCGCCGTAGCCGAGGCCGTTGAACAGGGCGTAGAGGGCCTCGGCCTGGGCGCCCAGCGGGGTCGAGGCGCCCGCCTTTGCGGCGGCGTCCTGGGCCAGCTTGAGGTCTTTCAGCATCATGGCGGTGGCGAAACCGCCTTCATACTCGCGGTTCGACGGGGCGGTCGGCACCGGCCCGGCCCAGGGGTAGTAGCTGGTCACGCTCCAGCACTGGCCCGAGGACTTGGAGGCGATCTCGAAGAAGCGTTCCGGCTCCAGGCCCAGCTTTTCGGCCAGGGCGATGGCTTCGCAGGTGCCGATCATCGAAATGCCCAGCAGCATGTTGTTGCAGATCTTGGCCGCCTGCCCGGCGCCGTGGTCGCCCGCGCGGATGGTGATGCGGCTCATCGGCTCCAGCGCCGGTTCGACACGGGCGAAGTCGGCCTCGTCGCAGCCGACCATGAAGGCCAGCGAACCCGCGTCGGCCGCCGCCGTGCCGCCGGAGACGGGGGCGTCGGCGAAGGCGTAGCCCGCCTCCTTGGCCAGAGCCGCAACCTTGCGCGCCGTCTCCACGTCGATGGTCGAGCAGTCCAGCAGAAGCGCGCTGGAAGGCGCGGCGCCGATGATCTGTTCGGAATAGACGCTGAGCACGTGCGGCCCGGCGGGCAGCATGGTGATGACGACCTCGGCGTCCTTAACGGCCTCGGCGACCGAACTGACGGCGCGGCAGCCCGCCTCGGCGGCGCGTTCCAGCGCAGCGGGCGACAGGTCGAAGGCGGCGACGTCATGCCCGGCCTTGGCCTGATTGGCGGCCATGCCGCCGCCCATGTTGCCCAGGCCGATAAAGGCGATGCGAGTCATCTGTGCGTTTCCCTTATGGATTTTGGCCGAGGGTTAGCGCCGCACGCCCCGGTTCGCCAGTCACCAAATTGAGACGGGACGCCTCAGTTCGGCTTGCGGAAGCGATAGACGAACTGGTCGGTCTTGCCCCGGATCGCCTCGTCGAAGACGTTCAGGCTGTGGTCGTCGGCAGGGTTGGCGACGGCCGTGCTTTCGCCGTCGAAGACGAAACCGGCGGCCTCGACCTCCTTGCGAAGCTGGGCGCCCTCGATGCGGTGCAGGGTCTCGACGACGGTGTTGGCGGCGCCGGGCGCGGCCTGGTGGTCGATGACGACATAGAGGCCGCCGGGCTTCAGCGCCTTGAAGATGTCGGCGTTCATCTTGGCCACGTCCACGCCGAAACGGGGGATATGGAAGTCGTGGTATTCCTGGCTCATGAAGACCAGATCCAGCGGCTGGTCGAAGCTCATGGCGTCTAGATCGCCGTTGACGCGGCTGACGTTGGGATAGGCGGCGACCAGGGCGTCGGCGCGCGGATTCTCGCGCTCGGCCGTGCGGTTCGGCACGAAGGCGTAGACGTGGCCGCCCTCGCCCACGACACGCGCGAACAGGCGGCTGAAATAACCCGCGCCGGGGCGGATGTCGGCGATGCGCCAGCCCGGCTTCACCTGAGCGAAGGCCAGCATCTCGGCGGGATGACGCAGGGCGTCGCGCTCGACCTCATCGGCGGGGCGCAGGGCGTCGGCGACCGCGGCCTGATAGGCGGGCGCCGCGGCGTCCTGAGCCAGAACAGGCGCGGCGCTGAGGAAGGCGGCGGCGACGGCGGCGGCGAGCAGATGCGGTTTCATGACGAACTCCTTGATCTTGCGGCTGCCCCGGTCGGGGCCTTCGGACGGCATAAGGCGCGCGGATGGGACGACTGGCAAGCCGTCCCGGCGCACCATCAACCGGCGGTCATGGCCGCCGGGGCCTGCTTTTCTCTGAGGGTGACAAGCTCCTCGGCCATCGTCGGGTGGACGGCGCAGGTGGCGTCCCACTGGGCCTTGGTCAGACCCGCCTTCACGGCGATGGCGGCCAGCTGGATCATCTCGGGGCTGTCGGGGCCGACGATGTGGCAGCCGACGACGCGCTGGGTTTCGGCCTCGACCACCAGCTTCATCAGCACCCGTTCGTCCGAGCGGGTGAAAGCGTATTTCATCGGGCGGAAACGGGTGACGTAGACATCGACCTCGCCCGGACAGGCGTGGCGAGCCTCGGCCTCGGTCAGGCCGACGGTGCCGACGGGGGGCTGGCTGAAGACGGCGGTGGCGACGGCTTCATAGTCGAAGCTCTGCGGGTTGTTCCTGAACACCGTCTCGTGGAAGGCCACGCCCTCACGGATGGCGACGGGGGTCAGGTTCATCCGGTCGGTGACGTCGCCGACCGCCCAGATATTGTCGGCCGTCGTCTGGGAATACTGATCGACCTTGATCGCGCCGTTCTCGTTCAGCTCGACCCCGGCGGTCTCCAGGCCCAGGCCTTCGACGTAAGGCACGCGGCCGGTGGCGAACATGACCACGTCCGTCTCGATCTTCATCCCGTTTTCGAGGTGGTTGATCAGGCCTGTGTCGGTCTTCTCGATCGACTCGTGCTGGCAGCCGAGGATGACCTTGATGCCGCGCTTCTCGATCTCGCCCGCCAGATGGGCGCGCACGTCGTCGTCGAAGCCGCGCAGGATGTTGGGGCCGCGATAGATTAGGGTCGTTTCGACGCCCAGGCCCGCGAAGATGCCGGCGAACTCCACCGCGATATAGCCGCCGCCGACCACCAGGACGCGCTTGGGCAGTTCGGGCAGATGGAAGGCTTCTTCGGATGTGATGGCGTGCTCGATGCCCGGAAGGCTGTCCGGCTTCCACGGGCGGCCGCCCGTGGCGATCAGGATCTTCTCGGCCGTGATCGTTTGCTTTTCCACGCCGTCCTTGCCGATGACCTCGACAGTGTGGGCGTCCTTCAGCACGGCGCGTCCGTGCAGCAGGTCGACGCCCGCCTTGCCCAGATTGGCGGCGTAGATGCCCGACAGGCGGGCGATCTCGACATCCTTGGCCTGAAGGAAGGTCGGCCAGTCGAACTTCGCATTGTCGAAGGACCAGCCATAGCCCTCGGCGATCTCAAGCGCATGGCTGACCTCGGCGGCCATGACCATGAACTTCTTGGGCACGCAGCCGCGAATGACGCAGGTGCCGCCGACCCGATACTCTTCAGCGATGGCGACCTTCTTGCCCCCCAGCGCCGTCAGCCGCGCCGCCCGCACGCCTCCCGAACCAGCGCCGATGACGAAGAGATCGTAGTCGTATGAGGTCATCGGGGGCTCCGGTTGGACTGGACCCGAAAAAACAAGTCCAATTCGTCTGAATCGTCTGAAATCCGCGCGGCCGAACCGCAGCGCTGACCCGACTTAGGCGCCGGGGCGCGAGGGGGCAAGGCGCGAGGCGGGTCCGCGTCAAAGAAGCCGAAGGGCGTCGAATGGCCACCGCTCCGCTTTCACCAGACGCGGTTATGAAATACTGTGGTTGGGTCAAATATGTCGTGAGGCCAGGTGATGATCGCAGCCCTTCTCGCTCTTGCGCTCAGCGCCGGCGCCCCGCCCGCTCAGTCAGCCCAGTCGGCTGCGCCCGCCCATGAGGATCAGGCGGTTCGGCTGGAGGATATCCAGGTCTCGGGCCGCCGCCTTGACGACCTGATCCAGAGCTTCGTCAGCGAAGTCGCTGCGCCTAATCGCGGGCGCGGCATCGCCCGATGGGACCGAAGCGTCTGCGTGGGCGCTGTCAATCTGCGCCGCGAAGCCGCGCAGTATCTGGTGGATCGCGTTTCAACCGTGGCGGAAGACCTTGGCCTGAGTCCGGGCGACCCCGGCTGCACGCCCAATCTGCTGATTGTCGCGACCTCCGATGGCGACGCTTTTGCGCGGGAACTGGTGGAACGCCGCCGTCGCGCCCTGCGCATGGGCGGCTCCGGCATGGACCGCGGCGCTGCTGCGCTGAGAGATTTCCAGGAGACCAGCCGCCCCGTCCGCTGGTGGCAGGTCAGCATGCCGGTCGATTCCGAAACGGGCCAGCGCGCGGTCCGCATTCCCGGAGAATGCACGAACGATTGCTCGGGGCCGATGGACTATGCTCCGACCATCAGCGTATCCGCGGCTTCGCGCCTGACGACCCAGATCGTCGACAACATCTTCCGCGCCATCATCGTCGTGGATGTCAGCAAGACCGGCGCGGTCAACTCGGAGCAACTGGCGGATTACATCGCCATGGTGTCGCTGGCGCAGATCGACCCGACGGCGGACACCAGCGCCTATGCCTCTATCCTGAACGTCTTCAACGATCCCAGCAGCGCCCCCTCTCTGACCGAGTGGGACAAGGCCTATCTCAACGGCCTGTACGACGCTCAGCGGACGCGTCAGAACGTGCGGGCGGGCAAGTCAGAGATCCAATCCTCGATCCGCCGCGCCCACGCCCGCCTGGCCGACGAGACGCCCCCGACTACGGATTGATCGTGTCGAACCCATCGTCCGTGCCGATGACGGCCAGGTCGGTGAGGTCGAGGAAGAGGCCGTGTTCGACCACGCCGGTCAGGCTTTTCAGGTCGGCGGCGAGGCGGGCCGGGTCGGCGATCAGCTTGCAGGCGGCGTCGTAGATCAGGTTGCCGCCGTCGGTGCGGATCAGGCCGCGCTCGGCCTCGCGCACGCGGGCGGGCGAGGCGATGTCGTGGTCGGACAGAACGTCGGCGATGCGGTTGGCCGTCGTCTTGTGGCCGAAGGCGACGACCTCGATGGGCAGGGGGAAGGTTCCCAGCGCAGGCACCACCTTGGCCGCGTCGGCGATGCAGATGCAGCGGGCCGACGCCTCCCACACCAGTTTCTCGCGCAGCAGGGCCGCGCCGCCGCCCTTGATGAGGGCCAGGCCCGGGCCGATCTCGTCGGCGCCGTCGACGGTCAGGTCGATCTTCGGCGTGTCTTCAAGCGTCGAGAGCGTCAGGCCCAGTTCGCGCGCCAGGTCGGCCGTGCGCTCGGACGTCGGGACGCAGCGCAGGTCCGGCAGGTTGCGGGCGGCCAGCGCTTTCACGAACCAGGCGGCGGTGGAGCCAGTGCCCAGGCCGACGACCATTCCGGCCTCGACGTATTGGGCGGCGGCTTCGCCGGCGTTCTTCTTCTGCAGGTCGCTCATTTGGTCTTCGCCGCCTTCTTCGCGCGCATGGTTTCCATGAAGCGGGCCGCCCAGCCCGGCTTCGTCGTCTGTTCGGCGCGGCCGAGCGCCAGATCGCCGGGCGCGACATCCTTGGTCACCACGGAGCCGGAACCGATCATGGCGCCCGCCCCGATGGTCACGGGGGCGACAAGGGCGCTGTTCGAGCCGACGAAGGCCCCCTCGCCCACCGTGGTGCGGTGTTTGAAGAAGCCGTCGTAATTACAGAAGATGGTCCCCGCGCCGATGTTGGCTTTCGCTCCCACCTCGCCGTCGCCGAGATAGGCCAGGTGGTTGGCCTTGGCGCCCGCGTCCATGCGGACGTTCTTGACCTCGACGAAGTTGCCGACCTTGACGCCTTCGCCCAGATCCGCGCCGGGGCGCAGGCGGGCGTAGGGGCCAACCTCGGCGCCGGTGGCGATTTTGGCGCCCTCGATATGGCTGAAGCTGCGGATGCGCGCACCCTCGGCCACCTTGGCGCCGGGGCCGAAGACGACGAAGGGTTCGATGGTCGTGCCTGCGCCGATATCCGTGTCCCAGGCGAAGTGAACGGTGTCCGGGGCGCTCATGGTCACGCCCGCCGCCAGGAAATGCTCGCGCTGGGTCTTCTGGAACAGAGCCTCGGCCTGAGCCAGTTCGCCTTGCGCGTTGACGCCCATGACGGAGTCCTCGGCGGCGAAGACGGCGCGGGTCGGGGCGCCGCGTTTGCGGGCCAGCTCGACCACGTCGGTCAGATAGTATTCGCCCTTGGCGTTGTCGTTCGTGACCTCGGCAAGCAGATCGAACAGCAGGCCGACCGGGGCCGCCATGACGCCAGAGTTGCAGGCGGTGACAGCCAGAACCTCGGCGGAGGCTTCCTTGGCCTCGGTGATGGCCAGCAGGCTGTCGCCCTCAAGGATCAGACGGCCGTAGGCGCCGGGGTCGCGGGCCTCGAAACCGATGACAGTGACGCCTTCATGGGCGTCGGCGAAAACCGGCTCGATGTCGGCGGCCTTCAGCAGGGGCACATCGCCGTAGGTCACGACCACATGACCGACGAAATCGCCCAGCACGGCCTCGGCGGCGCGCACGGCGTGGCCGGTGCCCAGCGGCGGGTCCTGAACGGCGATGCTGTCGGCGCCGAGGCGTTTCTCCACGTGGGCGCGGACTTCTGGAGAGTGAGAGCCGACCACCACCACGATGCGCTCGCAGCCCAGGGCCTCAGCCGCGTCGATGGCGTGATCCAGCATGGCGCGCCGGCCGACCGGGTGCAGCACCTTGGGCAGGGGCGACTTCATGCGCGTGCCCTGGCCGGCGGCGAGGATGATGGCGGCTCTCGGGTGCAGGGTGCTGGTCATGAATCGATCCGGCGGCTTGTCGTTGCCTGCGATCTAGCCCATTGCCGGGGTCTTCGCGAGCCGGGAGACAGATGAGTGAGCATTGAGCGCGACCTGGAAGGCTGGACCATCGCCTTCGATCTGGACGGGACGCTGGTGGATTCGGCGCCGGACCTGATCGGCACGCTGAACCGGATGCTGGCGGAGTATGAGTTGCCGCCCGTTCCCATGTCCTCGACCCGGCATCTGGTCGGACACGGCGCCATGGCCATGCTGCGTCACGGCTTCATGGAAGCCGGCGCCGTCTGGGACGAGGCGCACGCCCCCGGCCTGTTCGAGCGCTTCATCGACGTCTACCTGGCTCACATCGCCGATGAGAGCCGCCCGTTCGACGGCTGCGTCGCGGCGCTGGACCGGCTGAGCGCGCGCGGGGCGATCCTGTGCGTGGCGACCAACAAGCGCACGGACCTGTCGGTGGCGCTGATCGAGGCGCTGGGCCTGACGCGCCATTTCGCCTTCATCGCCGGGCCGGACGTGGTGTCGGCCCGCAAGCCCAGCGGCGCCCACATCATTGAGGCGGTGCGCAAGGCGGGCGGCGACCCGGCGCGCTGCGTCATGGTCGGCGACAGCACCACGGACACTAAGGCGGCCAGGGATGCAGGCGCGCCCTGCATAACCGTCAGCTTCGGTTACAACGACGTGCCGCACGCGGAGTTGGGCGGCGACGTGATGATCGACCACTACGACGGATTCGATGAGGCGCTGGCGGGGGTGATGGGCGAGTGACCGCGCCCCTCCCCTGGCGAGAGTAGAAAAACTAAAGGCAGCTTTAGAACTTCTATCCATCATCCGAACCTGAGGCTGTTGCCGTCTTCGCGGCTGCGAAACACATAGATTGACCTGCTTCTTCCCAAGGGTCGTCATGCTTCGTCGCTTCTTCGCCATTCCCCTGTGGCAGCGCACCGCCGCCGGTTTCGCCCTGGGCATAATCGCCGGCCTGATCCTGCGCGAGCAGGCCGTCGTCTGGCTTCAGCCCATCGGCGACGTCTATCTGAACCTGATCCGCATGGTTGTGGCGCCGCTGGTGCTGTTCACCATCGCCAGTTCGATCGCCAAGCTGGGCGAAGGCGTCGGCGCCGTGCGGCTGGGCGTGCGGACCATCGTCTGGTTCGCCGTCACCTCCCTTTTGGCCGTGCTGGTCGGCTTTGCGTTCGGTCACATCATCAATCCGGGCGTCGGCCTGTCAGATCTGCCGCTGGGCGAGGTGAAGGCGCGCGAGATTCCCTCGCCGTTGCAGGTCCTGCTGGGCGTCGTGCCGACCAATCCCTTCGCCTCGCTGGCCGAGGGCAAGGTGCTGCAGATCATCTTCTTCTCGGCGCTGCTGGGCGCGGCGCTGGTGGCGCTGGGCGATCGGGCGCAGAACGCGCGCAGGCTGGTGGATGAGGGCGCGGCCCTGATCTTCCGCATCACCCGCTGGGTGATCCAGCTGACGCCGTTCGGGGTGTTCGGCCTGATCGGTTCGGTCGTCGGCGGCTATGGCTGGGAGGCGCTGCTGCCGCTGGGCAAGTTCATCTTCGCCATCTATGCGGCCTGCCTGTTCCACATCTTCGTCGTCTATTCGGGCCTGCTGAAGCTGCATGGGCTGAAGGTTCTCAGCTTCTTCCGCGGCGGCGCTGCGGCCATGCAGACGGCGTTCGCCACCTCGTCGTCGCTGGGCACCCTGCCCGTCACCCTGCGCCAGACAGTCGAGCGGCTGGGCGTGCCGCAGGCCTATGCCGCCTTCGCCGTGCCTCTGGGCGCCAATGTGAAGATGGACGGGTGCGGCGCCATCTATCCGGCCATCGCCTCCATCTTCATCGCCCAGTATTTCCAGATCGACCTGACGCTGACGCAGTACGTCCTGATCGGCCTGACGGCGGTGCTGGGGTCGCTGGGCACGGCGGGCGTGCCGGGGACCAGCATCGTCATGCTGACCCTGACGCTGTCCACGGCGGGACTGCCGCTGGAAGGCGTCGGCTACATCATCGCCATCGACCGCATCATCGACATGATGCGCACCGCCACCAATGTGACCGGCCAGATGGTCGTGCCGGTGCTAGTCGCCAAGGAAGAAGGCATCCTCAATCAGGACATCTATAACGGCCACGTGGCCTGGCTGCCGGGTGATCCGGAAGATGAAACGCCTGACGGCGTGCGGGCGGCGGGAATCTGAGCAAGCGACGCAGCTATTTGATGATTTGAGGCTTGCCGTCGCCGGAATCGCGGGTTATGTCCCCGCCTCCCGACGGCGCAGTCACTGACCGCCCCGTTCCAGGCGGACGCGTAGCTCAGCGGGAGAGCACCTCGTTCACACCGAGGGGGTCACAGGTTCAATCCCTGTCGCGTCCACCATTTCCTCCCCCACGCATCACTAGAGATAGAGCCTATCTACGGGGCTTGCCTTTGGATGTCTGGGGCACGACAACCGCGTCTAAGGCCGCTCCAAACTCGGTCGCGGCTGGTGTCAGGCGCTTCCGTAGTAAAGTCCCCGCCTCCCTCTCAGGCTCCCATTCCGCCCCGGACGCTTCTCGCTCCGGCCGGTCGCGGCTCCAATTCATGCCGACAAAGACAGAGGCGACTTCGCGGATGGGCTCGCGAACATCGGCAAGACCTCGAACCCCAGCAGATCAGATTTTCTAAAGCAAACGCCGTTTTTCTCATTACCGGGACCTGGGCTCGCCAAGCTAGCCATATCCAACGACGTTCAGTTCCAGGCCCTCCCAAAAAGCCGCTGGACGCCGCAATTCGGATTTCGGGGACAAGACTATGAGTAAAAAAGCCGGACGATCGACGGGGGTCGATATCGACGTTGACGAAGCCTGGGCCGACCTTCTGTCGCCAGGCAGACGCGCGCTGCTCGCCGGCTCGGGCGTGGCGGCCGGCCTTGCGGCTCTCGGAGCGGCCGCGCCGGCCCGCGCAGCCCAGGCGACGGCGAACGCGGCAGGGCCCGCCGCCCGATCTTCGTCCGGTCTACCCGCTTCGCAGACGACCGCGCTGCAGACACCGCCGCCGGACGGGCGCAGCCCTTGGGGTTACGACACCATCCATGAAGCGACGCCCGCGCCTGACAGCGTTCGCCCCAACGAACAGACGCTGCCGACGCAGCCGCGCGCCTACACGGACATCAAGAGCTATCACGCACACGTCTATTTCGACGAAGACAGCTATAAGAAGGCTGTTCAGCTTCGGCAGTGGGTGGCCGACCGGTTCGACGTCGAACTAGGCAACTGGAACCAGGGTCCCCGTGGTCCGCACGTGACGCCGTCCTTCTATTTCGGCTTCGTGCCAGAGCAGTTGCCGGTGATCGTTCCTTGGCTGCAATTGAACAGCCTGGGGCTGACGATCCTGCTGCATCCCAATACGGATGACCCGCGCGCCGACCACCTTTACTACACCCTCTGGGTGAACCGGGCCCAACCCGTCAATGCTTACGGCATGCGGACGCCGACCGACGCGGACGGCAAACCTCTGATCGAGGTGATCTACCCCAACACCCGACCGCACGTGGCGATCGAAACCTAAGGTCCAGCTCCGCGCCGGGCGCTCCCATGCGACCGGCGCAGACGGCCTTGCGCAACGGGCCTTCGGGCTCAAGGCCGGCGGTCCGCCGGATCTCTGCGCGCGACGCTTTTCCTCCCCAACACAGCCGCTGCGCTGCAAGGCCTGTACTCGCTCCGGAACGCCGGAAGAGACGGCTGGCGCATGCCTTACGCACATGGAATCCCTGCCTTGAAACGCGACTCCGCAAACCAGGCCATTCTGGCCAGCGCCAGCATCCTGGCGCTCTCCAGCCTGGCCTTCTCCGCCCAGGCTCAAACCTCCGCCGAGGCCTCTCGTCCGGACCAATCGGTCGCCACCGTTGATGAGATCATCGTCACCGGGACACGGGCCACCGGCCGCACCGTCGCCAACAGCGCCTCCCCGATAGACGTCATCTCCGGCGACGCCGTCGTCAACACAGGCGCGCCGAACGTCCTGGAAGCGCTGAACCTGCTCCTCCCGTCCTTCAACCTGCCCGCCCAGGTTCAGCCCGACCTTGGCGCGCTTGTGCGGGGCGCCCAACTGCGCGGACTGGATCCCGCCTACACCCTGGTGCTGGTCAACGGAAAACGCCGCCACACCACGGCCGTGGTCAACTACGACGGCTTTGCGGGTTCGGTTCCTGTCGACCTCGCCCTGATCCCCGGCGACTCCATTGAGCGGATCGAGGTGCTGCGGGACGGCGCCTCGGCCGTCTACGGATCGGACGCCATCGCCGGCGTGATCAACATCATCCTGAAGTCTGGAGCCCAGCCCTCCACCCTCTCGGTCCAGGCCGGAGCCACCTACGAGGGCGACGGCGCGGTCTACATCGCCCGGGGCACGCACGGCTGGAGCTTCGCTGACGGCCGCGGCTACCTCAACCTGGGGGCCGAGGCGATCATCCAGGAACGGGCGGTGCGCAATCCGGAGATACGCTCCAGCTACCTTTACTATCCCGCCATCGACCGGATCACCGGCCTGCCCGTGCGATTGGGCCCCAACAACTCCCTGCCCGCCGGCGCGGACCCAGATCCTCGCGAGGCGACGCGCGATCCGCAGATCTGGAAAAACCAGGGTCGCCACGCGACCGACACCTACAGCCTGTCGGCCAACCTCGGATATGAGATCGACGCAAACACCGAGTTCTACGCCTTCGGCACCTATGCGCACCGCAAGGGCGACGACACCATCAACTACCGCCTGCCCAACACCGTCTTCATCAACAATCCGGGCGGCCTGTCCGTATATCCGGACGGCTTCCAGCCGCTGGAGGTCATCGACGAGGACGACCTTCAGATCACGGGCGGCCTGAGAGGTCAGATCGGCGACTGGCGCTACGATTTCAGCAGCAGCTACGGCCGCGACCATCTGGATGTCTTCAGCAAGAACGCGCTGAACTACTCCCTCGCCTATCCGGGGGCGCAGACCGATTTCTACGTCGGCGCGCGCACCTATTCGGCCTGGCTGAACAATCTGGACCTCAGCCGCACCTTCCAGGTCGGCGAGCGTGAGATCGATGTCGCCGTCGGCGCACAGTACCAGCACGAGAACAACAAGCTGAAGGCCGGCGAACCCAACTCCTACTTCGGCGTCGGCGTGTCTGGGCTGATCGGCTATCGGCCGGATGATGCGGTGGACGTCAGCCGGGATTCCTACGCGGTCTATGGCGCGGTCTCCACCTATCTGACGCCGAAGTGGTTCGTGGATATCGCAGGCCGGGCGGAGCACTATTCCGACTTCGGCGAGAGCTATACCGGCAAGCTCTCGACGCGATACGACTTCACCCCGTCATTCGCTGTCCGGGCCACGGTCAGCAATGGCTTCCATGCGCCCAGTCTCGTGGCGGCTTCCTATTCCAACACCAACGACCAGGCCGGCGTTCTCAACGGACTGGTCCAGCCCGATTCCGCCGCGGCGCTCGCCCTCGGCTCGACGCCCCTCAAACCCGAGGAAGCGACCAACTACACCCTGGGCGTCACCAGCCGACTGGGGGGATGGCGGTTCGCCGTCGACGCCTATCAGATCGAGGTCGAGCATCGACTGAACACCTCGCCCAATATCGGCATCAACCGCTCGTCGGGCGTCCCCGTCGATGGCAGCGGTCGCACCTTGACGAACGCCCAGGCGACGCTGATCGACAACCTGCTGCAATCGGCCGGCTATGCCGCCGGGACCAACATCATCGTCCGCTACTTCACCGACGTCGGCGACACCCGCACGCGCGGCGTCGACATCACGGCGGAGGCCAACACCGATCTGGGCGCCTATGGGCGGGTGCGCTGGAACTTCGCGCTCAACTTCAACAAGACCGACCTGACGCGCATCTCGGCCGTGCCGTCCCAGTTGGCCCAGTTGCCCAATATCGAGGTGCTGTCGCTGGCGAACCAGTACGCCTTCAAATACCGCGCGCCCGAGGACAAGCAGGTCGTCAACGTCAACTGGAGCAACGGTCCCTGGGGCGTGAACCTGCAGGCCACGCGCTTCGGGGAACTGATCCGCTACAACTCCGTCACGGGAGGCGAATACACCCTGGGAGACAGCGTCGTCACCAATCTGTCGGTCGGCTACGACATCCGCGAGGGGCTGAGACTAACGGCGGGCGCCAACAACCTGTTCAACGTCACGCCAGACAAGGTTCCCGACGAAGCCCGGAATGCGGCCAGCAGGGCCCAGTATGATTGGACCTGGGACTATTCCAGCCCTGTCGGCCTGCTGGGCGGCCAATACTTCGTCCGTCTCGACTACCGGTTCTGAGATTGGATCAAGCCCGAAGGTTCGTTCCGGCCTCGTCCGGTTCTGAACCTTCGGGCCCCTCGCTATGACTGAAACGCCCCTTCCCGCGTCAAGCGCCGCCTCGCCCCTCATCCGCCTTGCTGGAGTAACAAAGCGCTTCGGCGACGCAGACGTGTTGACGGACATTTCCCTTGAGATCGCAACGGGCGAGACGGTCGTCATTTGCGGTCCCTCGGGATCAGGAAAATCCACGCTGATCCGGCTGATCAACCAGTTGGAAGAGCAGACAAGCGGCGAAATCTCCCTGGACGGCCGAGCGCTGGCCAGCCTGTCCACCGAGGGGCTCCGCGCTTTGCGGGGGGACGTCGGCTTCGTCTTTCAGCAGTTCAACCTCTTCGCCCACCTCACGGCGCGTCGGAACATCACGCTTCCGCTGACGACGGTTCACGGCTGGTCGCAGGCGGACGCCGACGCCCGGGCGACAGAGCTCCTCACGAGCGTCGGCCTGCCGGACAGGGCCGACCACTATCCGGATCAGTTGTCCGGCGGGCAGCAGCAGCGTGTCGCCATCGCGCGGGCGCTTGCGTCGCGGCCGCGCATTCTCCTGCTGGACGAGCCGACTTCCGCCCTCGACCCCGAGGCGATCGGCGAGGTGCTGGCCGTGATCGCGGCCCTGGCGCGCGAGGGCGTGACCCTGGTCATCGTCACCCACGAGATGGGCTTCGCCCGTCGTGTCGCCGACCGTGTGGTGTTAATGGACGCCGGACGCATCCTCGAAATCGCGCCGCCCGACGTCTTCTTCACCGCCACCGTCCATCCTCGCGCGCGCCTCTTTCTTGACCGGGTGCTGTCGCCGCTGCACGGGGCGACGGACGAATGAGCCTTGATCTTCAGGGCGTGGTGACGGGCCTGCCCGCGCTCTGGCTCGCCCAGGGCTTCCTGACCAGTCTGGCGGTGACCGTCATCGCAGCCGCAGTCGCCTTTCTGCTCGGCGGCCTTCTGCTGGCCCTGCGACTGACGCCGTGGCGTGCCGTCAGCGGATCCGCGACGGCGGCGATCGAGGTAATTCGCAACACACCGCTGCTGGTGCAGTTGCTGTTCTGGTATTTCGCCGTTTACCGTCTGCTGCCGGATACGGTCAGATCCTGGATCGGCCAGGATCATGGCGTCGGTCGCCTGCCTCAAGGTCCGTCTCTGCTCAGCGCAGAGTTTCTGGTGTCTGCCTTCGGATTGGGCGTGTTTTTCTCGGCCTACATCGCCGAGGAGCTGCGTTCGGGTCTAGCCGCAGTGCCCGAAGGTCAGGCGGAAGCGGCGCGGGCCCTCGGCTTCAGTCCCGTGGCCGGCCTTCTCCACATCCGGCTGCCTCAGGCCCTCGCCAACGCCTGGCAGCCGATGATCGGCCAGACCCTGAACATTCTGAAGAACTCGACCCTGGCGTCAGGCATCGGTCTTGCCGAGACCGCCTATCAGGTGCGCCAGATCGAAAGCTACAACGCCCACGCCCTTGAGGCCTTTGCGGTCGGAACCCTCTTCTATCTGGCGTCAGGGTTCGGCCTAGCCCGCGTGCTGGCGCGCCTGGCGCCGCGGAATCCGGGAGGAAGGCGCTAGTCATGGCTCTTGATCCCGGCGTCATCCTCAACAACCTCGACTACCTCCTGTGGGGCCGTGCGCCAGAAGGAGAAATCGGCGGTCTGCTGCTGAGCGTCATCATGGCGCTCTGGGCAGGCGTGCTGTCGATCCTGATCGGAGCGCCGCTGGGCGTTGCGGGGTGGTTGCACCCGACCCTGGCGCGACGCCTCCTTTTCCCCCTCGCCGATCTCATCCGCGCGGTTCCGCTGCTGTTCCTGATCTTCTGGTTCTATTTCCTGATCCCGCTGCTGGTCGGAGGTACGGCGCCAGGGGCTGTGATGGTCGTGGTCGCCCTGACCGCCTTCAATACGGCTTCGGTGATGTATCTCGTCGTGGCGGGCTTCAGGGCCTTGCCGGCGGGTCAGTCGGAAGCCGCACACGCGCTGGGTTTCACGCCGGGACAGATCGTGCGTCGCATACTGGCGCCCCAGGCCCTGCCCAACATCCTGCCTTCCGCTCTCGGCCTGGGCGTGATGCTGATCAAGGACACGTCCCTGGCCTTCATCGTCAATGTGCCCGAACTCACAACCGTGGCAGGCCAGGTGAACGGTCGGCTTCAGGTCTATCCGGCTGAAATATTCCTGACCGTCGGCGCCCTCTATTTCCTCGTGTGCGGCGCGCTGGTCCTGCTCGCAAACCGCTTCAACAGGAACCGGGGCGTCCGGCGGTGACCCAGGCGTCTGCTTCGTCTTCCATGGTCCCCCCGCGCGCCGGGCGCGGGTCTAACGCCGTCTACGACGTGGTCGTGATCGGTCTTGGCGCGGCCGGGTCCGCCACTCTAAGCGCCCTGGCCGCCTCGGGCGCACGGGTGCGGGGCCTGGACCGTTTCAACCCGCCCCACGCGCTCGGCTCCAGCCATGGTCAGTCACGGATCACCCGCCAGGCCATTGGAGAGGGCTCCGCCTATGTTCCACTGGCCGTCCGCTCCCAGCAGATCTGGCGCGAACTGGAGGCGGAGGGCGATGAGGCGCTCTTCTCCCAGGTCGGTTGCCTGATACTCTCCGACCCCGAGGACAGGAACGAGCGCCCAACGGGTCAGGCCTTTATCGACCGGACGCTCGCGGCGGCCCGCGAGCATGGCGTCGCCCATGAACTCCTGGACGCCGACGCGATCCGCAGGCGGTATCCTCAGTTTGTGGTCAGGGATGAGGTGGCGGGCTATTTCGAGGCCTCATCCGGTTTCCTCCATGTCGAGGCCTGTATCCGCGCGCAACTCGGACGCGCTCAGCGCGCCGGCGCCGAGGTGTCTCCTCTGTCCAGGGTCGCATCCGTCCGACAGGAGGCCGATCATGTCGTCACGACCCTGGCCGATGGCGAAAAGCTGCTTTCGCAGCGCGCAGTGGTCAGCGCCGGTGCATGGACGGCAAGCCTCTTGGGGCCGCCTTTCGACACCCTGCTGTCGACCACGCGGCAGGTCACGCACTGGTTCCCGACCGCAGCGGGCGCCGAGGTCGAGGGCGCATGGTCCCGATCCCCCGTTTTCATCTGGCGGCACGGCAGTGGGCGGGACGACTTCTTCTACGGCTTCCCTTCCCTTGGCGGCCAGGTGAAAGTGGCGGACGAAGCCTATGGTCCCGGCGTTCCAGCCGACACGGTAGACCGAGCGACGTCGGCGTCAGACTCGCGTCGGATGTTCGATGCTCATGTCCGAGGTCGGCTTCAATCGATCCTGCCAGAGCCGTCCTTTGCCGCCGCCTGCCTCTACACGGTGACGCCGGACAGCCATTTCATCATTGACCGCCACCCCGACCACCCGCGCATCGAGGTCGTCTCGGCATGCTCCGGCCATGGCTTCAAACACGCCGCAGCGATCGGCGAGGCGGTCGCGCAAAAACTGACGCACAGCGCCAGCCGGATCGATCTCTCTTTTTTCGCCCTATCCCGGTTCGCCGAAAGCGCGCCCTAGCCCGCCCTTCGGCCAACCCTTTCCGCGTACAAGCCAAAAGGTCCCAGCATGTCGCTTCATCGAACCCGTCGAGCCTCCGTCATCATCGGGGGCGTCCTTGTCCTCCTCGCCGCCGCCGTCGTCGCAGCCGTCATCTGGCTGCGGCCGGATCAGGGTGCAGATCAACTGGATGCGATCCGTCGCTCGGGCGAACTCAACGTCGCCGTGTTCGACAGCAATCCGCCGTTCGGATCGATCGATCCCCAGTCACGCCGCATCGTGGGCTATGACGTGGACTTCGCCCAGGCCCTGGCCGACAGCCTTGGGGTCAAGCTGAAGCTGGTCCCGACCAATCCGGCTAATCGCATTCCCCTCCTGCAGTCTCGCGCCGTTGATCTGATCGTGGCCGATATAACCATCACGCCCGAGCGCGCGCAGGTGGTCGATTTCAGCATCCCCTACTTCGTAAGCGGCCAGCAGGTTCTCGTCCCTGCCTCCAGATCCGGCGCGCTGGAGGACTATGCCCGGTCACGCATCGCCGCAGTGAAGGGCACCACGGGGGAACAGAACATCCGCGCCCTGCTGCCACGGGCCCGGGTCATCGCCTATGACGACCTGCCCGCCGCACTGACCGCGCTGCGTTCGGGCCAGGTCGACGCCCTCACGCAGGACAGCGCCCTGCTGGCCGGCCTTCTGTCCACGACCCCGGACGCCACTGACTTCAAGATCCTGGCCAATACCCTCAGCCGGGAGGAGATCGGCATAGGGGTGCGCAAGGGCGAGACCCGTCTCCTGAACCACGTCGACACGACCCTGAGAGACCTTGAGGGTCGCGGCCAGGTGCAGGTGATCTTCGATCGCTGGTTCGGCGCTCACAGTTCCGCGCGCCAGACCCGGTCATTCAAGATTTCCTGACGGTGTCCTTTCAACGCCAGCACCCCGGCCGGCGCCCTCCTTGGCGACCGATCCGCTTGAGACGCCTATGCGACATAAGGTCCCCCTAAAGCTTCGCCCTTAGGAATTATTTTTGAAGCCGCCTCGTCGTGCGCGGCCTTGGCGAGAACGCTGAAACACCGGTGGGAAACAAGACCGTCAAGCTACCGCGCCCGAGCCCGCCGGACGGGAATCCCACCGGCAAAGCCGCGCGCGCAGACCTGAAAAGAATCCGGCGGATCGACGGAGCCTTGCGGTTGCGATCCTGGCCCGCGCCTGGATGGCAGGGCCGGAACTCGCACCCGCAAGCCCGATTTGCCCCCTGTCCCCTTTCGACAGGAGCCGTCATGCAGACGCCGGAAAACAACGCCGCTTCTCAAGCCTCAAAACCGCCCACGGCCGGCGGCGCGGCTGATCCCTCGCCGCCGTCTGGAAAGTCTGCTGGCGCAAAAGCCTCTCCTGGCGACACCGGGACGGATGCCGGGTCATCGGCCGCCGGGAGCCAGGGCAAACCCGGCCAGGCGCGAAAGACCGGCAAGACCCCGGACATCGCTTCCAATGCGGAGGGCGACGCCATTGAGCTGCTCAAGGCCGATCATCGCCGGGTGGAAGCCCTGTTCGCGGAGTTCGAGTCCGCCTCCGACCAGCGCAAGGCCGCGATCATTCGCGAGGCCTGCACCGAACTGACGCTCCACACTCTGCTCGAAGAAGAAATCTTCTACCCCGCCTGCCGCGCGGCGAACGGCGAAGAGACCGAGGACGCCCTCGACGAAGCCCAGGTCGAGCACGACTGCGCCAAGCTGCTGATCATCGAACTGCTCGCAAGCAGTCAGGAAGATCCGCTCCAGTCCGCCCGGTTCAATGTCCTCGCCGAGCAGATCAGACACCATGTCGCCGAGGAGGAGGCGCCCCAGACGGGCGTCTTCGCCAAGGCGACGGCAGCCGGCGTCGACACCGCCGCGCTGGGCCGCCGACTTCAGGAACGGAAGCGACGGCTGTTGAAGGAGGCCGACCGGCTGCGCCCGTCGCACCTCGTGTCGTTTCATCAACTGCAAGGCGAAAATCGCCCAACCCAGGAGTATGGCATGCCCAGAAATCAAGGACCGGAACGAGACGAACGCGGTCGTTTCGTCAGCGATGACGACGACGATCGCCGCGGCGGATCCTATTCGCGCTCTCGCGATGACGACCGCCGGGACGACAGTGATCGAGGCGGTCGCGGCCGCGGCGGCTGGTTCGGAGACTCCGAGGGACACTCCATGGCCGCACGCAGCCGTGGCGAGGGGCGCAGCTTCCGCAATGACGACGACGATGATGGCGACGGCCGGGGCTGGTACGGCGACTCCCGCGGTCACGCCCAGGCCGCCCGGCGCGGTTGGGACGAGCGCCGGTCCATGCGCGGCGATGACGACCGAGACCGGGATGATCGGGGCCGTTTCATGAGCGACGATGACCGATCGGGTCGCGGCGGCGGGCGTGGACGCAGCTCGTCCTCGGACCGCGACCGTGACGATCAGGGCCGCTTCATGAGCGACGACGACCGATCGGGTCGCGGCGGCGGACGCGGACGCAGCTCGTCCTCGGATCGTGATCGCGACGATCAGGGCCGCTTTATGAGCGACGACGACCGATCAGGTCGCGGCGGCGGACGCGGGCGCAACTCGTCCTCTGACCGCGACCGTGACGATCAGGGCCGCTTCATGAGCGACGACGACCGATCGGGTCGCGGCGGCCGCAACCCCTCCTCCGACCGGGAGCGCGATGAGCGGTCGTACCGCGGACGGGACGACGAGGATGGCGACGGACGCGGCTGGTACGGGGACTCTCGCGGCCACGCCGAAGCAGCGCGGCGCGGCTGGGAGAGCAGAAGCCGTTCGGACCGTGACGATGACGATCGCTCGGGACGTTCGGATCGCGGCCACGGCGGCTGGTTCGGGGATTCCCGCGGCCATTCCGAGGCCTCGCGCCGCGGATGGGAGAACCGCCGCTGACAACGAGGGATGCGTTCGGCCGCCAGGCCGGGCGCATCGCCCCTTGCCGCCGTCAGCCCGGATCATGGCTTGGGGCATTATCCGTCTGGACACGTCGCTCCCCCATGATTGCTGGGGACAGGCGCTTGTGGATCGTGCGCGCCGTTCGCGGGCGGCCAGACACCGGGTGCGAAGCTGCGTCCAGGTCGCACGACCTTCGAGGGTCAAGCCATCCGACGCCTTTGATCGCCGTTCCCTTCCACAGTAGAACGCAGTTCTGGCGACGAGGAACCGTCCGGGCCGGACGACCTTTCATCGTTATCATCCGCCGTTCGGCTGGAGACTGGCCCTGGACACCTTCGTGCGAAAGCTCAGGCATGGCGCCTGGCTTGATGAGAATGATGAAAGGTTGCTGCGCGGCCTCGCCGACGGCGTGCGTCGTGTCCATGCCCGCGGCGATATCCTGCACGAGGGCGTGACGCCGCGGTTCCTGACGCTGGTGCTCGAAGGCTGGGCCTGCACCTACCGCGCCCTCGAGAACGGCCAACGCCAGATCCTGTCCATCCTCCTGCCGGGAGACCTCGCAGAACCCTTCGGCATCCTTCCCGACTTCGCCGATCATTCCATCGGGGCCGTCACCCAGGTGACCCTCGCCCAGATTGCTCCAGACCTCATCCGGACCACGGCGAAAGCCAGCGCCCGGATCGAGCAGGCTCTATGGTGGGATCTGCTGGTCGCGATCGCGATCGAACGGGAACACGCCGTCAGCCTCGGACGGCGCACGGCTTCGGAACGTCTGGGTCATCTCTTCTGCGAACTGCATCTTCGTCAGACCCTGGTCGGGTTGGCGGAGGGAACGACCTGCGACCTGCCCCTGACCCAGTCGGAGCTGGCGGACCTGCTTGGCCTGTCGGCTGTGCACGTCAACCGTTCCCTTCAGGACCTGCGAGGCAGGGGGCTGGTGAGTCTGCGGAACCGGAAGCTCATCATTCATGACCTGGATGAGCTTCAGAATCTGTCCTTCTTCGATCCCGACTATCTTCACACCGGCGGGGCGATCTCATCCCCCTCGCCCTCGTGGAGAGGCGAATGACCGAGGGCGACGCCCGGCGCATGGCTGATCTTGAGGCCGACAACCGTCGGCTTCGCCGCCTGCCATACGTCGTCCACCTTCAGGACCGTCTTGACGCCCGGGCGCGGGCCCAGGCCGCGGCGGATGTCTCAGGCGTCGCGCCCGGCGACAGACTGAGGATCGCCCAGGCCGACTGATCCGTCCCCCGCCCTATATCGGTGCGGCGTCCGGACGAAGATAGGCCGGATCGAACCCCGCCACGGCGACGAGGCCCGCGCGGTCGTGGATTTCGACCCGGCCGCCCCGCCAGGTCGCCAGATCGCGGGCGCGCAACTCGGCAAGCGTCCGGTTCACGTGCACGGATGAAAGTCCGAGGCAGTCGGCGAAATCTTCCTGGGTCATGGTGAGGCTGAAGCCGTCCTCGTACCCCAGTCCCGCCATAGCGATGCGGGCGTCGAGCTCGCACAGTAGATGAGCCATCCGCCCGAGCGCGTCCTGGCGTCCGAGCCGGTGAAACCACTCGCGCTGGATCGCCCCGTCGATCGCCAGCTCAAGCATGAACAACTGGCCGAGATGGGGCTGGGTCTCGATCAGGTTCGTCATGAGGCGGTGAGGCGCGGCTGCGGTGATACAGTCTGTCAGCGCCAGAACCCCATGATCCACCTGCTTCATGACCAGGCTGTGCAGGTCCAGAAAATCCCCGGCTATGCTCAGTTGGGTGATGGAGCGCGCGCCGCTCTGAAAACCCTTGATGCGGGCGGCGAGCCCCGAAACGAGCAGGTGGCAGTCGGAAGTCCGGACGCCCGCACGGAGGATCAGTTCTCCCGCGCGATGCAGGACGGGAGCGTCGAGCGCGTGCTCAAGCGCCATGCGCTCGGCAGAACTGATCCTGTCCCGCCGTTCGAGCCTGGCGATGAGCCCCTGGGTCGAAGTCTGGCCCGAAATCATCCGATGTTCACGTTCCGGCGTATAGATGTCTGTCATGGCGCTTTACAAATATATCGTCACCCAACGGGACAAGGAACTGGTGCTCGAGAACGACGCCGTTTCCGACGCCGTCGCCTATCGCGAAGGGGTGCGTTTCGCCGCCGAAATGCTCGCTGAACAGTCGTCGCCTGGACAGAGCCCGATCCGCTTCGGGCTGGTCGTGCTGAACCCGGAAGCCCGCGAGATCCTGCGCGTGGATGTCCAGGCCTCAGCTTCGCCGGATGCGGACTGCCGACGGGACTCCTGAAGGATCGCCGCCTGGTCCGGCGCCCGACACAAGCTGGCCCTCGCAGTTGGTAGGGAACCATTCCTGGCGGGAGGCCGTCTGTATGGCGGGGGGGCGGTCAGGAGCATGAACCATGACACCCAAACAATCCGAAGGACGGGCTCGCAACGCCGCAACGCCGGGCGGCAAGCCCCAGGCTGACGAATCCGACGAGGCCGTGGAACGCGTGGGCCGCGAGTCCCGCAAGCGCGCCGGCCCGGACGGCCCCGACGCGACAGTGGTCGGCGACATCTTCAAGAGGCCGGCAGAGCGTCCGCCAAATGGATGACGGCCCCGCGCCCTGAGCCCGAACCCGTTTTCTGACCGCGGGACGGCGCCTCTGCGACAGAGGAGCCTTTGATCGTATCGCTACGCTTTAAAGGGGACCGGAGGACAGCATGCGGATCTTGCGCGACAACGGCCTGACGCTTTTTCTCCTGCTCCTCTTCGCCGCCAGCATTGTGGGGCACGCGCTGACAGGTTGGCGCGTCGAGATGGCGGACGCCCTGCGTCACGGCCAGGACGGCGGGACGCTGATCGAATATCTCGGCAGCGCTCCTTTCCTGTCGACTGTCTTCGAGAACTGGGAGAGCGAGTTCCTGCAGATGGCGGCCTATGTGGTCCTGACCGCCTTCCTGATCCAGAAGGGCTCGTCGGAATCACGAGATCCCGAGGCGCCGCCCCGCGACGCCGATCTCGAGACCCAGGCCCGCAAGGCGGGAGCGCCGGCGCCCCTGCGCTGGGGCGCCTTCGCACGGGCCGTCTATTCCCGGTCCCTGGGTCTGGCGCTTGTGATCCTTTTCCTCGCCTCCTTCATTCTCCACTGGACCCAGAGCGCGCGAGCGGCCGCGCAGGAGGCGCTGGAGCATGGCGAGGCGGCCACAAGGACCATCGCTTATCTGGCCGACCCCCAGCTCTGGTTCGAGTCCTTCCAGAACTGGCAGAGCGAGTTTCTGTCGACGGCGGTCCTGGTGGTTCTGTCGATCTTCCTGCGGCAACGCGAGTCGCCCGAGTCCAAACCGGTCGCCGCCCCTGACGACCAGACCGGAGACTAAGGCGAAACTTCATCTCACCAGGGGCCGCGCTGCGGGTGTGGCTTTCCTGGCCACGCTTTTACGGAGTTCTGAAATCAGGAAAAGCGACCAGATGGGCTGGGGCGACTGCGGTCCCTGCGCCTTGCGCAGAACGAAGAGTCGGCCGCCGGACCCAGGGAACGCCGCTCCCCGGGGTCTCGTTACGCCCTTCCGATGACCAGAAGGGAGCCCGTCAGCACGATGTTTGCGGATCGCGTCTACGATCAGGACTTCTTCGCCGCCATGGCTGACCGCGGCTTTTATGTCCTCCTCGCCCCAGTCATGCGGCGGCGGGGCCCATGACGCCGCCCCCTCCGGCACGGCTTCGAGCGAATGCGGTCAGGCCGTCGCAGGCTCCAGCCCCGCCGCCTCTGTGCTGGCGGAGGCGGCTTGAGCCCGGAGAGCGGCTGCGGCGGCGCCTCGCGAGCAGGCGAGCCGCCGCCGTCAAATTCAGGCCGGAGCATCCATGGGCGTGGTGCGACCGGCGCCCGGACCGGCGCCGAGGTCGGCCCCGGTGATCGGATTGGCTGAAGGGTCGGACTGGGTGCGGGCCGCAAAGGCCTGAACCGATTTCTTGTCAGCCGTCGTCAGCTTCACCGAGGCGTCGCCCGCGCCCCCGTCCACCGCAGCCTGGGCTTCGCGATCATCCACGACCTCCCACTGCTCGCCCTCGTTCCAGGGCCCGCTCGCATCCCCCTCCCCCTGGGACATGTTGTAGTATTTGTCGGCGAAGTCCGGATGACCGGGAAGCTTGCCGGGCGGGAAGTTGGCAGGGATGGCGTAGAGCGCCTTCTCGAACGATTTCTGGTGCGCCACCTCCCGCGTCATGAGGAAGGTCAGGGCGTCCTTGATTCCGGCATCGTCGGTCACGTTGATCAGCCGCTCATAGACGATCTTGGCCCGGGATTCGGCCGCGATATTGGAGCGCAGATCGCAGGCCGGATCACCGATGGAGTCGATGTAGGCCGCTGTCCAGGGCACGCCGGCGGAGTTGATCAGGGCCGTGCCGCCGCCATAGAGGATGGACATGGTGTGGCTTTCGCCGCCCGCGGTCATGCTGGCGTAGAGGTCCGCTTCCTCCTCGGCGGCTTCCGCGAGCTTTCCCTTGGCCCCACGATTGAGCATGGCGACGATCGAGCCGATGATCTCAAGGTGGCTCAGTTCCTCGGTGGCGATGTCCATCAGCAGGTCGCGACGCCCCACGTCCTCATCAGCCAGCCCTTGGGTGAAATAGCGCATGGCGGCGGCCAGCTCGCCCTGCGGACCGCCGAACTGTTCGAGCATGAGGGTGGCGAGGGCCGGATTGGGTTCGGCGACCCGCACCGTATACATCAGCTTCTTGTTGTGCATGAACATGACAGATTTATTCCGTTGATTATATTGATATCCTGAAAATCTAAGTTGGAGATCTCAGCGGCTGGCGTTTTCACCGGCGCGTCTGAGCTCAAGGTGTTTCTCGACCAGCATGGGCAGGCTTTCATCGACCCAACGCGCCATGCGCACCTCCTCCTCCAGGGTGGCGGCGAGGGGGTCGTAGGCCGCCTCATAGCCCCCGCTCTGGGCCAGAAGGATCAGGGCCCGATAGGAGGCCGCCTCAAAGTTCTCGAAGGCGTAGTTGGCGAAGGCGTTTTTCAGAATCTCGTCTTCGGCGAAGCTGTGGCCCATGGCCGCCAGATTGCCGCCGAGCGAGAGGGTGGCGTCCTTGAGGCCTGACGGCTTCTCGTCGAAACCATCCAGCAGGGTTTCCAGACGGAGGATCTGTCCCTCGGTCTCGAGGCGGTGGGCTTTGAGCCGGTCGGCGACCTCGGTGAAGTTGCGGGCCCGCTCGATCTGGCGGTCCATCAGGGCCAGGGCCTGATTTTCCACGGCGTGGGCGTTCTTGAGGCCCGTCACGAAGACGTCGCGCCAGACGTCGTCAGCATTGATCATGTCGGCTTTCCTTCCTGCAATGGATCAGGAAGCTAACCCTCGCGACCGGCGCCCGAACCGGCGTGTCGGGTTCAGGTCACAGCGGATCGCCGCTTCCAGCCTTCTCTTCTGGGGCCGCACGCTGCGGACGACGGCGGTCGAGGTCGAAGCCGTCATCCCGGGACAGCACGTGGAGGCGCACGTCGAACATCGACAGGGCGTCCTCGGCGCCGCCTTCCGAGATATTGGAATGGGTCGCGCCCTCCCCGTCGACGACATAGACCGCGCCGTCTCCGAGCACCCGCAGCCGCCCGTGCTCGACCACCACAGCCGTGTTCTCGTCGATGCCCAGCCCCATGAGGCGCGGGTTGTGGGCCACCGCGCCCAACAGTCGGCCGAACCGTCCCCTTTCGGCGAAATGCTGGTCGATGATGACATTGGGGAGCAGGCCCAGTCCCGGAGCCATGTGCACCTCGCCGATCCGATAGGACTCCGCGCTTGGTCCCTTGACCAGCATGGTCTCGCTCATCACCGACGCCCCCGCCGACGTTCCCGCGATCAGGCCCCCGCGCGCATGGAGATCGCGAATGCATCGCTCGATTGGCGTGTCCCCGATCTGGCTGGCGAGCCTGAGTTGGTCGCCGCCGCTGAAGAAGACGCCCGCGGCGCCGTCAAGCAGGTCGAGAAGGTCCTGCTCATGGCTTTCGGCCCGATCCTCGACGTACAGCTCGATCAATTCCCCGACGCCGAGGCCGTTGAAGCCTTCCCGATAGCTGTCGAAATAGCCTTCGGGTTCATGGGAGGCGATGGTCGCGATGACCAGCTTGCCGCCGCCGATGCGCCGGGCGACCTCGTTGAGGATGACCCGCTCGCCGGTCTTGTCCTCATGTCCGCCGATAATGATCAGGGCGCCCTTACCCATGGGGAGGCTCCAGAATGACGCCGGGCGCATTCAGGCCCAGGGCCGACGACGGGAAGGTAGGCCGGAAGGCCATGATCTGCGCCCACACCGCTTCGATGCGTGTCGGCGTCAGGACGACGAGGTCTCCGGGTCTGGCCGCTTCAAGGCACGCAGTCACGGCCTCCTCCTCCTTTTGCACGCCGCGGAAGCGCGAGGCGTCAGCCCCGCTGCGCAGCGCGCCTTCGGCGAGGAGGCGGATCACCTCGCCGGCGGGACGACCGCGGTTGTCGGGCGTCTCCCTGAAGACGACCTCGTCGAAGAAGCTGGCGCTGATCTCGCCCATGGCGACGATCTCCTGCGTCCGCCGGTCGCCGGGGATGCTGATCATGGCGATGGTCCGCCCGCCGGCGGGCCGGACCGCAGCCACAAGGGCGCCGAGGGCCCGAAGACCGTCCGGATTGTGAGCGTAGTCCATGATGACCCGGAAGCCGTGCTGATCGCAGATATTGAGGCGACCGGGATTCTGTTCGTAGCTGGACGTAAAGCCGCCCAGGGCCGCGCCGATCCGCTCCGGCGGCACGCCGACGCCGTAGCAGGCCGCCGCAGCCGCCAGGATGTTGGCCACATTGAAGGCGGCCGCGCCGCCCAGGGTCGAAGGCAGATCCGCTGCATGGCCCAGCCGTCGGCGCTCGCCCCGATCGTGAAGCTCGAGCACGCCGCTTTCGGCGTCATAGAGGACCGCCGCGCCGCCTTCGGCCACGTGCTTGAGCAGGAAACCCGGCGTCTCGGCGCCGCCCCGCATGGAGAACCAGCAAACCCGACCGCCCGCATGGCGCGCCATGCGCAGCGTCAGGGGATCATCGGCGTTGAGGACGCTCAGCCCCCGACGCGATACGGCCTCGGTCACCACCGACTTGACCTTCGCCAGGTCCTCCAGCGTGTCCACTCCCTTGAGCCCCAGGTGGTCGGGCTGGACGTTGAGGACGCAGCCGACGTCGCAGCGGTCGAAGGCCAGGCCCTCGCGGAGGATGCCGCCCCGGGCGCACTCCAGCACCGCGACATCAACGACAGGATCATTGAGCACCATGCGGGCGCTGCGCGGGCCGCTGGCGTCGCCGGCGCGGATTCTCTCCCCGTCGACATAGACGCCGCTGGTGTTCGTCAGGCCCACTGCCCGTCCTTCCGCCTGCAGCACATGGGCGATCATCCGGCCCACAGTCGATTTCCCGTTGGTGCCCGTCACCGCGATCACGGGGATGCGGGACTGGACGCCCCGCGGGAACATCATGTCCAAGATCGGCCCGGCGACATCCCTCGCCTCGCCCTCCGAAGGCGACAGATGCATGCGCAATCCCGGCGCCGCATTGACCTCGACAACGCCCCCGCCGGTGTCGCGCACCGAGCGGCGGATGTCGGGCGCCAGAAGATCCACCCCGGCCACGTCCAGGCCGAGGGCCAGGGCGGCTCGCCGGGCGATGGCGGCGTTGGCCGGGTGAATCTCGTCGGTCCGGTCTGTCGCGGTCCCTCCCGAGGAAAGGTTGGCCGCGGTGCGCAGCAGGACCCTGACGCCGGGCCCCGGAACGCTCTGCGGCGACAGGCCCTGACGGGCCAGGAGGGTCAGCGCCTCCTCGTCGAGACGGATCAGGGTCAGGCTGTTCTCATGGCCGATGCCCCGGCGCGGATCGGCGTTGATCTCTTCGACCAGTTCAGCCACCGACCGGCGCCCGTCGCCCTCGATGCAGGGCGGGCGGCGCTCGGCGACGGCGACGACCCTGCCGTCGACCACCAGGACACGATAATC
The DNA here is from genome assembly GCA_000318405.1 of Brevundimonas diminuta 470-4. Classification (GTDB taxonomy): domain Bacteria; phylum Pseudomonadota; class Alphaproteobacteria; order Caulobacterales; family Caulobacteraceae; genus Brevundimonas; species Brevundimonas diminuta_B. The sequence continues at coordinate 60,558 of KB291764.1, read as the reverse complement.
CCGGCCCGGAAGCTCCTGCTCGACGATGACCCGTCGTCCGTGGGGCGCAGCCAGGGCGAAGGCCTTCCTGACGGCCGCGAGCGTATCCAGACCTGTCGTGACGCCCCGTCCGTGGTTGCCATCAAGCGGCTTGACCACGACCCTGCCGCCCAGGCGCGCGGCGGCGGCGGCGGCCTCATCCGCAGTGCGCACCACTTCCCCGCGGGCGGTCGGACAGCCCACAGCCTCGAGCAGGACCTTGGCCTGGGCCTTGTCGCCCGCCAGTTCGGCCGCGATCAGGCCCGTGCGGTCCGTCACGCTGGCGCGCAGGCGCCTCTGCCGGGTGCCCCATCCCAGCCGCAGGAGGCTTCCGGTATTGAGGCGTTCGACAGGAATCCCCCGACGTCGCGCGGCGTCGACCAGGGCCTGTGTGGAGGGCCCCAAAGCCGTCCGGCGCACCGCATCGCGCAGAATGGCGGCCGCCTCATCGGCGTGGACGGCGCCCGGCAGGCGCGGATCCAGACCGTCCGCGCAGACCCGGTCCAGGCCGCCGATCCCGGCGAGCGTCTCCGGCAGCAGGGCGTTGCAAAGCTGCAGGGCCAGTCTTCCGGCCAGAAGAGCCGTGGTTTCGTCGCGATAGGTGAAGAGGATGTCGTAGACGCCGGGCTGGCCGCGCACCGAACGCGTCTTGCCCCGCGTGACAGGGGTTCCCGCGCGGGTCTGCAGTTCAAGGGCGACGTGCTCCGCCACGTGGCCGAACCAGGTCCCGTCGCGCAGACGACGGACAAATCCGCCCGGCTCGCCATAGCAGCATCCGTGCCTATCCAGGCCGGGAAGCGCCTCCAGCAGGCGCGCTGAAAAATCGCCCAGCCGATCCGTCGGCCAGTCTTCCATCCGCCCCAGATCCAAACGGATCCGCACCATGGGCCTGGCGCTGTACAGGTGGGGGCCGCGATAGACGCTGCGCTCCAGAACCTGCATCGCCCCCTCTCCGCTCGTCGTCGTCATGTTCATGCGGCCAGCTCGCGAGGCGCTTCCTCGGTCATTCCGCGCACCAGGGCTCGAACCACCATGGCGGCGGCCACGGCCCGTGACGGGGCCTGTCCGGCGACAAGGGCCGCCCCGGCTGCCGGGCCCGTTACGGCCCAGTTCCAGGTCTCTCCGACCTGGCTGATCGTCCATCCAAATCCAGAATGTTTCATTCGGCGCCTCCCTGAAGGACTGGATGAACCGACGGTCACGAACGCAGTTCCACTGTCTGAAACCCGACACGGAGACCGGGATTTCGCCGCCTCGAGACCCTCTGGGAACCCGCGGGCGCGCCAAGGCGTATGGCAGTCCCCAAGTCACAGGAGCCTTTCATGTCGCCAGAGGGTCCAGCCCCGCTCGCCGCCCCCGAACCCTCGGACCCGGCGGGTTTTCATCGTCGGTTGGCGCACTGGAATCACCGACGCGTCGCCCCGGCCACGCCGCGTCCTGCCTGGCGCGACGATCTTCGCCATGATGCGGAGATGATGCTGGTGGAGGGCGACTTCATCGAACGCGCCCGGGCCGAGGCTGCGCCCTGGCTCGTCGACCTCCCCGCCACGGCCGACGCCTTCGTCGCCTGGTTCGAGGCGCTCAAGGGATCCGGTCCCGGCGAGGCGGATCCGCTCTTCCCCTGGCTGGCCGAGACGGCCTCGATGGAGGAAATGCGCTGGTTCCTGCTGCAGGAGGTGGCCGGCGAAGCCGGCTTCGAGGACCTCGTGGCCATGGCCCAGGTCAAGATGCCGACCCGTCCAAAGCTTGAGCTGGCGCGCAACTACTGGGACGAAATGGGCCGCGGGTCGGAAGCGGGCATGCACGGTCCGATGCTGGACCGTCTCGCGGCGGCGCTGGACCTGAAACCCCGGATCGAGGAAACGGCGTGGCCGTCGCTCGCCCTCGGCAATACCCTCGTCGCCTTCTCCACCCAGAGACGATACGCCTACCACGCCCTTGGGGCCCTGGGGGCGGTCGAACTCACGGCCCCCTGGCGAGCCGCCCATGTGGCCGAAGGGCTGAAGCGGCTCGGGGTCGGGGTAGAGCGCAAGTATTTCGCCCTTCACGCCACCTTGGACATCGCCCATTCCGAAGCCTGGAACGAGGAAGTGCTGCGTCCGCTGGCGGCGGAGCGGCCGGAGTGCATCCGCGCCCTGGCTGAGGGGGCGGTCATGCGACTGATGGCCGGCGCCCGCTGTTTCGACGCCTACCGGGCCCATCTCTGGGGTCAGGCCCCCCTGCGTCGCTCCGCGTGACGGCGCAGGCCCCTGCACCCGCCGACGCCGCCCTGCTCGATCTTCTTTCCGGCCTGGAAGCCGTCGGATATGACTTCGTGTCGCCCACCCCGGCCACGCATCGCCTGGTCGCGCGGCGGCGCCGGGCGAGTGAGACCGATGTCCTTCGCGACATCCTGGGTTGGGGCCGGGCCTTCGATCCCGAAACCGCACCCGCATGGCTTCTGGACGCCCTGACCGAGGCCGACGCCGTCAGAGAAGACGCCGACGGTTTGCGCGCGCGGCTGCGCGTTAGCCGTCTGGACGGACGCCTGCACCTGCATTCCGCCTCTGGCGCGGACGAACAGGCCGTCTTCCTGGGACCCGACAGCTATCGCTACGTCCGCTTCCTGCGTCAGGCCCTGGCCGGCCGCGCATGGCGAAATGCGCTGGAGATCGGGGTCGGGGCGGGAGCCGGGGCCCTTGCGATCGCCGCCCTCGATCCGGAAGCGGCCGTCGTTGCGACCGACATCAACCCGCAGGCCCTTCGCCTCTGTCGCCTCAACGCCCGGCATGCCGGTCTCATGATCGACCTCCGCCCCGGCGGCTTTCCCGCGCAGGGCGTCTGGGACCTGATCGCAGCCAACCCGCCCTATATGGCGGGGCGCAGCGGACGGCTGTATCGCGACGGCGGCGATCATTACGGGGCGGAGGTCGCTCTGGAGTGGGCGGCAGACGCTCTGTCCCGCCTCGCGCCCGGCGGATGCCTCCTGCTCTATACCGGCGCCCCGATCGTGGCCGGCCAAGACCTGGTGCGCAGCGCCCTGACCACCCTGGCAAGCCAGCGCGGGGCGCGGATGGTCTATGATGAGATTGATCCTGATGTCTTCGGGGCCAGCCTCGCCGGGTCCTCCTACGCCGAGGTCGAGCGCATCGCCGCTGTCGGCGCCGTCGTCACCGTCTGACCGACGGTCGAGCCTGTCTGGACGAGAAATTCGGGAACATCGGCGCATCGGCCCCGGCCTGATTTCAGCATTCGGCCTGCGCGAAACGCGCGAAAACCAACCTATGTGAAGAACTGGTCGTCGAAGCCATGCTGTTGGTCGAAGGCCATGAAGAATCAGTCGGATACAGGTCTTGAAGCCCGCCTCACCGCTCCGCTTGAGCGTATGCTGGCCAGCTTCGCCCCGATAGGGGTGGAGGGGACCGCCCTGATCCGCAGCAGTTTCACAGGCGCGCCCCAGCAGCAGCCGTCGGGAGCCGCCATTTCCATGGATCCCGATCGCAACCAGGCCCGGCTGGTGGCGAGCGGCTGGATCGCGCGCGGCGCCATGCTGAACGACGGACGACGTCAGATCGTCGGCCTGAGCCTGCCCGGCGACGTCATCGTGGCCTCAGGATCGGTCGACGCCGATCTCCAGGTCTGGGCCCTGACCGAGATCGTCACGGTGGACGCCACCGCCTTCTGGACCACGCTTTCCGAGCCTGGGGCCCAGGCCTCTCCCCTGAGGAACGCCTGGCGGCGCTATCGGACGGCGGAACGTCTGCGCGTGGCGCGGCAGGTCGTCCGGCTGGGACGGCTCAACGCCTATGAACGCACGGCCCACCTGCTGCTCGAACTGCACGAGCGGCAGGTCCGTCTCGGGTCCGCGCATGGCGGAGCCCTCCATCTTCCCCTGACGCAGGACGTGCTCGCCGACATCCTCGGCCTGAGCGCGGTCCACATGAACCGCACCCTCCAGCAGCTTCGACGCAACGTCCTCGTCGACTACAGGGCGGGACGCACTGTGCTGCAGGATCTGCCCGGCCTCGTTCAGGCGGCCAACCTCAGCGCCGTCTGCGGACCGCTCATTCCCCCGGCGTTCTGAGGGGCTGGCGCCCGGAACCTGCCGGACCCCGGACGGGTTGATCTGACGCCCCTGCACGCGAGGACGCCATGACCCGTCGCCCCGACAAGCCTTCCCGTCCGGACCCCGAGGCCGAGACCGATCCGACAGTTACGGCGCCGGCCCGTACGGGCGGACGCTCCGATGGTCTCGAGGAAAAGAAACCCATCCGGATCTACCGCGCGGGCCAGAACGCCGGCGGCGACACCCGCTCCACGGCCGCCTCGACCCGCACCTAGGGCGCGACTGGCGCGGACGCGCACAGCCTCGATCCGGCGATCCGCATGCGACACAGAGGCCCCGATCCGCACTGCTTTTCCTAACCCATGTTGTTGGGAGACCTCCTGCGCAGGGTCAGGATGGCGCCATGTCGAAAGCTGGATCCACACCGATACGACCAAGCGGCCTTCTTGGCTGGCTGCTCGCTTTCATCTTCGGTCGGACGCCCTTGATGCGTCGGTCCGGCCGGGTCCGTGGGCGGATCTCACCCCGGCGAGCGGCGCCGCCCCGGCGCGCCTGACCGCCGAACCGGACGTGGCCGACCAGGCGCGGTGTTTCATCAGTGCAGTTTAAGCCGCCCCGAGACCCGCCGGTGGAACAGCCGGCTCAGGGCCAGCAGCACAGTTCTGCGCAGACCGACGACGACGCGGTGGTGCTCGAGGTGAAGGGCCATGTAGGCCCACCGTGCGAGAAGCCCCTCGATCAGGAAGTCGGGGCCGACCAGTCCGCCCATCAGCGAGCCCAGCCCGTGACCGGGGCCGAGGGAGATGAGGGAGCCCTTGTCGCGGTATTGATAGGGGCCGGGATCCCCGGGCCGCGTCAGGGCTCTCGCCAGATAGGCGGCCTGCTGTGACGCAGCCTGCGCCCTGGCCGGAACGGGGCGGCCATCGGGCCCCGGCGCCTCTGCGCAGTCGCCCATGGCGTAGACCCCGGGAGCGGAGGTGCGGAGGCGATCGTCCACGACGAACTGGTTGAGGCGACCCGTGGCGAGGCCGAAGGTCCTGTTGACCTCGGACGCCTTCACCCCGGCGGCCCAGACGATCAGGTCAGACGGAATCTCGCCGGCGCTGGTCTCGAGACCGTCCGCCCTCACCCGAGTTACGCGCGCGCCGACGACGAGCCTGACGCCGCGCGCCTGCAGCGCGCGGGTCGCCTTGTCGGCCACGGCCTCAGGCAGGCCGCCCAGTATGCGGGGCGCGGCCTCGGCAATGGTCACCTCCAGCGTGAAACGCTCGGCGGGGTTGAGCGCCGCCGAGAGGACCGCATGTCCTTCCAGAAGCTCCGTGGCGAGTTCGACCCCGGTCGCGCCGGCCCCGACGATGGCGATCCTGAGCAGACGGCGACCGTCATAGGCGGATGCCAGGAAGAGCGCAGCGAGCCGCCGGTGAAAGGCCTCTGCGTCCGCCACGTCCTCAAGCAGGCAGGCGTGTTCCGCCGCGCCGGGGGTGTCGAACAGATGGCTTCCGGCGCCCGTCGCCAGAATCAGGCGTTCGTAATCCAGCGACCGCGCCCCGATCAGAAGGGCGCCGTCGACGTCGCGGGTTTCGGCCAGGCGAAGGCGGCGCGCGCCGGGGTCAAGACCTTCAAGCTCGCCCAGCATGAACCCGAAATGATTGCGGCGCGCGAGCATCAGATAGTCGAGGCCTTCCTGCCTCGAGTCCAGCGATCCCGCCGCGACTTCATGAAGGGAGGGTTTCCACAGATGAAACACCGCCCGGTCTATGAGGAGCACTTTCCGGGGCCCGTCGTGAGGGCCGAACCGGCGCCCGAGAAGGGCTGCCAGCTCCAGGCCGCCTGCGCCGCCGCCCACGATCACGATCTGGTTCTGCATCTCGAAACAATCCCTGCCACCAGCTCGGGTTGCGAAAGGACGCCTAGACCGGCGCCCTTGTCAGCCGCAGATAGGTGGGGTCGAACTCCGCCTGCCTGGCCAGATCATCCCAGTCGCAGATCTCGATGGCGCGTCCTGTCCATTTGACCAGTTCCGCGCTGCGGAGCTGGGCGATCGAGCGATTGACGTGGACTTCCGACAGCCCGAGGACGTCTGCGAGCACGGCCTGGCTGAGAGGAAGCTCCATCCTGCCGCGTCCGGCGCGATGGACGATTTCCAGGCGCAGATAGAGTTCGCACAGCAGGTGGGCGAGCCGCGCCACGGCGGTCCGGCGCCCCAGGCCTGCGATCCATTGCCGGTGCACGGCGGCGTCGATCAGGGTGTCCATCCAGAGCAGGCGAGTCAGATGGGGCTCGGTTTCTGTCAGGCGACGGAGGCCCTCATGCGGCGACCGGGCGACCGTGCAGGTGGTGAGCGCAACCACGCCATGATCCATGGGGTTCATCATCAGGCTGTGCAGATCGACGAAGTCGCCGGGCACGTTCAGTTCCGTGATCTGTCTGGAACCGTTCATCAGCATGACGTATCGGGCGGCGAAGCCGTCGAGGATCAGGGTGCTGTATTGGGGCGATGAATGCTGCCGAACGATGTCGCTTCCCGCGGGAATGACGATCGGGGGCTGGAGAAGCTCTCCCAGAACCGCCTTCTCCCGAACGGAAAGTTCATCACGACGCAACAGCTTCTGGATCAGGGGGCTGATCAGGACGGTCTCCTCGCCATAAGGGCGCTGTGATAATCCCCAGGATGCTGGAGGCGTTCCGTGGCCGAGGGAACCTCAGGATCTCGGACTGGTCCCGCCGCCCGCCGTCGCCACGCCCCCGGCGTCCGTCGAGACGTTGAACCGCAGCTCCCCGTCCTCGAACACCCTGGCTTCCTGAAAGGTCCGGCTCGCCCCCAGGCGCCGTTTTACCTGCGCGATCGCCGTCTGCGCCTCGTCGGCGACGACGGACTCGGTTCTCAGCACGCCGGTCCCACGTGCGCTATAGCGGACGGTGTAAAGGGTCATGTCGCCTCCTGTTCCTGGAGCTCAACTTGGCGCCCTGCCCCTCGTTCCTTGTGCACTCAGCCGGACACTGACGGGAAACACGTCGCCCGCTGCAAAGGCCTTTCCAGTCTCCTCCCGCTTTTCCTAACCCATGTAAGTGCGGCTCCCGCCCGGTGCGTCACTCTGTGCTCAGGAGTCCGACATGCAAACTATGATCAGCCTCGCCAATACAGGCTGCGGCCTTCATCGGCCGCACCTGGATTTGGTCGACCATCCGGTCTTCCAGGCGCTCCCACGCAGTATTCAGACGATCGTCCAGCCTCACAGCCGGCTGATGACGATTCCTGCCGGCGAGCCCCTCGTGGAGACCCGTTTTCTCTCCTTTGTACTGACAGGCGTTCTGGGCCTCTTCCCCCATGACGACCGCATCTGTGTCGCGACCGTCGTCGCCGGATCGGTTCACGGATGGGACCACGCCCTTGAGCCTGACGCCGACCGGCCGACGGCGCGGGCCCTGATCGACACCACCCTGTGCCGGGTGCCCGTCGACTGTGTGATCGACGGCCTCGGCCGCGACTGGCTCAACCGTCTGGTCGCCCGGCAGTCTTCGAGACGATTGAGCGAGTTGGCCGCCGAAGCGGCCTGCAACGCCTCCCACCTGGTCCAGGAGCGACTGGCGAAGTGGCTGGTTCGACTGCACTGCGGGGCCAATGGCGCGCCGCTGCGCCTGACCCAGGCCGATTTCGGCGCCATGCTCGGCGTGCAGCGGACCAGCGTCAACGCCGCCGCCGGACGCCTTCAGTCCCTGGGCCTGGTCCGGTTCGGCAGAGGAAAAGTCCAGATCCTCGACCTGGCTGGTCTGCGGGCGGCGTCCTGTGGCTGCGGCGACAACCGGGCGCCATCAGCGACCATGGTGGTTGCCCGTCAACGCCCTGCGGAGCCTGCAAGCTGGATCTCCAGCGGCGCTCGTCAACGCGATACAGTCGCCTGATAGGGACGAGCGGCGCGCCCGATGATGAACCGGCTTCGTCTTCTTCGCCTCGTAGGCCCAGGCTTTAATATGCCGAAGCGCCGACCCGGCAGATTTCCCGGCCTTCTTTCCGGACAATGATCTGAAGCGAGAAGGCGCCGCCTTCCCGGACGGGCTTTTCGCGCAGCATTTCCGAAAGAAAGAGGATGGCCTCCCGCCAGGCCTCGGCGTCCGTGGACGCTGCGCCCTGAAGAGCCATCTCGGCATCCACGCCGCTCAAGATGAAATCATAGGTCGCCATGAAGGCGTTTACGTTCGGGATGTCGGCCAGGTGGCAAGTGGCCGATACCGGACACAGAAGGTTCTGGAGATGGTTTCAGACGCCCAAGGCGTGGAACCTCGCTGCGCGAGCGCACAGTCCGAGGCGCTCGACGAGGTCTCAGCGCCTGCTGAGACCGTTACAGATCGTCTACCCCGGCCTCGGCCGCCGCACGCACTTCTTCCTTCAGCCAGGCCACGAAGGTGCGGGCGGCCGTGGTGGCGCCGCTGCGTTTGATCAGGAGGTGGTAGGCGAAGTCGGTCGTCAGCGTCCCGTCGGCGAACGGCGCGACCAGTCGGCCAGCCGCCAGGTCGTCAGCGACGAAGGCGTAGGGCGCCAAGGCTACGCCCTGGCCGTGAGCCGCCGCTTCGATCGCCAAGGCGGTCTGATCGAAACGCGGACCGGCCTGATCGTCGATGTCGGTCAGACCGCGCGCCTTCAGCCAGGCGCTCCAGTCGGGGCGCGGCTCTTCCAGCTCGCTGGGCCTCAGGTGGATCAACACATGCTGCGCCAGATCAGCCGCTTTTCGCAGCGGCTTTGGACCCGCCATCAGGCCCGGCGCGCAGACGGGCGTGACGTCGGCGTTCAGCAGATATTCCGATCGCACGCCTGAATAATCGCCCCGGCCATAGCGGACGGCGACATCCACCCGGCCGCCGCTGACGTCCGCCAGCCGCATATCGGCCGACATCCAGACCTCGATCTCGGGATGAGCCGCCGAGAAGCGCGCAAGCCGCGGCGCCAGCCATTTGGTTGCGAACGACGGCGGGACGGAGATCGACAGGGCGTGACGACGTTCGGGCCGGTAGAGCAGGTCCCCTGCGCGTTTCAGATAGTCGAAACCGTCGCGCAGCAGAGGATAGAGCTCTGCGCCCAGTTCCGTCAGCGCGATCTGACGGCCCTCGCGGTGGAACAGAGGCGCTCCGGCGTGTTCCTCCAGAATGCGGATCTGCTGGCTGATGGCGCCGGGCGTGACCGACAGTTCCTCGGCCGCGCGCGTGATATTCAGGCGTCTGGCGGCCGCCTCGAACGCCTTCAGCGCGTTCAGCGGCGGCATGCGGCTTTCCGGGGCCGACGGGGTCTTGCGGCGCGTCATCAGCTCATCCACTGGGGCTTAGGCAGGTTTCGAGCGGCCAGGAAGGCCGGGTCGTAGATCTTGCTGCCGTAGCGCTGACCGGAGTCGCACAGCACCGTCACGATGGTGTGGCCTGGGCCAAGATCGCGGGCCAGTCGGATAGCGCCGGCGATGTTGACGCCGCTGGAGGGGCCAAGCGACAGGCCTTCTTCCCTCACCAGGTCGAACAGGATCGGCAGGAACTCAGCATCCTCGATACGATAGGCGTGATCCACCGACAGGCCTTGCAGATTGCCTGTGATGCGGTTGACGCCGATGCCCTCGGCGATGGAGGTCCCGTCGCCTTTCAGCACCTTCTCGGTAAACCAGCTGTAGAGAGAGGCGCCCGGCACGTCGGCCAGACCGATGCGGACATCCGGCCTGCGTTCGCGCAGATAAGCGGCCGTGCCCGCCAGGGTTCCGCCTGACCCGACGGCGCAGATGAAGGCGTCGATGCGACCGTCGGTCTGTTTCCAGATTTCCGGGCCGGTGGCCTCATAGTGGGCCAGACGGTTGGCCTGATTGTCGAACTGGTCCGCGTAGAAGGCGCCGTTCGGTTCGCTTTCGTTCAGTTCTTCTGCAAGACGCCGCGAAAAGTGGACGAAATGATTGGGGCTGGCGAAGGGCGCCGGATCGACCTCGATCAGACGCGCGCCATGAAGGCGGACGGCGCGCTTCTTTTCCTCGGTCTGGGTGCGCGGCATGACGATGACGACGGGGTGGCCCAGGGCCGCGCCCACAAGCGCCAGGCCCACGCCCGTGTTGCCGGCCGTCCCTTCGACGATCGTGCCGCCGGGCCTGAGAGCGCCGGACGCCCGCGCGGCCCGGATGATGCTGAGCGCGGCGCGATCCTTGATCGAGCCGCCGACGTTCAGAAACTCGGCCTTGCCCAGAATTTCACAGCCCGTAGCCTCCGAGGCGCGCTTGAGGCGCACCAGAGGCGTGTTGCCGATCAGGCCAAGGACATCAGGCGCGACAATCATGGAAAATCCGAACCGTGGGGAGGAGCGCCCCCTCTTAGCCACAGTTCAGATTTTCTAACAACCCGGCTTAGATGTGGATGACGCGTCCATAGGCGTCCAGAGCGGCCTCGTGCATGGCCTCGGACATGGTCGGGTGCGGGTAGACGATGCCGTGGATGTCTTCCTCGGTCGCTTCCATCGTGATGGCGGTGACGTAACCCTGGATCATTTCGGTGACGTCGGCGCCGATCATGTGGGCGCCGATCAGGGCGCCGGTCTTGGCGTCGAAGATGACCTTGACGAAGCCCTCGGTCTCGCCCGCCGCGATGGCCTTGCCGTTCACCTTGAAGGGGAAGCGGCCGATCTTGACCTCGCGCTTCTCGGCCTTGGCCCCCTGCTCCGTCACGCCGACCGAGGCGACCTGCGGCTGGGCGTAGGTGCAGCCCGCGATGGGCGAGTGGACGTTGGGAGTCTTGTAGCCGGCGATATGTTCGGCCGCGTGGATGCCTTCATGGCTGGCCTTGTGCGCCAGCCAGGGCGCGCCGGCGCAATCGCCGATGGCGTACAGGCCCTTCACATTGGTCTGGCAGTGGCTGTCGGTCTTGATGTGGCCCCGGTCCAGTTCGACGCCCAGCGCTTCCAGCCCGATGCCATCGGTGTTGGCGGTGATGCCGACGGCCGAGATGCAGACCTCGGCTTCCAGGCTTTCGGCCTTGCCGTTGACTTCAAGATCGACCTTCACGCCCTTGGAATCCTTAGAGACCTTCGTCACCTTGGCGCCCAGCTTGAACTTGATGCCGCGCTTTTCGAAGCCCTTCTGGGCGGCCTTGGACACCTCTTCGTCTTCGACCGGCATGATGCGGTCGACGGCTTCCACGACCGTCACCTCGGCGCCCAGGGCGCGATAGAAGCTGGCGAACTCGATGCCGATGGCGCCCGAGCCGATGACCACGAAGGTCTTGGGCAATTTCTTCGGCGCCAGGGCGTCGCGATAGGCCCAGATCTTGTCGCCGTCGGCCTCAAGCCCGATCTGCGGCAGGGCGCGGGCGCGGGCGCCGACGGCCAGCATGACGGTCTTGGCCTCGATCGTGCGCGAGCCGCCAGCCTTCAAGGCCACGACGACCTTCGGCGCAGCGGCGCCCTTCTCCAGCTTGGCCGAACCCTCGATGACCTCGATCTTGTTCTTCTTCATCAGGAAGCCGACGCCCTGATTCAGTTGTTTGGCCACGCCGCGCGAACGCTGGATGATCGCGTCGAAGTCGAACGTCGCGCCGGACGCCGACAGACCGTAGTCCTTCAGGTGGCTCAGGCTCTCGAACTTCTCGCCCGACTTCAGCAGGGCCTTGGTGGGGATGCAGCCCCAGTTCAGGCAGATGCCGCCCAGGTTTTCGCGCTCGACGATGGCGACCTTCTGGCCCAGTTGGCTGGCGCGGATGGCAGCGACGTAACCGCCGGGGCCCGAGCCGATGACGACGAGATCAAATTCAGCAGCCATGATCAGATCAACTTTTCGATATCGGCCTTGATGGCCTCTGGTTCAGTCTGGGGCGAATAACGCGCGACGACGCGGCCTTCGCGGTCGGTCAGGAACTTGGTGAAGTTCCACTTGATGGCGCGCGAGCCGAGGAATCCCCTCTTTTGCTCCGTCAGCCAGGCGTACAGGGGATGGCGTTCCGGCCCGTTGACATCGACCTTGTCGAACAAGGGGAAGGTCACGTCGAAGCTGCTGGCGCAGAAGGCGGCGATTTCCGACGCCCTGCCCGGCTCCTGCTGGCCGAACTGATTGCAGGGAAAGCCCAGGACTTCGAACGGCGCGTCGGCAAAGTCGCGATGCAGTTTCTCCAGCCCGGCGTATTGGCCGGTGAAGCCGCATTTCGACGCCGTATTGACGATCAGCAGCGCCTGACCGCGAAAGCGGTCCAGCGCCACGTCCGCGCCATCGATGGCCCGGGCGGAGAAGTCATAGACGGATGCCATGACCTCTCGGCTCCCTTACGCCAGCATCGCCACGGGATCTTCGATCAGCGGCTTGAACGCCTGCAGGAAGCGAGCGCCCGTCGCGCCGTCGACCACGCGGTGATCGCAGGTCAGGGTCACGGTCATGACCGTGGCCACGGCCAGTTGGCCGTCCTTGACGACCGGGCGTTGTTCGCCGGTGCCCACGCTCATGATGCAGCCCTGCGGCTCATTGATGATCGAGGTGAACTGCTTGATGCCGAACATGCCCAGGTTGGACACAGAGAAGGTGCCGCCCTGGAACTCTTCCGGCTTTAGCTTGCGTTCACGCGCCCGCTTGGCCAGATCCTTAGACTCGGTCGCGATCTGGGCCAGGCCCTTGGTCTCGGCCTTACGGATGATCGGCGTGATCAGGCCGCCGTCGATCGCCACCGCCATCGAGACATCGGCGTTGTGATGCATGGCGATGCCTTCCGGCGTGTAGGAGGCGTTGGCCTCCGGCACCATCTTCAGCGCCAGCGCAGCGGCCTTGATGACGAAGTCGTTGACGGAGACCTTGACCCCCTGCGGCTCCAGCATCTTGTTGACCTTGGCGCGGACGGCCATCAGCTGGTCGATCTCGACGTCGATGAACAGCGGGAAGTGCGGCACGTTCTGAACGCTGTCCACCATGCGGCGGGCGACGGCCTTCTTCATGCCGTCCAGCGGGATCAGGTCGTAGGTGCCGTCCGCAATGCCCATCTGGGCCAGCGACAGAGCCTTGCGCGGTTCAGCCGAAGCTGCAGCCGTAGCGGCGGCGGCCGGTTGAGCGCCGCCCTTGCCCGCGGCTTCCACGTCGCGCTTGACGATACGGCCATGCGGGCCGGTGCCCTTGAGGGTCTTCAGGTCCAGGCCGGCCTGGGCGGCAAGACGGCGCGCCAGCGGAGAAGCGAAGATGCGTCCGCCGTCGTCGGACTTCGGCGCGGCGGGAGCGGGCGCAGCTTCAGCCTTGGGAGTCTCCGCCTTGGACGCTTCGGCCTTCGGCGTCTCTGCCGGGGCGTCAGCCTTCTTGGGCGCGGGCGCCACGGCGTCGCCGGACAGGCGGGCGATCGGCGTATTGACCTTCACCCCCTCCGAGCCTTCCGGCACCAGGATTTCAAGCACTTCACCTTCATCGACGGCTTCGACTTCCATCGTCGCCTTGTCGGTCTCGATCTCGGCGATCACGTCGCCGGCCGAGACGGTGTCGCCGACCTTGACGTGCCACTTGGCCAGCACGCCCTCTTCCATCGTCGGAGACAGGGCGGGCATCAGGATATCGGTCATCAGACGTTCCCCGCTTGCGGTGAAACCGGCTCGGCGACGGTGCGGACGTTATCGGCCTTGATCACGTCGCTGAGCCCTTGAAGGATGCGGTCATAGGCGGCCTTCTCATTGTGGCCGTGACGCACGGCGTAGCCATGCGCCATGTGGCGCGCGGCATAGGCCAGCAGTTCCCCGAACTTGATGGGGTCGGCGAAGGCAGGCTTCACCGACATCACCGGCTCATTGTTCGACCACCACATGCGCAGCAGCTCGACCGCATCGGCGTCAGCGGCGACGCTGTCCGGTACGGCCAGTTCGAACTCTGCGGCCTCCGTCACGCCATCACCTTCTTCACAGCGGCGACGATCTTGTCGACGCCCGGCAGGGACAGGGCTTCCAGATTGGCGGCGTAGGGAAGCGGCACGTCTTCCTGGTGCACGCGCAGCGGCGGGGCGTCCAGATAGTCGAAGGCGTGCTCGATCACGCGGGCGACCACTTCGGCGCCGACGCCCATGGGGCCCCAGCCCTCTTCGGCCGAGACCAGACGATTGGTCTTCTTGACGCTCTCGACGATGGTCTCGTGATCCAGCGGACGCAGGGTTCGCAGATCCACGACCTCGACCGACACGCCTTCTTCGGCCAGCTTTTCGGCGGCCTGCAGGGCGAAGCCGACCATGCGGCTGTGCGCCGTGATGGTGACGTCCGTGCCTTCGCGGCGGACCTTGGCCTTGCCGATCGGCACGACGTAGTCCTCGACGTCCGGAACGTCGAACTCCAGGCCGTACATCATCTCGTGTTCGAGGAAGACGATCGGGTTCGGGTCGCGGATCGCGGCCTTCAACAGGCCCTTGGCGTCGGCGGCGTCATAGGGCGCCACGACCTTCAGGCCCGGGATCTGGGCGTACCAGGCGGAATAGTCCTGGCTGTGCTGAGCGGCCACGCGGGCGGCGGCGCCGTTGGGTCCGCGGAACACGATCGGACAGCCCATCTGGCCGCCGGACATGTACAGGGTCTTGGCCGCCGAGTTGATGATGTGGTCGATCGCCTGCATGGCGAAGTTCCACGTCATGAACTCCACGATCGGCTTCAGGCCCGAGAAAGCTGCGCCAACGCCCAGGCCGGCGAAGCCGTGCTCGGTGATCGGGGTGTCGACAACGCGGCGGTCGCCGAATTCCTGCAGCAGGTCGCGGCTGACCTTATAGGCCCCCTGGTACTGAGCGACTTCCTCGCCCATCAGGAAGACGTTTTCGTCCCGGCGCATTTCTTCGGCCATGGCGTCGCGCAGGGCGTCGCGGATGGTCGTCTTCACCAGCTTGGCGTCGGCCGGAATTTCCGGGTCGCGAAGTTCGACCTTGGGCTTCACTGGAGCGTCGGCAGGCGCGTCTTCGGCCTTGGCCTCAGGGGCGGCGGCCGCAGCGGCCTCGGCCTTGGGCGCAGGCGCAGCAGCGCCGTCTTCGCCGGCCAGACGCGCGATCGGAGTATTGACCTTCACGCCTTCGGAGCCCTCGGCCACCAGGATTTCGAGGACTTCGCCTTCATCGACGGCTTCGACTTCCATCGTCGCCTTGTCGGTTTCGATCTCGGCGATCACCTGACCGGCCGACACGACGTCGCCAGCCTTGATGTGCCACTTGGTCAGCGTGCCCTCTTCCATCGTGGGGGACAGCGCCGGCATCAGAATGTCCGTCACGTATCAGGCCTCCACGTAGACGTCGGTGTAGAGCTCGGACGGATCCGGCTCAGGGCTCTCTTGAGCGAACTGCACAGCTTCGGCCACGATGGCCTTCACTTCGTTGTCGATCGCCTTCAGCTCTTCTTCGGTCGCCTTGGCGGCGGCCAGAAGCATCTTGATATGGTCGATCGGGTCGCGGGTCTTCTTGACCTCGTCCACCTCTTCCTTGGTCCGGTATTTGGCCGGATCGGACATGGAGTGGCCGCGATAGCGGTAGGTCTTCACTTCAAGGATGTAGGGGCCTTCGCCGGCGCGGGCGCGAGCCACGGCGCGGGCGGCGGCGTCGCGCACGGCCAGCACGTCCATGCCATCGACCTGTTCGCCCGGAATGCCGAAGCTGGCGCCGCGCTGATACAGTTCCGTCGTCGAGGACGAGCGTTCGATGCTCGTGCCCATGGCGTACTGGTTGTTCTCGATGATGTAGATGGCCGGCAGCTTCCACAGCTGGGCCATGTTGAAGCTCTCGTAGACCTGACCCTGGTTGGCCGCGCCGTCGCCGAAGTAGACGAAGCTGACGGAATCGTCGCCGCGATACTTGCCCGCAAAGGCCAGGCCGGTGCCCAGCGCCACCTGGGCGCCGACGATGCCGTGGCCGCCGTAGAAGCCGGTCGGCACGTCGAACATGTGCATCGACCCGCCCTTGCCGCGCGCCGAGCCGCCGATGCGGCCGGTCAGTTCGGCCATGACCTCATTGGGATCCATGCCCGCAGCCAGCATGTGGCCGTGGTCGCGATAGCCGGTGATGATCTTGTCGTAACCCTGCTTGACGCTTTCCTGAACGCCGACGGCCACGGCTTCCTGACCGATGTACAGGTGGCAGAAGCCCCCGATCAGGCCCATGCCGTAGAGTTGGCCCGCGCGCTCTTCAAAGCGTCGGATCAGGACCATCTCGCGATAGAAACGCAGCAGGTCTTCCTTGGAAGCCTGAGGCGTGTTCGGAATCTTGTCGCCCGCGCTGGGCGAGGTTTTCTGAGCGGCGGCTTTCGCCATCCGGCATCTCCCGGCTTACACCCCTGTATCAGGGACTCTTATCGTTACGGAAAGGGGCTTTAGCAGCCTTCGTTCCCGAAACGCAAAGCGGCCGGCTATGCTGTAACAATAGTTCAGGAGGCGCGGGTCGCCTCGGGGGCGCGGGCTGCGGGACCGTTCAGCCGGACAACGTAGTCACGCGGGTCGGCGAAGCCGATCACCGCCCTCGCCCGCTCTTCCAGCAGATCCTTAGAAAGGCTCTCGGTGCGCAGATAGCGGACCCGCACTTCCAGATCCTGGCGCTGCTCATTCAGGCGCGTAAGCTGGGACTGACGCTTGGACAATAAAGCATCGCGTTCTGAACCGCTTAGCAGGCCGCGCTCACCCGTCAGGGCCTGAACGCCCAGATAGGCGATCAGCAGCAGCAACAGCACGGTCGGCAGGTATGGCTTCATCTGCTCGGGCACAACGGACGCTCCTTCTGAGCGCGCACAAACACGGTGAGCCATCAGTGACCGAAAATGCCTAACGAACCGTAGCTTGGCCGTAATTGCGAACGCCGCCCCCGAGGTTCGGAGGCGGCGCCCGGCACATCTTCGTGATGAGGCTTATTTCAGCAGCATGCCGTCGCCGAAATAGGCGGCCTGGTCGCCCAGCATCTCTTCGATGCGCAGCAGCTGGTTGTACTTGGCCGTGCGGTCCGAACGGGCCAGCGAGCCGGTCTTGATCTGACCGCAGTTGGTGGCCACGGCCAGGTCGGCGATGGTCGAATCCTCGGTCTCGCCCGAACGGTGCGACATGACGGCGGTGTAGCCCGCGCGGTGCGCCATATCGACGGCGTCCAGCGTTTCGGACAGGGTGCCGATCTGGTTGACCTTGATCAGGATGGAGTTGGCCAGGCCCTCGCCGATGCCCGCGGCCAGACGGCGCGGGTTGGTCACGAACAGGTCGTCGCCGACCAGCTGGACGCGGTCGCCAAGGCGGTCCGTCAGCAGCTTCCAGCCGTCGAAGTCGTCCTCGGCGCAGCCGTCCTCGATCGAGACGATCGGGAAGCGCTCGACCAGGTCGGCCAGGTAGTTGACCATGCCCTCGGCGTCGAAGGACTTGCCCTCGCCGGTCAGTTCATACTTGCCGTTCTTGAAGAACTCGGTCGAGGCGACGTCGAGCGCCAGGTGGAAGTCCTCGCCCGCCAGATATCCTGCGGCCTGACCCGCCTTGGTGATGAAGGTCAGGGCTTCGTCAGCCGACGCCAGGTTCGGGGCGAAACCGCCCTCGTCGCCGACGTTGGTGTTGTGACCCGCATCCTTCAGCGCCTTCTTCAGCGCGTGGAAGATTTCGGCGCCCATGCGCAGGCCTTCAGAGAAGCTCTCAGCGCCCGTCGGCATGATCATGAATTCCTGGATGTCGATCGGGTTGTCGGCGTGGGCGCCGCCGTTGATGATGTTCATCATCGGCGTCGGCAGGATGCGGGCCGAGACGCCGCCGATGTAGCGGTGCAGCGGCAGGCCGGCCGAGATGGCGCTGGCCTTGGCCACGGCCAGCGAGACGCCCAGCATGGCGTTGGCGCCCAGACGGGATTTGTTCTCGGTGCCGTCCAGCTCGATCAAGGCCTCGTCGATACGGCGCTGGTCCTCGGCGTCCATGCCGGACAGGGCGTCGAAGATTTCGCCGTTGACGGCGTCGACCGCCTTCTCGACGCCCTTGCCGCCCCAGACGTCCATGTCGCCGTCGCGCAGCTCAACCGCTTCGTGCGCGCCGGTCGAAGCGCCCGACGGCACCGCCGCGCGGCCGAAGCTGCCGTCTTCCAGCATCACGTCCACTTCAACCGTCGGATTGCCCCGGCTGTCGAGGATCTGGCGGGCGACGATGTCGACGATGTCGGTCATGAAAGACACTCTGTAGTGAATGTTGGGAGTTGTTCGAGGCGTTTAGCCCGACCGTGCGGAATCTCCAACCGCCGCTCCGCGATCAGGAACATCCCTCGACATACTGGATGCTGGGGCCGCCCGCATGGATGAAGGCGACCTTGCCGTCCTGACCGATCTCGAAGCGCAGGCCGCGCGCGGCGGCGTCCATGACGTGGGTGTTCAACAGGTCGCGCCTGCCCGGCCAGACAGTGACATAGGCGGCGGGCGCATCCTGATACTTGTGGGGCGTCACTTCGGCGGCGGCGCCATAGAGCGTCTTCACCTGTTCGCCTTCGGAGCCGACGCCGATCCCGTTTTCGGTCTTCACATCCGCCCCCTTGATGGCGGTCAGGCGCGTCAGGACGCCCTTTTCCAGCATGACCAGAACGCCCTTGGGGCCGCGCGGCGGCTGATACTGGCGGCATTCCGCAGGCTCGGCGTCGGCGGCGTTTGCGGGAGGGGAGCCGACGGCGGCGTCCACCTCGGCCTGCGTCATGCCGATTCGCAGCGGTCCATAACCCTGAGGCGTCAGAACATCCGCAGCGGCCGCCAGGTCCGTAGGTGCAGAAGCAGGCGTCTCGGCTTCAGGCGTTCTGGCGGTTTCCGGCGCGTTGCAGGCGGCCAAGGCCAACAGGGCGACGGAACTGAGGACGGCGTTGCGGATCATGAAAGGCGCTCCTGTCTTGCACATGCCGTTCATAACGCACGAAAACGGCGCGCGATGACATCGCGCGCCGTCAAAACTTTCGTCCGGCCGAAGCCGGTCAGACCCGAAAGACTTAGTCTTCCTGCTGGGTCAGGACCTGACGGCCTTTGTACATGCCGGTCTTCAGGTCGATGTGGTGCGGACGACGCAGTTCGCCGGTGTCCTTGTCTTCGACATAGGTGTTGGCGCCCAGGGCGTCATGAGCGCGACGCATGTTGCGACGCGAGGGGGAAGTTTTGCGCTTCGGAACGGCCATGTCCGTCTCAATCTCTAAGTCGGTGCGCCGGTGAAGACGCGAAAACAACAGCGGCGGCCCCCCGATAAGAGCCGCCACGCGAGGCCGGGCTTATGCATGAAGACGCAGCCGATTTCAAGGCCCCCGGAACCGTCAGTTCCAATGGGCGTCAAACTCTTGCCGTCAGGCTTTGGGCCACGGCCTCGCCGATGGCCAGCGAACTGGTGAGGCCGGGGCTTTCGATGCCGAAAAGCGCCATCAGCCCCTCGATTCCGTGATTCGCCGCGCCATGAAGCTGGAAATCCGGCTGCGGCTCGCCCGGCCCGTGCAGCTTAGGCCGGATGCCGGCGTAGTCGGGCGTCAGCCGCTCGACCGTCACGCCCGGCCAGAAGCGGCGGATGTAGCGGGCGAACTCGTCCGCCTTGGCCGGATCGACGGAATAGTCCTCGGTCTCGACATAGGCCAGATCGGGACCGAACACGCCCTGCCCGCCCAGATCCTTGCGGTAATGGGTGCCCAGCGCGCCGGGAATCGGCGGCGGATAGATCAGACGGTTGAACGGCGCTGCTCCCGTCAGGCGGAAATAGATTCCCTTGCCCAGATGGCGCGCGGGGATATCCGTCGCCGGATAACCCTCGATACGCGCCGCGACCTCCTGAGCCGAAAGGCCGGGCGCCGTGACCAGAAGGCGGCTGGTCACGGTCATCCCCCCCTCCCCGCCCACGCGGATGGAAAAGCCGCCGCCCGACAGGCTTTCGGCCCCTTCGAACGGGGCCGAGATCACGACCGCGCCGCCCGCGTCCTCGATCTCGCCTTGTAGCGCCAGCATGTAGCCGTGGCTGTCGAACACGCCGCTCTCGGGCGACAGGATGGCGGCGTGGGCGTTCAACTCCGGCTCCAGCGCCCGCGCCTGCGCGCCGGTCAGATGCTCAAGATTTTCGACGCCATTGGTCACGGCCTGCTGGAAGATGGCCTCGATGCGTTCGACCTCGGCTTCCTCGGTCGCCACGACCAGCTTGCCGCACTTCCAGTGATCGACCTTGCGGCTTTCCAGGAAGTCATAGAGGGCGCGTCGCCCTTCGACGCAGAACTGCGCCTTCAGCGAGCCGGTTGGATAATAGAGCCCGCCGTGGATCACCTCGGAATTGCGCGAGGAGACGCCCTGACCGATGTGCGGCTCCTTCTCCAGCACCAGCACCGTCAGTCCGCGCCGCGACAACGCCCGCCCGCAGGCCAGTCCCACAGCCCCCGCGCCCACGACCGTCGCATCGAAGTCGAAAGGCGCGCCCATGGTCCTACCTCTTGCCGTACAGGGCCTTGGCGCGGCCCTCGAAACACTGGATCAGCTTGTCGACCGCTCGGTCGAAGTTCGCCTGAAGCATCATGTCCAGCATGCGCGACTTGAAGGCGAAGTCGATAAAGAATTCCAGTCGCGTCCCCTGGGGGTGCGGATGGAACTCCCAGCGATTCTTCAGGTGTTTGAACGGGCCGCGGATCAGGCCGACCTCGACCTTGGGCGCATGGACGTCATGGCGCACCCAGGTCGAGAACTTCTCGGTCAGGAAGGCGAAGCCGACGCCGGCCTCGGCGTCTAGCAGATGTACGCCCGGCGCCTCGTCGCGCACGTTCCAGACACGCATGGAGGTGATCCACGGCACGAAGTCGGGATAGGCGCGCACGTCCGCCACCAGGGCGGCGAGCTGTTCCGGCGCATAGGGCAGAATGCGCGTTACGCGATGGACGGCCAAAGGATCAGCGGCCGTTCCGGGACGACAGCTGAGCCTCGCGCGCCGCCTTCAGCCGGGCGAAGTCGTCGCCCGCGTGGTGCGACGAGCGCGTCAGCGGCGAGGACGACACCATCAGGAAGCCCTTGGCCCGCGCGATCGCCTCATAGGCCTTGAACTCTTCAGGCGTGACGAAGCGGTCGATCGGGGCGTGCTTGCGCGTCGGCTGCAGGTACTGGCCGATGGTGATGAAGTCGACGCCTGCGGAGCGCATGTCGTCCATCACCTGCATGACCTCTTCCTTGGTCTCGCCCAGGCCGACCATGATGCCGGACTTGGTGAACTGGTTCGGGTCGCGCTCCTTGACCATCTGCAGCAGGCGCAGGGAGTGGAAGTAGCGGGCGCCCGGCCGAATCTTCAGATACAGGCGCGGAACCGTCTCAAGGTTGTGGTTGAAGACGTCGGGCGTGGCGTCGATCATCACCTCGGCCGCGCCGTCCTTGCGCAGGAAGTCTGGCGTCAAGATCTCGACCGTGGTGTTCGGCGCCTGTAGGCGGATCTGGCGCACCGCCTCGGCGAAGTGGGCGGCGCCGCCGTCCGACACGTCGTCGCGGTCCACCGAGGTGATGACGACGTGGTTCAGGCCCATCTGGGCCACGGCCAGACCGACCTTGGCGGGCTCTTCCGGGTCCAGCGGCTGCGGCAGGCCGGTCTTGACGTTGCAGAAGGCGCAGGCCCGCGTGCAGGTGTCGCCCATGATCATCAGGGTGGCGTGCTTCTGGCTCCAGCACTCGCCGATGTTCGGGCAGGCAGCCTCTTCACAGACCGTCACCAGCCCCTTGGAGCGAACGATGTCCTTAGTCGCGTTGTACTGGCCCGAGCCGGGCGCCTTTACGCGCAGCCAGTCCGGCTTTTTCAGAACCGCCGATTCCGGGCGGTTCTGCTTTTCAGGGTGACGAAGCTCGGACGGCTTCTTCTGCAGGGTGTCGATAAGCGTGACCATCGCCGCCGGTCTGGCTCCTGTTTCGGAAGGCGTCCCAATTCTTGAGGCTATGTCGGACTTCCGGGGGGCAAACGCAAGGCACAGACGGTTTCAGTCCGGCATCGGAACAGCCTCACGCGACGTTACGCATCTTTTCAAGGCGCCCTTGCGTCACTAGGTTCCGGCCTCTTAACCAGGAGAGCCGCACCAGAGCTCTCTGAAGGAGGACGTGCTTGCTGCGAGCGGCCCTGGACCCTGCGGTCTATGAAGAAACGCTGTTTGACGCGCTGGTCGATGCGCGCGCCCGCTACGGCGACAAGGAGATTCTGGAGGACCAGGATCGCCACCCTCTGACCTATACGGGCCTGATCCGCGCCGCCTTCGTGCTGGGTCGCAAGATCGCCAGGCTGACGAAACCGGGCGAGCGCGTCGGCGTGCTGCTGCCGTCCAGCGCGGGCGTGGTGGTGACGTTCTTCGCCCTTCACGCCTTCGGCCGCGTGCCGGTCATGCTGAACTTCACCTCGGGCGAGGCCAATCTGAAGGCGGCGCTGAAGACGGCGGGCGTGAAGAAAATCCTGTCGGCCAAGCGCTTCGTGACCCAGGCCAAGCTGGACGATCTGATGGAGGGCCTGAGCGAGGTCGCCGAGATCGTCTGGCTGGACGACATCCGCAAGACCATCGGCCTGGCCGACAAGCTGTACGGCCTCAGCGCGGGCATGGCGCCCAAGCGTTTTCGCGTGAAGACGGATCCGGATTCGGCGGGTGTCGTGCTGTTCACCTCGGGCAGCTTCGGCGCGCCCAAGGGGGTGGTGCTGAGCCAGAAGAATCTGGTCGCCAACGCACGTCAGGTGGCGGCCCACATCGATCTGGATCCCGACTGGGTCATGTTCAACCCGCTGCCGACCTTCCACTGCTTCGGCCTGACCGGCGGGGTGCTGCTGCCGCTGTTGCAGGGGTTGAAGGCGTTTGAATACCCGTCGCCGCTGCACGCCAAGCAGATCACCGACCTGCTGCCCCAGGTGAAGGCGTCGATCCTGTTCGCCACCGACACCTTCCTGAACCAATACGCCCGCGTGGCCGAGCCGGGCGACTTCGCCACCCTGAAGTTCGCCGTGGCGGGCGCCGAGAAGGTCCGTGAAGAAACCCGCGCCGCCTTCGACGCCAAGTTCGGCGGCCTGACCCTGCTGGAAGGCTACGGCGCCACCGAAACGGCGCCGGTCGTGGCCGTGAACCATCCCGACCGCAACCGGCCGGGCACGGTGGGCCAGATCCTGCCGGGCATGGAGTACCGGATCGAACCGGTCGAGGGCATTGAGGTCGGCGGCCGCCTGTTCCTGCGCGGGCCGAACGTGATGGAAGGCTATATCTCGCCGAACGACCCGGACAATCTGGAGCCTCTGGCCGACGGCTGGCACGACACGGGCGACATCGTCGACGTCGACGCCGAGGGCTACATCACCATCCTTGGGCGAGTGAAGCGGTTCGCCAAGATCGGCGGCGAGATGGTGTCCCTGACGGCGGTCGAAGGCATGGCGGGCGCGGTCTGGCCGACCGGCCACCACGCCGTAATCGCCATCCCTGACAGCAAGAAGGGCGAGCGCCTGGTGCTGGTCACAGACGTCGCGGGAGCCGAGACCGCTCAGTTGACGGAATAGGCTAGAGAAAACGGCGCGCCCGAACTGGCGGTGCCGAAACGGATCATCAAGGTCGACAGCATCCCCGTCCTGGGCACCGGCAAGACTGACTATGTGACGATCCAGAAGCGGGTCGAGGATGAATTGAAGGGCGCCTGACAAGGCGCTTGCCGTTCGCCGCCAGTGTCATAACCTCGACAGTTCGGTCCCGCTCTCGGGACGCCACGACCGAGGAGACTTCATGGCTCGACGTTCGACATCCCTGGCCGGCTGGGAACCGCATTTCCTCAGCCTTCTCAGAATTGTCTCCGGCCTGCTGCTGCTTCAGCACGGCGCCCAAAAGGTTCTTGGCTTCCCGCCGGGCGGCGGAGGCCAGGGCATCAACCTGTCGACGCTGGCGGGCTGGTCCGGGCCGATCGAACTGGTCGGCGGGGTGCTGATGGTGCTGGGCCTGTTCAGCCGCCCGACGGCCTTCATCCTGTCCGGCTTCACCGCCGTGGCCTACTGGATGGTTCACGCGCCCCGGAGCCCTTACCCCATCAACAACGGCGGGGAGTTGGCGGCCCTGTACTGCTTCGTCTTCCTGTATCTGGTCTTCGCCGGACCGGGGCCGTGGTCGCTTGACAACGCCCTGCGCGGCGGCCGCCGCTGATACGCGCGACGCGGCGTCCGGTCAGCCGATCCGGACGCCCGTCATCGAGATCGAACCGCCGTCGATCACATCATTGAAGAAGCTCAAGGGCTCGCCCGACGCCTGCTGGGCGGCGACATAGAGCAGCGGCAGATAGTGCTCGTCCGTCGGCACGCTGAGCTGCGCCTGCTCGGCCAGATGGACCCAGTCGATCAGGGCGTCATGGTCGCCCGCCATGAAGGCGCGCTTCACCGCCTCGTTGAAGTCGACCGCCCAGTCGTAGGGCTCGCCGCCCGCGCGTTTCCATGTCTGCAGATTGTGCACGAAATCGCCCGACCCGGCGATGATTACGCCCTCATCCCGCAACGGACGCAGGCGCTTCGCCAGTTCATAGTGGGCGCGGGCGTCGAGCGTGCGATCCAGCGACAGTTGCACCACAGGCACGTCGGCATCGGGCCAGACGTGCGTGAGCACGGACCAGGTTCCGTGGTCCAGCCCCCACTGGGTGGTGGTCACTGCGTCGGTCAGCTCCGCCACGCGGCTCGCCAGGGCGGGAGAGCCGGGCGCCGGATACTGCATGGCATGAAGTTCAGGCGGAAAGCCCCCGAAATCATGGAGGGTTTCCGGTTGCTCCTGCGCCGTCACGCCCAGCCCGCGGGTCTCCCAGTGAGCCGAGACCATGACAACGCCTTTCGGTTTGCCGATGTCCTGCCCCAAGGTGCGCCAGGCCTCTGCGAAAGGGCCGCCAAGGGCGTTCATGGGCGAACCATGACCAAAAAAGAGTGCGGGCTGGCGCATGACCTTAACCGTGCCGCTTCTTGGGCGTTACGGCTCCGAAGAGAATGAAACGGTGCCTGTTCGGCAACAGCTATAGTGACTGATCTAGGCTTCGTACGCAGTCCCGCAAGTCTCTCGCCTAAGAATGCGACGCGCCGATCGGGCAGACCCGCTGATAGAAGGCCGGATCGGCAGGAACGCGCGCGCCCCGCGACAGCAGAAAGCGGTGCTCGACCACCATGGCCTGCTGTTCGATGTTCAGGCCTATCCATTCGCACGCGTCATCGACGGGATAGGCGTAGGCGCCCGGTCCGTCGCCCGCCTTCAGCTTGCCGGTCAGCAGGTTGACGCCGGTCTGCGCCTGCCAGACGTGAACGAGTTCATGGATGAAAACCGCCTGCGTCCTGAGCGGCGTCTGGGACAGGTCCGGCGTCAGCGTCGCCCTGGGCCAGACGATCCAGTCGCGTCCGAACCAGCGCCCCGGCACGAAGGCGCGAACGAACGGCCAGGGCGAGCCCAGAAAGTGGATATCGTCCAGCCGCAGGTCGCGTCCGAACACCTCGCGCGCCAGCGCCGCTTCGCCGTGCGCCAAGGGACGGATCATCGACCGACCCACTCCCAATGCCAGGGCTCATAGACATAGGGGACGAAGCCGAACCGCCCTGCATTCTTGACCAGCCAGCGATAGGTCGGGGTCTGGCTCATGTGGCGGCGGCTGTGAACATCGGTGGAATCGACGCCCATGCCCTGCAGGTGGCCGACATACAGATCGACCGCCGTGCCGGTGCGGTGCGGCGAGCAAACGGCGCGGCGCAGGCCGTCGCAATTGCCGTCACGTGCACATCGGGCGGCGTCAGCCTCCGGGTCGCGGAAGGAGGAAAAGACGCGCAACAGTTCCGGCTCAGCGGCGATCTCAGGAACTTCGGCGCGGGCCGCCGCCGCCATCGCGCGATAGGCCTCCAGCACGTCGCGGCGCAGCAGCCGCGTCAGGCGCTCGGCGTGTTCCTCGCCCGTCGTCAGATAGGCCAGGTCGGCGACGGGCGGCGGATCCGGGCATTCCCCCCTCACCCGCGCCATGACGAAGGGCCGCCGCTCCTGCCACAGGCCCCGCAGGACCTGAAAGGTCGCCTGATCGAACCGTCCGCTGGCCGTCAGCCCATAGCGCGCCTGGAACGCCGCCAGGGCTTCAGCGAACCCCGCCGATGTCGGATCGCAGGGCGAGCCGACCTCATGCTGGATCAGCGGCACATAGGCTTCCCAGCCCAGCTCTGACGGCCCGAACGGGATCCACTCCAGCGCATATAAGGAAATGGCGTTCGCCTCGGCCGTGTCATCCCAGGCGCCGGGCGCCCGGTCGCAGATCTGGGCGGTCGGCGCCGGTTCCGGCGCCTCTGCGTAAGCCTGTCCGGCGACCACAGCGGCCAGGGCGGCGATAATGAAGGCGGACGCTTTCCACATGCCCGCAGCAGGCCTCAGGATGAGAGTCGCCGCAAGCCCTCGCGGTCTTCGCGCCTGCGTCGAAAACCTGCATGTTGACGATTGCGGCCGACTCGCGCCGCGATCGGGCCGTGACCGCATGACCGCAACCGCCGCGCCTTCGTCCGCCACAGCTGCGCCCGACGCGACGCGCCGCTCCAACGCCATCCTGGCCGCCTTCTCAGGGCCCTGCCTGCCGCTGGCGGCTTTCGGCGTGGCCCTGCCCGTCACCCTTCCGGAGTTCTACGCCACCCACGTCGGCATAGAGATGGGCATGGTGGCCGCCGTCTTCATGGCGGTGCGGCTGATCGACATCCTGTTCGATCCCTTCATCGGCTGGGGAATGGACAGGACCCGCACGCGCCTGGGCCGCTATCGCCCGTGGATGGCCGTGGCGACGCCGATCCTGATGCTGGCGGCGCTGATGATGTTCGTGACGGTCCAGCCGGGCGCCGGGCCGGTCTATCTGTTCGCCTGGCTGCTGGTGCTCTACCTCGGCTTCTCGATGGGAACGCTGGGGCAGTTGGGCTGGGCCGCCGTGCTGGCGCCGCAATACGACCAGCGCAGCCGCGTCTATGGCTGGTGGCAGGTGTTCAACATCATCGGCGTGATCCTGATCCTGATCCTGCCGACCATCGTGGTGAAGACGGGACTGGGGAGCTACGTCGACGGGGTGCGAATCATGGGCTGGGCCATCATCATCGCCCTGCCCCTGACCATCGGGCTGGCGATGGCGGCCGTGCCCGAGCCAGTCAACGCAGGCGCCGCGCCGCACGGCGGGCCGCGCGCCTATCTGGCTCTGTTCAGGATGAAGACAGTGCGCAAGCTGCTGATCGCCGACCTGCTGCTGGGGATTGCGCCGGGCATCACCGGGTCGCTGCTGTTCTTCTTCTTCGGCCAGATCAAGGGCTACGATCACACCCAGGCGTCGCTGTTCATGCTGATCTACTTCATGGCGGGCCTGGTCGGAGCGCCCATCTGGGCCTGGCTGGCGACACGGATCGGCAAGGACCGCGCCCTGGCCGTGGCCAGCCTGATCTTCGCCGTCTTCTATGTCGGCGCGACCCTGGTTCCGGGCGGGAACTTCGCCCTGACGGCCGTCGCCATGTTCATCGCCGGCCTGCCCTATGCGGCGGGCCTGTTCCTGCTGCGCGCCATGATGGCGGACGCAGGCGACGAGGTGCGGCTGGAAACGGGCGTGGACCGCACCGGCCTGATGTTCTCCATCCTGTCGGCCACCACCAAGATGGGGCACGTCTTCGCCCTGCTGCCCTACGCCATTCTGCCGCTGGTCGGGTTCAAGGCCCTGCCCGGGCCGGAAGGGAACAGCGACTTCTCGCTGTTGATCCTGCAGATCCTGTTCATCGCCGTGCCGGGCCTGCTATTGGCGGCCACCGCCTGGGTGCTGAAGGGCTATCCCCTGACCGCTCAGCGGCACGATGAAATCCGCGCCGCCCTGGCGCAAAGAGACGCCGGACACGCCTGAATGACCCATCCCGTCGACCGCCTGAAAGAGATCATGGTTCGCCTGCGCGATCCGAACGGCGGCTGTCCCTGGGACCTGGAGCAGACCTTCCAGACCATCGCCCCCTATACGATCGAGGAGGCCTATGAGGTCGCCGACGCCATCGAGCGCGGCGACATGGACGAGCTGAGGGTCGAACTGGGCGACCTGCTGTTCCAGGTGGTCTTCCACTCGCGCATGGCCGAGGAAGCCGGGCATTTCCGGCTGGAAGACGTGGCCGAGGCCATGGCTGACAAGCTGATCCGCCGCCATCCGCACGTCTTCGGCGACGAAGCCGCCAAGGCCACCGGCCCGGCCCAGAAGGCCCGCTGGGAAGACATCAAGGCCGCCGAGCGCAAGGCCAAGGAACAGCATGGCGTGCTGGATGACGTCCCGGTCGGCCTGCCCGCCCTGACCCGCGCCGCCAAACTGACCAAGCGCGCAGGCCGTGTCGGCTTCGACTGGCCCTCGACCGACGAGGTCTTCGACAAACTGGCTGAGGAGGTCGAGGAACTGCGCGCCGAAATCGCGGCTGGCGACAAGGACAAGGCGCGCGAAGAGTTGGGCGACCTGCTGTTCGTCGTCGCCAATCTGGCCCGCAAGCTGGAGGTCGAGCCCGAAGACGCCCTGCGCGCCGCCAACGCCAAATTCGTTCGTCGCTTCGAGTTCATCGAAGCCGAGCTGAAGAAGGATGGCCGCGCGCCGGAACAGTCCGACCTGCCCGAAATGGACGCCCTGTGGGACGCGGCGAAGGCGGCCGAGCGAGCCTAAGCTAGATGTAGCGCAGCTCCTGCAGGTCGATCTCGCGGATCAGCTTGCGGGCCGTCTCTTCGTCGATCAGCCGCTGACGGCCCAGGCGGACCAGTTCCTCGCGCTCGGCGGCGAGGCCCGTCAGACGCAGGCGGCGCTCGATCTCGTCGGAGCGGCGGGCCTGAACGACGGCGTCGGCCTCCATGCTGGCGCGCATGTCGATGCGGTGGCGATAGACTTCCATCACTCGTGTGGCGGTTTCGGTGTAGAAATCGGGGTCCGCCTTGCCCTCGGCCATCGCGTGCTGGGCGTCCTCGATAGCGCGGATAGCGGCCCAGGCGGCGGCGACGCGAGAGCGGTTTTCCTCGGCCTGATGATCATCCTCCGGCGGCAGTTGGACGCCCTTCAACAGACGCGGCAGGGCGATGGTCGCCAGCACCAGCGAGACGATGATCACGCCCGCCGCCAGAAAGATCGCCAGGTTCCGCGCCGGCATCGGCGACCCGTCGCCCAGATAGAAGGGCAAGGTGAGGATGCCGGCCAGGGTGATCGCCCCGCGCACGCCCGCAAGAGACATGACCGCCACGAGTCTCAAGCCGACCTTGGGCGGGGCGCCGCGTCCCTTGCGACGGAACAGGGTCAGCTTCAGCGAGGTCCACACCCAGACGAAGCGCAAGGCCGCCAAGGCCGCGACGATGGCGAAAACATAGACGGCCAGCCACCAGATCTCGTCATGATCGGTGGAGCGGATGACCTCGGCTGCGCGCGCCATGATGGACGGCATCTGCTCGCCCAGGATGACGAAGATCAGGCCGTTGGCGACGAACTGCACCGTGTCCCAGACCACGGCGCGGCGAATGCGGGTCGCGGCCAGGGCTGAGCCCTGACGTTCGGTGAAGCTCATCGTCACGCCCGCCGCCACAGCCGCCAGAATGCCGGAAGCATGGATGGTTTCGGCCGCCAGATAGGCCGCGAAGGGCATCAGCAGGCTGATCAGGATCTGGCCGCCGACATCCTCGCCCCAGCGACGGCTGATGAAGGCCTTCACCAACCCTATGGCTAGTGTGACGCCAATGCCGATCGCCACGCCCGCCAGAGCCAGCCAGGCGAAGGTTCCAAAGGCGCTGGTCAGGGAAAAGGCGCCGGTCGTCGCCGCCAGCACGGCGATCCGCATACAGGTCAGGCCGCTGGCGTCGTTCAGCAGGGACTCGCCTTCGAGAATGTGCATCAGCCGCTTGGGGATGGGCGCCCGCCCGGCGATGGCCTGAACCGCGATCGGGTCCGTCGGCGACAGGATGGCCGCCAGGGCGAAGGCCACGGCCAGCGGCATGGCCGGGATCATCCAGTGGATCAGAAAGCCCAGCCCCAGAACGGTGAAGACCACCAGCCCCAGCGCCAGTTCCAGAATCACCACCCGGTCCCGGAACAGCGCCTCCTTGGGGATGCGCCAACCGTCGACGAACAACAGCGGCGGAAGGAACAGCAGGAAGAAGACATCCGGCTTCAGATCGACCGACTCGCCGGTGATCAGCACCACCCCGGCGCCCAACGCGATCTGCACCAGAGGCAGGGCGATGCGCGTGATGCGAGCCACCCATCCCGACAGCACCACGGCCAGCAACAGGAGGAGGATGGTCTCGATCAGATGCATGAGGGGATCAGTCGATCACATCCGGATACAGCCGTTCAAGTCGCCCCAGCGCGGCGGGATGCAGGCGGACCGTCAGATGGACCCGGCCGTCATCATCCGTTTCGCGCCCCGTCACGCGGCCGTTGGCGTATAGCCACGCCAGCAGGTCGCCGCGATGCGGCTCGACCGTAAGCTGCGTCTCGGGGTCGTCGTCGATCAGACTGGCGATGGTGTCGCGCAGCGCCTCGATCCCCTCGCCTGTCCAGGCGGACACGGCCACGGCCGTTCCCTCGCGCGCCAGACGTTCGGCCTGGCCGACCACGGTTTCCCGCGTTTCCGCCTCCAGCAGGTCGATCTTGTTCCAGACCTCGAGAATACGGCGCGTCTTGCCCTCGGGCGTCGGTATCTGCTCCAGCACAGCCTCGACGTCCTTGGCCTGGGCGGCGCTGTCGGGCGAGGCG
Organism: Brevundimonas diminuta 470-4; assembly: GCA_000318405.1. Classification (GTDB taxonomy): domain Bacteria; phylum Pseudomonadota; class Alphaproteobacteria; order Caulobacterales; family Caulobacteraceae; genus Brevundimonas; species Brevundimonas diminuta_B. The sequence continues at coordinate 29,860 of KB291764.1, read as the reverse complement.
ATGTCGCGCACATGCAGGATCAGATCAGCCTCGCCGACCTCCTCCAGCGTGGCGCGGAAGCTCTCCACCAGTTCGTGCGGCAGGTCGGAGACGAAGCCTACGGTGTCGGCGATGATGGCCGGGCGCCCCTGCGGCAGACGGATGGTGCGCTGGGTCGTGTCCAAAGTGGCGAACAGCAGGTCCTTGGCCATCACCTCGGCCCCCGTCAGCCGGTTGAACAGCGTCGACTTGCCCGCATTGGTGTAACCGACCAGGGCGACGGAGGGGAACGGGACCTGTTTGCGCGCCTTGCGGTGCAGGCCGCGCGTGCGGCGCACCTCTTCCAGTTCGGCCTTCAGCCGGACGATGCGGTCGGCGATCATCCGCCGGTCCAGCTCGATCTGGGTTTCGCCGGGGCCGCCCGTACCGCCTGTGCCGCCGCGCTGGCGTTCCAGGTGGGTCCAGGTTCGGACAAGGCGCGAGCGTTCGTATTCCAGCCGCGCCAGCTCGACCTGAAGTCGCCCTTCGCGCGTGCGGGCGCGGCGGCCGAAGATCTCGAGGATCAGGCCGGTTCGATCGATGACCTTGATGTCCCAGAAGCGTTCCAGGTTGCGCTGTTGCACCGGCGTCAACTGGTCGTCGATGACGACCGCCTCGGCGTCGGCGGCCAGGATCAGGGCCGAAATCTCTTCCAGCTTGCCGCGTCCGATCAGGGTGGCGGGCGTGACGGAGCGCAGGCGCACGATTTCCTGCGCCCGCACGTCAAGGTCCAGCGCCTGGGCCAGGCCCACGGCTTCTTCCAGGCGTTCGGAAGCATGGCGCGCATTGTCGCCGCGACGGTCGGGGTGGATGACGACGGCCCGGATCAGCGGGACGGCGTGGTCAATGAGTTTGGAGGTCAATCAGTCTTCTTCGGCGTCGGGCTCGTACAACTGCACGGGCGCGGACGGCATGATGGTCGAGATGGCGTGCTTGTAGACCAGCTGCGATTGGCCATCGCGACGCAGCAGCACACAGAAGTTGTCGAACCAGGTGACGATACCCTGAAGCTTGACGCCGTTCACCAGGAAGATGGTCAGCGGGGTCTTCGTCTTGCGGACGCTGTTCAGGAAGGTGTCCTGGAGGTTCTGTCGTTTGTCTTGCGACATGGCAGGTTGATCCTGTTCTTGGTCTTTTTCATCGACGGCGGAATGGCCGCGAGGCGGGACGTCGCCCGCATTCGCGACCTTAGCCATGCCCCCGCCGGTGCGGCAACGGCTTAAATGGCCTCGCGGCGCGCCTGTTCCAGATAAATCTCGCGCAGACGGGTCGCCACCGGGCCGGGCTTGCCCTCGCCGATGCGGGTTCCGTCCAGCGAAACGATCGGCATGACGAAGGAACTGGCCGCCGTGACGAAGATTTCACGCGCGCGCTTGGCCTCTTCGACGCTGAAGGCGCGCTCTTCCAGCTCGATGCCTTCCGCCTCCACCAGCTTCATGATCGCCGCGCGGGTGATGCCGCGCAGGATGTTGGCCTGAGTGTCGCGGGTCCTCAGCTTGCCGTTCTCGTCAACGATCCAGGCGTTGGTCGAGGAGCCCTCGGTCACCATGCCCATTTCGTCGAACAGGATGGCCTCATAGGCGCCGCGTTCGCGCGCCGTCTGTTTGGCGAGCGCATTGGGCAACAGACCAACCGTCTTGATGTCGCAACGCCCCCAGCGCAGGTCGGGATGCGTGACGCCTGCCGCCCCCTTGGCCGCCAGGGCTTCGCCCTTCTTCAGGTCGATCGACTTGGCGGTGATGATGACGCTGGGCGCTACGTCTGTCGGGAAGGCGTGATCGCGGGGTGCCGTGCCGCGCGTGATCTGGATATAGACGATGCCATTGCGCACCCGGTTCCGACGGATCGTCTCGCGCAGCACGATGCCCAGCGACTGGGCCGACATGGGAATGTCGATGCGAAGCTCAGTCAGGCTGCGCGCCAACCGGCTCAGGTGGCCCTGATAGTCAGCCAGTCTGCCGTCAAAAACCGACCAGACTTCATAAACGCCGTCGGCGAACTGAAACCCGCGATCCTCGATGTGGACTACAGCCTGACCGTGCGGCTGATAAACGCCGTTTACATAGGCGACCCTGGACATCAGGCGCCCTCTCCTTCTTCGTCTCCGCCGCGTGCGGGCGACACGCCCAGCGACTTAAGCTTGCGATGCAGCGCCGACCGTTCCATGCCGATAAAGGCGGCCGTGCGCGAGATATTGCCGCCGAAGCGCATGATTTGCGCCGACAGATATTCCCGCTCGAACACCTCCCTGGCTTCACGCAGCGGCAGGGCGATGATGCGATCGGCGCTGAGCGAGGCGGGGCTGGCGGACGACGCCACCTCCTGTGGAAGCATGTCGGCGGTGATCGGCTCGTCCGCCGTCCCGGTCGCCAGGATCAGCAGGCGTTCGACATTGTTGCGCAACTGCCGAACGTTGCCGGGCCACGGGTGGACCTGCAGCACAGCCAGGGCGTCATCGGCGATGCGGCGATGCGGCAGCCCCTGCGACGCCGACAGGCTGTCGACGAAATACTCGACCAGTTCGCTGATATCCTCGCGACGTTCGGACAGCGGCGGAACGCGGATCGGCACCACGTTCAGGCGGTGGAACAGGTCCTCGCGGAAGCGGCCTTCGCTGATCTCCAGACGCAGATCGCGCGAGGTCGAACTGATGACCCGCACGTCGACCTGAACGTCCTGTTCGCCGCCGACGCGGGGGAACCGCTGCTCGACCAGAACGCGCAGGATGCGGCTCTGGCTCTCGCGGGGCATGTCGGCCACGTCGTCGAGGAACAGGGTGCCGTTATGCGCCTGTTCAAAGACGCCGATCTTGCGCGGGCGGCCGTCGCCGCCTTCTTCGCCGAACAGTTCGACGTCGAGCCGCTCGGGCGTCATGCCGGCCGCCGAGATCGCCACGAACTCGGCGCGGGCGCGCGGGCTGGCGTCGTGGATCTGGCGCGCGACCAGTTCCTTGCCCGAGCCTGGAGGCCCCGCGATCAGGATGCGGCTGTTGGCGGGCGCCACCTTGGAGATGGTGCTGCGCAGCGCCTGCGCCGCCACCGACTTGCCGATCAGGCCGCTGGGCGTCAGCGTCTGGGCGCGCAGGCGACGGTTTTCACGCTTCAGAGAAGCCGCTTCCAGCGCCCGCTCGACCACCACCACCAGCCGGTCGGACTTGAACGGCTTTTCGATGAAGTCATAGGCGCCGCGCTTCAGGGCGCTGACCGCCGTTTCAATGTTGCCGTGGCCCGAGATCATGACGACCGGCAGGTCTTCATCCAGCTCGCGCACGACATCCAGCAGTTCCAGGCCGTCCAGTCCGCCGCCCTGCATCCAGATGTCCAGGACCGCCAGCGACGGCTTGCGCGCCTTGATGGCGGCCAGGGCCTCGTCCGAGTTTGCGGCCGTGCGGACCGCATGGCCTTCGTCCTCCAGCAAGCCGGAAACCAGCTCGCGGATATCGGCTTCGTCGTCGACGACCAGAATGTCGGCACCGGTGCTTTTCATGACGCCTCTCTTACTCCGCCGTCCGCGTCGCGCTGGCAGCGCGGGCGACGGCCTTATGATCCTGGCTCAGGGGGAAGTTCAGGCACACGCGGGCGCCTGACAAGGTTTCGGCGTCGGCTAGCTTCAGCTCTCCGCCGTGGTCTTCACAGATGCGCTTGACGATGGCCAGGCCCAGGCCCGTCCCCTTCTCGCGCGTGGTTACATAGGGTTCGGTCAGCCGGTCCCGATCCTTGGCCGGCAGGCCGACGCCGTCGTCCTCGATGATGAAGGAGGCGACGCCGTCCTCGACCGTCATTCGGGCGATGATGCCCAGACCGGGCTCCGTCACCCCGTCCCGCTCACGTCGACCGGCCACCGCCTCGCCTGCGTTCTTCAGGATGTTGGCGAGGGCCTGACGAACCATGCGACCGTCGGCCTGCATCGCCACGTCCGGCAGGGGCTCGATCAGATCGACACCGATATCCCCCGCCGCAACGCGCTGGGCGAACACCGCCTCGCGCAGCATTTCGGCCGGGTTCTCGCGAGAGAAGCGAGGCGCGGGCATCCGTGCGAAGGACGAGAACTCGTCCACCATCCGTCCGATATCGCCGACCTGACGGATGATGGTTTCGGTGCAGCGGTCAAAGACTTCGACATCCTCGCCGACCCGCTCGCGATAGCGACGGCGCAGGCGCTCAGCCGACAGCTGAATCGGCGTCAGCGGGTTCTTGATCTCATGGGCGATGCGCCGCGCCACGTCGCGCCAGGCGGCGTTACGCTGGGCCGTGACCAGTCGCGTGATGTCGTCGAAGGTCAGCACCATCTCGCCGCCCTGCCCGCCTTCGATGCGGACCCGCAGACGCAGGGCGTCGCCGTTGCGGTCGATGTCGATGTCCTCTTCGATATGCGCCTCGCCACGCTCGGACAGTTCGCCCAGTTCCGGCGCCACCTCGGCCAGCCGCCGTCCCTGCACATGCTCGGCGTCCAGCCCCAGCAGGTGGCTGGCGCTGTCGTTGATGGCCGAGATGCGGCGCTTGCGATCCAGGCCGATGACGCCCGCGCTGACGCCCGACAGCACGGTTTCAATGAACAGGCTTCGGGCCTGAGCTTCGTCCGAGGCGGTCTTCAAGGCGGCCTGCTGGGTCTTGATGTCCTGCGTCATGCGGTTGAAGGCTTCGGACAGGACGATCAGTTCTGCGGGCGCCTCCGCGTTGTCGACCCTCGCGTCCAGATCGCCGCCGGCCACCTGGTCCGCCGCCTTCACCAGCCGACCGATGGGCGCCGAGATCGAACTGGCCGCCGACATGGCCAGCCACACCGCGCCGACCAGCACCAGCAGGGCCGTCTCAAGATAGCTGAGGGCGAAGGCCGCCTGGATGCGGGCGCGGCTTTCCTCCGCCTCGCGGTAGGCGGTGATGGATTCCTCGCCGTTGCGCATCCGCTGGATCAGGCCCGGCGCCAGCGGGCGCACGACGTAGAGATAGGCGTTGCCATAGTCAGGCAGCGGATAGAGGGCGCGCACCGTGTCGGGGTTCTCCGTCACCGTGGTGGGGGCCACCTCGCCGCCTGCAACCGTCTCCAGGGCTTCGCGGGGCGGCGCGACATAGGGCGGCGCGCCGGGCCGCTCGCCGCTGGCCAGCACGCGGCCGTTCTCGTCGAGGATATAAAGCGCCGGATAGCCGAAAAAGTCGCCGATCTGAGCCAGGGCGCGTGAAAACTGGATGCGGTTGTCGAACAGGCCGCGCACCCCGCCCAGTTCGGTGGACATGGTCTCCATATCCGCCTCAAGCCCGCTGCCGACGTCGGCGACATAGGCGCGGCCGATCTCGGCGCCGTTCGTGACCGCCGACTGCACATTGGCGCTGAACCACTGATCGACGCCGCGGTTGACCAGGACGCCGAACACCAGGGCGATCAGCACGGCGGGCACGACCGAGACCAGCGAGAACAGGGTCACGAAGCGCAGATGCAGCCGCGCCCCAGGGTCGTAGCGGTTGCGGAACAGGCGCAACACGCGGACGCCGATCACAAAGGCCAGTCCGAAAATCAGGACCAGATTGGCCAGCAGGATGAACAGCACGGCCTGGCTGGCCGCAGAGCGTGCATCGCCGCCACCGGTCGCGCCGGGCGCGATGGCGACAAGCCAGATGGCCGCCGCCGTGACGATGAAGGCGACGGCATAGGCCGTGCCGAACAGGGCGCGCGCCCGGCCGCCAGCCAACCGCCCCCAGAGCGAAAGCTCCGAGTTATGGTGATCAGCCGGGGCGGCGGGGTTCGACATTAAGCGATAGCTTCAACCACCTGTGGCTTATTTTCAACATCGAAGTTGCGGGAATGCTTCACATCGAGCCACAGCGCCGTCAGCGCCTCCTCGACCGCCTCTGGCGTCTCCAGCCGACACAGGCGCGCCTTGGCGGCCCGTCGCTCGGTCGGATCCGCCGGCCAGGGCGCCTGTTCGATGTACCAGCCCAGATGTTTGCGGAACATCTTCAGCCCCAGCGGCAGTCCGTAGAAGTCGGCCGACGCCCGCAGATGCCGGATGACGATCGCCAGCCGTTCGTCCCGATCCGGCTCGCGCAGCTGCGTCCCGTCGATCAGGGCGCGCTCCAGATGCGCGGCCAGCCACGGCCGCCCATAGACGCCTCGACCCAGCATCAGGGCGTCGGCGCCGGATCGTTCCAAGGCCTCGCGCGCCTGTTCGGCGGTGATGATGTCGCCGTTGACGATGACGGGGATACCCACCGCCTGCTTCACCTCGGCCACCGCGTCCCAGTCGGCGATCCCGGTGTAGAACTGCTTGCGGGTGCGGCCGTGCACCGTCACCGCCGCCACGCCCAAGGCCTCGGCCCGGCGCGCCAGATCGGCCGCGTTCAGACTGTTGTCGTCCCAGCCCAAGCGCATCTTGACCGTCACCGGCCGACTGACGGCCTGGACGACCGCCTCCATGATCCGCGCCGCCTGATCCGGCGTCCGCATCAGGGCGGATCCGCAGGCCGCGCCGGTGACTTCCTTGGCCGGACAGCCGAAGTTCAGGTCGATGATGTGGGCGCCGGCCTTCTGCGCCATGCGCGCGCCCTCGGCCATCGCCTCGGCGTCGCCGCCGACCAGCTGGATCACCGTCAGCGGCAGGCCCCCGCCGACGGCGGCGCGGCGCACCACGTCTGGCCGCGCGCGCGCCAACTCGGCCGCCGCCACCATTTCGGTCGCCACGTAAGAGGCGCCCAACTGCGAGGCCAGCACCCGGAACGGCAGGTCGGTGATCCCGGTCATGGGCGCCATCAGCACCCGCCCGTCGATCCTTACGTCCCCAATTTGCAGGCCAGTCTTCATAACGTCCCCTTAGCACCGAAGGCGCCCCCTCTCGTCAAGCGGAACCGGGACGCCTAGAAGGCCGTCATGGGATTCTCAGCGATTGTCGTCGCCGCCGGTTCGGGCTCGCGGGCCGGGGGCGCCAAACAGTGGCGCATCGTCGCCGGACGCCCGGTCATCGCCTGGTCGGTCGAGGCTTTGCTGAAGGCTGGCGCGCGTGAGGTCGTAGTTGTGATCGCAGCCGACGCCGAAGCGACGGCGCAGGCGGCTCTGACTGGGCTGTCCGGCTGGCGCGCCGTGCCCGGCGGCGCGACCCGGGCCGCCTCGGTTCAGGCCGGTCTGGCGGTGTTGACGGCGGATGACGCCGAGCCTGTGCTGATCCACGACGCCGCCCGGCCCTTCCTGAGCGCCGACGTCATAAAGGCGCTGCTGCAGGGCCTTGAAGGCGCTGACGGCGCCCTGCCCGCCCTCGCCGTCGCCGACAGCCTGCGCCGCGCCGAGGGCGATTTCATTGTCGGCGGCGTCGATCGCGACAACCTCTGGCGCGCCCAGACGCCTCAGGCCTTCCGCCTGAAGACCATCCGCGACGCCTATGCCATGTGGCCGAACGATGAGACGGCGACCGACGAAGCCGCCGTCGTCGAACGCGCCGGCGGCCGCGTCCGCCTAATTCCCGGCGATCCACGCCTTCTGAAACTGACCTACCCTGAGGATTTCGCCATGGCCGAGGCGCTCGCCGCCCCCCGCACCGTCGTTCGCATCGGACAGGGCTTCGACGTTCATCGCTGGGGGCCGGGCTCGTCCGTTTGGCTGTGCGGGGTCGAGATTCCGCACGACCAGACCCTGATCGGCCATTCGGACGCCGATGCGGGGCTGCACGCCCTGACCGACGCCATTCTGGGCGCCATCGCCGATGGCGACATCGGCGACCATTTCCCGCCCAGCGATCCGCAATGGAAGGGCGCCGCCTCGGACCGTTTCCTGGTCTATGCGGCCGAGCGGGTGGCGGCGCGCGGCGGGCGCATCGTCAACGTGGACGTCACCCTGATCTGCGAGCAGCCCAAGGTGAAGCCGCATCGACAGGCGATGCGCGAGCGCCTGGCGGCACTGCTGAACCTGCCGCTGGACGCCGTCAGCGTGAAGGCGACCACCAGCGAGGGCCTGGGCTTTACCGGGCGCGGCGAAGGCCTGGCCGCCCAGGCCGCCGTCTCGGTGGAACTGCCCGGCTGATCGCGGTCAGGGCCGCGTCAGTCCGGCGGCGGCCCTTTCCAGCAAGGTCACGGCCGTGTCGTCGGCGGTCAGTTGAGCAACCCCCACGTCCAGTTCCACGACGAAGGGCGAGCGGTCCTTGCCCGCGTCAAAGGCCGTGCAGGCGATCACGGCCGCGATCCGCTCGGCCGTGACGCGGGCCGAGGCTTCGTCGGTAGCGGGCAAGGCCAGGGCGAAGGTCTCGCTGGACAGGCGCGCGGCCGTGTCTTCGACCCGCACCAGTCGCGACACCATGGCGCCGACCTGAGGCATGGCCTTCTCCAGCCAGCCGCCCGCTCTCAATGCTTCCAGAGTATCGCGCCCCGCCACGCGCAGCACGCCCACGGACAAGGGCCTCGAGCGAATGCGAGCGCCCTCCACCAACCGGCTCAAATGCGAGGCGAACAGGTCGCGGCTGAACAGCCCCGTCGCCGCATCCATCAGGTCGCTGCCCCGCACTGCGTCGAGCGCACGGCGAAGCCCCTGCTGGCGGCGATGATTGTGCGCCAGAGCCACGACCCGGGCGGCGGCGTCCTCTTCCGGCGTCGTCGGATCGGCGACGTCAGCGAACCCGCGCTGGTACAGGTCGCCCAAGGCCTCGCCCGCCTCCTCGTCCCGCAGATAGAGGGTCAGGGGAATATGGTACAGACGCGTGTTCCGACGCATCCCCGCCGCGATGGCCAGCGCCGGCGCGTGCGAACGATCGCCCCAGAGGACGGCGCCGTCGAACGCACGCTCATGCAGATAGTCGAAGGCCGTATAGGGCGTCGGCGCCGCCACCACCTCGGCCCCCAGCTCCACCAGGGCGTTGGATAGCGCAAGGAAACGACGGTCCGCCGCCCCGGCGGTCAGAATGTTCAGCGGCGCCGCTTCCATGTCCGGCGCCGCCAGAGGCACGCCATGCTGGCCGAAGGTAGCCTGACGCAGAACGAACTCTTCCTCCGCCACCGCCGCGCGGGTCATCTGCTCCAGCCGCATGGCGGCCTGCGCCGGATGCGGGGCCCTGGAAAGCGTCAGATCGCAGCCATTGAGACCGGCGCCCGTCGGCGCCCCTACGCCCAGAATCGTCAGGTAACGCGCGTCCGTCGACGATCGCAGCCGCTCAACCGCCGAGGCGTCCAACAGGGCCGTATCCACGACGGCGGCGTCGATCGTCAGGTCTTCCAACGCCAGGATGGCCGCATCCAGATCGCGCGCGGTCAGGGTCCGCCACCCCAGCCGATCCAGCCCCTCGCACAGGGAATCCAGGGAGTCGTCAGCGTCGGCGACAACCAGCACGCGCGGGTTCGGATGCAAGCAGAATCTCCTGGCTTCGGCCGGCCGCCCCCGCCGCCTTTACCGAGCCTCACGGCATGATACCGGCGTCGTCGCGACCCGCAATGGGCAAGATCGGATACCGCCGGACCGCCGATCAGGGGTTCCCACCTCGCGCCGAATGGGGTTAATCCCCCCGCTTGTTCGACGACGAGGCCTTGGATTGACCCAGCCCTTACCGCTCGCGGACCTGCCCATGCACACGGCGCGCCTCGCAGGCCGCGCCTTCGCCAGAAGCTGGGGCCGGGACGTCATGCTCTATACCGGCGGGGTTTCGTTTTTCGCCCTGCTGGCCCTCTTCCCGGCCATCGCCATCCTGATCGGCTTCTACAAGGCCGTCCTGACGATAGGACAGGTCAGCGAACAGGCGGCCGCCCTGGCGGATGTCATCCCCTCGGCCGCGCGCACCCTGTTCCTGAACGAGATCGACCGGCTGGCCAACGCCTCGGCGCGGACCGTATCGCTGCAGAGCGCCATCGCACTGGTCATCGGCGCCTATGCCGCGCATCGGGGCTTCAAGGCCCTGCTGGCGGGGCTGAACCTGATCCACGACGAAACCAAGCCGCTGGGCTTTTTCAAGTTCAACCTGCTGGCCTTCCTGGTCGCGCTTGCGGCCTTCGTGCTGTTCACCGTGGTGTCGGGCGCGGTGGTCACCTCGCGTCTGATGGAGCACGCCTATGTCGACGAACCGGGCGGCTGGTTGACGCTGCCGCTTGACGGCCTGTGGCCCGCCCTCGGCCTGTGGCTGGGGCTGACCATGCTCTATCGCTACGCCATGGCGCACGCCAAGCGCGTCGCCTGGAAGGCGGCGGTCATCGGCGGTCTGGTCGCGACGGTCATGTCCAGCTTCTTCTCTTGGCTGTGCACCATCTATGTCGAGCAGATCGTGCATCTGGGCGCGACCTACGGCTCGGTCGGCGCCGTGGTGGTGCTGTTGATCTGGCTGTCGTGGAACATCAACGCCGTCTTCTATGGCGGCGCCTTCGCCACGGAACTGGAGATCGACTGGGAAAAGCGGGCCGACCTGCCCCCGCCCGAGGCCTATCCCGATACGGTCGTCAGCCTGTCCGAGCGTCGCCGCTCTCGACAGTGATCTGAAGCACGCCGTCCGTCTCTTCGATCGCAACGACCTGACCGCCTAACTCCTGCATCAGGAAGGGCACGTCGATCCGCGCCATCGGATCGGTCGCCAGCAAGGTCCAGCGCGCGCCCGCACAGGCGCCCCCCATCGCCTTGCGCAGTCGAAGGCTGGGGACCGGGCACCTGTGACCCCGCGCGTCGATGACGACAGGCTCGCTCATCGCGCCGCCGCGTCCAGCAACAGGCCCAGGGCGATGCGCACGCTTTCGAGACGCACCTGATCGCGCCCGATAGCGCCGAAGCGCTTTTCGACATGGACCACGGATCCTTCAGGCCCTGCGATGGCGAAGTGAACCAGGCCGACCGGCTTGTCGTCCGAGCCGCCGCCCGGCCCGGCGATCCCGGTGACGGAGACCGCGATCTGAGCCCGCGAGTTCGCCTTCGCTCCCTCAGCCATGGCCCGCGCCGTCGGCTCCGACACCGCCCCGAAACGCGCCAGCACGTCCTGCGGCACGCCCAGCATCTCCATCTTGGCCTCGTTGCTGTAGGTGACGAAGCCCCGATCCACGACGGCCGAAGACCCTGCGATCGCCGTCAGGGCGCCCGCCACCAGACCGCCGGTGCAGCTTTCGGCCGTGGCGATCATCAGACCGGCCCTGATCGCATGACCGATCACGTTTTCAGCGGTCGCCTCGATATCCTGCGGCAACATGGGAATTCGCTCCATCCTCGAGTCGTCCTAGCCTCGACCTGCGGAATCACCCGCTTCAGGTCGAAAGCAGCGCATGACCGAACACGTCCTGTCCCCGGCGCATCGCAGGATCGACGCGATAACACCTGCCGCCTTCGCCGTCGCCATCTTCACCTCGGCCAGTCTGGTTTTCCTGGTTCAGCCGATGGCGACCAAGCTGGTGCTGCCGCTGCTGGGCGGATCGCCATCGGTGTGGAACACCGCCATGGTCTTCTTCCAGGCAGCGCTGCTGGCGGGCTATCTCTACGCCCACCTGCTGCAACGAATTCCGTCGGTGCGTTGGCAGGCCGTGACGCATCTGACGCTGTTGGCGGCGGCGGCGGTCTTCCTGCCGCTGAGCATTACCGAGGCGCTGGGGGATCCCGATCCGACCGCGCCGATCGGCTGGCTTCTGGGGGCTCTGTTTCTGTCCGTCGGCGCGCCTTTCGCCGTTCTATCAGCCACAGCGCCCCTGCTTCAGGCCTGGTATGCGCGCGCCCGCGTCGGCCGGCCCGACGGAGCCAACCCCTATGTGCTTTACGCCGCCTCCAACCTGGGCAGCTTCCTGGCGCTTCTGGCCTATCCGGTCCTGATCGAGCCGCTGGCGTCCCTGTCAGGGCAGAGGCTTGGCTGGACAGTCGGATACGGCGCCTTCGCCGCCATGATCGTGTTGCTGGCGATCATCCTGCCGCGCGGTCTCGGCGCCGCCCGCACCGCCGCCTCGGACCATCGCAGTCCGCCGATCCCTTGGTCGCGGAAGGTCATCCTGATCCTGCTGGCCGCCGCACCCTCCAGCCTGATGCTGGGGGTGACCGCGCATCTTTCGACAGACGTGGCCTCGGCCCCCTTTCTGTGGGTCGCGCCGCTGGCCCTCTATCTGCTGACCTTCGTCATCGCCTTTCAGACCCGGCCGTGGATACCGCTGCCCGTCACCCTGATGCTGCAGGCGACCTTCACCGTCATGATCGCCGCCCTGGTCGGCATGACGACGGGACATTGGCTGATGCTGCTGGGCGTGCATCTGGCCGCCTTCTTCTTCACGACCCTGATGTGCCACCAGCAGTTGGCCGCCCGACGCCCGGCGCCGGACCGGCTGACCGAGTTCTACCTGCTGATGTCGCTGGGCGGCGTGCTGGGCGGGGCCTTCACAGCCTTGCTGGCGCCGACCCTGTTCGAGACCGTGCTCGAGTATCCGCTGGTCATGGTGCTGGTCTGTCTGGCGCGGCCGTGGCTGGGCGCGCGTCCCGCCAAACATGAAGTCTGGCTGATGACAGCGGGCCTGACGATCGCCGTGTCGGTCCCGCTGCTGTTCGAGATGATGCGCTATGACGCATCGCTGCGCACGGTGTTCAGCTACTTCGGCCTGACCGCGACGGCGCAGATCATCCTCGGCGCCGCCGCCATCTGCGCCTTTCTGATCCGCGATCGCGTGCTGATGTTCACCGCTGTCGTCGCCGCCATGACGGTGTCGGCTCACTACATCGGCCGAGGTTACGACTGGAGCCTGTCCGAGCGCAGCTTCTTCGGCGTCATGCGTGTGGCGGTCACGCCGGATCCCAAGATGGGCGGCGACGTCCATGTTCTGATGCACGGCACGACCCTGCACGGCGCCCAGGCGCGCAACCCCGACTTCGCCTGCGCCCCGACCATGTACTATGCCGAGACCACGCCTCTGGGGCAGGCGGCCGAACTGATCCAGGCCCGCGGCCCGGGCGCCGTCATCGGCGTAGTGGGTCAGGGTTCGGGCGCCATGGCGGCCTATAAGCGCGCCTCGGATCAGATGACCTTCTTCGAGATCGATCCGATGGTCGACCGGCTGTCGCGCGATCCGAAGTGGTTCACCTTCATCTCGACCTGCGCTCAGGGCCCGATCCGCACGGTCCTGGGCGATGCGCGGTTGACGCTGAACAAGGAATCTCCCCGCTCCTACGATCTGCTGGTGATCGACGCCTTTTCATCCGACGCGGTGCCGACCCATCTGCTGACCCGCGAGGCGATCGAGGGCTACCTCAGGCTGCTGAAACCGAAAGGCGTCGTAGTGCTGCACCTGTCGAACCGCAATCTGGAGATCACCCTGCCCGCCGTCGCCGCCGCGCGCGAGCTGGGAGCCGCCGAACTGCACCAGATCTATATCGAGCACCCCGACGCCGCCCTGATGGCCGAGGCCTCGACCGAAGCCCTGGCCATCTCGCCCACGCCCGAAGGTCTGGCCGACTTCAAGGCCGACGGCCGCTGGCGCAAGCTGGAGCCGACCGAGGTCCGCCCCTGGACCGACGACTACGTCAACCTGTTCGGCGCCCTGGTCCGCAGCATGAAGGCGCGCGCGGGCTAAGCCGCGCCCGCGACCCGCGCCAGATCGGCGGTGATGCGCTCTGCGACCTTCAGGCGATCGTCGGGCGTGGGCCAGTCGCCCTTCACCACGATCTTCTGATCGGGGCGGATTTTCCAGAAGGCGTGGTTCTTCTGGATCAGGCCCACCAGACCCATCGGATTGGGGAAGGTGTTGTTGCGCAGGGTCAGCACCGCCCCCTTGGGCCCGATGTCGATCTTCTCGATGGAGGCCGTGCGGCAGTTGGCCTTGACGCCGACGATCCGTAGAAGCTGCTGCGCCTCGTCCGGCAGCGGGCCGAACCGGTCGATCAGCTCGGCGGCCATGGCCTCGCGGTCCTCCATCCTCTCGGCGTCCGAAAGTCGGCGATACAGGCTCAGGCGGACGTTCAGGTCCGGGACGTAATCCTCTGGAATCAATACAGCTGCGCCGACGTTGATCGAGGGCGACCAACCGCGATCCGGGGCGGCCTCGCCCTGTTCCCGCAGTTCGGCCACGGCGTCCTCAAGCATCTGCTGATACAGCTCGACGCCGACCTCGCGGATATGACCCGACTGTTCGTCGCCCAGCAGATTGCCGCCGCCCCGCTGGTCCAGATCGTGGCTGGCCAGTTGGAAGCCCGCGCCAAGATTGTCCAACGACTGCAGCACCTGCAGGCGTCGCTCGGCCGACAGGCTTAGCGGCTTGGTGGGGTCGGTGGTCAGATAGGCGAAGGCCCGCGCCTTGGACCGACCGATCCGGCCCCTAATCTGGTGAAGCTGGGCCAGACCGAACATATCGGCGCGATGCACGACAAGCGTGTTGGCCGTCGGAATGTCGATGCCGCTCTCGACGATGGTGGTCGAGACAAGCACGTCATACTCGCCGTCATAGAAGGCGCTCATAACCGCTTCCAGCTGGGTCGGGCTCATCTGGCCGTGGCCGACGACGAACTTCACCTCTGGAACCTGTTCGCGCAGGAACCGCTCGATGTCGGGCAAATCCTTCAGGCGCGGCGCGACGTAATAGGCCTGGCCGCCGCGATATTTCTCGCGCAGCAGGGCCTCGCGCACCAGCACGGGGTCCCACGGCGTGACATAGGTCCGCACCGCCAGGCGATCGACCGGCGGGGTGGCGATGATCGACATCTCGCGAATGCCCGACAGCGCCATCTGCAAGGTACGCGGGATCGGCGTCGCCGTCAGGGTCAGCAGGTGAACATCGGCCCGCAGGGACTTCAGCTTCTCCTTGTGCTTGACGCCGAAGTGCTGCTCCTCGTCCACGATGACGAGGCCCAGATCCTTGAAGCCGACCTGATCGGCCAGCACGGCGTGGGTGCCGACGACGATCTCGAAACTGCCGTCCTTCAGGCCTGCGCGCGTCTCGTTCGCGTCCTTGGTCGTGACCATGCGCGACAGGTGGCGCACCTTGATCGGCCAGCCGGCGAAGCGCTCGCTGAAGGTCTTGAAGTGCTGACGCGCCAACAGCGTCGTCGGACAGACGACGGCGACCTGTTGGCCGGTCATGGCCACGACGAAGGCGGCGCGCAGGGCGACTTCCGTCTTGCCGAAGCCGACGTCGCCGCAGATCAGACGATCCATCGGCGTGCCCTTGCCCAGGTCCTCCAGCACGTCGCCGATGGCGTTCAACTGGTCGTCCGTCTCTTCATAGGGGAAGCGGGCGCAGAACTCGTCGAACAGGCCCGCGGGCGGCGTGATGGCGTCGGACACCCGCAGCGCCCGCTTGGCGGCCAGGGCGATCAGCCCCTCGGCCATGGCGCGCAGACGTTCCTTGGCCTTGGCCTTGCGCGCCTGCCAGCCCGCGCCGCCCAGACGGTCCAGCTGAACCCCTTCAGCGTCCGTGCCGTAACGGGTCAGAAGGTCAATGTTTTCAACCGGCAGATAGAGTTTGCTCTCACCAGCATAGAGAAGCTCCAGACAATCGCGCGGCGCCTCCTGAATCTCCAGCGTTCGCAGGCCTTCATAGCGGCCGATGCCGTGATCGAGGTGAACGACCAGATCGCCCGCCGTCAGGGCCGAGGCCTCGGCCAGGAAGTTAGACGCCCGCCGCTTGCGCCGTGGCCGCGCCAGCCGGTCGCCCAGTATGTCGGTCTCGGAGATAACGGCCAGGTCGTCGGTGACGAAGCCGTGATCGACCGGCAGCACCGCGCGCAGATAGACGCCCTCGGGCGCCACTTGCACGTCCTCCCAGTCGCGCACCGCCACGACGTGCGTCAGGCCGTGATCGCCCAGCATGGCGGCCAGACGTTCGGCCGAGCCTTCGGACCATGATGCGAACAGGACGCGCTTGCCCTGCCCCTTCAGCGCCTCGGCGTGTTGGGCCACGGCGGCGAACAGATTGACGCTGTCCTGCGATCGCTCGGCGGCGAAGCTGCGGCCGAGACGGCCGCCAGCGTCCTCGCCCGAACCGGCAGCGAGAGGCGACAGGCGGCGCACGGCGCGACCGGCCAGGGCGCTGTTCCAGTCGCTGTCGTCCAGATAGAGCCGAGCGGGCGGCAGGGCGCGGTAGGCGGCCCCGCCTTTGCCGCGCGCCGCCTCCTTGCGCGCCTCATAGGCGTCGACAGTCAGATTCCAGCGCTCGCCCCGCGCCTGTTCCGTCTGGCTGTCGAGGAAGACCGGCGACGCGTCCGGCAGATAGTCGAACAGCGTGTCCAGTCGGTCGTAGAACAGCGGCAGCCAGTGCTCGACGCCCTGACGACGGGCGCCCTCGCTGACAGCGGCGTACATCGGCTCGTCGCCCGGCGCGCCGAACAGGTTCAGATAGCCGCTGCGGAAATGCGAGATGGCGTCCGCGTCGAGCAGCACCTCCGACACCGGCGACAGGGAAACCGCCTTCAGCTGGCGCGTCGAGCGTTGCGTTTCGGGATCAAAGGCGCGGATCGATTCCAGCTCGGAACCGAACATGTCGAGGCGCACAGGCTCTTCGAATCCCGGCGGGAAGACGTCGATCACCCCGCCGCGAATGGCGTACTCGCCACGTTCAGACACGGTGGAGGCGCGAACATAGCCGTTCGCCGTGACGTAACGTTCCAGAGCCGCCGTATCGAGATCGGCTCCGACCTTTGCGGCGAACCCAGCGCCGGTCACGGCGCTGCGCGGCGGGGTGCGCTGGGCGGCGGCGGCGACGGTGGCGACCACCAGCAGCGGCGTCCGGTCCGCCGGATCGCGCGTGGCCAGCCGGGTCAGCGTCGCCATGCGCTGGGCGGCGACCGAGGCCGTCGGGCTCAGCCGATCGTAGGGCAGACAATCCCACGACGGATATTCAAGAACTTCAATATCTTTGGCAAAGAAACGAAACGCCTGGATGAAGTTTCCCGTACGTTGATAATCGCGCGCCACGAACAGGGCGGTCCCGCCCTGCGCCTTGATGCGATCAGCGACGATCAGGGCGTCCAGTCCCTCGGGCGCGCCGCCCAGCTCCATGTCGGCCCGCGCCGGCGCGCCGTCCATCAGCCGATGCCCCTGGCGACTTCGGCCGCGACGTGCTCGCGTATGAAGGCGCGGATGCGGGCCATCATCGGCCCGTCGAACTCAGGCGGGGTCGGCTCGCGCTCAATGATCCAGGCGTAGAGGTATTGATCCTCTTCATCCAGCAGGGTCTCAAGTTCGGTCAGTTCGTCGTCGTTCAGCGTCGGCGCGACCTGGTCGGTGAACGGCCCCAGCACCATGTCCGCCTCGCGAAAGCCCCGGCGCCAGGCGCGGAAGGACAGGCGCCCCAGGCGCGTCTTGCGGTCGTCGGTGTTCTGGGCGTCCTCAGGACGCGCGTCGATATCGGCCACGCTGTTTCCCTGCCTGTCCGTTCACTTCGGTAAGAGGCGGATCAGATAGCGTTCCAGACGCCGCTGCGCCAGCTATGCTGCATCATCATGAGGCCCGAGATTCTCTTTCCCCTGTTCGCGGACGTCACCACGCTGAAAGGCGTGGGGCCGCGCAGCGCGCCCCTGGTGCAGAAGGTGGCGGGCCCGCTGGTGCGCGACGTGCTGTTCCTGACGCCCAGCGGGGTGATCCAGCGGCGCCGCACGACGGCGATGGATGCTGTCGACGGCGAGATCGGCGTCTTCGAGGTGACGATCGATCGCCTGATACCGCCGCACAAGCACGGCGCGCCGATCAAGGTGCGCGCCATCGACGAGACGGGCTTCATCCATCTGATCTGGTTCGCCGGGTCGCCGCGCCATATCGAGAGCCTCGCTCCGCGCGGGTCCCGGCGTCTGGTGACGGGCAAGGTCGAGCGCTTCAACAGTGAAGTCCAGATCGCCCACCCCGACTACATCCTGCCCATGGAGAAGGCGGATGAGATTCCGCTGTCCGAACCCGTCTATCCGGCGACGCAGGGGCTGACCTCCCGCCAAATCCGCAAACTGGCGCAGGGCGCGCTGGCCCTCGCGCCCGAGTTGCCCGAGTGGCAGGAGCCGAACTGGCTGGCGGCGCGGCGATGGAGCGGTTGGCGCCCGGCGCTGGAGGCCCTGCACGCCCCGGCGAACGAGGCCGACCTGACGCCGGACGCCCCGGTGCGCCAGCGTCTGGCCTATGACGAACTGTTCGCGCATCAACTGGCTCTGGCGCGCCGTCGCCGCGCCCGCCAGATCACGCCTGCGGCCCGCATGGCGCCGGGCGAAGCTTCCGCTCGCCTGCTGGCCGCCCTGCCCTTTAACCTGACCGGCGCGCAGCGACAGGCCGTCGTCGAAATCCGCGCAGATCTGAGTTCCGGCGAGCAGATGGGGCGGCTGCTTCAGGGCGACGTCGGTTCCGGCAAGACGGCCGTCGCGGCTCTGGCTCTGGCCGATGCAGCCTCCAGCGGCTTCCAGGCCGCCCTGATGGCGCCGACCGAGATTCTGGCGCGGCAGCACTACGACAAGCTGTCGCCCTTGCTGGATCAGGCGGGCGTGTCCAGCCTGTTGCTGACCGGCCGCGACACTGCGGCCGAGCGGCGCGGCAAGCTGGCGGCTCTGGCGTCGGGCGAGGCTCAGGTCGCCATCGGCACCCACGCCCTGTTCCAGGACGCGGTGCAGTTCCACCGGCTGGCGCTGGCCGTCATCGACGAACAGCACCGCTTCGGCGTGCGCGAGCGCCAGCGTTTGCAGGCCAAGGGCGATCCGGCTCTGGGCGGGGTCCATCTGCTGACCATGTCGGCGACGCCGATCCCGCGCACGCTGGAGCTGACGCAGTACGGCGAACTGGAAGTCAGCCGCCTGATGGAGAAGCCGCCCGGCCGCACGCCCGTGACCACGGCCGTCCTGCCGCTGGCGCGCATCGGCGAGGTGGCGAAGCGGCTGAAGGCGGCCGTCGAGGCGGGCGCTCAGGCCTACTGGATCTGCCCGCTGGTCGCCGAATCCGAAGCCATCGACCTGGCCGCCGCCGAGGATCGGGCCGAAGACCTGCGCAAACTGCTGGGAACCGAGGTCGGCCTCGCCCACGGCCAGATGCCAGGCGCCGAGCGCGAAGCGGTGATGGCTGAGTTCGCGGCGGGCCGCCTACCCGTTCTGGTCGCCACGACCGTGGTCGAGGTCGGCGGCGACGTGCCCAACGCCTCCATCATGGTGATCGAACATGCCGACCGCTTCGGGCTGGCCCAGCTTCATCAGTTGCGCGGGCGCGTGGGACGCGGCGCCAAGGCGAGTTCCTGCATCCTGCTGTACGGCGGCGAGGACGGCGCCCTGGGCGAAACGGCGAAGGAGCGGCTGGAGACCCTGCGTCGCACCGAGGACGGCTTCGTCATCGCCGAGGAAGACTTCCGCCTGCGCGGCGGCGGCGACCCGCTGGGCCTGAAGCAGAGCGGTTTCCCGGCCTATCGCTTCGCCGATCCGATCCGGCATCGGTCGCTGCTGCTGGCGGCGGCGGACGATGCGCGCCTGCTGCTGGGCCGCGACCCCGAGTTGGTCAGCGAGCGCGGTCAGGCCGTGCGCCTGCTGGAAGCCCTGTTTGACTGGAAAAACGAACGCCCCTCAGCGGACTGAGGGGCGTTGTAAAATTCTGCGAAGTTTTGAATCGATCAGCCTGCGTTGCGGGCGATGCGTTCGACTTCCTTGCGGACCTGCGCCTCGACGATGGCGGGCAAGTTGGCGTCCAGCCAGTCCTTCAGCATCGGGCGGAGCATCTCCCGAACCATGGCCTCGACCGTATTGCCGCTCATGAAGTTCATATCGGCGGCAGAGGCGGCCGGCGCAGGCTCGGGCTTCTGGAAGCTGGCGGCCAGACCGGCGAAGGCCGAAGCGGCGCTGGCGGCGGCGGTTTCGCCGACCAGGGCGTCCGTCTCCGACGCGACCGCGACCGGCGCAGGCTCGGGTGCGACGGCGGGCGTCTCGACCGGGAAGGGCGCCGCGTCGGCGACGTCCAGATCGCCAATGGCCTCGGCGGCCGGGGCCTCATAAGGCTCGGTCAGCTCAAGAACGTCTTCCTCAGCGGCGACGATAGCCGGAGCCGCTTCAGGTTCGGGTTCGGGTTCGGGCGCAGGTTCCGGCTCGGGCGCTGCGGCGGTTTCAGCCGGGGCGTCGTCTTCAGAAATAATCCGGCGAATCGACGCCAGGATTTCTTCCATCGTGGGTTCCTGAGCGGACTGGTCGGTCATGTCGGAGCCTTCAACCTCGGTGCTCGATCTCGGTCATCACCCATTGAGCCGGAAACGGCGCAGGGCGAACGGGCGCGGCGGATACAGACTCGCCTCGCCCCTGCCCTGTCGTCGCATCAACCTCGGCCGGAATCAACGGACGTTTTCACGCGCCCGCGTCGACGAAGCGTCAGCCTTGCGGCGCTGTGCGGACGACTTCGCCCTTCAACTGGCGGTCCACCGGGGCGTCTTCGGCGTCAGCAGCGGGCGTCACAGCCGGCGCGGCGACCCGGTCCAGCGTCTCCAGCAGCCCGTCCCAAGGCAGGGCGCCGCGATTGCGGATGGCGTTGTAGTTGTCAGCGGGATCATAGGCGTCGATGGCCGGATCCAGATTGGGGCCGCCCAGACGCCCCATCGCCGCCAGCAACTGAGCCTGAGCCACGTATTCATTGCGGCGCGCGCTGGCCAGGGCGACTTCGGCGCTGCGCAGTTCCAGTTCGGCGTTCAGCACGTCCAGCGTGGTGCGCAGGCCGACCTGCGCTTCCTGGCGCACGCCCTCGGCGGCGACCGAGGCGGCGCGCACGCCTTCCTGACCAGCGGCGACGCTGGCTTTGGACGAAGCGCTCTGAGCATAGGCTGAGCTGACCGATTGCAGCACGGTGCGGCGCTGGCCCTCGACATTGATCTGGGCGGCGTTGGCGCGTTCCAGAGCCTGTGCGACGCGCGACCGGTTCAGCCCGCCCGTGAACAGCGGCACCGAAACTGAAGCCCCTGCGGTGAAGCTGGTGCGGTCCGACAGGTCAAAGCCGGACAGGTCGTTGGCGGTCCCGCCGTAAGAGGCCGTCAGGCGCGCCGAAGGCAGATATTCCGATCGAGCGGCCGCCACGTTCGCCTCGGCCGCCTGCTGGGCGTAGAGGGCGGCCAGAACGGCGGGGTTTTCAGCCAGGCCGACATCCATCGCCGCATCGAAGTCCGACGGCAGCCCGGGCAGGATCGGCAAGGCTTGAAGGTTGGACGGCGCCTGGCCCACCACGGCGGCGTAGGCCGCGCGAGAGACCGACAACTGCGCCTGAGCCCCGGCCAGATCGGATTCGGACTGCGCCAGACGCGCTTCCGACTGGGCCACGTCGGTGCGGGTGATCTCGCCCACTTCAAAACGGGCGTTCGATTCGTCCAGCTGGCGGCGCAGGACCTGCAGGTTCTCCTGGCGGATACGCAGAATTTCCAGATCGCGCACGACGTCAGCGTAGGCCTGGACGACCGAAGTCATCACCTGCTGCTCGACCTGACGCAGGTTTTCGCGGCCCGCCATGACGTTGGCCTCAGCCGCCGAAATGCCGTGCGACACCCGGCCCGCCGTCCAGAGGTTCTGGCTCAGGCTGATGCTGGCGCTGGCGCCGTCGCTTTCGATCGTGCCGCCGCTGGTGGTGGTGGTGCTCGGCAGCGTGCCCGTGGCGTCCGGCACGCCGTCGCCGTTCGTATCGATCGGGATGGTCTGGCCGGGAATGGTCGTGGTCACGCGATCCGTGCGGGTGCGGCTGTAATCAACGCCCGCAGAGGCGTTGATGGTCGGCCGCAGCCCGGCGCGCGCCTGAACAATGGATTCGTCCAGGGCGCGTTGATTGGCGCGCTGGGCCAGCAGGGACGGGTTGGTCCGATAGGCCAGACCGATCGCTTCCTGAAGCGACTCGGCCAGAACCGGCGTCGCCCCCATCGTCAATGCGACCAGTGCGACCGAAGCGAGCGCGCGCGAGCGTTTCAACATGAACCTGTCCCTGCCTGACGCCCCCGTTCGGCGCGCCTGTAGTGCCTTCTAACGGCGTAGTTGGCGGCTAGCCTCGCCCGACGCCAGTTAAGTTTTTTTCACGCAGTGCAACGTCTGTTCCGTCGCACAAGAGGCGCTAGAGCGCAAAAGCAGGCGCCGGCGTCATTTCCGGCAGCAGGTCAGGCGCCGCATCGAACAGTTCGCGGCGCGACACGCCTTCACGACCACGCACATAAAGAACCGCCGCGCCGCTGGCGCCGTCGCGCTCCACCACGGCCAAGCGGCCGCCGGGACGCAGGGCCGCGATCCAGGATTCGGGACGCCCGATCACGCCGCCTTCGCTGACGATCAGGTCATAACCTTCGCCTTGCGGCTCGTTCAGCGGCGCGACCGCCGTTTCGACGCCCGCGTCTGCCAGGGCGGCGCCGACCACCTCGAACACGGCGGCGTCTGATTCCTGAGCCGTCACCTTCAGGCCCATGTGCGCCAGCACAGCGGCGGCGTAGGGCGCCGCGATCGCCAGCGCCTTCTCGCCCGCACGGGCGTCCAGCCCCTGCAACAGCTTGGCCACATCGCGCGGCAACATCAGACGGCGACCGTTCGCGATCTCAGGCTCGACATCGGCATAGGCCGAGAAGGCGCGGTCGGGGGCGCAGAATCGCTCGCGCTGCACAGCGCCGATGGCGGCGTGCAGTTGGCGGTCGGTGACGTCGTTCACGCGGACCTGCGAGTCCAGCATCACCTTGCGGGCGGCGGCGAAATCCATAATCCGAAGTCCTTCAGGTCGGCTCAGGCGAAGAAATGTGACGCGCTTATAGGTCCGTGCGTTGCAGCGGACAATCCGATCTGATAGCTGACGGCCCTCGCGATGGCGGGGTCCCTGGAAACGGGGGCCACGGCCTGATGGCGGAGTGGTGACGCAGAGGACTGCAAATCCTTGCACCCGGGTTCGATTCCCGGTCAGGCCTCCATCGCGATGAACATCGAGAAAGCCGCCCTTCGGGGCGGCTTTCTTGCTTTCAGCCCTGTGCTGACCTCGCCGTCGTCACGTGATGCAGGGCCACGGCGCTGGTCGCCGCCACATTCAGCGAATCGAATCCGCCCGCCATGCGGATGCCGACGGGTCGGCAGCGCGCGATGATCTCCCCCGGCAGGCCCGGCCCTTCGCTGCCCAACAGAATCGCCGTGCGCGGCGCCGGTTTCAGTTCGGCCAGCGTTTGATCCGTCGACGGCGTCAGGGCCAGCACTTCGAATCCCCTGCCCTGCAGCAGGTCGATCAGGCTCCCGGCCTCCAGCCCCGTCGCCATTGGCGTGCGCAGGACAGCGCCGACCGACACCCGGATCGCCTTGCGATAGAACGGATCGCAGCAGGTCCGATCCATCAGCACCGCCCCTGCCCCAAAAGCGGCGGCGTTACGAAACAGGCCGCCCATGTTGTCGTGATTGCCGATTCCGCAGGCCATCACGACGACGGCTCGATCCGGCAGGCTGTCCAGAAGAGCGTCCGGCTCGACCGGATTCGGTTTGCGCCCCAGGGCGAGAATGCCCCGGTGCAGATCAAACCCCGCCACCGCGTTCAGAACCGCTTGGGGCGCGACATGGATGGGCACGTCGGGCGGAAGGCGCTCCAGCACCTCTCTCAGCCCCTCCAGCCGCTTCTCGGCGATCAGCACCGACACAGGCGCGCACAACGACGCCCCGGACGCCAGGACGCGCAGAACGACCTCTCCCTCGGCGACGAACAGCCCCTGCCGCCCGGTCAGGTCGCGTTCCTTCACATCGCGAAAGGCGGCGACGCGGGGATCGTCAGGATCGAAAACAGTGATCGGAGTCATGCCGACCCTTGTAGCGCAGGGCTTCGCGAAAAAATTTGGCGATTTCTGCGTTTTACCCGTTGCATGAATCGAAAAGGCGCTGCTATACGCCGGCCTCCCCCGAGGGGATGTTCCGCGGTAGCTCAGTGGTAGAGCAGCCGACTGTTAATCGGCTGGTCGTAGGTTCGAATCCTACCCGCGGAGCCATTTCTCATTTTCGGGCAAATCGCCCGTTTTCTCCTTCTTTGAGAAGGTAGACTGGGCGATAGTTTCCGACAACAAATCAAATGGTTGGCGGAATTTTGCTGTAAGCTCTCCATGAGCCCACGAGCAGTTCGAAAGTACGAGATTCAGGACCCTTCGCTTCTCTGAAGCGGAGGCCTGCTCGAAGAGATCGTGCGCTTCCCGTCCGAGACGGATCAGCGCAATCCCGTTATCGATATACTCGTCATCAGCGCTATGGTGCCGCTCAATGTCCTTCAGGCAACGATCCCGCTCCTCGCGCCACACGATTTGCATCCGGCGATAGAAGTCGTCGGAGACCACCCCGTCGAGTTTGTCTTCGTACATCCGCTCGATGCGGGCCTGCAGCCGATCGGCCTCGCCGCGGAGCCGCTCGATTGCCGCCCTACGCTCCCGGGTTTCATCCTGAAGACTTTCGCGCAAGGCGCGTTGGATCAGTTCAAAAGCAGCATCATCGAATCGCAATTGCCGCAACAGGCCGGCGAATCGCTGCTCCAGGACCTCCTCGCGGACATACGGCTCGCCGCATTTTCCTTTGAAGCCCGTGCAGTGGTAATAAATGTATCGCTGCTTTTTGATCTCACCGACCATCGCGCAACCACAATGACCGCACGTCATCATGCCGGTGAACGGAAAGTCGTTTACGCTGGCGCGAATGTTGGCCGCCTTGCGCCCATCCAGGACATCCTGGACCGCGCCCCAAAGGTCCTCGGAAACCAACGGCGCGTGGGAGCCCTGATAGACCTTGTCCAGCCATTCGAAGGCGCCGGTATAAATTCGGTTCCGCAGGATCGTATGGACCGTGCTTACGCCTATGGGAGCGCCACTCTTCCGGTAGGTCAAGCCAGCCTGCCGAGCCTTCTTGGAGACCTCCTTTAGCGAGTACTGGCCTGTAGAATACCACTCATATAGGCGCTGAACGAGCGGACCGAGCGCCGGATCGATGGTGATGATCTTCTTACCGTTGGGACCTTCGACGTTCAGGTAGCCGATCGGTGCGACTGTCGGCCACAGGCCCTGTTCGGCCTTCTCCAACATGCCCTTTCGGGTTTCTTCCGACAGATTGTCGATATAGTTTTTCGCCATCAGCACCTTGATGCCGTGCATGAACTTTTCGGAAGAGCGGGAGTCCTGCGAGAGGACGACGCCCTCTTTTACGAAATGAATTTCGATGTCGAGGTCGTCGACCGTCACCCAGTCCTTGAGATTGCGATAGAGTCTGTCGGTCTTTTCGACCAGAAGCGTCCGAACTGTAGGGTGCCGGCGGACGTATTGCAGCATTTCGTTGAAGCTGGTGCGCCCGCTCTTCTTGGCGGTTTCAACGTCGACAAATTCCCGCGCCACCTGAATATCGTTGGCATCGGCGTAGTCTTTCATCAGCTTGGTTTGAGCCGGGATGGAAAATCCTTCCCGATCCTGCTCCTTCGATGAAACACGAGCATACATAACAGCCCGTCTTATCTCGATAACTGGTGCAGAACGCGCGACTTTCCGACTGGCCATATCTGTCTCCCGCTAAGGTCGCCGAGCAAAGGCGATAACGGCGCGGCAACGGCTCAATCCAGAAAAGAGCATCGACAACGCCGGACGCAGAATCCTAGCGAGCCGGGAGAACCAATCAAGCAAATAACTCGCAAAATTGCGAATGTTGCTATATATTTCAATTACATATGGAATTTTATTCCAACGCGACACCAAGGCAAGATCCGCCTCATCACTCCTTCTTGCGTGAATTTGGAATAGACCGTCCAGGCTTTGCTCTACGCTTCGAATCCCATTCGATGAGGATACGAAAGAAGTCCGTCAGATCGGCGAGCATCGCCCGCGCCTCGACTTCAGAAACTTCCCCTATCGACTGCTTCTGGAAGTGCGCTTGCGCGTCACGCGCGAGATCCGCGGAAAAGTGGCCGCCGCGCCGCGACGGACGAACGTCTTTCTCCGGAACGGACGACACAGATCGGCGGTCAGGGTTCATCGCCCCAATCCCGCATCCGATGCTGGCGGCTCCAGGCAAGCTCGGCGGTGGCGCCGTCCGGCGCTGGAAACAGGGTCGCACGCTTCGGCTCCGACCAGGGGTCGTTCAACCGAACGCGGAGATAGTCTCGCGGATTCTCTCCCCGCGACGTCGCCTTCCAGGCCTCGCCGACGCGCGACCAGCCGAGCATGACGACATAGTCCGGCGAGTTGTCGTTTCGGCGGTCGTCGTTTGGAACGAACCGGATTTTCCGGTCGATGAGAAGGGTTTCGATGCGGCCTTCCCAGCCGCCCTGCTTGGTCGGCTTGAACTTTCCTATGACGCCCATCTCAGCCTCCCTTCGCCTTCAGCGCCTTGGCGAACTCCCTGTCGCCGGCGAGGAAGGCCTCGAGCATCGCCGGGACAAGGTCCGCGATCTCGGCTTTATCGTCATAGGCCTCGCGATAGACGGCGGCGTAGTCGGACAGCGACCGATGAAGGTCCGGCGTGACGGTGACGGTGAGCTTGATCGGCGTCCGATCAGGCAGTTTGCCCAGCTTCAGCATGGGGTCTCTCCTCTCAGCGGTCCCACGGACGCAGCACGAGATCCTTGTGGACGATCACGCGCAGCGGAAATCCGGGGCGAATGGTGATGGTGGGTTGGACGTCGAGATTCCGGGTGACGATCTGTTGTCCGGCCTGGCTGCTGGACTGCTGCGTCGACTCGCGGACGGCCCGGACGAGGTCGCTCTCGCCGTCGACGGTCAGCTCCGTTCCGACCCCGAGCAGGGTGGAAAGCGCGACGCCCTTGAGGAGCCGCCATGTGTGGAAATCCACCTTGTCGGCGAGCCCGGCGTAGCCCGCAGCATCCGTCGCAGGGAGGTTGTCGAGTTGGATCGAAGCGCCGTCAGGCAGGATGATGCGCTGCCAGACCAGGAGCGCCCGGCTCTGACCAAAGGCCACGACGCTGTCATAGCTGCCTACCAGCCGCGCGCCTTGCGGGATAAGCAGGATGCGCCCCGTCGCGGAGTCGTAGACGTTCTCCGAGACCTGGGCGGTGACGAAGCCAGGAAGATCGGAGCGCAGACCCGTCATCAGGCTGGCCGCGATGACGCTGCCGGCCATGACCTGATACGGCGAAGCCGGCTCCTGAATGCGATGTGGGTTGATCGTCGAGGACGGCCCTTGCGCCACGAAATCGATCTTGCGCTGCTGGCCGTTCGGATCGCGTTGGGGATCGATGCCAGGCTGTCCCTCCCCTGCCCCGGCGGGCGCGACCGCCGTGGCCGTCCCCGTCTGGGCGACTTCGGCCGTGGCGGGTGCCTGACGCGGGAGCCGCACCATCACGCCGGACTCGCGCGCCTGACCCGCCTGCGTCGCCTGACGCTGGCGTTCCGCCTCAAGCGCCTGTTCCTCCGCTGACGGCGGCGGCGCTCCTGCATCGAGGGAAGCGCCGTCTCCTCCGCGCTCTTCATCCAGGATCGCCCGTCCGAGGTCGCCCGGAAGCGGAGGCCCCAGTTGCGGTACGGAGCCGTAGTCGCCGGGGAGATCCGCGACGGCGTCGGCGGTTGCGTGGCGATCCGTCACGACCGGCTCGTCGGCAGGCTCTGCGACCCGGAGCGTCGCTGGCCCCAGCGCGAGCCAGGCGACGCCGGCGATCGCCGCCGCCCCGGCCGCGGCGCCGCCGATGACGACGCTGCGCTTGAACCGGACGATGCGGCGCGGCGCGGCGCGCAGGGTAAAGGCGTCGGGGGACGACTTGGGAGCACCCTCGCGCGGCGGGGTCTCGCGGGGCGTGTCGGGCTCGTCGATCATTGCGACGCCCTCCGGCCCCGCCGCTGATCGCCATCGGTCCGGGTGATCCGCACGACCCGCTGCGGCGCTTCGCCCATGCGCAGTTCCGCCGCGGCGAACAGCCGGTCGACGATGTAATGGTGTCCGCTGACCCGGTAGTTCACGAGTTGGGCGTCGCCGAGCGGGCCGACGACGAACAACGGCGGCGCCTCCCCCTGATCGAGCCGGGCCGGAAACTCGATATAGACCTTCGCCCCGTCGTCCCAGGCGCGGAGCGGCCGCCACGGCGGCGCATCCCCGGTAATCGCATAGCGGAAGCGCAGGTTCTCGACGGCGACGGCGAGCGCGACGGTCTGCGCCGCCGCCGCTGCGTCATTTCCCCTTTGCAGCGCCAGCAACCGGTCCTGCGGATAGGTCCAGGAGATCGCCGCCATCGCGGTCGCATCGGTGCTTTCGAGCGCGAGGTGATAGGCGCGACGCGTCGTGGTGATGACCATGTTGGTGTGCAGCCCTGCCGCGAACGGCTTGACCAGGACATGCACCCGCCGATGGTCGCCGGCTCCGCTCACCGTATCGCCTATGACCCAACGCACTGTATCGCCGGCCGAGACCGCGATCAGTTCCTCGCCCTGCTGAAGCGCAATGTCGCTGACTCGTTCCGGCGCGGCGTAGAGCCGGTAGAGCGCCCCATCGGTCCAGGGGTAGACCTGCACGGCGTTGACGTAGCCCGAGCGTGACGGCTCCTGCGTCGCGGCGCGGTTTGCGGCCTCGACGCTGGCCGTGGGCGAGCCGGTCTCGCGGCGCGCGGAAGGCGCAGGCTGGAGTTGGCCCGGCAGCGGCAACGGAACCGGGGTTTCTACGATCTCGACCGGGGTCGGCGGTTCCGCCGCGACGACGGCGGGCTGGAAGTCGACGGGGTCGTAGGCGATGGCGGGCGGCGGGGTCTTCCCTGCGCACGCGGCGAGCGCCAGGGCGGAGACCCCGGCAAGCGGTAAACGGATCACGGCGTATCTCCTTCGATGGCGGTGATGGCTGGAACGAGAGGCGGCGCCGCTCCGACCGGCGGCTGCGTCGGCGCGGTCGTGTCGAGTTCGCGGGACCAGTCGATCGCGTTGACGAACAGACCAAGAGGGTTCTTGCGAAGCGCGTCGGCCGTCTTCGGGGTGCGAAAGACCGTCGTCAGGATCGCCGTCCAGCGCTCGGTCCTGGCGAGGCTGCCCCGCTCATAGGTCTGCTCGACCCATTTCACCTGGAACGACGAATCCGATGCGCGCACGACGCTAGTGACCTGCACCGACACGCTGCGCTCGCCGATCATGGCGAACGGGTCGTTGGTGCGGGCGTATTCATTGAGAAACCGCGCTCCACGGTCCGTGGCGAAGTCGTACGCCTCTAACCAGTTCTGTTTGACCAGCACGGGGTCGGTCGAGACGGAACGGACGTTGGCGACGAAGCGCGCGAGGTGCCAGATGATCTGGCCGTCGGTCGGACGATAGTTCTGGATAGCGGGCGCGACCGATCGCGCCTCGCCCAGCCGATCGACCTCGACCACATAGGGCGCCACGCGGCTCTGGGTCGACTGCCAGACATTGCCGGCCGCGAGACCGCCGCTGATCATCATGCAGCCGAAGGCCATCAGCCTCCAGTTGCGGGCCTGAACGCGAGCGGAGCCGATCCGGTCGTCCCACATCTGACCGGCCCGTTGGTAGGGCGTTTCCGGCTGAGGGGTCCGGCCATAGCGTTGGATGGGGCGCTTGAATTTCATGCTAGTCGTCCTTCTGGCTGATGTCGGGATTGGCGGGCGCGCCCGGACGGTCGCCGTCCTTCACGGCCTGCGCGATCATGTGCCTTCGGTGACGGGACGCCTGTTCGCTGCGCATGCGCTGCGCCCAGGCCGGAGCGCTGGAAGCGTCGGCATGAGCGCCGGCGCTCCCGCCTGGGACGGCTGCAGCGGGGGCGGAGCCAGCGGGCCGCGTGCTGTTCATCGCGTTCCACGCCGCGTCCTGTCCCTTCTGAGCGCTCTCGCGAAACGGCTGCGAAAGGCGCGATCCGGCGTTCCGGGCTCCCTTCTTCATCGCTCCCGCCGCGGCGCGAGCGACGCCTGACGCGCCGGCTCCGATGGTGGACTTTCCGGCGGCGTTCTGACCGAGTTGGTAAGAGGCGCGAGCCGCCGAGCCCATCGCCGTTCCCGCGCGCAGGCTCGCCATGCCGCCGGACGCCGCAGCGCCGAGCGCCCGTGCGCCGAGCGCGG
>KB291763.1:10820-18692 GCA_000318405.1 Brevundimonas diminuta 470-4 | reverse complement strand
GGCTTCGATCCGGACGTAGGGCGCGGTATAATCCAAGACGGTGCGACGATCCGGATCGATCGCGAGGAAGGCGAGATCGCAGGCCTGATCCTGAAGCGCCGCCACCGCCGCCCCCGCCGTGGCGAAGTTCGACAGCTCCATCTCCACGCCGAGGCGCACAGCGATCTCCCAGGCGAGATCGACCGACACGCCAGCGAGAGTTCCGTCCGCCGCCCTCTGCGCCAGGACCGGATTGCCGAGATTGATCGCCACGCGCAACCGCCCCAAGGGCGCCAGTTCGGACCGGATGATGTGCATCGACACGTCCATTCCCTTCTCTTGGAGGGAACTGGACGGCGCTGCGCCGTCCAGCCCTTGAGAAAGCCGTTGCCGTCGGCCTGCGGCGGGTCCGCTTCGGTGATCGTCGTCAGCCATCCTTCACCTTCCTTCGGGACGACGTCGCGCTTCGCTCACTCCGATATCAGGTGAAACTCCTCGATCAGTTTCGCAATCTCGGTGCCTTCAAGCTTCTTCATCAGCAGTTTGCGCAGGAAGGCGGGGCCGGGGACTTCTATGCCTTCGCCATCCCGCAGAGGCGTGACGGCGGCCAGCAGGGTGCGAATCTCATAGGTGGAGTTGAACACTTCCGGCACGCCGCGTTCGACATTCATCAACGTATAAACGGCCTCCATCGGCGTACGCACCGAATATTCGGTGGTGAAGATGCAGTCGCGTTGTTTCGATTCCGCGAACTGCCCGATGAAGGCGAAGTTGACGGCGCCTTCAGGCACCACGTCCGGCCGGTCGCCGGCTTGGCGCGGCATGAAGAAGGCGGTGATGTAGGGCATCATGGTCGGGACGGTGCTGGCGCCCTTGGCGGCGAGTTCCGCAATCTCCTCCACCGGGACGCCGAGGTGATAGAGCCATTCCTGGGTGATCTCCTCGCCGGTGCAGTCCTGCATGGGCTTCTTCACATAGTCGCCGGGGGTGTCGACGAAGAGGGCGTAGAACCAGGCGATCATCTGGTCCTTGGGCTGTTTCTTGAAATGCGGCTGGCGATGCACCGTCCAACTGAGCAGCCAACTGGAATCCTTGACCGTGACGATGCCGGCGGAGACGATCTTGCCAGTGAACGGGTTCCGCTTGGTGATCTTCTCGACATAGTGGGCGATCCGCGGATCGAAGGCGGTGATCGAGGCCGAGGCCCATTTGGTCTCGGGAATATGGGCGCCGAACACGTCCGGACGTCCGAAGGACGGATCCTTGGCCGCGATGCGTCGCCACAGGTCCCAGGCGGGAGCAGGGCCTTCCTTCAGCTTCGCCGGCGTGTGATGGTCGCCGTTGTCCGAGTTTTCCGTCAGCGATCCGATGGTGATGAAGACGAGATCGTCGTCGCCGAGATCGACCCCGCCCTCCTCGCCCTTCTCGATCCAGTGAATGCGGGTGGCCTGTTTGCGTCCGTTCTGGATGTCGAAGTCCACATCCGTGACCTCCACGCCGTAGCGGAACCGGACGCCACGTTCGGTCAGCCATTTGACCAGCGGCAGGACCATGGATTCATACTGGTTGTAGCGGTTGAACTTGAGCGAGGAGAAGTCCGCCAGGTTGGCGATGTGGTGGATGAAGCGGTGGAGATAGAGCTTCATCTCCAGCGCCGAGTGCCATTCCTCGAAGGCGAACATGGTGCGCCAGTAGAGCCAGAAATTGCTCTTGAGGAAGTCCTCGCTGAAGACCTCGTTGATCCGCTTGTTCTCCATCTCCTCGCGGGTCGCCAGAAAGATGGAGATTAGATCCTTCTGCGCCCGGTCATTCAGCGTCAGCAGATGCTTGTCCGGGACGTCCTGGCCCTGGTTCTGGGTTGTACGCTGCAAGGAGAAGTTCGGATCGTCCCTGTTGAGCCGGTAGAATTCGTCAAGAACGCTGGCGTCCTCGATTTCTAGCGAGGGGATCGAGCGATAGAGATCCCACAGGCACTCGAAATGCTCCTCCATCTCGCGACCGCCGCGGATAACGAAGCCCTTTTCCGGCACGTCCAGCCCGTCGAGCGCCCCGCCGGGAATCTCCAGTTCCTCAAGGATGGTGATGCGATCACCGGGCACGCCGCCGTCCCGGATCAGGAACGCGGCCCCCGCGAGACCGGCCAGCCCCGATCCCACAAACCACGCCGTCTTCCTGTCGGCGCCCTCGGGTTTGCGGGGACGAACAAAGGCCTCATAGTTTCCACTGCTGTAGTGCACGGCGAACTCCTTCGGTTGGGCGTGGGGGAGGATTTGGTCAGGGCTCAGTCGGTGGATTTGTAGCTGTAGAAGCCTTCGCCGGAGGCGACGCCCAGCCTGCCCTTGTCGATGTAGTTTTCCTTCAGCCAGGCGGCGAGCGCGCGGGCGCGGGCGTCGCCCTGCGACAGGATGTTGTAGGGCGTGTTCAGGCCGATGACGTCGTACATCTGGAAGGGGCCCATCGGCGCGCCCGTCGCGATCCGCCAGACCTTGTCGACATCGTGGGGATCGGCATAGCCGCCCGCCGCCAGATCGGCGGCGGCGTTCAGGAATGGTGCCAGGAGGGAGTTGAGGATGTAACCGGCCTTTTCCTTGCGGATCGGGATCGGCTCCATGCCGATGTCCGCAGCGAACTTCAGGACGGTCTCGAACACCGACGGATCGGTGTCGTCCGTTCCCATGACCTCCGCGGTGTTGAACTTCCAGATGTTGTTGGCGAAATGCAGCGCGAGAAACCGGTCGGGTCGGCCGGTGAACGCCTTTAATGCGCTCGGCAGAAGGGTGGAGGAGTTGGTGGCGAAGATCGTCCTGGCCGGCGCGAGCGTGGCCAACTGTTCATAGACCGCCTGTTTGAAAGCCAGAACCTCGGGCACGGCCTCGATCACGAGATCCGCATCGGCGACGGCGGCCGCCAGATCCGTCGACAGCGTCAGACGCCTTATGGCCTCCGCCTCCTTTCCGCCGACCGCGCCCGGAACCTCCTTCCGGTACGTCTCGACCAAGGCCGCCAGTCGCAGGCGCGCCTTGGCGAGGACGTCGTCGCTGACGTCGCAGGCAATGACGTCGAAGCCGCTGTAGGCGGTCTGAAAAGCGATCTGGCTTCCCAGGACGCCCGTCCCGATCACGACCACCTTCTTGATTTCGCCCATCGTCGGATTCCTGTTTCAGTTGTCCTGGAGAAGGAAACGGCGCCGCCATGTCAGGCACGACGCGAACAAGCTTGTGGGTGCATCGATCGATCACGGCCCATTCGGCCAGGCCCGCGACGACGACCCGGCCCTTGACGTCAATGAAGTCGATCCGGCGCCGGTAGCGCGCGCCGCGGAGCGAGTCCTCGACCCAGGTGACGGCGGTCACCGCCTCTTCGGCCGCGATACTGCCGCGGTAATCGACCTGATGACGCAGAACCACCGAGACGTAGCGGTCCACATCGCCCGGGGAGGCCATGGCGAACCAGTGCGCCACCGAGGCGTCCTGGATCCAGACGATCCAGACCGCATTGTTCACATGGCCGAGTTCGTCGATGTCCTCGTCCTGCGCCTGGAAGCAAAGGTGGAACCGCCGCTGTTCGTCCACCTCGCCCTTCAGGGGCGCGCCGGACGGATGACAGCCGATTCGACGATGCCTCGGCAGGACGGAGGTCATCCCCGGACGCTTTCGAGAGGGCTGGCCTGCAGGCCCGCGGTGGCGCGAAAGAAGGCCAGCAACATGGCGTCCCGGGCGGCGGCTCCTTCGATATCCCCCTGGACCGCCAGCCCCATCCAGAGGCCGTAAAGACCGATCCCGGCCTGGAACGGCGGCAGGAGAGGGCGCAGGTCGAACCTTTGAGCCAGTTCCTCTATGAGGTCGCCGAACAGTCGATAACAGGACGCCTTGCTCTCGCGATGTCGTTCGGCGAAGTCGGGATCCCGACGGGCGTGTAATTGCAACTCCACGGACAGCAGGGACCATTCGGGTTGGGCCGCCAGATCGGACAATCGGCCCGCCAGACCAAGCAGGGTCCGTTCGATGTCGTCTCCATCGGCGCGGCGGATCAGATCGCGGAGGAACATCACCTCGTCATGGATGTGCGTCTCCATGATCTCGACGAGCAGGTCGTCCTTGGTGGCGAAGTTGGAATAGAAGGCGCCCTGGGAATGACCGGCCGCGCCGCAGATGTTGCGGATCGACAGGGCGGCTACGCCCTCCTCGACGATCGAGGCGTGGGCGGCCGCCAAGAGGCGACGTCGGGTCCGCCCTTGCGCTTCCTTCCGGTTGACCCTCATAGCGTCGTGACCTTTGCCGTCGTCGTGGAACATCAACTCACATATCACACGATATTCGAGTCGCATATCGTGTGATATTTGAAATATGGCAGCCAGGAGAGTGTTTCGCCCGGCGTCCGGGCCGCCGGGCCTGGACAGGTTCAGGCGTTCCTGCCGGCGGCTATTCATTCATCGATGAACGAAGCTTGCACGATGCTGCGCTGCAACATAAGTTCGGTGTCGCCCTTCCTGGGGCGTTTTCCTCCCTATGAACTTCGGGGCCGCATGACGGCCCCTTTTTTCTGCCGAGAAACCATCGCGGGCCTGTCCGCCTGCTCCGGACGTCGCCTCCAGGCCGATCGGGCTCGCGCCGATTGGCGGCGGTTACTGGGGCCGCCTGACGAGCGCCACTTCCATTCCGCGTCGCGTCACCAGGATGCTGAACAGGTCCGGACTGGCTGCGAAGCGCAGTTGCGCCAGGAGTTGCGCTTCTGCGGGGTCGACCGCCTCAACGGTTTCGGCCATCAAGTCGGTGCTGCGTCCGTCGTCTAGGATGAGTTGATATTCAGCCATCCGCCCCCTCCATCGCCTTCCACGGTCATCCAGGCGAACAGCCTATGAAGAGGCGCGGCCGGTGTCTTTGACTTTTTTGAACCGAGAGGGCGGCGCTCCTGTTTCGTCATACCCGGACATCTGCGGTAAGCATCGCCGCGGGCTCCTCAGTTGGACCCGTCGGCCCAGGCGGAGAGTCAGGGAATGATTCAGAGCTTTCGGTGCCTTTCGACGCCACTTCCGAATCTACCACTAAAACACTGACTTACAAGAAAAATATGTTCGCTGCCTCTCGGTATCTATCGAGGGGCAGCGAACCCGTGTGTCGGTATGCCAGACGGTCTTTCTCCCGTTGCCTCTCGACCCCCCGATTCATACCCTCATAGGGCTGAGGGCGTCCTGACGGTCTTTTTTCTGAAACAAGCCTATGAGTTTCTTGAAGAAATCTCTGCCGAAGACCCCGAAAACGCCTGACGGTCTTTTGGAGTAAAATTCGCATGCTAACCGACGCAGAATTGCGAAATACGCGAGGGAAATCAAAAGCGTACAAAAA
Organism: Brevundimonas diminuta 470-4; assembly: GCA_000318405.1. Lineage (GTDB taxonomy): Bacteria > Pseudomonadota > Alphaproteobacteria > Caulobacterales > Caulobacteraceae > Brevundimonas > Brevundimonas diminuta_B. The sequence goes on along the minus strand of KB291763.1, from coordinate 13,368 downwards.
GACCGACAGGGACGGTTTGTACGTGCTCGTAACACCGACAGGCGGCATCGCTTTCCGGTACGACTATCGCTTCAACGGGCGGCGCGAGACGGTGACCTTCGGTTCCTACGGTCCGGCGGGACTCTCCCTGGGGGAGGCGCGGGAAAAGCTGCGTGAAGCGAAGCGCCTGATCGCCGAGGGCGTTTCACCGGCGCTGGACAAGCAACGCGTGAAACGCAGGCTGAGAGAGGCCCAGCGGTTTGAACAGGTGGCGATCCGGTGGCTGGACCACGCTCCGATGGCCGACAGCACGCGCCAGATGCGACGGTCGATCTTCAACCGAGAGGTTTTGCCCGAATGGCGAAACCGGCTCCTGAACGAGATCACGCCGAACGACCTGAGAGCGCACTGCATGACCATTGTGGATCGCGGCGCCCCGGCGACGGCCATCCATGTTCGCGACATCGTCAAACAAATCTACGCCTACGCCATCCTGCACGGCGAGAAGATCGACAATCCCGCCGACGGGGTCGGGCCGGCGTCCATCGCGACCTTCCGGCCGCGGGACCGGTCGCTGTCGCCGAGCGAGATCCGGATCGCGCTGAACCTGCTGGGGGAGGTGGCCACCCTGCCGACCATCCGTCTCGGGCTGAAGTTCATCCTGCTGAGCATGGTGCGGAAGAGCGAATTGCAGGACGGGACCTGGGACGAGGTCGATTTCGAGAACGCAGTTTGGTCGATCCCGAAAGAGCGGATGAAGCGGTCGCGGCCGCATAACGTCTACCTGTCGACCCAGATGCTCGACATCCTGATCGCGCTGAAGACCTGCGCCGGGAACTCTCGCTACATCCTGCCGTCGCGCTATGACGCCGACGCGCCGATGTCGCGGGCGACTTTCAACCGGGTGACCAGCGCCATCGCCGAGCTGGCGCGCGAGCGCGATCTGCCCCTGGAGCCCTTCACGGTTCACGACCTGCGCCGGACGGCCTCCACGCTCCTGCACGAGATGAGTTTCAACTCGGACTGGATCGAGAAATGCCTCGCCCACGAAGAGCGATCTTCCCGCGGCGTGTACAACAAGGCCGAATTCGAGGCCCAGCGGCGCCACATGGCCCAGCAGTGGTCAGACGCCGTGGACGCCTGGGAGGCGGGGCGCGGATTCACGCCGGATCTGACTATCCCGGAAACGGCCGGCCCTCGTTTCGATCCGCGGCTCTGACCGGGCGGGTGATCCGCTTGCGGACATCGGGCGGCGGCGCCCGGCGGATCGGCTTGGCCCGCCGAAGCGCCAGCCAGGCTTCCACCTCGGCCAGGTCCCAGACCACGCAGCGCGGGGTCAGCAGGAAGCGCCGGGGAAACTGGCCGCGCTGCTCCATCTCAGATGGTGCTGTCCGCCAATGGCACCATCTGACGGAGCTGCGGCTTCTTGATCGTGCGCCTCAGCGGCGGGTCGGCCTGGGCCATCGAAGATCTCCATGTTGTCATGGGAATCGAACTCGAAAGGCTGCGGCAGGCCAACCCGCCAAACTCTCCACCGTAAGCTTACGGCCGGCTGCAGAGCGGGGATTGCACATTTCTATAGTTCGACTAGTTCGGAAATATGGAAACCGCAGCCTCGATTCTTGCTCTCGCCGCCCTGGCGCAGTCGACGCGGCTGGAGGCGTTCCGACTTCTCGTGCGGCACGAACCGGCCGGTCTGCCGGCCGGTGACATCTCCAACCATCTGGCGATCCCGGCCAATACCCTGTCGTCGCATCTGGGGGTGCTGTCCCGAGCGGGACTTATCAAATCGGAGCGTCGCAGCCGGTCGATCATCTACCGGGCCGATCTGGACCGGCTGCGCGACCTGGTCCTGTTCCTGCTCAAGGACTGCTGCGGCGGCCGGGCGGAGCTATGCGAGCCTCTGCTGGCCGAACTGACCCCCTGCTGCGCCTGAGGATCCCGTGGACGTCATCATCTATCACAACCCGGCCTGCGGGACGTCGCGCAACGCTCTGGAGCTCATTCGCCACGTCGGCATCGAGCCGCACGTCATCGAGTATCTGAGGTCGCCGCCATCGCGCGTCATGATCGCCTGGCTGGCCGAACGAACCGGCAAGCCGCTGCGCGACCTGTTGCGCGACAAGGGCACGCCCTTCGCCGACCTGGGCCTCGGGGACCCGGGCCTGACAGACGATCAGTTGCTCGATGCGATCGAGGCCCATCCGATCCTGCTCAATCGCCCGATCGTCGTCAGTCCTCTCGGCGTCGGCCTGTGCCGACCGTCCGAGGCCGTTCTGGACCTCCTGCCCGCCGATGATCTCAAGCGGTTCACCAAGGAGGACGGCGAGGTCGTCATCGAGGCGGCTGGCCTTCGGGTGGCGCGATGATCGATACGCCGGTCACCGACGCGGCCCCGCCGCGCCGCCTGTCCTTTCTCGACCGCTGGCTGACGGGATGGATCTTCGCCGCCATGGCTTTGGGCGTCGCACTGGGGACTCTGGTTCCCGGCCTGCCCGCCTGGGTCGACGGCCTCTCGGTCGGGACCACCAACATTCCGATCGCCATCGGCCTGATCCTGATGATGTAT
>KB291763.1:0-10800 GCA_000318405.1 Brevundimonas diminuta 470-4 | reverse complement strand
CCTGTCCCTGTTCCAGAACTGGGTGCTGGGCCCTGTGCTGATGTTCGCCCTTGCGGTCATCTTCCTGCGCGACCAGCCGGAATACATGACCGGCGTGATCCTGATCGGGCTGGCGCGCTGCATCGCCATGGTGCTGGTCTGGAACCAACTGGCGCGGGGCGACGACCAGTATGTCGCCGGTCTCGTCGCGTTCAACTCGATCTTCCAGATCCTGTTCTTCAGCCTCTACGCCTGGGTCTTCCTCACCGTCCTGCCGCCCCTGTTCGGCCTGCAGGGCAGCGTGGTGGACGTCAGCGTCTGGACCATCGCCGGCGCCGTTCTCGTCTACCTCGGTCTTCCCTTCCTGGCCGGCTTCCTGACCCGGCGCAGCCTGATCGCCCGCCGCGGGGCCGACTGGTACGAGCGGCGCTTCCTGCCGCGCATCGGACCGATCACCCTGATCGCCCTGCTGTTCACCATCGTGGTCATGTTCAGCCTGAAGGGCGGCGAGGTGGTGGCCCTGCCGCTGGACGCCCTGCGCATCGCCATTCCCCTGACCATCTACTTCCTCGTCATGTTCGTGGTCAGCTTCCTCATGGGCAAGCTGATCGATGCCGACTACCCGCGCACGACCGCCCTGGCCTTCACCGCCGCCTCGAACAATTTCGAGCTGGCCATCGCGGTGGCCATCGCGGCCTTCGGGCTGACCTCGCCGGTCGCCTTCGCTGCGGTCATCGGTCCGCTGGTCGAGGTGCCGGTGCTGATCCTTCTGGTCTCGGTCGCGCTGTGGATGGGCCGACGCTGGTTTCCGGACACGGCCCCGCCGGCGGACGCCGCCTGATGGTCGTGCTGCATCTCCTGGACGCGGATGACGCCGGCCTGATCGCGGCCCTGCAGGGCGAGGGCCTGCCGGAGCCCGGGGCCGGCCGCTACTTCCGAGCCGACGACGACAGCGCCCTGGCCGGCTACGTCGGCCTGGAAGGAGAGGGGCGGGACCTGCTGCTGCGCTCCCTGGTCGTACTCGCTGGCCTGAATTCGCGGGGGCTCGGGAGCCGGATCCTGAGCGCCGCCGAGGCCGCGGCGAGCGAGCTGGGCGGAGAACGGCTCCACCTGCTCACCACGACGGCCGAGCCCTTCTTCGCCCGGCGCGGCTTCGCCGCCGCAGATCGGGCGGCCGCGCCCGCCGCGATCCGGCGAACCCGCGAGTTCGCAGACATCTGCCCGGCCTCGGCCGCCTATCTGACCAAGGATCTCGGATGATCTTCGCCCGCCTGCGGCCGCTGCCGGATCCCGATCATCTGCCGGCCCTGGACGCGGCCTATCTGTCGAGCAACCCGGCCGCCGGCCTGGGTCCGCACGACCACCCGCCACGCATCCTTCTCCTGTACGGGTCGCTGCGCGAGCGCTCCTATTCGCGGCTCTGCGTCGAGGAAGCGGCCCGCTTGCTGCAGCGCATGGGATGCGAGACCCGCATCTTCGACCCCTCCGACCTGCCTCTGCCGGGCTCGCCCGGCGACGACGACCATCCGGCGGTGCGCGAGCTGCGCGAGCACGCCCTGTGGTCGGAGGGCATGGTCTGGTGCAGTCCGGAACGGCACGGCCAGGTCTCCGGACTGATGAAGCTGCAGATCGATCACCTGCCATTGAGTTTGGGCGGCATGCGCCCGACCCAGGGCCGCACGCTCGCGGTGATGCAGGTGTCGGGCGGTTCCCAGAGCTTCAACGCCGTCAACACCCTGCGCCTTCTGGGCCGCTGGATGCGGATGATCACCATTCCCAACCAGTCGAGCGTGGCCAAGGCCTTTCAGGAGTTCGACGAGGCCGGCCGGATGAAGCCTTCGGCCTACTATGAGCGCATCGTCGATGTGATGGAGGAGCTGGTGCGCTTCACTGTCCTCACTCGACCGCACGCCACCCAGCTCGTGGACCGCTACTCCGAGCGCAAGGCGGCCGGCAGTCCGGTCGAGGCCGCAGCGGATCTCTCCGCCATCGCCATCGCGCGTCAGGCGTGAGGCCGCGTCGGCGGCGCCTTGCGGCGTCGCGCGCCTGGCAAAGGTGGTAATTCGCCACTTCTGGCGAATTAGGCGGGTTGTTGGCGGTAACTCGCCAGATGTGGCGAATTGCGATCCTCCCTGTTGAGGCTCGGGTCTTGAGCGACCGACCTGGCGAAGTGCCGTGCCGGCGTCGTGCGGTCCCGCCTATCCTCGATCGACCAGCGAATAGCTTGTGCTGCGCCCGCCGCCTTCATCCTTCACGAGGATGCCCCGCCCCACCAGATCGTTGATGTCGCGCAGGGCCGTGTCGGGCGAGGACCTCGTCAGCGCCGCCCATTTGGTCGAGGTGAGCTTGCCTTCGAAGCCGTCGAGCAGCCGGTTGATGACCGTGCTCTGGCGCTCGCTCAACGTCTGACCTGCTAGCGCCTCCCAGAAGCGCGCCTTGCGCATGACATGCGTCAGGGTGGTTTCCGCGCCATCGAACGCGCGATCGAGGCAGCCGAGGAACCAGTCCAGCCAGAGGGACACGTCCAGCGCGCCTTTCTGGGTCGCCTCCAGGGTGGCGTAGTAGTCCTTGCGCTCCAGCCTGATCTGGGCGGACATGCTGTAGAAGCGTTGAGCGCTTTTCTCGGAGCGGGCGAGCGCCATGTCGGCGATCGCCCGCGCGATCCGGCCGTTCCCGTCGTCGAACGGGTGGATGGTCACGAACCACAGGTGGGCGATCGCGGCCTTGAGGACCGGATCCGTCCGCGGCTCGTCATTGAACCAGTCGAGGAACGCCCGCATCTCGTCCTGCAGACGGTCGGCAAGGGGCGCTTCATAGTGCACGCGCTCTCGTCCGAAGGGGCCCGAGACGACCTGCATCGGGCCGGAGCTCTCGTTGCGCCAGGCGCCGACGACGATCCTCGTCATGCCGCTGCGCCCGGTCGGAAACAGGGCGGCGTGCCAGGCGAACAGCCGTTCCTCGGTGAGCGGAGACGCAAAGTTCTGGGTCGCGTCGAGCATCATTTCGACGACGCCTTCGACGTTGCGATCCGCGTCGGCGAGGGCCCCGATATCCATGCCGAGGCGGCGGGCGATGGAGGATCGCACCTGATCCTTGTCGAGCAGCTCGCCTTCGATTTCGCTGGATTTCAGGACATCTTCGGTAAGGGTCTCGAGGACGGCTTCAGCGCGGAGGTCGAAGCCGAGCGTGTGCATCCGGCCAAGCAGAAGGCCCTGGCGATGACGGACGGCTGCGAGGCGATCGGCAAGCGCGTCAGCGCGCCAGTCCAGACGCGGCCAGCCTTCGATCTCATGGATGTATTGCGCCATTCCCCGCACTCCTTGCGGAGAATATGGGCGCTATTCGCCGCAAGAGCAAGGTTATTCTCCGCGCGAAGTGCGGAGAATAGGGCGCCTAATCTCCGCACCAAGGGTGGTCTCCGCACGCTATCGGCTGCGGCCCCGCACCTTGGGTATCCGCGGACTGCGCGGCTATCGGCGCCCAAGCAGCTCCGAAACCCTGCCAACGGGTCGCAGTTGAGGGCCTCAGACGCCCGCTCAAGAGGCTGGGCGCGCGCCTTTCGGCGCCGCATGCCGGGAGAAGCCGACCACGAGGATAGCGATCGTCAGAAGCTGAACGGCGACGCCTTCGACCGTCGGATAAAGACCGAGGATCTCGATGCGGGGGATCCACGCCAGCGGATGGACATCGAGCCAGCCCGCCTCCTGCAGCGCCGCCACCCCCTTGCCGACGAGGACGACCGACAGGATGGCCATCAGGATCGAGCTCAGGGAGAAGAACCGGCCGATCGGGAGGCGCTTGCTGTAGGCCAGCAAGGCCCAGGCCACCACGGCCAGGATCGCCACCGCCGTAAGGGCGCCGGCCAGCATGCCGAGATGGCCGCCCTGGCTCCAGATCGCCGCATAGAACAGGATGGTCTCGAACACCTCGCGGTAGACCACCACGAAGGCCAGCAGGAACAGGAACCAGGCCGACCGTTTCGACAGGGCGTGAGAGAGCTTGTCGCGGATATAGGTCTGCCAGGCGTCGGCGTGCGACTTGCCGTGCATCCAGATGCCGACCGAGACGAGCACGACGGCCGCCAGAAGCGAGCCGAACCCTTCGGTCAGCTCCCGGCTGGCGCCGCTGATGGAGATGAAGAAGGTCGCGGCCGCCCAGGTGGCGCCGCCGGCGACCAGCGCGGCCACCCAGCCGCCGTGGACGTAGCGCAGCACCTCGGGACGTTCGGCCTTCCTGAGGAAGGCGATCATCGCCACCACGATGAGGATGGCTTCCAGACCTTCGCGCAGCAGGATGGTGAAGGCGCCGAGGAAGCTGGCGAGATTGTCCGCCTCCTGGGGCGCGAGTGCGCGTTCGGCCGTGTCCAGCAGGGCGTTCGCGCGGGCGACCCGGTCCGCGACCTCCTGGGCCGGCGCGCCCCTGCTGATCGAGACGCGCAGGTCGGTCATGGCCGTCTCGACCCGCCGCAGCAAGGCGCCGTCGCGGGCGCCCAGCGCCGGCTCCATCGGTTCGACGCCGTCGAGATAGGCCGACAGGGCCAGGTCGGTCGCGGCCCTGCGATCGCCCCGGCGATAGGCGGCCTCGCTTTCGGCCAGTCGCGTCCGGGCCAGGGACAGGGTCGATCCCTCGGCGCGGACCGTCGCCTCCGGGTGGCGGCGCAGGTAGGCCGTGACCGCCCGTGCCTTCGTCTCGCCGATCCTTGTCGCCAGCTCGGCCGGCGTCGCCTGGGTGAGGGCGGCCAGGTCCGGGAAGACGGCGCGGATCGCCGGGTCGCTCTCCCAGAGGCGTCGACCTTCGGCGGCTTCGGCGTCGGTGAAGGCGAACCGGCCCACGTAGAAGGCCAGGGCCCAGCGGTCCTCGGCCGGCAGATGGGCGAAGCTGGCCATCGCCGTGCCCTCCAGCCCCTGATCGATGACCTGGTAGAGGCCGAACACGCTGCGCTGACGGGCGCGCTCCACATCCGCGAAGGCGATCGCGGGCGGATCAAGCCCCTCGGCGCCCGGGCCGTCGGCGCGTCCGGTCACGCCATGGCAGACCGAGCATTGCTCGGCATAGAGCGTCGCGCCGCGGGCCAGATCAGGCGGGAACGAAGGCGCCAGCGGGCTCGGATAGGCCGTCAGCACCGCGCCGGCGAGCGCCTTGGCCCGGTCGCCAACGACGCGCGGATCCGCCTTGTCCCTGATGGCCGCCTGCAGGGCCTCGGCGTCGCGGACCAGACCGGCCTTGGCCGGATTCGGCGGCAGGGCGTCCAGGCGGGTCCGGATCTGGCCGCCGAACTCGATCATCTCCCCGTATTCGGCCGGATTGGTCACCTGACCGTCGGCCACCGCGCCGGCGTAGTCGACCGCTACATAGTCGAGCAGCCGCCAGGCGACCTGGGCCTCGGAGGCGGACGGCGTCTGGGCCAGGGCGGGCGCGGCCAGCCCCAGGGCGAACAGCAGGGCAAGCAGACGGAGCAGAGGACGCATGGTCAATCCAGATGTGAACGGCTCGCATTAGCATTCAGGCGGCGACGCTGTCGCGCTTTATTCGCGACGCGGCCGGGCTCGTAGGCGGCTAGGCGGCGGACGTGCTTGTCGACCGCTTCCGGCGACGCGCTTTTCCTGAATTTGGAGAAGTCCGTGGCACCTGATGATCCGAAGGCCTGGGTTTCGCACAACCATTCCACCACGTCGTTCTGCCACTGGCCGTTCAACGTCAGGGCGATGGCCTTGAGCAGATTGTTGCTGAGGGTGGGGATCCACCACTGACCTTCGCCACCGAGGTCCTCGTAAGCGTGACGGACCGCCTCGTGGTGACCCTTCATGCTGAAATAGAATAGTTCACCCGTCCGGTTCGCATAGCGCTGGACCGCGTGATCCAGCGTCCGGGAAATCCAGTCTTCGGGAACATCGAGACGTGCCTTCGTCATTAGCTTACGGTCACAGGTCGCGATGGATCGCTCAGGGGATGCCCAAACAGAACGCCCATTTCGTCTTGGTCGATGGGGACAAGCGCCCGGATCGTTCCGAGCTCCGCGTCGGCGCAGACGCAGACATCGGCGGTCCCGACAATGAGGAAGGCGAGCGGGCGTCGCTGCTCACGTCGCGACTTGAGCCAGGACGCCCGGTCGATCACCGAGGGGGTCGGGCGGAGTTCCGGGTGGGAATGCCATTCGCCAATATGGGTTACCAGACCGCCAGACCGTCTCCATGCTGCATCCGCAAAGGCCTGGTGACCGGCTGGAGATCGCCAGAACCGTGTCGGGGACCAACGGTCGCTGTTCTGAGGAGCGGAAGCGTCGATGACATGAAGATCGCGGCCACGATAGCTCCCCAACAGAATCCCACCGACCTCGTGTCGAAAGGCTGCGGCTTCTGCGATGGCCTTGATGCGGCTCAACACCATGTGTTCGACAAGGACGTTGCGGGGGGCCGAAACTCAAGTCACCGGGCCTTGGCAGGCCGGACAAAGCGGCTCGATGGGCCAGTTTCGGTCCTTCGGAGGAGCCGTATGCTCGAGATCCAGCACCCGAGTGCGGACGCGAGGACCTGGCATGTCGGGTGCCGCCGCCCATTCAAGGGCGGCTTGAACGACAAGGGTGGCAGCGAGCATCGGCGCCGGGGCTGCATAGTTGATATGAGCGCCATCGCCGCAGGTGCCGCTCTCGACCGCCGTGGTCACGCCGGGTTTGAGGGGGTTGGCTTTGAGTTCGCCGTGGTTAGGCCGCAAGCACTTTAGACAGGCATGGGCTGAGCGGGTGACCAGCACGGTCTGGGCCGCCAGACCATTGCCGTGGATGGCGGCGTGGATCACCGGGGGGAAGGGCTTGCCTAGGCGGCGGGTCGTTACGGCCAAATCGTTGAGACGAAGGCCCACAGGTGTTGAGCCAGTCGCGTCGATGACGAGGTCGTAGTCTTGGAGTCGGGCTGTGACCCCGAACACGTCGGTGGCCACGCCCTCCACCGTCAGGTCGGGATGGAGCCGTCGAACTTCGGCGGCGAGAGCGCCGGCCTTGGCGAGGCGAACCGCGGAAACCGGCAGGACATGGCGGCCAAAATTGGCGGTCGAGAACTGATCGCCGTCGATGATCAACATGGGGCGCTGAGATTGACCGGCGCCGGACCTCGCCAGCTCTAGGCAGACTCGGGAACCAATTGCGCCCGCGCCCACGACTGCGACGGCCTTTCCGATAAGGGGAGAAGGCGCGCTGAGCCGGCCGTTGACCAAGTCCGGGAGAGCGACGCTGTCGGCAAGGCCACGATCGAGGGTCATCTCGTTCTCTCCGTGAGATATGGATCGGGCGCGACGATTCTGGGGCGCTTTCGCATAGGCGATCCTGGCGAACTCGGGCCATTTGAATGACGCGGCGACGACCCCGTTCTCGGCCGCAAGGATGATGTGCCCCTTGTCCACCAAGGCAGGCGCAAATGCGTGGGCGATGGCGTCCGGCTCATCGACGAAATGCGCGATCCAAGTCTTTAGCGTGGCGAGGGTTTTGCCCGGCCCTCCGCCTCGCCGAATGTCGAAAGGGCGGTTGCCGCGCAGCACATATGCCTGCCGTACATCGTCAGGCTTGTCCCGGCTCCATCGGCTAACCCGTTCTGGTGTCGTGATCACCAAACTGTCTCGCCCGCCGACCCTGTTCCAGGTGCAGCAGCGCGCGCGACCGGAGAACCCTGCGGGGAGGTCCGTATAGAGATAGGTGTCAGGGTTCCAGTAGGAGACGAACTCCCTTTGGCGGTCGGCGAGCGTGGAAGCGTGGAGCACTTGGTCGAGCGTCTCTTTGGCGGACTCGAGCACCCTAAGGATGGCCCCTCCGGCATTGTAGGGATCATATTCCTCGACCTCTTTCTCGGCGAAGCAGAGGCTGTCATCGGCGTTCAGGTGGGCCAAAAGGCGCCTGCGGATCGCGAGGTCTTCGACATAGATCTTCGGTGGCGTCGTCATCACCGGATCAGTCACGCAGACCGCGACCGCGATGGTGGTCCTCCCCGACCGGAGGTCGCCGCGATAGCGGGTGATCCCGCGTCGGCTTTGCACATAGGCGAACCCTCGCGCCTTGAGGGCGGCGTCGAGGGCCGCCCAAGCGCGGGTCTCCAGAGGCGTCACCCGGAGGTCTGGGACCCCACCCGGGGCGATGGGCTTTGCGCTGCAACGGTGGAGCGCACCTGGCTTGCGGATGCGATGGGCGACACAAGAGCGGCGTTGTCCGGCACCCGATGACCGAAGAGCCTGCGGAAGCGCTCGACGACATTGAAGATGCTGGTCTCGTTGTTGAGAGCACCGTCCAATTCACTGGCGAGGGCGCGCGCTTTGAGTTCGAACTGGTTCTGCTCGGTTGTGGTCCAGTTGTCGTTCAGGGCCTTGTCGTCAACCACCGGGTTCCACACCACGCCCGCGATCTTGGCGGACAGGGCGCGGGCCACCACCAGCAGCCCGTCGTCGTCCCGCCCAGGCTGGGGCGGGGTATTGGCTTCGTCCAAGGCTTCAACAGCGCAGACCATCAGGACCAGAGAGCTCAAACGACAGCTGTCCCAGTGGTAGTCCCGCCACGCCTTGAGATAGCGAGTAAGCCGCTTTAGGTCGGTCCAGCTGGCATGACGCGCCGCCGCATTGACGAACCAGTCCTCGAGTTCCAGCGGGTCCGACTGCTCCCAGCCTGTAGTCCGGTGGGCGACATAGATCTCGCTCGGATCGAGCCGGATTTCGGGCGGCGGGGACGAGAACGCGGAGCCGTCAATTGCGCGATTGGCCGCCGCATGAAAGGCTTTTTCAAGTAGGGCCATCTTCACGTCAGGGATGGCGTAGATGTTGAGGTCGAGGTGCGCTTCCGCATCAATCACGACCCGGACGCAGATGCTTTTGCTTGTGTCGAGGGTCCAGCCTTGGGCGTCGCAGAGGGCGCCCAGGATGCGTTCGACGATCGCGAACAGCGTGTTCGAGGCCACGGCCGGGTTGAGCCCGACGATCGACATGGGGACATACATGCCGTCATCGAGGTCGAGTTGCTGACAGGCCTTCGCGGGCTGATTCAGCGTGCCGTACGCCCAAGATCCTTGGGTGCGGAACTTCGGGGTAAAGGACAGGGCGGCGGGGTCCGGAACCCCGTGCGCCTTGACCAGAGGGACCTCGTCCTGGGTCAGATAGGCACCGGCCACCCGCAGCCCTGCACGAAGCGCGTTGCGGACCAGCTTCTGTGCGGTCTGGAGTTTGTGCTTCTGCGCGTCGGTGATAACCAGTTCGCATCTCAGGCACGGTTGATTCGCCGCCTGATGAAGAAGCCGATGTGCATTATACCGCATGTTGTGTTCGGCGTCAGCGCCTTTGGCACAGATCTGGGGTTGCGGATAATGGAGGGATTGGGTCTCGTCGCAGTGACGTAAGGAACGCAGATGAGACCCAATCCCTCCAGCCCAAAATTGGCTGCCAAGCCCACCAAGAAGCCCGCCGAGGTGGTGGTGAAAGATATTCGCCGTGCCACACGCCGGCATTTCTCGGCCGAGGATAAAATCCGCATCGTGCTCGAAGGCCTGCGCGGCGAGGAGAGCATCGCTGAACTGTGCCGCCGCGAAGGCATCGCCCAGAGCGTGTATTATTCCTGGTCAAAAGAATTCCTTGAGGCTGGCAAACGCCGTCTGGCCGGGGACACGGCCCGTGCCGCCACCAGTGACGAGGTCAAGGATCTGCGCCGTGAAGCACTGGCTCTCAAGGAATGCGTGGCCGACCTGACGCTCGAGAACCGCCTGCTTAAAAAAAGCATGATCGCGGATGGGGGCGACCAAGAATGAGGTATCCCGCCGCAGAAAAGCTCGAGATCATCCGCCTCGTCGAGCAATCCCATCTGCCCACCCGACAGACGCTGGAGAAACTGGGCATCCCACGCCGCACCTTTGCCCGCTGGTATGCCCGCTACCTTGATGGTGGGCCTGAGGCGCTGGAAGACCGCCCCTCGGCGCCAAGCCGGGTATGGAACCGGCTGCCCGAGAATGTGCGCAAACAGATCATCGACATGGCGCTGGAGGAAAGCGAACTCTCGCCCCGCGAGTTGGCCACCAAATTTACCGATGAGAAGCAGTACTTTGTCTGCGAGGCCACGGTTTATCGCCTGCTCAAGGCACAGGATCTGATCGCCAGCCCAGCCTATATCGTCATCAAGGCCCGCGACGAGTTCCACACCAAGACGATGCGACCAAACGAGATGTGGCAGACCGACTTCACCTATTTCAAGCTGATCGGTTGGGGCTGGGTTTACCTCTCAACCGTGCTCGACGACTATTCCCGCTACATCATCTCGTGGAAGCTGTGCACCACCATGACGGCGGGCGATGTCACCGACACGCTGGACTTGGCGCTGGCCGCATCAGGTTGTGACAGCGCCACCGTGCTGCACATGCCGCGCCTGCTCTCGGACAATGGCCCGAGCTATGTCGCGGGCGAACTGGCCGCCTATATCGAGGCCCAGTCCATGAGCCACGTGCGCGGCGCCCCCTTTCACCCCCAGACACAGGGCAAGATCGAGCGCTGGCACCAGACCTTGAAAAACCGCATCCTACTGGAGAATTATTACCTGCCCGGCGATCTCGAAGCCCAGATCGAAGCCTTCATCGAGCACTACAACCACCAGCGCTATCACGAAAGCCTGGGCAATGTGACGCCCGCAGATGCCTACTTTGGCCGCGATCGGCAGATCCACGCCCAGCGCGCCGCCATCAAGAAACAGACCATCGAACATCGCCGCTTGCAGCACCGCAAGCTCGCCGCCTAAAAGCCAACCCCTGACGAGGCCCGCTCTCCGTTAACGCCACGCCAAACCTGCGCCAAATGTTTCGACGACGGACA
>KB291762.1:49650-92471 GCA_000318405.1 Brevundimonas diminuta 470-4 | reverse complement strand
CCCGGCGCCCCCTGCAGGGGCGCCGGGCGGCGCGCGATTTTTCGGGCCGATGAAACGGGCGGCGGAGGCCGCCGCCCGTCCCGTTGCTATTCCGCCGCGATGGCGTAGGGCGCAGGTTCGAGCGCATGCGGCGGCGGCAGCCGCCGCATGACGGTCTTGACCGCCCCCCACCGATCGACCGGAGCGTAAATCCGGTCGGTGTAGCGAGCGGGAGGAAAGGCCATCCACTTGGGCGTCCAGCCGTCCACCTTGGCGCGTCCGCCCGACCCGGCGAGGAAATCGCGCAGGATGGTCTTCTGCGTCTTCACCTTCTCCGCGACATTGGCGTCCGCGATCCGCTTGCCGCCGACATCGCGCAGCAGGGCGTTGGCGACGGCGCGGTCGCGCAGCAGGCCGAAGAAGGCGTCGTCGGGGGTCCACCACTCGGCCATATCGACCTTGAGGTAGGCCCCGACCGCCTCGACCAACGGGCCGCCGACCGCCAGCGTCTCGCCCATGATGACGGCGGCGACGGCGAACACCTCGTCGTCGGAGAGCTTCACCATCCGCGCGAAGAGTTCGACGACCGGCGTCTCGCGCGCCTGCGCGCGGGCGACGCTTTCGTCCTCGGCGTCGAAGCCGAGCAGGGCGAGGACGGCCCGGCGCTTGGCGTCGAAGACGGTTTCGGCGCTCGCGGTCTCGACGCTGTCGGCCATGGCCTCGTTGCGGACGCGGCGGTCGGCTGTCCGCACGGTCCACAGCGACGATCCGGAGACGGCGTGGGCGACGAGCAGCCGGAAGGCGACGGCGGGATGGTCCGCCAGCACCGTGCGCACGGCGGCGTGGCGGTGCAGGTCGATATAGTCCTGCATGACGCCGGTCGTCTCGGGCTTGCCTGCGCCCGGGGGCAGGCCTTGCGCCTGCGCCTCGGCCTTGGCGGCGGCGGCGCGGGCGCGCCGGGCCTCCTTGCCCGAAAGATAGCCCTCATGGACGGTCACGTCGCCGCGCCCGCTGACCGAAATGACCACCTTGCCGCCCTTGTCCTTGGGCGTCTTCTCATGGTCGTAGCTGTAGAAATGCTCGCCCGTATCCATGATCTCGACGGCGGACCAGCCGTCTTCAAGGTAGCGGTCGCGCAGCGCCGCCACCGCCTCGTTCTGCATCGTCCAAAAGGTGTCGGCGTCCTCGAAATAGCCGTCTTCCCCGAACAGGTCCGCCTTGATCCGGCCCGGATAGGCGTCGAGGTCGAAGATCGCGACCTTGGTCGGGATCGACTGGCCGCCGAACAGCCACGCCTTGAGGGACTGGCCGGTGGGCGCATATTGCTCGGGGTCGTCGTAGAGAGCGAGCCAGTCCTTCTGCTGGCTGCGGCTGGCGAGCGTCAGGTGACGAATGGTGGCCGCGTCGATCTTGTCGGCGGCGTAGAGGGCGCGGATGCCCGGCAGGAGATTGCCGAGCGCGAGGATGCGCCGGACGTAGAGCAGGGTCAGGCCGAAGGTCTGGCCGATCTGTTCGGGGGTGCGTCCCTTTCGGATCAGTCCGGCGAAGGTCTCCCACTGGTTCACCTCGCCGGGGTCGAGGCGGGCGATGTTCTCGATCAGCGAGGCTTCGAGCGCGGCGGCGTCGTCGCCGGGCTCCATGATGGCGCACGGCAGGGGTTCGACCTCCCCGCCTTCCTCGAGGACGGTGCGCGCCGCGAAATAGCGGCGACGGCCCGCGACGATCTCGAAAGTCTCGCCTTCGCCGGAGGGTCGGACGAGAAGCGGCACGAGGACGCCGCGCGCGCGCACGGTGGGCAGGATGTCCGACACGTCGGGCGGGGCCTTGCCGTTGCGCATGTTCAGCTTGGACACGCTGAGCTTGCCAAGGTCGATGTTTGCGAGTTGCATGACAGTCTCTCCTTCGGGAGTGACCGGCCCCGTCCGCTTGATCTCCTCCAGAGTGACGGGCGGGGCCGGGATACGCGGGAAGAGCCGCGCGCTCATCCTTGGCCGGGGTCGGCGCTCGGATCGGGGAACGCGCCGAGCGGGCTGGCCCGGCGCAGAAGGGCTTCGGCGCGGATGATCGACCCGGCGCGGCGCGCCCAGGCGGACCAGACCGACAGCCGGAAATGGGTCGAAAAATGCAGGTCGCGCTCGATGGCGAGCCCGAACGGCAGGCGGACGCTCTCGATCTCGGCAAGGTTGAACGATCCGAGTTCGGGGGTTCCGAAGCCGAGGTCGGCCAACCCGAACAGGGTGTCGCCGTCTTCATCCAGTTCGGTCGCGAGCCATGTCGCCGCGCCGACCGGACTGAAGAATTTGACGACGGGCACAGGGTCGGGCTCGACCGCGCCGGATTGGAGCGCGTGACGATGGGCGGCGGCGTTGGCGAGGAGCGCGGCGCGAAGCTCGGGGGTCAGGAGGATCATGCCGCCGCCCTCCCCATCTCACAGGCGACGCTCGCGGCGGCCTCGTCCGCCTCTGGCGCATAGGCCAAGAGATAGTCGGCGGCCTTGGACGCTTGCCCTGCGGCGCGGAAGATGGCGCGATTGTCGGAGCGCAGGACGGTCAGCCAACTGGCCAGATAGTCGGCGTGCCGCACGGTCGGGGCGACGCCGAGCGCGGCGCACAGGAAGGCGGAGCCGAGTTCGGCGGCCAGTTCCTCGCGGGCGTAGGCCGGGGTTCCGAAGCCGCCCGACTGGTCGCGACGGAGCCGGGTCGGGTGGCCGGTCCAGTGGATCAGTTCGTGCAGCGTCGTGCGGTAGTAGTTGATCTGGTCGAAGAAGGCGGGCTGCGGCGGGATGCGGATATAGTCCTCGCCGGGGTGGTAGTAGGCGCGTTCGCCGCCGATGCGGACATCGGCCCCGGTGGCGGCGATCAGGGCTTCGGCGCGCGGGACGATCTCGCGTTCGGGAAGCGGCGCAGGTTCGGGGACGAGCCGGTCCAGCCCTTCGCACTGGTCGAGGTTGAAGACGGTGAAGCGCTTGAGGAAGGGCACGACGCGGGCGTCCTCGCCGGTTTCGCGGGCGCGCTCCTTCTCGGCCTCGGGGGTGAAGCGGTCGGCGTAGACGACGGTCGTCCCGCGCTCGCCCTTGCGGACGCTCCCGCCCGCCGCGAGGGCCTGACGGAAGGTCAGCCAGTTCTGCGAGGCGTAGCCTTCGGAAAAGCCCGCGCCCCACAGGAGCAGGACGTTGACGCCCGAATAGCGGCGGCCGGTGGCGGCGTTTCTCGGCAGGCCGGGACGTCCCGCCCCGGCGCGGCCCCACGGCCGGACCCATGGAAAGGTCCCGGCTTCGAGTTCCGCGATGATCTTGGCCGTCACCTCGTCATAGAGGTTGGCGCGCGGTTCGGCGGCGGGCGAAGCCCGCCCCTTCCCTTTCCCTTTCCCTTTCGGGCGGCGCTGCGGCTGGCTGTCCTTACGCATGGCGATCCTCCTTCCCCGCCCCAAACCCCACAGCCTCTCCCGGAAGCGGGGGGTGGACGGCGAAGGCGTCCTGCCGGACGCGCCCTGCAAGGCGGGCGTCACCCACGGGGCCGAAGCGAAGCGGAGGAGCGGCCAACGGCCGCTTGGCGCGCGCCGGGGCGCGTCCAGAAGGGCGCGTCGGCCACCCCCCGCTTCAGGGAGAGGCCCAAACAAAGCCGCCGCGCGAACGCGCGGCGACCGTCAATGGGGGGCGTTGCGGGGGGCGAAGCCCCCTGCTCGAAGGGGTAGCGGGAGACCGCGGGCGGGCTCCCGCTCAGGGGAAGGCCTTCCCCTTACGATGACTTGCCTTGCAAAGAGCAGGCAGGCCCGGTCATGTGCTCGCCTTGAACTTCAGGGGTATGGGCCTATAAACGGCCGTGGGGGCGGCATGGCTATAAGGTTCAAGGCGCGAGTCGCGTCTGCTGTATTCAGCACCACTTGCTTCGTATCGCGTGCCGCCCCTCTCGGCGCGCGCCGTCCATGACGTTTCCCGCCGATTTTCGACGCGTCACGACCCGCGAAGCGCTGATCACGGCGATCGGAACCGACGAGGCGACATTCGAGGCCATCCTCGCCTTCGATCCTCCCAGGACCCGTGAAGAGCAGATCGAAGCCCTCCAGCGAGCCGCCGACGCCGCTTCAATCGAGGACATTCCGGTCTTCCTTCGCCACGACATTCCAAAGCGGAATCGCAGGCGCGGCCATCGAACGGTGTGGGAGCCGCTGCTGGGCAAGCCCGGATATCGGACGCTGGCGCGCCGGCTCGAGACCTTCTTCCGCATCGCCCTGCCCGGCTATCCGCACGACGCCGTCTACGGCTATCGCCCCGGCCGCAACATCCGGGAGAACGCTTCGGCTCACGCGGGGCGCTCGGCGCTGCTGAACGCCGACCTGGAGAATTTCTTCCCCTCGATCACGACGGATCGCGTCGCCGCCCTGTTCACCAAGCTGGGTTTAGTTCCCGACGTGGCCGAGCTGCTCGCGCGATTCGTCACGATCGGCGGCGGCCTGCCGCTGGGCCTGCCCACCAGCCCGGTGATCTCGAACGCCGTGGCGCTTCCTCTCGATCTCGCCTGCGCGGCCTTGGCGAGCGGAGCGAACGCGACCTACACGCGGTACGCCGACGATCTCACCTTCTCGGGGGATGACCAGCTCCCCGCCATCGATGCGCTGCGGTCGGTTGTCGAGGCGCAAGGCTTCGTGCTGGCGGAGGACAAGACGCGCCGGTCCAAGATCGGCCAGGCGCACTATGTGACCGGGCTGAGCATCAGCGACCCGGCGCAGCCTCACGTTCCGCGCGAACGAAAGCGCCGGCTGCGGCAGGAACTCTACTACGCCGGGAAATTCGGCATCGCCGACCACTTCCGGCATCGCGGCGTCAACGACGCGCGCGTCATCCAGCAGGAGGTCAACCGCGTCGACGGCCTGGTCCGGTTCGTCGCCCACCACGAGCCCGCGATGGCGCCCCGCCTGAGGACGCAGTGGCGCAAGGCGTTGCAGGATGAAGGCATGAAGCCGAGCTTCGCGCCGCGCGGTCAGCACCGGGCGCCCTTCTTCATCTTCGTGGACGAGGCGGAATTCGACCGCGGCGGACAAAAGGTCCTGGCGATCGGCATGGCGGTGAGCCAGCACGGCCCCCGAATGGCGATCGAGGCCGGCCAGGTTCTCGAAGCCGCGCTGGCGGACATGTATCTGGACGGAGACCCGGCGGCCCTGCGCAAGCGCGGCCTGCATTTCGTCGACGCCACCGAGGACCTTCGCATCGCCTATGTCAGGCGGCTCGAGGGGATGCGGTTCGAGGGCTATGTCGCCTTCGCCGACTGTGACGACCCCAGTCGTTACGAGGAGACCTATCTGCGACTGCTCGGCGCAATCATCGAGCGACGCCTGAAAGCCGCGGAAAGTCAGCTCGCGTCCTTTTACATCGAGCAGAACGAGAAGGTCTCGGCGCACAGGGTCAAAGGGCTGATCCAGGACGCCTTCGACCGTCTCAAGGCGCGCGACGACCGTCGCCCGGTGGACTTCGCCGTCCAGTTCGTCTCGAAGCCGCATCTGGGGATCAGCGCGCCGGATTTTCTGCTCGCCGTTCTCGGTCGATATCTCAAGTCGAAAGCGGCGAAACCGGGCAAGCCGGAGCCGCGCGACCGGCTGATGTTCGAGCGCTTGCGCGACAAATATCGGCTGATCCTCGACGTCACGACGTGGACCGAGTACTCGCGGCGACGTCCTATCCTTCCCTGGTCCGACCAGACCCCGCCGAGCGATGACGGCGCGTAAGCCGCGCGGTCCGTCACGCGCGGCCGAAGCTGGAACATGAACTGAGCGCACTGGTAAGGTGGATCGAGCCCGTGCTGCTGAACATGTCGCGCATAAGGCCCAGCGCACGTCTCTCAATTCGCCTATCTACAGCCGAGCGCTCGATTATCGGCGTGGTCGTCGCCTTAAGAGCGAAGCTTCAGAGCGCAGCCTCGGTCCGCAGGATCTTCTCCATCGCCTTGCCCTTGGCCAGCTCGTCGATCAGCTTGTCGAGGTATCGGATCTCTCGCATCAGCGGCTCGTCGATCGTCTCGACGCGGACGCCGCAGACGGCGCCGGTGATCCGGGAGCGGGCGGGATTGAGCGCAGGCGCCTTGGCGAAAAAGGTCTCGAAATCGGTTTGTGCGGCCAGCTCAGCCTCGAGTTCGACCTCGCTGAAACCGGTCAGCCAGCGAATGATCTGGTCGACCTGCGCCTTCGTCTTACCCTTCTTCTCCGCCTTGGCGACATAGTGCGGATACACGCTGGCGAAGCTCGTGGAGTAGATTCGGTGCTGCGTCACGGTCCTCTTCCTCATTATCGAGCCGTTCTTCGCCGCTCGCCTGTCGAACTACGACCCTGGCCTGATCCAGCATGGCCGCCGCCTCCGGTCATCCTCCTCCTATCAGGCTGTTTCGACAACAGCAGCCTGGGGTTTCTGCGGCGTCAGGCCTGGCGCGCGCCCGCGTTCGTCGCCCCTCTCGAACGGCGCGAAGCGGTGACCTTTCGCCCACGCATCGCCCCGGACTGTCCCACGGCGGCGACGTCGGCCGACGCTGCGAAGGCGCAGCGGCCGCGGCGTGAGCTGGCGCCGCGAGCGCCCGGCCATGAGACTGAGCCTACGGCTTGTCGTAGAGCGCCTGGCGGCTGAAGACCCGCACGGCGTCCGCCGCAGCCGGGTCGCCGGCAGCCGCCCACCCATCGCCAGCCCGCGCGGTCGCGAAACGCCACCCAGTCGCAAGGCGCCGTGCTCGCGGCCGGGGTTTCGCTGGCTTTTTTCTTCGGCGTTTTCGATGACGGGGGCAGTTCCCCGATCCTGTCGGGCAGCCACAGAATGCGGGCGTCGCCGATCGCCAGGACTTCGCACGCGATCACAGGCGCCGCTATCCTCTTGCCGATAAGGCTCCCATTCAGCGCAGCAGGCGTTCACCGCCGCGCGGTCGGCCTTGTTCGGGTCGAGACCCGTCGCCGTGCGGAAACTCGCGCGCGCGGCCTTCGGCTGGCCGGAAGCCGCCTCGGCCTCGAGAATCAGAACCGCGCCGCTATTGCGTCGTCTCCCTGACGACGATGTGCGTATCGGGGAACAGTGAGAACAAGAGCCGCCGATCCTCGTCGGTCGTTGGAAACCAGAAGGATCGAACCCTCACGCGGCCAAGCGCGGCGGCCGTAAAGGTCGGGTCGGCGAGCGCAAATCCCATCGGCCCGTAACCGCCTTCCGGTGTTGGGAATCCGGTGAGCGAGAACCATGCCGATGATACGCCCAAGTCCTCCCCATAGCGGCGGTGAGCGGCCACGATCGTGCGCACAAGGTCGCGCGTGAACACACGGGCCTCGGCGACCGTCGCCTCGTCGACGTCGGGCGCGACGGCTTTTTGCCGGGCGAGAATCTGGTCCACAGCCGCCTCATAGATCAGGTCCTCGTCATCGGCTCCGCCGTGGAGAAGGACCGCAGAGAAGGGCTCGACGGCGACCGCCCGCATCGCCGGAAGGATGTAGTTGGCGCACGCGGAAGCGCAGAGGCCGTGGACCTCCGCCGTCCAGTCCCGGCCTTGCAGCAGATACCCGGCGTCGATCCCCGTCTCGGCGTCGCCGCCCTGCGAGGAAATCGCGAGCGTGACGCCGCGTCGATCGGCGAGACCCGCGAGGCAGTCGGCCAGGCCGGCGTCGATCGGACCGATATAGCGTAGGCGATTGTCGGACTGGACCTCGCAGAGGCGGCGACCGGCGACGACGGCGTCCACGGCAGCCTTGGCGTTTCGCCAACCCGCCCGTTCCGTCTCGCCCGATTGCGCGAGCGCGTTGGCGGGCAGCATCAGGGCGACGGCGATGAGAAGGAAACTTTGGGCGTGGCGGCGTAAAAACATGAGGCGTGTCGTCGTTCCGAACGATGGCGGGTCGGGCGCCTGATCGCCCGCCCCGCCGTTCTGCTCAGTAGAGGCCGGCGAGATCCGCCGCGGGCTGCGTCTGCCGTGCGCCGTCCGACGGCCTGTTAATCTCGACAACAGGCATGTTGACGATGCCCGAGCCGCCGCCCATCGGCGCGCTCCGTCCGCCGCCTCCGCCGCCGGTCGACGGCCCGTCGCCCCAAGCGACCGACACATAAATGCGCCCCCCGGTGATCGAGCCGTCCGAGCCGATCGTCGCGTCAGCGCCGACGGTGACGGTGCGCGAGCTGCCGGTCGTGGTGGTGGTCGTCCCCGGCCCGTTCTGGTTTGCTGTGGTCGTGTTCGACTGGCCGCCGACGACCTGATCGAGTTCGAGATAATCGAGTGCACGCATGTTCATTCTCCTAGGATTAAGAAAGTAAATACAGCGGCTTCAGAACAACAAGCCGCCAAATGTATGCCACTCCATTCTTCGCCCAAATCACCCCGCGGGTTCGTACCCAGCGCGATAAATGATGCGCGTTCCTTCGATGACCTCAGCCAGGGCGTCCCGTTCCGCAGCGGAGGTTGGAAACCAGAAGCGCCCGATTTCGAGGTTGGGTAGACTGGATCGTAGAAAGTCAGGGTCGACGATGGCGAAGGTGCGTCCGCCGAACCCGCCCTCGGGCTGCGGGAAGGCGGAAAGATCGTACCAGCCTGAATCTACGGTCCTCTGACCCGCGAACGCCTTGTGCCGCTCGACGAGAAGACGCGCTTGTTCACGGGTGAAGCGCCGCGCCTGATCGATCATCGCATCGCTGACATTCGGGTTCGCCGCCCGCTGGCGTTCGAGAACGCCCGGAAGGAACCATTGATAGACACCCTCCTCATCGTAGGGCGCTCCGTGCAGCAGAACCGCCGAGTAAGGCTCAACCTCGATGCGCGCGGCGACGGGCAGCAGATAGTTCGCGCAGCTGGAGGAGCACATGCCGCGAACGATCACGGTCCAACCGCGCCCGGTCATGAGTTCGGCTGCCCGGATCGCATCCGCGGCATCGCCGCCCGGTGAACTGAGGATCAGGGTCATCCCGCTTCGCCCGGCGAAACGTTCGACGCAGGCGGTGAGCGACGGCCCGCTTTCCCCGATGAAACGAACGACGGAGTCGCCGGGGTAGCTGCATGTCACCTGGCCCGCCGCGATGGCGGCGACGGCTGAACGGGCCTGAACGAAGTCCGTTTCAGCATTCGCCTGCGCAGCCCAGGCGGGATGCTGGCAGCCTGCCGAAAGCGCGGCGAGCGCCAGTCCGGAAAGAAGGGTTGGTCGCACCATGGCCTGCACTTTGAACGCGCGGCGGCGGATATGGAATCCGCCGCCGCGCACGAGGCTCAATAAAGCCCAGCCAGATCGGCCGCCGGGCCGCGCTCATTGCCGCGAGGGAAGTTCGGAGTCGTGACGACGGTGACCGTCGTTTCCGACCGGCTCCAGCTGTAACTGCCCCCGACCGATCCGGTCACGCCTGTGGGGGTTTGGTTGATGTTGTAGTTCACCTGGCCGCCGCGCGTATTGTTGTGGGTGGTGGTGGTGGTCGTCTGGCCATTGTTATTCGAAGGCGGCGAGCTGGGCGCCGGGGTCTGGCCGCCGGTCTGGCCGCTGGATTGGCCTCCGACGACAAGGTCGAGTTCGCAATAGGACAATGCACGCATCAATCGTAACTCCATGTAAGGGGTGGTTGCGTCGGGCAGCGCTGCCGTTCGAAGCTCAGCAGAGCTCACGTAACGCCGCAATCCAAACGCTGTTCACATTCCTGTGACAACCTTGCGTTGGGGGCCACAACCCGCAGTAGCGGATCGTGCGCGGGGCGCGACACAAAGCCCGGCCGCCCGGCGGCAAGTCCCGTCCGGTTCACGGCGCCGTCCGGCGAAGCAACTCCGGCCCCGCTGCGGCGATCAGCCGCTCCCCGGTGCGGAGCAGGCGGACAATGCGCTTCCTCATGTCGTCGCCCGTCGACCAGTCGGTCGTCACGCGATCAGGACCGAACAGGGCGATGGCGATCTCGCGCTGGCTCGCGCCGTTTCGCCGACCGTCCCAGGCCCGAAGGGCCATCGCCCAACGGTGCGCCCGTGGTTCCCCCCGGAAGAGCGTGGGCAACAAACGGTCGAACCGGTGGAGGGCTTCGAGCTGGCCGAGCACCCGCAGTCCGATATCGAGATCGACGAACCCCGCGAGGTCGTAGGCCAGCCGGACCGGTCCGCTCAGCACGCTCCCTTCCCTCACTTCGATCCGGATGGACCGAACGCCTTCGCCGATGATGATCTGCTCCCGTCCGCCGCCGAAACGGCGGACGATCGCCCGGCACGGCAGTCGGTCCAACCGGAAGGCGTCGCCATCGGCCGCTGCGACGGGAGCGGCGCGCACGGTCAGTACGGCCGGGTCGAGATCGGCGCGCCAGAAGACCGACGCCGGCGACCGGCGGCCGCGGAAATCGCCAACCCCAAATCTCCGGTCCGTCTTCGGCTTGGGTCTCGAATACTCGTAGGGGCGGAGAGCGCCGCACCAGCCGAGTCCCGACAAGCGGAAGGATGCGGCCCGCGTCGTCGGGCCGACGACGCAGCGCCTCCCAAGTCCATCCCGCCAGGTCGAGCTCGAGCATCCGATCGTAGGCGTCGCGCTCTTTCCAAGCGGGAGGACAGCAATCGGTCCGCGCTTCGCGCATGCCCCTCCTTTCGGTCGCCGGTCGACGGCGCGCGGCATGTCGCCGCCGGCCAAGCATAAGCGTCAGCGTATGGAGCGATCTTCACGGATTGACCGGAATTTTCGCCAAATACCTGTCGGCGCATCATTTCTGGCGTCGCAAACTACAAGTTTTCGAACCCCGTGCGTCTCCCTCCAAGGGACATTGCGGGGGTTTGAAGCGCGGGCACGGCGGCGGCCGCAAGCTCGCAGGGTTGCCGCGGCAGGACGATGCGTGGCCAAATGGCCGATCGAGCGTCAGGAGAACCGACGTGCCGGATTCGCAAAGCAAACAGGACTATAATCGCGCGATCGGCGAGCGCGTTCGGCGACGGCGAAAGGAACTCGGCCTGAGCCAGACGGCGCTCGGCGCGAAGATCGGCGTCTCGTGCCAGCAGATCCAGAAGTATGAAAACGGACGCAACAGCGTCGCGGCCTCACGGCTGCACCAGCTCTCGCTCGCGCTGGCGACCACGGCGCCGGCGCTTATCGGCCTCAAGTCCTGGGACGAGGGCGAAGACGGCGGCGAACGCGCGCGGTTGCTCCAGGCCTGGTCGGTCCTGCCGAACCATCAGCGCGAACCCCTGCTCCGCTACGTCGAGGCGCTCGCTCTGTCGGCGGACCCACATGTCACAGGCCGGGCGGATGACGACCCGGGCGGCGGCGATGGTTGACCTCGACCGGCTCACCCCGCGCGAGGAGCAATGCCTTCGCGACGTCGCCGACGGCCTGACCTCCAAACAGATCGGTCGCCGACGGACGATGAGTCCGCGCACGGCCGACACCCACATCTACAATGCGCTGAAGAAGCTCGGCCTGCGCGACCGCGAGGAAGCCGCGGCGCTCTATCGCGCGGCGTTACGTATGGACTACGCAGACCGGTCTCCTAGGGAACCGGAAGCCCTTTCGTCCGGGTCGGGATCGGGTTTCGATCCCTCGGCGAAAGGAGGAGCCCATGCCCCAGCCGGTCATTCCGCTGCCGCGCTACACCTGGGGCGACGTGGAGACGGTGTTCGACGACCTGGCGCTGACACGAGCGCAGAAGGACGCGGTGGAGTATCTGCTGGACGAGACGCGGAGACACAGCCGCAACCTCTCGCCGCTCGATCTGCTTCGCGAGATCATCTGCATCGCATTCGTGCTGGGACCCGACAGCGACCGCCCTCCGAACGCGCCGCGCTTACGCCGGTCCTGAACCGGACGCTCGGCCGGTTGATCGTCACGGCCCTGGGAGCGGTCCTGCTCGGCGTCTGCCTCGTCGGCGCGCTCGCGGTCGCCCTCTCGCTCGGCCACCAGACCCAAGCCATCGACGCCGCCCTGCTGGCCCAGCGCTGACGGGCCCAGCGGCGCCCCATCCCTCTCTGACAAAGGACTTGCGCCGCCAGCGCGAGACGGACGCCCCATGCAACGACGCGACATCGCCCAATCCCTCGCCGACGCCCTGTTCGAGACCGAGGCGGCGCTTGATACGACCCTGGAAAAGGCCGCGCTGCTGATCGCGCAGGCTTCAGCGATCCGGCGCACCCATGGCTTCTCGGCCGTTCTCGGCCATGAGGCGGTCGCAGCCGCGACACGGACCGTCGAGGCCCTGGGCCAGGCCCGCGGCCATGCGATGACGATGCACGCGGCGCTGGCCGACGCCGCGCCGCACATCGGCGTCAGGCCAACGACGCTGCAGGGGACAGGCCTGGAAAAGCCTGACGCCGCCCAGATTCGCCCGACCGCCTCCATCGCACGCCCCCGCCTGGTCGCCGATGCTTGACATCGCGCCGCCGGCGCCGCGTCAATCGGCGTGGGATGGCGCTCGCGGTCGAACAATGGATGGGGGCGGCGGGCTTCTGGCTGACCCTCGCGGTGACGGGATTCGCGCTGTGGAAGGGCGGCCGGCCCGAACAGGCCGCCGTCATCGGCAATCTCCTCGCGGTGCTGATCTCGCCCCGGTTGCAGCCGCCGCCGAACGCCGCGCCGCCCTTCTGGGCCGTGGCCGTGGTCGATACGGCCGTGCTCCTGCTGCTGATCGTGCTGTTGATCCGCACGGGCGGTCGGCGGCGGTGGCTGTTCGCGGCGGGCGGGGTCCAGCTCCTGACCGTGCTGGTGCATGTCGGCGCCGCTCTGGACGTTTCCCTCCTGCCGCGCGGCTACATCGCAGCGCTGGAGACGCCCTATTTCGTGCTGCTCATCGTCTTCACGGCGGGCGTGATCGAGGCCTGGCGAAAAGGCGCGACGCAGCCCCTCTGCTTCAGAGGACCGTAGGATCGAGGCCACCCGCGCCTTTCAGTCGGCGCGGTCCGCGGGATCGGCCAATCCCTCGAGAATCATCGAGGCTCTGCGCCTTATTGCGGTTACGACCTCGTTCAGTCCGGCCCCGCCGGCAGCCATCGCCGTAACGTCCGCTTGAGCGGACGGGAGTTCCGCCAGCACCCGTGTCGCCAAGGCGTTAATGCGCCGCAGCATCGGCGCGGCGCCGAAGCCTGCCGCTTGCAGGAATCGCGTCCAGTGTCGGCGCCTGAGGTGATCGCCTCGGGTCTTACCGTCGATCGATTGCGCCAAATTCGGCGTGATCCCGTCGAATACGGAAGCGCACATGACGTCGTAGATCGGCGCTGATGTCGGACGACCATTCGTCACCATGAGCGAATAGTTCTTGGCGTGTGCGTCAGTATTGCATGCAAGGATGTTGAACACGATGGCGTCAAGGAGCGCGAGCACATCAGGCGCCAATGCATGTTTCCTGACGACCAGCAGCATGTCGGCGGCGGAAGGTCCCTTCGGCCCGGTCCGGTTCCGCTCATATTTGGCGCTTGGCGGCAGGCCGAGCGCCTGACAGAAATCTTCCTGGTGGAGGCGCCTCCATTCGTCGCCGATCGCGCGCCTGTCGTAGCGCTCGATCAGGAGATAGGATCGTCCTCCGGCGCGTCCCGTGGTCACGGAAGGAACACGCAATCCGCAACGTCGCGCCAGGGTCAGGCAGAAGGCCTCGTTGGGTACGCTTCCGAGCAAACGATCGCTGTCGGGCTTGAGAATGTGGGTCGAGGGCGCGCCGTCTACCGGAATGTAGAGTCGGCCCTGCTCGTCGCGCCCGACGGCGATCTTGGACTGCACGCCCGCCAACGACATGGAGACCCCGTCGTCTCCTGCTAGAAACGGCTTCCTCGGCAGTTCGTCGATGATCCGCTCGAGGTCCTGATCGCGCGCGATGGGCGCCCAGCCGGACCGGGTGCGGCCGCCGGGCGCACCGAAAGACAAGGCGCCTGCGGTGTCGCGTCCGATTCGTTCCAAAAGACCGATCGTGTCGCCAGGCGACACGCCAAGGCTGCGCCCCACCATGACGAGCTGGTCAGCCTCCGGAAGCAGGTTCGCGGCCCAGGTGAGAAAGACGCTCGGCTCGACCTCCCGCTCGGCCAAGGGCATGGTGACGGACAACGGGAAGGCCCCGCGTCGTCCGCGCCAAGTTTGCGAATAGACAAAGCCGCCGTCGTCCTCGACGTGCCCGACCTCCTCGTTTTCATTATAGATGGTCAGCACGTCTACTGCTCCGGCGCGGGGTCACGGCGACGCGCCTCGTCCTCTTCCAGAAGGTCGATCAGATCGAGGCCGAGCGACGCGGCGACGGCCAGCGACCGCCCGAGCTGGCAACTCGGCTTTCCGGTTTCGAGGTCATGAATGAAGCGCACGCCGACGCCGGCAGCCCCTGCGAGATCTTCCATTCGCAGACCGACAGCCTCGCGGCGCGCTCGGATCAGAGCGCCGAGCCTACGGGCGTAGTCGTGAGCCTGTTCCTCAATCACCGTGAAACTCCTTTCCCGATCGGGAATCTCATAGGCGATTTCTTCATTTACCGCCACCCACATTCCCGATCGGGAAGGCAAACCCGTCAAACCGCCCGGTAGCCTAGCAGAATTCCCGATCGGGAAAGCGAGTATCAATGGAGACCGGAAGAATCGTGAAGCCGGGCAAGCCCCCTGCCCTGTAGCTTGGGCGCGCCGCCGTCGCCGAGTCCGCGTCCAGCGGACCGCAAGGCGAACGCGGCAGGAAAGGACGGCATGTCGACCCTGACGGTGATCCTTGCGCTCACGCGGCTGACGTTCGATCGCCGGCTGGAAGCGCGCGGCGACGCCGTCGCGGGAATAGCGATCGACCTGGCCGGCATCGGTCTGGGCGTCCTCGGTCCCTATCTGCTCAAGCTGCTGGTCGACCGGCTTTCAACCGGCCCCATTGATCCCTGGTCGCTCGCGCCGCTGGTCGCGGCCTTCGTTCTCGCTTGGTCCGGGACCGCGCCGCTGTCCGCGGCCCGCTACATCTTCACGACGCGCCAGCTCGGAGCGCTGTCGCGCCACCTGATCGAGCGCGCGACCGCGCAGCGGCTGCCGCAGATCGCGCGGCGGCGCGACGCCGACAGCGGGGAGATGTTGGGCGCGCTGGAACGCCTGCCGTTCAGCCTACAGATCGTCGTCGACGGGCTGATCAGCCGCGCCGCCTCGCTGATCATCCAGGTGGTCGCCTCGCTCGTCGTGGTCGCGACGCTGGTCCCACCGCTCTATGTCGCCCTGCTGGCGACGGTGCTGCTCGGCTATTTCCTCGCCTCACGCCTGACCGCGAAGCGCTTCCAGGCTCAGGCGCAGGCGACCAATCGATCCGCCGCCTCCGTGTCGCAGTTGCTGGGCGACATCCTCAGAAACGCACGTCGGGTGGTCTTCAACGGCAATCTCGATGGCGAGGTGGAGCGCGTCGCTGTCCTCGGCCGCGCGCGCCAGACCGAGGCTTCGCGCCTGGCGCTTCTGCTGTTCGGAACGGCGCTGGGACAGTATGTGGTGGTCGGGGCGGGCCTGGTGGCGATCCTCGTCCTCGGGGGTATGGATGTCGGACGCGGGCGATTGACGGTCGGCGATTTCGTATTGCTCCAGGCCTACGCCTTCCGACTCGCCCTGCCGCTGGGCGGGCTGGGATTCATCATCCGTCAGGCCGGCGTTGCGATCGAGAATATCGCCGAAGTGCTCGACCTCGCGATGGCGCGCGATCCCGCAGTCGAGAACCGAACAACGGCAATCTCCCCTGCCCCGCGCGCCGCAGCGATCCGGCTCGACGGCCTCTTCTACGCCTATGGCGATACTCCGGTTCTCACCGACGCGAACGCCGCCATTGCTCCGGGGAGTTTCGTGGTGATCGCGGGACCGAACGGCGCGGGCAAGTCGACGCTCGCCCGGCTGATGGCGGGCCTTCTCGATCCGTCGCGGGGCCGCGTTCTGATCGACGGCGCCGACATGGCGGCAGAGCCCATTGATGAGCGGCATCGGCGCGTTCTCTACGTTCCGCAGTTCGTGGGGCTGTTCAACCGGAGCCTGCGCGAAAACGCCCTGTATCCGCCGACCCGGCAGAGCGAGGCGGAACTGGCGGCGCTGCTCGCCGGGTGGGGTTTCTACGAGAGCGGCCGCGCGGTCGACTTCGACCAGGCCGTCGGCGAACAGGGCGAGCGGCTGTCAGGCGGACAGATCCAGAAGCTCGAGCTCGCGCGCCTGCTCGGGGTGTCCGTCCCTGCGGTCATTCTCGACGAGACGACGTCGTCTCTTGACGCCCCAAGCGAGAAGCGCGCCATCAAAGCGCTGCGTGAAAGTCATTGCGGCCGGACAACGCTCATCCTCATCACCCACCGACCCGGTCTCCTCGACGATGCGGACCAGATCCTGTTCCTGCGCCGCGGTCGATTGACCGCAGGAGGGCATGCTCATCTGCTCGCTGCCACGAGCGACTACCGCACCTTCTGGTCCGAGGCCCGCCGTGAAGCAAAAACATCCTGAGCATCGATCAATACGCCCGTTCATGCGGCCGTGGGAGACGTCCTTTCAATCCCGATGTGGCCGCGGCATCCGGGGCTTGGCGCGCATGATTCCGCCGCGCCTCAAAGCGACCGGCTCGCTGCCGGTCAGCCAAGCACCGTCCACGCGCAAGCCTTCTTCAGGCCTCGATAGGGACACAATGTCGCAACCCTAGGTCGTAAAACTCCCTACCCATCCCTTGACAACGTTCGCCGCTGAAAATGAATAATAAGTAGCTCAATAGGCGAGCATAATCATCGGGAGGCTGATAATGCGAACACTGACAATGGATGAATGTGAATACATCCATGGCGGAAGTGGAGGCGAACCGGCAACGCGGGTGGACGATATAGTTGTCACCGCGCAACGCAAAGTAGATGGCGGAAATCAGAACGTCTTTTTCGGTTCTTATACGACCGGCGCCTTTTACGGTGAAGTCGGCGTGGGAGGCCGCGACGTCTATGTCGGCGGCGGCGTCGGGGTCGGGCGCGGCTTGGGCGTGAGCATGGAGCAGCAGGAAGACGTCTCAACAGGCGTAAACGTCACTCCGACCAGCGCTGGCTTCCGGACCGGAATCGGGGAGTCCTACCAATTTCTCCGTGATGGCGCCCGAGACATGCTCAATGACTTCGTAAGGGACAGGGGGCTGGATCAAATCCCGTCCTTGCAGAATATCCAGCGATGAGATTGTCGTTAGGGCTGGATTGGCCAGCGTTCCTATTTGGCCCGTGTCTGGCCCTAGCGATCTCCGCTCTGGCGGGGTGCGCCCGATCGACGGAAGTTGAAGAGCCGCCCCGTTGCGCCCCCGGCGCAAGAAAGATCGACGGCGGGACGATCGAGGTTTGCGGGCAATTGACGCCCGATGTGATCGACGGGGCGATCGCTCTGATCGACGACGACACCAGGTCGATCCGGGTTTCCAGTCCGGGCGGCTCAGGTGTCGATGCGATCCGGCTCTCGGAGCAGATGATCGCCCGCAACCTACGTCTGGACGTCGTCGATATTTGCGCGTCAGCCTGCGCTCACTTTCTCTTTCTTCCCGCGCCTGCCGTATCTGTGGAGGACCAGTCAGTCGTGCTCCTTCACCACACCGACTTCGCTCTCGTGAGCGCGGCTGAAGCGTCAGGACTGAAGGCCACCGCAGAAACGCAGCGGCGCGCGGAACGGCAACGCGCCTTCTTTGTCGCGCGCGGGCTGCCGATCGCCCTGCTGACCGATGCTTTTGTCCGTACGGAACCGGTTTGCATCGGACAAACGCCCGACCAACGGCTGTTCGCGATGACTCGGTTGCGAACGCATATGCCGACCGTGGACATGGTGAACAACATCCGCGCCGCCGCCGTCGATGGCTACTGGCCCAAAAATGCAGCCGAGGCGGGTCCGATCGTGGAGACGTTCGCTCCCGAAGCCGTGCCTCTCGTTTATGGCGGTGAGGGCCTCATCGGCGTCGAGAGTCTTCCGAGCCTGCCGATATGCGACGAAACACACGGCGCCGGATCGAGGATGGGCGGATGAACGCCCTGAATGTGGTGCGCGAACTATCAGCCATCGTGGTCCTGGGCGTGATCGCCTTCGTCGTCTGGAAGGTGGTGCGGCGAGCGATGGGGACCCGGTTCGGTCATCCGGATGTGCCGACAGGAACCCTGTGGTGGGAATACGAGCGCCGCTTCTTTCCGCGCAAATCCGAGGAGCAAGCGCCGTCGCTCGACATGGACGCAGCCGATCAAATGGATCGAGGCGGCGATCAATGCTCGCGCTCAGAGAGCGGCGAACGGTCACAACAGAAAAAATAACACGGGTCCTCGACAGGACGCGCCGTCGGGCCTTCAATGACCGTCGCAATGGGGCGCAAGCGGTTCTCACCGGTTCAGTGCAGAAGGGACGGCGTTGCAGCATCCGTTCGGTAAAACACTTGTCCTGCAATCCGAGGCGGCCGAATGCGGCCTGGCCTGCCTCGCGATGGTGGCGGCCGCTCATGGTCGCAGGGAAACGCTGCCGGAGCTGCGTCGCCGCTTTCCGATTTCGCTGGGCGGAAGCAGTCTGAAGAGCCTCGTATCGATCGCCGACGCCCTGGGATTTACGGCACGGCCGGTCCGGTGCGAGCTGGACGAGCTTGCATTGCTCGAGACGCCAACCGTCCTGCACTGGAGTCTCGATCATTTCGTCGTTCTGCGCCGGGTCGACAAGCGACATGCCTGGATCGCCGATCCCGCACGCGGAGAACGCAAGCTGCCGCTGGACGAGGTGTCAAAACACTTCACCGGCGTCGCCCTCGAACTGACGCCGTCTCCGGACTTCGAGAAGAAATCGCGCGTCGACAAGGTCCGACTGGGAGATCTGTGGAGCCGCTTGTCCGGCTTCAAGCCGTTCCTGTTGCAGGTCTTCCTCCTGACGCTGCTGCTCCAGGGCATCGGCCTCATATCGCCGCTTGCCAGCCAGCTCGTGATCGACGACGTCATCGGCCGCGCCGACCGCGACCTTCTGGTGGCGATCGTCGTCGGGTTCGGCGCACTGGCCCTGGTCTCGACCGCGGTTGAGACGTTGCGCGGCTTCATTCAACTCCACGCCGGGCAGCGCCTGTCGATCCAGTTGTCCGGCAATTTGCTCAAGCATCTTCTTCGGCTGCCCACGGACTTTTTCGAGCGTCGCCATGTGGGCGACGTCCTCTCCCGGTTCGGATCTCTAGGGCCTGCACAGTCCTTTTTGACCGGCGGCCTGGTCGGCGTGGTGCTGGACGCCGTGATGGTCCTGCCGGTGGCGATCGTCATGGTCCTCTATTCGCCCATCCTCGCCGGTCTCGTTCTGATCAATCTCGTCGTGATCTTCCTGGTCAGGATGGCGGCCTTTCCAACCGTGCGTCGTTTCGCCGACGAGCAGTTGAACCTCTCGGCCAGGACTGACAGCGTCTTTCTGGAGACCGTCCGCGCCGCCCGCGCGATCAAGATCGGCGGTCGCGAGGCCGAGCGGCACGGCCTGTGGCAGAACGCCGTCGCAGAACAACAGAACGTCGCCTTCAGACAAGGCGCCTTCGGTCTCTGGGGTGGGTCAGGTCTCGGCATCTGGCAGACCCTCCACGGTCTCGCCATGCTCTACTTCGGCGCCCTCCAGGTCCTCGACGGTCACATGACCCTGGGCATGTTTTTCGCCTTCCAGAGTTACGCTGGACAGTTTTCCAGCCGGGTCAGCAGCCTGATCGGCGCCTTTTTCACCTTCCGTATGCTGGGGCTTCACCTCGAACGCCTCTCCGATATCGTGCACGCGGAAGCGGAGCGTGGGCTCGACGGTCCTGCACAGCTCTCCAAGCCGCTTTTGGGCGGCCTGGAAGTGCGTGGCCTGCGGTTTCGCTATGGCCAGTACGACCCCTGGGTGCTGGATGGCGCGGCGTTCTCGATACGGCCCGGCGAGGCGGTCGCCTTCGTCGGCCCGTCGGGCGGCGGCAAATCGACCCTTCTCAGGCTGTTGATCGGCATCTACGAACCGACCGAAGGGGACGTGCTGATTGACGGTCACCCCATGCGGGCCTTGGGACTACGCGCTGTTCGAGACCGGCTGGGCGTCGTCATGCAGGACGACCAACTCCTGTCCGGCACCATCGCTGACAATGTCGGCTTCTTCGACGCCCATATCGATATGGACAAGGTCGAACGGGTCTGCCGCCTGGCCCATGTCCATGACGACGTCATGCGGACGCCCATGGGCTATCACAGCCTGATCGGGGACATGGGTTCGATTCTCTCCGGCGGCCAGAAACAGCGCCTCCTGCTGGCGCGCGCGCTCTACAAGGACCCCGCCATACTTTTCATGGACGAGGGCACGGCCAACCTCGATCCCGAGCTTGAACGACAGGTGATGGCCACGCTGGCGGACCTCAAGATCACGCGCATCATGGTGGCGCACCGCGAAGCGGCCATTCTCGGCGCCGATCGCGTCTTTCTGGTCGACAAGGGCGCGATCACGGAGATCACCGACGCGAACCGCGCGCGCGTGCCGGTCGCCGCCAGCCTGATGGCCGACCAATGAGCCTGTTTCGCAACGAAGCGATCGAAGCCAAACGCCTCAGGCTCTGGGGCGAAGTCCGTCTGGCCCAACCCCCGTCCCTCACGATCTGGACGGTCGTCCTGACCCTGCTCTGCGCGGTGCTGGCGACGACCCTCATTTTCGGCCGATACACCCGAAAGGAGACGGTTCCCGGCTTTCTCATCCCCGAGGCCGGCGTCGTGCAGGTACGCACCGTCCAGTCGGGCCGGATCGCTCGCGTGCTGGTCCGCGACGGCCAGGCGGTCGCCGAGGGCGCTCCCCTGATCGAGTTCACCTCGGATATCGCCAGCATCGGCCAGGGCCCCATGCTCGACGTCCAGCTTGCCGAAACCGGACATCAGGAAGCATCGCTGGAAAGTCGCCGCGCGGCTGTCGCCCAGGGATATGCGGACGATCGGCGACGACTCGCCGATCAGGTCGCCGCTCACCGCAGAAGCCGAGCGATCCTGGAAAGCCAGCGCCGCGTCCAGGTTGAAGCGCTCGCGCTGTCCGAAGCCGACGCCGAGCGTCTTTCACAACTCCAGGCGCGCGGCTATGCCCCCCGCGCCCAGGTCGACGCCCGGCGCCGCACCGTTCTGGCGGAACGCCTGGCCGTCGCCGACATCGACAGCCGTTTGTCGGAGCTCGACCGCGCCGCGGCTGATCTTCAAGGTCAGATGGCCGCTATTCCTGCAAGGGAGGCCGAGGACCTCGCCGCGATCGCTCGGGACCGATCCAGCCTGGCGCAACGGCGCGCCGAGCTTGAAGTGGCGCGCGGCCATGTCCTCAGGGCTCCGGTCGCGGGCACGATCTCGGCCGTACAGGCGCGAGTCGGCATGCTGCCGTCCGGCGAGGTTCCCCTCCTCTCCATCGCGCCCGAAGGCTCGCCCCTGGAAGCTCGGTTGCTGGTGCCGACGCGCGCTGCGGGTTTTCTAGAGGTCGGCCAGGTCGCTCGCTTGCAGGTCGAGGCCTTCCCTTTCCAGCGATTTGGATTTGTCGAAGGGCGGATCGTCGAGATCGCCAGAACCGTAACGAGACCGGGCGAGGCGGCGTTCCTGATCGAACAGACCGCTCCCGTCTACGAGGTCCGCGTCTCGCTCGAACGGGACTATGTCACCGCCTATGGCGAGCGCCGCGCGCTCCAGCCGGGAATGGGGCTACGCGCCGACATTCCGATCGACCGCCGTCGCCTCTGGCAGCAATTGTTCGATCCGCTGCTGGCGGCGGCCAAGCGAACGGGATGACGGCGCCGTTGGCGGTTGACGCCGCCCCTCCTCATCGCGCCGTGGGTGCGGTCCACACGAGCCCGGCTGGCCGGAAGATGCGTGGCTGTCCCTCCCCGATGATGCGTCGATCGGAAAAGGCGCGCATGTCGCAATCCGCGACGACGATCTTGCGATCGTTGTAGCGGTTGAAGTCCGCGGCGATGTCGGCCAGCGCCGCACCGTCGAAACTCAACATGCCGTCGCGCCAGGCCAGGGCGCGTTCGACGCGTTCGCCATCGCCGATGCTGACAAGGGTCTCCGTCGGCCGAAGGATCGCCATCTGCCCGGCCCTCAGGACCGGTAGTTCATGGGCCGGTTTCGACGCCTGCGTATCGTCGACCCGCACGCGCCCTTCCAACACCGACACCGACACATCCTGACCGGATCGCTTCACGGAGAAGCTGGTCCCCAAGACCGTCACGCGATAGCGGCCAGCGTGGACGACGAAGGGGTGCGCCGTATCGTGGGCGACCTTGAAGAAGGCCTCGCCCTCGTCGAGCCAGACCTGGCGCGTGTCGTCAGTCGCCGCCGCCCGCACGCGGGTCGCGGTGTTGAGTTCGGCGACGCTGCCGTCCGCCAGCTCGATCGCCTCGTGGCCGCCGACCGGCGTCGCATAGGTCGCTGCCGCCAGGCGCGGCGCAGGATCGTCGTCGTCCGAGCTGAACGAGAGGATTTGCAGACCGATCAGGGCCAGCGCGGTCGCGCTGGCGAAACCCAGCGGCCCCTTTTGTCGCCACCACGGCCGCGCGGCGGATGGCGTGCGTTGCGGCCCCCTCGCCGCCAGCCGATCCGCGATCTCCCAGCTTCGCGACAAACGCCAGTAGACGGCCTTGTGCGCGTAGGATTCCGCAAGCCAGGCCTGAAGCTCTGCCTCGTCGGCAGCGCCCCATTCGGGCTCATCTCTGCGACTGACGAACAGGGCTGCGCGGTTGGCGATCTCTTCGTGGTTCATTGGACCCGCCTCCGCCGAGCATCGCCGCCGTCGCCCTCGCGCCCCTCCCCGACCCGGCCGCCGAAGATGAAGTCGGCCAGCGCGCGCATGCCCTTGCTGGTCTGTTGATTGACCGCGTCGACACCGATGCCGAGTTCGGCCGACACCTCCTTCGAGGACAGGCCGTCAATTTTGCGCATCTCCACGATCTGGCGACAGCGAGGCGGGAGGGCCTCGATACCGGCTTCGACACGGCGAAGTTCCTGGCGCGCCGTCGCGATCCGCTCCGGCGTCAGTTCATCGGCCGCCGGCATGATGTCGTCGAGATCGGCGACCAGGTCGAAGGACACGACCTGCTCGCGCCGGGCGCGGCTGATCAGATGGTTGCGGGCGACCTCATAGACATATCCCGAGACATGGCCGGGCAGTCCCCGCGCCGCGCCCGACAGAACTCGCTCATAAACATCCTGAAGCAAATCCACGACCTCGGCCTCCACCCTCCAGTTCCTGCGGATGAAGGCCGTGAGCGAGCGTTCGAGAGGAAGCACCTCCTTGCAGAACCAGTCCCTCAGCACGCCGTCATCGACCATCAATCAGGGCAGGGCTCCTTTCCGATAATCCGGTCCCAATATAGAAGACGCACGACACCCAAAAACCTGAGCGCCGGTCGTGCGAATATTTTCCAGCGACTCGGACGGGCGCTTTCGCTGTGAAACTCCGCGCTGCTCGGCCGCCCTCTCCCAACAATCGCTACCGATTTGGGAAGGTCTTTCGCAAGCTATTGTTTTTACCCGCGCACATCTAGCGCGCAGAGGTTGCGCGAGGTCTTTGTAACGAGACGCCGTCGCTTGCCTCCAGATAGAATTCAACGCGTCGTCATGCCCTGACGACAGCTTGATGGAGAGAAGAAATGGAACGCATCGAACAGCATGAAGACGTCGTGATCGACTTGGGCGCGGCAAGCCTCGAGACCCAGGGGCAGTTCCTCACCGTCGATGAACCTGACGAGCTGATGGAAATCACCGGCATCTCCGAGTGACCCGGTCGGATGGCGCGCGAGATTGTTTCGCGCGCCATTCAGACGCATGACCGTGGAGGTCCCATGAGCATTGCCCTAGCTGACAACGTCACCTTCTGCAGGTGCAGCGGCCAGACAGTGTTTCTTGACGAGAACCGAGATCGCTACTTCCGGTTGCGACCGCAAGCAGAGTTCGCTTTCTCGGAATGGCTGGCGTCGCCGATGGCGATTTCAAGCGAGCTCGCCAGCTTGGTCGACACGGGAGTTCTTGTCAGAACCAATCAAACGGCGTCCGAAGTACGGCCAGTCATGGTCGAACAACCGTCGCGATCCATCGTCGAACCCCGCACAAGTCGGGGTTTCTTCAATCGCCACGTTCTGGAGGTCGCGGCGACAGTCTGGCATGTATCAAGGCGGATGAAGAGTACATCCTTCCACGACTTGCTCGAAACCTACAGGCGGCGAAGGCAACAAATTTCCGAAACTGCGCCGTCGAGGACGAACATCGTCGAGCTGGCCTCGAATTTCGATCATGCGCTTAGGTTGGTGCCTGTGGAGCCGACGTGCTTGAGGGACTCCCTCGCATTGCTCGATTTTATCCATCGCCGCGGCCTCGGAGCCGATCTGGTCCTTGGCGTGAAGCTGGATCCATTCGCCGCGCACTGCTGGGTGCAATCCGGCGATCTCCTGCTGAACGAAGCCTCGGATCATGCCGCAATGTTCACGCCGATCTGCGTTGTATGACGACATTGCGATACCTTGCCATAGTTCCCGATGGAACGGAGAACGGCAGCAAAGCAGTTGAGCGGCTCGTAACCGCAATGCGCTGAGAGACTATCTACTCAAGGGCAACTTGGCGGGTGCCGGCCTCCTCGCGACAGACGCTGTTCAGGGTTACCTCGATAGTCCCGGCGCGCCCCGGAACAGCGACTTCAACAGGCTCCTGCGCTTGGGGTGTGCGGAGGCGTGGACGCGCAGTTGGGACCGACACCTCACGACAATTCACCAAGCGCGTGACGCCCCGCTCCGGCATGCTGTGGATCTCTGAGCTGCGTCCAGCGCCGATACTGATCATCTTTACGCGGGTCGGGATCTTCATATCCCAAAAGCCAGAAGCGGAACCAATCCAGGTTTCGCTCATAGGCCGCCAGCTTGTGACGCGGCTGGATTTTGACGTGAGGCTCGTGCGGAAAAACGAACATCTCTGCCGGATAGCCAGTCGACACGAGTTGGGAGTAGTATTCCATCGTCTGCAAATACTCCTGCTCCGGCATCTGCATGAGCAGCGGCGCATTAATCCGAGTGGGAACGAACTCCGCCCATCGGTCTGGCGTCTCATAAGGCGCCGCAAGCTGCCATCCCCGCTGAAGATGATCAGAGAAATCCGGCTGAAGGGCATGAAACCAATAGTACGTTGGTGTGACGGCCGTCGATGTCACCGACGCGGCGGTCAGCAGGTTCGTATTCTCGACGATCCAGAGGACGACCTCGCTTCCAAAGCTGAGTCCGCCCATTCCGATGCGCTGGGGATCGACGATGCCCTGCTCATCGAGTTGGCCCACAATTGCGCGGATTCCGGATGCTGCCAGCGCGAAATTGCCGGTTCGCTCGCCAGCAACTGCCGGCCCCTTGTTGACGCACATCGACGCGATGCCGGACGCGGCCAAGGACGCCAGCGGCCATTCGTCCCCGACGCCACCGCGAAGATAGCCTTGGCACACATAGTAGGTGATGAAGATCGGAAGCCGTTCGTCAGATTTGGAGTTCGCCGGCAGAAACAGCTGACCTGTGAACCTGTTGCCTTCGCTGTCTGACCAAGCGAGGGATCGTGTTTCGACGGTATCCACTTCGGCAAGTGAGCGGTTCGGATCGAACAGAACGGTTCGCACGCCGGAATTCAAGTCGATGGCCTCCACTCGCGGCGGCTGCCCCGCCGAGGCAGTTACGCAAGCAGCGAAATGGGAAGAGATTGAACAGGAGGATCGGTTCGGAGTTCGATTGCCGCTCAGTAAGCCGTCGGAAGCTACGATCAGCCTCACGTCATTCTCGACGGGGTTCCAGGCGTAGAGCGACTGGGCATACCCGCTGTCCCGCACGGTGACCGAGAAGACGACCTCGCCGGTGCTTTCGCGCCAAGCTATGCTCTCAATAGTGCCCGAACGGCAGGCATCTACATCACAAGAAATATCACTGGAGCGACCTCGAACGTGCAGCCTTCGTTCCGATCCGGCGCCCGACACATATGCGGTCATTGATCCGGAAAGCGTCGTCGTTGCGAGAAGGCGGTCTGAGCTTGGATCGGCGGTGCCTCGTTCGTCGGCGAAGCTTGCGAGATCGGCGGGTGCGCCGTCATTCACTGTGCCGGAATCGAGTTCGACAACGCGCAAATGACGAGGAGCGCTGTGCAGGAGCCCCGCCCTGGCCATCCAGTTGCCGGTGTACCTCTGCGTTGCAAGCCTGCCATTTACATATGCCGATCGGAAGACATTCTGACCGACTGGCACCGTCCCGTCGATTAGAATGCCAGCGTCGTACTCCTTCTCTTCTGCCGCTGAAATCTCTCGACGAGTCGCGCCGACGGAATACAGGAGCCGTCGCCCGTCTCGGCTGAGTTGGAAAGCATCGACGTCCGCTTCGTCGCTGGTGACCTGCTCCACACGGCTTCCGTCGGCCGCAGCGCGCCAAACCTGAACCTCTCCGTTCAGCAGGGCGCGGTAATAGATCCAGATAGAGTCGGGCGACCATTGGGGCGTGTCGCCGATCGAATAGCCGGACGAGTCGCGTAGCGGCTCCCCTCCGTCACCTACCGATACCGCCCCGGTCTGCGTTCGAAGAGACGCGACATACCAGCCGGAAGTGTATGAATTGCGCTCGATTGAGGCTCGCTCGACCCGAAACGCAACACGCCCACCGTCCGGTGAGATGACCGGATTGCTGATATCCCCGATTTCGACCAGCATCGTTGGGGAAGGAATAGTCTGTGCGTTCGCGTCGCTGGCCACTACCACTGAAGCGGCGGCGAGACAGGCGAACCGATTGAAGCGCGACATTAACACCTCGAAATAGATGGGGCGAGCAGCGATCGTCTCGTGATCACGACTGCCCGCTTCCTTTGCCTAGAAGCGCTTGCGGATATTGAGCGCTACGAACCGACCAACTGCGGATGCGGTTGTGGAATCGAAATAGAGACCCTGCTGTAGACGCGACGGACTGGCGGCGTAGGGGGGGGCTCGATCGAACAGATTTATCGCCGACAAGGCGATCTGAACGCCGGAGAGAGGGCCGTCGCTCTGCTGGAACGTGTACGAGACATTTGCATCGAATGTCGTCCAAGATCCGATCCCCACGGCAGGGACCACCCCCGTATCGGTGCTGTCAGACACATGGTTGATCGTTCCCGTTGCCGAGAGCCCGCCTTTCGACCAGGTCAGTCCCGCGCGGGCTCGGAGATCAGGTACGTTCCCAATTGTGCCCGATTTGGTGGCTTCCGGGGTGCCTGGGATGGTCTGTTGGACCACCTCCGTCCAAGTCATATTCGCGAACGCAGAGACCTCCCCCAAAGGCAGCTCAAACGACTGGCGGTAGGATAGGTCGACCCCGCTAATCTTCTGGGATGTGGCGTTCGCATAATTGTTGAAGAGAATGGCGACGACATTCGACGGGTCGTAAGGAGTGGTCGTCGAGTTCCTGAAGCTTGTGCCCGCCGCGATCACGGCGGCCTGCTCCTCCGGCGTGGGATTTCGTTGGATGAACGGCGCGAATTGCGCGTCGACCAAGGCCCGCGACGATGGCGAGATCGGAACGATCACTCGATCAGTATAGTCGATGTCGAAATAGGTCGCGGAGAATGTGGCGTCGCTTGTCTGCCAGGGTCGATACTCGCCACCGAGCGTCCAGGATGTTGATTCCTCTGGCCGCAGATTGGGATTGCTGCCTGTTACCCAAAGCGCTGTTCCCCCGCCGGTCCACCCAAACGTGCTAGCATTATAGAGTGAGATCGGCTGACCGCTGATCATCTGCGTGAACGATGGCGCCTTGAATGACTTTCCCCACGTCCCTCGCAGCGATAGTTGAGGAATTGGGACATACCGCAAGCCGACTTTCGGGTTCGTTGTCGATCCGAAGTCGCTGTAGTCTTCGACACGGGCCGACATACTGACCGCCAGTTCATTGAGGCCCACGCGAGTCGCGGATGGAGAGATCAGCGGGGCATAAAGTTCGCCGAAGAGGTAGCTCACGTTGCGCGACCCACTGACTACGGTCGCGCTTGTCTCGCTGCCCTGATCGAAGATTTCGTCACGGTATCCGCCCCCTACGGCAACGCGTAGGTCACCTCCTGGCAAACTGAGCGCAACGCCTTCGGCCGTGATCTCGAAATACTGTGTCGAGTTCTCCAGGTGAGTATTGCTTCGGATAGCTGGAGATACCTGCCAAAACTTGCTTTCACTGGAGGAATGAACGCCTGTCGTTGTGAGTTTCCATGTGTCACTGAGCGTAAAATCAACCGACCCGCCGACACTATAAGCCGGCGTCGTCACGTCGACTTGATACTGTGGCGCGGCCAGCGTCGATTGCGAAATGCTCGTCGCCCTCCGTTCGCTCGCGAGCACATCAAGCGTCGCCGAAATGCGGCTTGTTATGTCGGCGCCGAGACTCGAATAAAAGGAGGTGCGCTCCTCCGCCCGCAACAGGTCGACATCGGGTGGCATCTCATCCGTGAAGTCGCGGTCAGACGCCTTGATCGCGTCTTGCTTCGAGTATTCCGCATTCGCCAGCACGTGCCAGCTGTCGCGAGACACGCCGCCAAGCGCGGTATAGGTCTGCTGAAAGCCGCCGCCGTTGGTCGCGCCGCCGAACCGACCGGCGAGTTCCACGCCGTCGAAATCCCGGCGTAAGATAAAATTGACTACGCCAGCAACGGCGTCGGATCCATAAACCGCAGACGACCCGTCGGTCACAACTTCGATCCGGTCGATCGCGGAAAGCGGAATGCCGGAAATGTCAGCACCCTGGTAGAGAAAATCCCCGGACAGGCGGCGTCCGTTCACCAAGACCAGAGTTGCGTCCGTGCCAAGCCCACGCAGGTTCACCGTGGAGGCATTCGATTGGTTAGTGTTGTTGATGTTTCCAGCGGTTGCGCCAAGCACACCGGGGTTCTGGCCGCCTGAGAAGTTCTCTGGCAGGCTTCGGACGATCTCACCGGTTTGCCCAAATCCTGATCGGTCGATCTCCTCTCTGGTAACGAGACGCACTGGAGCCGTCGGAAGGGCTCCCCTTATGCGGCTGCCCGTAACCACGATGTCACCGACCTGGGTCGCGTCGCCGGTCGCGCCCTCCCCGGCCGTGCCGGGCTGGGGGCGAACGATCATCATGGCCCCCGTCGAATCCCGCGCGACGCGAAGACCCGTCCCGGCAAGCAGGCGGTCGAGCGCCTCTTCGGGCGTCAGCGAGCCCGACACCCGCGCGCTGCGACGGCCGCGAACATCGCTGGGCTGGTAGATGAGCTGAGCGCCGGACTGGCGGATATAGGCTTCGAGCGTGACGCTCAGATCGCCAGCCGGCAGATCGAATGGGCGCGGCGCCTGGGCATGCGCGGCCGTCGCCAATGCCAAGGCGCATACGCCGCCCGCCAAGGCCCCGCGCAGAATCGCGAGTCTCTTCATGTCGTCCCCTCCGAGCCGTTATGTCGGCTTCAGGAATTCAGACGATTTGCAGGCAAGAACCTTGCGACGGGTTCGGAGAATTTTTCGGCTCGATCTCTGCGCCTGCCCAGCAAACCGCGAGACTGTTCGTCTCCTGCCAGCGGTCATGGGGAGCCGGAACCGGGCCGCAGGGACGACGTCCCAGCGCGATCCCGGCGACATCGATCGTTCAGTTGGGTGACGCCCAGGGATTCATGACAGGCAGACCCGCGGCGGCGAACGCGCTGACGTCGCGTGTGGCGACAGCAAAACCGTGGGCAGCAGCGATGGCCGCAATATACCCATCTGGCGTCGGAAAGCCCTTGCCCGCCGTGCGCGCCTTGACCGCAAGCGCTGCGTGATGGCGGGCCGCTACGAGGTCAAAGGCAAGGATGCGGTCGCCAAAGAGAGCGACGATCCCGTCGACAGCCGCCGCGAGCCTGTCCTTGCGACGTCCCGCCGGCAGCACACCGATTCCGAAC
Organism: Brevundimonas diminuta 470-4; assembly: GCA_000318405.1. Lineage (GTDB taxonomy): Bacteria > Pseudomonadota > Alphaproteobacteria > Caulobacterales > Caulobacteraceae > Brevundimonas > Brevundimonas diminuta_B. The sequence continues at coordinate 62,731 of KB291762.1, read as the reverse complement.
AGCATTTCCGCAACCGTGACGCTGGAAAGGTATAGGGTTTCGGCGGCTTGTTCATCGAGCCATCTGACGACGTCGGGATGGGGTTCCGGCCTCATCGTCTCGGAGATGACGTTGGTGTCGAGCAGGATCATTCGAAGCTCATCGGGGACGCGGGCTTGCGATCGCGATGCTGTTCGAGCGCTTCCACATCAGCGTTGGTGACGCCTGCCTGCCGCCCGGCCGCAGCCATCGCCGACCCCAGACGGACGCGTTTGGCGGGCCGAACAGCCCTCTCAAGAATGTCGCGGATTTCGGCTTCTGCGCTACGGCCATGACTGGCGGCCCGCAGCTTGAGGGCGCGATGGGTCTCCTCCGAGAGATTGCGAATGGTGACAGCAGCCATGATAGCAAAACTCCTATGGACGCCAGCGATGCTATCATTTTAGGCATTGTGATAGCATTCTTCAAGGGTGAAATATGGTCCCGCACGGCGCGCCTTCCGAGAGGCGGGATCGATAAGCCCTTCTTGAGCCGCCAGCAGTCCTGGATGCCGCGGGAACGGGTAGCGCGTCCCCTTGGAACGTCGCTCGTATCAGCGCGAGATCATCATCCGATCTTTGCCGTCGTCGACCTGAAGACCCATGCCCTCTCGCAGAAGACGGCCGAACGCGGCCGTGTTGCGGGCCTCGAACGCGCCCGAAATCCGCAGGTCGGCGGCGTCCGGCGCGACGACGATGGGCTTGGCGTTATAGCGGTTGAACTCGGCGGCGGCTTCGGCGAGCGTCGCCTGGTCGAGCGTGATCAGCCCCGCCCGCCAGCTCAGCGCCTTTTCGACCTTCTCTTCCGACGGCGGTGCGACGAAGATGGACGGACCGTCGGCGACGATCATCTCGCCGCGCGTCAGCAGTGCCGGCGGCGGCGCGGCGCCCGCGCCTTCGGAAGCGACTTTCACCCGCCCGTCGCGCACCGCCACAGTCACCCTGTCGCCGTCGCGGCGCACGCTGAACCGCGTCCCGAGAACGGTGATGGTGCGCGCCCCCGCATGAACGACGAAGGGGCGCCCAGGATCGTGCGCGACCTCGAAATAGGCCTCACCTTGCTCCAGCCATACCTCGCGGGCTTCGCGCGACACGTCAGCGCGCAGTTTCGTCGCGGTATTCAACTCCACGGCGCTGCCGTCCGCGAGCGAGATCAGGCGGCGCTCGCCGCTCGCCGTCTCGACATTCTCGCGATGCTCGAACCGGTGGCCGGACATCTCGCGGGCGCCGACGAAGACGCCGGTTATCAGCAGGGCCGCCAGACCGACGATCCACCACAGGCGGGGCGAGCTAGAGCGCGCGGGACGGGTCCCGGGCTTGCGCAGAGCCTTCAGTCGGTCCCCCTCTTCCCAGACCTGCTCAAGCCGCCAATAGGCGAGCTTATGGTCGGGCGACGCCGCAATCCACGCGGCGAAAGCGTCCGCCTCGGCCTCTCGGGTCTCGGCGTCCGCGCGCCGCGCCACCCACAGCGCCGCCTCGTTCTCGATCTCTTCGCGCCGAGTCATCACAGTCGCGCCTCCCGACGGCGATCGCCCGCCCGCGTCGTGCGCGCGCCGCCATTCCATCCGTCGGCCAGCAAGCGAATGGCGCGGGCGAGTTGTTCATTCACCGTCGTCACCGTCACATTCATTCGTTCGGCGGCCTCGCGCGCGCTGAGATCTTCGATACGACGCAGTTTCACAACCTCGCGCAGCCGGGGCGGTAATCGCTCGACCGCGCTCTGCATCCGCCGAAGTTCATCGCGCGCGACGACATCGCGTTCCGGCGTCGGGAGGTCGTCGCTGAGGCCCAGCGCATCAAGGTCCGCCATGAGGTCGAAGGAGACGATGCGCTCCCGCCGTGCGCGATCGGCCAGATGGTTTCGCGCGGTCGCGAACAGGAACGCTCGCGGATGCAGCGGAAGCTCGGCGGCCGCCGCTTCATAGACCTTCATGAATATCTCCTGGCGCAGGTCCTCGGCTTCGCCCCGCTGACGCCAGTGTCGCCGCAAGAAACGCATGAGCGTCGCCTCCAGCGGAAAAATCTGCTGGGCGAACCACGCTTTCAATGTGGGGTCGTCGACCATGCGGGCGGACACCAACGCGCGGACCACCGCGCCTCCTGATCCTACCTCAGACGAACGGCGACCGGAATCCTTGCGGACTTTGTGGTTTGTCGGCTGCGCGGGTCGCGTCGCGCACCGCCTGCGCACCCCGCGCACAACAATCGCGCCCGTTTCGGGAAGCTTGGGCGGGTGATCGCCATGCCAAACGGAGATGATCTTCCCGCTTCGGGATTATCAGCGGTGCTGAGCGCCCTTCCCGATTGCTACCATCGGTATTGAAAATATAGTCCTGTTAGTCGTTAGTTTCAGATGGATAAGCGAGGCTCGCAGGGAGGTCGGCTGGCCCGATGAAGGGATCAATCCGTTTCGCGAATGACGCCCAGCTCGCTGGCAAGGCGATTCCGCCGCCGCGACGCGGCCGCGGTACGCGCGGTCCCGGCTGGGCGGGATAAACGCCATGGTTCCGAGACGACCAGTTCTGATCGATTTCGCGGACGATCCCCCGCCCTTGTTCGAGGTCCGTCAAGGACTGAGCTTCGACGGCTTCCATATCGCCCAGGGCACGCTTGCGCCCAACCCGGGCTGCCAGCTCGGTGCGCCGCAGATGACCGCCGTGATCCACGAAGGCGCTCCCTTCCTGTTCGAATGGCGTCGACCTGACAGCGGCCGTCTCGAGCAAACCGAGGTCCGCGCCGGCGGCATCCATATCAACGCGGGAAATCGGCCCTTCTATCAGCGATGGACGGGCCACCAGCGCATTCTCGTCATGGCGTTCGACCGCGCCCTGGTCGAGCAGGTCGGAAGCGCTTTCGGCGGCAAGACGGACGCCGACATCGAAACCGTCATCGGCGTGCGTGATCTGGAGATCGAAGCCGTCGGCCATCGGCTGCGACGCGAACTCGATCAGTCCTCACCCTCGGGCGGACTCGTCGTCCAGGCGGCCGCGACGCTGCTGCTCGTCCATCTCTTTCGGAACTATAGTCGGCCGCTGGGCGCCGAGCGCCCGGCCAAGGGCGGCCTCGATCCGCGGCGGCTCAGCCGGGTCCTAGACTATATCGATACGAACATTTCCGACGACATCACCCTCGGCAGCCTCGCCAAGGTCGCCGGCCTGAGCGCCAATCATTTCAGCGCGTGCTTCAAAGCCGCCACGGGAATGCCGCCCTATCGGTTTCTCCTTCGGAGGCGACTCGATCGCGCGGTCGAATATCTTGTCACCACCGATCGGACGATTTCAGACATCGCCCACGAGCTGCGCTTCCCGAGCCACGCCCATATGTCGACGCACTTCAAGCGCTTCCTCGGAACCCAGCCTTCGAGCCTGCGGCGGGAATGGCGCGCCAGGACGGAACCGCTCGACACTACGCGCTCCGCGACGGGAGGCTGCTGAAGACCCCGAGAAACGATCTTCAGCAGACCGACGCCAGCACGACACATCCCTTCAGACAATCGCACCCATTCTTGTCGGATATGCTGTTATAATCGCACCTTAAGTCTTATCTCATCTGCATGGGCGTTGAGACTCTGACAGAAAGGGAGCGCGAAATCCTTCGATTGCTTGTCCAGCCGATGCGACCGAAGGACATTGCGAGATCGCTGAACCTCTCCATCTACACCATCCACGATCATCTCAAGAGCGCGCGCGCAAAGCTGGGCGTCTCCGACAGTCTGTCGGCGGCCTATCTGCTTCGGGACCATGAGAACGGCACCCCCCAAAGCGTAGGGACGACGGATTCGGGATGGACCGACGGCGACCGCCCTGACGAGAACGGTCCTCGCGAAGGGTGGAAGGCGATCGTTCCTCCAAGACCCTTCGCCGTCAAAGGCAAGCCATGGAACCGGCTGAGCCTGGGATGGCGGATCGCGTGGCCGGTGCTGTTGTTCGGCGTCGTCGCGCTCGGCGCCGGGCTGCTCATCGGCTCCCTGGCATCGCTGTCTCAGCTCCTCCTTTCCATCAGCCGCTGACGCCACGTCAGAAGAGCCGGGATCGGCTCCGGGAAAGGATGGTCATGAAGATCGCACAGCTTCGTCGCAGCCATAATCGCCGTCATGAACTCGCGCAGGAAGTGGTCGAACATCTCGTGCTTCGCGGCACGGTCTACGCCCCCGTCATCACAGCCGTCGTTCCGATCGTCGAGGATATGTTCGGCTATGCCGAGATGCAGGTCGTATCGTCAGCGGATCTCTATGCCGGCAAGATCGTCGCAGCGCTTGATCGCCAGCACCCTCGCGACCTCTTCGATGTGCGCGATCTCCTGGCCAAGGACGGAATCAGCGACGAGCTGCGCCGGGCCTTTCTGGTCTATGTCGTCAGCCATAATCGGCCCATCGCGGAAATCCTTGTTCCGGGCCGTAAACCGCTGACGGAAGAGTTCGAGCGGGGATTTGTCGGCATGACGACGAAACCGGTCGAACTGACCGATCTGGAAGCCGCCCGCGAAGCGATCATCACGGCAATGGTCGGCGAGATGTCAGAAGAGCACCGGCGTTTTCTCCTGGGCTTCAGGCGCGGAAACCCTGACTGGGATTCCATGGGGATACCCGAGGCCCGGAATCTCCCCGCCGTCCGATGGAAGCAGCAAAATCTGGACAAGCCGGCTCCCGATCGACGAAAAGCACTGATCGATCGCCTAGAATACGTCCTGTCTCCATAACGGCGCCACCACGATTGCCGTTGTGAAAGCCTGCCGAGAAGGAGGAAGCGCGTGAGAGATGGAGAGGAATTCTCAGTGGGCGTCCAGATCGGCAAGTCTGACCTGAATGCCTCCGGATTTTACTATCCGAAGACCGACAAGATCACGCACGTCGAGCCCTGGGGAAAGCGAGAAGTCGCGGAAAAATTCCTGTAATTTGGAGCAGGGTTACGGTCGATCATTCGCCACGTTCTTCACTCGGCAAGGAGCAGGAGCACGCAGACATCGTCGTTGGGTGCGACATGATCATCGTGCGGGTTTTCGCGCCGAATCACTCACCGATATCCCAGCGCCTCATCTGCTCCATGCGCTGCGGGGCCGAGCCTGCCAGCACTGCCGGCACGGCCCCCGATAGAAGACCGGCAATTCTGAACAATCTCGGCCTCAAACGCGCTAAGTATGAGTCATGGAAGTATCCGATGTTACGAGCCTGGCTCCGCCAGCCGAGCTTTCCTCGAACCAGCCGATCGAGCGCGCGGCGGCGATCCTCGATATCATCGCGCGCGAGGGTGGTGCGGCCGCGCTCGACCTCATCGCCATGCGAGCCGGACTGAGCAGGACAACGGCGCACCCCATCCTCAAAACGCTGAACCGGTTAGGTTATGTCAGTCGCCGGATCGGCGACACGCGCTATTACCTGGGCGGCCGCCTCTTGAATCTCGCGCGCCTCGGCGGAGACAATGAGGCGCTGCGAATTCGCATCCGACCGGCCTTGGAGGCGATTGCAAGCAAGACGGGCGAGACGGTCTATCTTGCAGCGCCAAATGGCGACGAAACCTACTATCTCGACGCGATCGAATCCGACCGGACTTTGCGCACCACGTGCCGCGTAGGCGAACGCGAGCGACTTGAAGATTCGGCGATCGGCCTTGTCTTCCTCGCCTTCATGCGCGGGCTCAACAAGCGCGTATCGGTGGTCCGTCCTGACGCCCTCGGCCCGAACCTCCGATCGAGAATCAGCAAGATCGAGCGGATCGGCTTCGCCCTTGATCTCGAAGATCATCAACCGGATCTTCACTGCGTCGCCGTGCCTTGGCGGGAGAACGGCGAGGTCCGCGCCGCCCTGGGCCTCAGCGGCCCGTCTACCCGTCTGCCCTGCGATCAACTCACAGACATCGCCTGGATGATGATGAAGGAGGCGAAAAAGGTGCGGTGACGTAAGCGGCGGCGCCCGAACACCATATTCTGTCGACGCGACCTCTAGCTTCAATATCCCAACCTCCAGCCTTGGGATCGCGGCTCGTGCTCCGCCGACGTAAAGGTCATCGCAAAAGAGCGCAGAGGGCCCACGCTGACCCGCATGCGCTTGCGCGGATAACGAAAAGCGTCGGCGCCCCTCCACTGCGCCTAATGGCGATCCAGTCGATCACAAGTCCCGTGAAGCCGGACGGTACGCCGTGGCGCCATGTAAAAATCGCGGGGCGCCCCGGGACGGCACGGGCGCGACTGATGGCCCGCTGAGATCCCGACCGAACACGCCCCGTGCGAGTATCCGTGTCGAACGGAGCGCGATCCGAAGCGGTTCTTCAAGCCCGGGTCGCAAGGGATTGAGCAAAGCAGGCGGCGCGGCCGCGTCCAGACAAACCAACAGGGTCCGTTCGTCCTCAGTCAGCGCCGAAGCCGCCTGTTCCCCCGCATTGAAGCATTGGCCCGACCAAGCCTCGTACATCGCCATAAGAGCAGCGATGGCGGGAGCCAGAAGCGCCGCTCCGCGTATCTCAAGCCGGGCGTAAAGGGCCGGCATGACAGGGAGACGACGATCGGAAGCATCCCGCCAGCACCGCGCCGCGCCAACGATGAGGGCTTCCGGTGTGAGAGGATCGGCGAAAGCGGCGATACAGGACAAGGCGATTTCCTCTCAGCCCCCACCTCAAGCTGCCCACCCGGCATCTATCGGGACAATATTGCACCAACAAGGCGCCTGAACCGGAAGACCGCTCGGACCTTCCCCGGAGAGCCGCCCTCGCCCATTTTGGATGACCGTTCGGCCTTCGATCACGCTGCAATCGCACCGTGGCGTTTAAAGGGCGTTCTTACCTCAGCCCATGACGGCTAGCCCCCGCTCCGGCGACGGCGCCCCAGCAAATCGCATGTTCTCTCCGGTCAAAGAGCAGCTGCGACATATTGACTGTCGATAGATCTGGATCAAAGCGGAGAACATGCTTCGGTGTCATCGAGCCATCGCAAGCTGAAACTATTCGCCGCACAGACCCTTTGTAACAGATCGAAAGGATAAGGCTCATGACGGTCAAGCAAAAATCCGTTCTGGTCACTGGAGCGAGCCAGGGCATCGGTCGCGGCATCGCGCTGCGTCTGGCGCAGGATGGCGCCAATCTCGCACTCGTCGACATCAAGGCCGACAAGCTGGAACGTGTGGCCAGGGAGATTGAGGCGCTGGGCAGAAAGGCGACGACCTTCGTCGCCGACGTCAGCAACCGCGACGAGGTTTACGCCGCCGTCGACCATGCCGAGAAGGCGCTCGGCGGCTTCGACGTGATGGTCAACAACGCCGGCATCGCCCAGGTGAAACCGTTGACCGATGTGCAACCCGAGGATCTCGACCGCATCTTCCGCATCAATGTGGATGGCGTCGTCTGGGGCATCCAGGCCGCCGCCAAGAAGTTCCAGAGCCGCGGACACAAAGGCAAGATCATCAGCGCGTCCTCGATCGCTGGTCATGACGGCTTCGCCATGCTCGGCGTCTATTCCGCGACCAAGTTCGCAGTCCGCGCGCTGACCCAGGCCGCGGCCAAGGAATACGCCGCTCACGGCATCACGGTGAACGCCTATTGCCCCGGCATTGTCGGCACGGACATGTGGGTTGAGATCGATGAGCGCTTTTCGGATTTAACGGGCGCGCCGAAGGGCGAGACCTACAAGAAATATGTCGAAGGCATCGCGCTGGGCCGCGCGCAGACACCCGAAGACGTCGCCGCGCTTGTCGCCTTCCTCGCCAGCGACGATTCCGACTACATCACCGGCCAGGCCATTCTGACCGATGGCGGTCTCGTCTATCGCTGACCCGGGGAACTGGCGACGGCAGGCATCGCGAAGGAGGCGAGCGGCGCGATGCCTGCGATCCATCCGCGGAGCCGACCATTTCGCCTTAGAGCAAGCCCGGAGCGGCGTGTTCGACCCTGAACGCCAATGGTCGCGATGCAGCGCCCTCGCTCAGGCTGAGATCAACGACATCTTATGGATTCTCAATCCTTCCCTGCGGCCTTTTCATTCGTAGCGGACCGACCGCGCAGGGCATGCCGCTGGAAATCCATTGCTTCTCCACCACATCAGCCTGGACCGACGATGAAGAGATTCAGGCCGACATTATCGAGCATCTGCTGGCGATCCTCCCTGAATTCCACCTGCGCCGCTATCAGGCGCCGGGCGGACGCTGCCTCACGGAGACACAGCTTGAGCCAGCGACCGCGGCGCCTGAAGTCCCGCGGCTTCACACCCGGATTTCACCTGCGGCCCCGAACATAGAAGCGGCCGATCAGGGACAAGCCGAGCGGCAGAATCGCCAGAATGAGCAGGCCGATCAGCCAGACAACGACAACAGCGGCCTTGCCGGCGCCCTTGACCATCCCCAGCAACTGGCCCGCCCAACGGCTGGTGTCCAGCGCCGCCAGAACGTCGCCGGCAGGCGCGCCGCCCAAGGTCCTCGCGGCATCTTGTCCCTGGTTCACAACCAGTTCGAGAGAGGTTGCGAGCCAGGCCAGCACAGGGTCGGTGAAGCTGTAGAGGAGCCAAGCGAGCAGCGACCAGACCAGCATGGCCAGACCGACCAGAATCCAGACGAAAGGACGCAGCCTTCCGCTTCGAACCCTCCCTCTTCCGATGCGCGAAAAAGCCTCGGGCGAATGGCGATTCCTGCGTTTCGGGCCGTGCGACAAGGCGAAATCTCTATCGGTCAACCGGGACGCAAGCCCGCCAAGGAAGCCATCTTCACCCGCACACGACAAAAAGCCACAGAATACTGTCGCTGCAAGGCGTCTGCGACAGCATGGCGCGACATGATCTCGCCGGCTACCGTCGCGCTATGCTTCAAGTCTTCGCGTCTCGGCGCCTCATTTTGCATGATCCGGGCCTGAGATCGCCGCCGCAAGGCAAGCGATGATGACGGGCGACGCTCGCCGCGTGAGGGCGCATCCATCCGTTCGCAACATCCGGTTAGACAACGACTTCTGGGCGCCTCGGAGAGGTCGGAGCTCGCCTCAGGCCCCCCACAATTGTTCCGTCGCCATCGAAATAGCCCGTAACGCTCGTTTTTCGCGGACTTTATAACAGATTGCCATCCCGATCTCAGGCCGTTAGCTAGCCGAACTATGGTCTGGTCGATGGCGACTTTGGCGAGGATTTCGGCGGTGCTGACCTTGGTCATCGCCGCCTTTCTCGTCGCTCCCGTCACCGACGCCGCCGCCTGCGCGCCCGAGCCGCTGGCCGCTCATCAGAGCCTGGATCACGATCCTTCGGCCGGCGACCACAATGGGAGCGGCGGCGACATGGGTCTTTGCTCCCATGGTCATTGTCACCACACCGCCAGCGAGCGACACGTGACAGACGAAATCGACAGCGCTGAGCTGTCCGGTCATACGACACACGCCGCGCCCCTCAATGATGGCGCGGCCTCTTTCCCGAATAACGGACTGAAGCGGCCGCCTCGAGGCTGAGCAAAGGCCAGCGCTTCCGCGCGCCCTTTTCCGTTTCACTTCTGGAAATACCTACATGTCTTCGACACCTCGTCGTCGGCCGCGCCTTGCGGTCGGCTGCGCGCTCGCCGTCTTGGCCTGTGCGCTGGCAGGGCCGGCCTTCGCCGATCCCGCTCCCTCGTACACGGACCTCCTAGCCCGCCTGGACCAGACGCCCGCCGCCGCCGAATCCGGCGCCCTGGTCGATGCGGCCGAGGCGCGCGTGCGCCAGGCCCGCGTGCGGCCCAACCCCACCCTGTCGCTGACCGGAGAAAATCTCGGCGGCTCAGGCCCCTACTCCGGCGTCGACGCGGCCGACCTCAGCCTGTCGTTCAGCCAGGCCCTTGAGTTATGGGGCCGGCGACCGGCGCGTGTGAATGTCGCCCGCGCCGAGGCGGGAACCGCCGCCCTGCGCCGCGACCTGGCCATGATCGACACGGCCGGGCGGCTGGCCCTCACCTACGCCGAAGCCGAAGCCGCGCAGCGGCGCGCGACCTTGGCTGAAGAAGCCCTGTCCCTGGCCTTGGCCGACGCCCGCGCGGCCCTGGCCATGGTCGAGGAAGGGCGCGAGCCCCTGCTGCGCGGCATCCAGGCCGAGAGCGAGGCCGCCGCCGCCCGCGCCAGCTTGGACGAAGCCAGGGCCGAGCAGAACGCCGCCTTCGCGCGCCTCAGCGCCGTCGCCATGCTGCCGACGCCCGCCACCTCGGTCAGCGCCAGCCTGCTGGACGCCTCCGCAACGCTTTCCGCCCCGGAGATCGACGACGCTCCGACCGTGCGCGTCGCCGAGGCCGAGCGCACCGCCGCCGAACGCCGCATCACTGTTGAACGCATCAATGGTCGCCCTGACGTGACCGCCAGCGTCGGCGTGACACGGTTCGGGCTCGAGGAGGAGACCGCCCTCACCGTCGGTCTCAGCCTGCCATTGCCCCTGTTCGACCGCAACCGCGGGAACATCGACGCCGCACGCGCCGAATTTCGGGCCGCCGAGGCGCGGGTGATGCAGGCGCGTCAGGACGCCGGAGCCGACCGGGCCGCCGCCGTCGCTCGCCTGACGGCTTCGGCCAGCCGCGTCTCCGCCGCCGACGCTGGCGTCGCTTCAGCCGATGAGGCCTATCGCCTGTCGCGCATCGGCGCCGAGGCCGGGCGCATCTCCCAGCTTGAGCTGCGCGTGACCCGCACAGGCCTCATCAACGCCCGCGCCGCCGCGGTCGACGCCCGCTTGGCCCGCGTCCGCGCCGAGATCGATCTGGCGCGCCTCGACGGCCGCGCCCCCTTCCAAGGAAATCCCTGATGCGCAAAAGCACTTCCAACAAAACCCTCCTCATCGGCGGCGTCGCCGCACTCGTCCTGCTGGGCGGCGGGGGCCTCTACATGGCCCTGCAGCGCCCCGAAGCAGCCCCTCCCGCTGCCCCCGAAAAGGCTGCACCGGCGGGTGAAGCCGCGCCCGCCGAGGGAGAGGCCGGTCATGCCGAAGACGGCCAGGCCGCCGAGGGCGAGGTCGAACTGACCGTCGAACAACAACAGGCCGCCGGCATCGCGGTCGTCTCCGTCGCACGCGGCGGGGGTGGAGAAACGCGCCTGTCCGGCCGGGTCGAAGCCATGGTGGACGCGCGCGCCGCTGTCGGCGCCGTGGTCGGCGGCACGGTCGAGCGGGTGCTGGTCGCTCCGGGCCAGACGGTCCGCGCGGGCCAGGCTCTCGTCAGCCTGGTCAGCGGCGAAGGCGCCGCGCTCAGGGCCGAGATTGATGCGGCCTCCGCGGCCGCAGCCGTCGCGCGCCAAGCGCATCAACGCAACCAGAACCTGGCCGATCAGGGCGTCGTCGCCCGCCAGGAGGTCGAAACCTCCCAGGCCCAGGAACTGAGCGCCGAGGCGGCGGCCCGCGCCGCGCGGGCCCGGGCGACGGCGGCCGGCTCGCCCAATGCGTCCGGCCGGATGAGCGTGGTCAGCCCCATCTCCGGCGTCGTCACCAATGTTCAGGTCGGTCCCGGCGGCTTCGTCGCCCAGGGCGGCGTCGTGGCCGAAGTGACCAATCCGGCGCGGGTCGAACTCGTCTTCAACGCGCCGCCGCAACTGGCCGCCCAGGTGCGCCCCGGCTCACACGTGCGCGTTACCGGACCGCAGGGCGAGTTCGACGCCCTGGTCACGGGCGTCGCCGCCGACGCCGGGTTGCAGGACAGCGGCGCGACCGTGATCCGCGCCCGGGTCGAAAGCGGCCGCCTGCCGCCCGCTGGCTCGCCCGTCACCGGCGCCGTGGTCACGGAAGGCCAGTCCGGCGGCGCCCTGACCGTGCCGTCCGAGGCGGTGCAGACGGTCGACGGCGCCACGGTGGTCTTCATCAAGACCGATCACGGATTCCGCGCCCAGCCTGTGCTGGCCGGACGTCGAGCCGGCGGCTCCACGGAGATCCTGCGCGGCCTGACCGGGACCGAGCGCGTCGCCTCTACCAACGCCTTCCTCCTCAAGGCCGAACTGGCCAAGGGCGAAGCCGAGCACGGCCACTAAGGGAGGGCGATCATGTTCAAAGCGATCATCGAAGCGTCCGTCCGCTTCCGCTGGTTCATCGTCCTGGCCACGACGCTGGTCGCCGCCTGGGGCCTGTTCCAGTTGACGAAGCTGCCGATCGACGCCGTGCCCGACATCACTAACCGCCAGGTGCAGATCAACACCGTGGCCCCCGCCCTGGCCCCCGAACAGATGGAGCGCCAGGTCACCTACCCGCTGGAAACGGCCATGGCCGGGATTCCAGGCCTTCAGAGCACCCGCTCCCTCAGCCGCAACGGTTTCAGCCAGGTGACGGTCATCTTCACCGACGCCACCGACATCTACTTCGCCCGCCAGCAGGTGGCCGAGCGGATGGCCCAGGCGCGCGAAAACCTGCCCGAAGGCGTCGAGCCCGGCCTGGCTCCGATCACCACGGGCCTGGGCGAAGTCCTGATGTGGACCGTCGACTTCAAGCCCTTCGACGCCAAGGCGGCGCGAGCTGGAAAGCCTGGCTGGCAGCCCGATGGCGCCTATCTGACGCCCGAAGGCGATCGGCTGGCGTCTCCCCAGGCGCAGGCGACCTATCTGCGCACTGTGCAGGACTGGATCATCGCGCCCCGGATGCGGACCGCGCGCGGTCTGGCGGGCGTCGACGTGAACGGCGGCTATGTGAAGGAATACGCCGTCCGACCCGATCCGGCGCGGCTGGCCGGCTATGGCCTCAGTCTGAATGATCTGATCCAGGCGCTGGACCGCGCCAACACGCAAGCGGGCGCGGGCTATATCCAGCGTGCGGGCGAGGCCCTGACCGTGCGCACCGACGCCCTGGCCCAGACCGTCGAGGATCTGGCTCAGGCGCCCGTGGCTAACCGCAACGGCCTGGTCGTGCGCGTCGCCGATGTGGCGACCGTGGAAATGGGCCAGGCGCCGCGCCTGGGCGGGGCCAGCCGCGACGGCCATGAAGCGGTCATCGGCACCGCCCTGATGCTGGCCGGCGAGAACAGCCGCACCGTGGCCCAGGCCGCCGCCGAACGGCTGGAAGAGATCGGCGCCAGCCTGCCGCCCGACATCGTGGCCGAGCCGGTGCTGAACCGCAGCGCCCTGGTCAACTCGACCATCAAGACGGTGGCCAAGAACCTGACCGAAGGCGCCCTGCTG
>KB291762.1:49278-49630 GCA_000318405.1 Brevundimonas diminuta 470-4 | reverse complement strand
CGCCGTTGTGGTGGTCGAGAACACCCTGCTGATGCTCAGCCAGCGCCGGGCGGATCTGGGTCGGGCCCTCACCCGACACGAACGCCTGGACGTCGCCGCCGGCGCCGCGCGGCAGATGGTCAAGCCCGCCGCCTTCGGCCAGCTTATTATCCTTCTGGTCTTCACCCCCCTGCTGATGCTGGAAGGAGTCGAGGGCAAGACCTTCATCCCCATGGGCGCCACGGTCATGCTGGCCCTGGTCGGCGCCTTCATCTTCTCCTTCACCTTCGTCCCAGCCATGACGGCCCTGCTGGTGCGAGATCCCAAGACCGTCCACGTCGACGAGAACGGCGAGGCGGAAGAGCATGAGACC
>KB291762.1:48153-49258 GCA_000318405.1 Brevundimonas diminuta 470-4 | reverse complement strand
CGCGCGCCGCTGGATCGAACCGGCCATCCGTTCCGCCGTGTCGCACCCCAAGACGGTGCTGGCGGCGGCGCTCGGCGCCCTCGTCGTCGGCGGGTTCGCCTTCACCACCCTGGGCCGAGAGTTCATCCCGACGCTGGACGAGGGCGATATCGCCATGCAGGCCCTGCGCGTGCCCTCGGCCTCGCTGGAGCAGTCCCTCGCCATGCAGATGGCGCTGGAGCGGGCCATCAAGGCCCAGCCCGAGGTGAAGACCATGTTCTCGCGCACCGGCACGGCCGAGGCGGCGGTGGACCCCATGCCGCCGAACATCTCGGACGCCGTCATCGTGCTGAAGAAGCGCAAGGAATGGCCCGATCCGAAGCTGCCGAAGGAGGAGTTGATCGCCCGCATCGAAAAGGCCTCCGCCGCCCAGTTGGGCAACGGCTTCGAGTTCAGCCAGCCGATCGAACTGCGCTTCAACGAGCTGATCTCCGGGGTCCGCACCGATCTGGCGGTCATGGTCTATGGAGACGACTTCACCCAGCTTCAGGCCACGGCGGATCAGGTCGCCAACGCCCTGCGCGACACGCCCGGCTCTGCCGACGTGCGGGTGGAGCAGGCGTCGGGCCTGCCGACCCTGACGGTCAGCGTCGACCGCTTCGCCGCCGCCAACTACGGCCTGTCGGCGGCCGACGTGTCCGAAGCCGTCTCGGACGCCATCGGCGGCGCCGAGGCGGGTCAGATCTTCGAGGGCGACCGCCGCTTCGACGTGGTGGTCCGCCTGTCGGACGCCGAACGCAACGACCCCGCCGCCCTGAACGCCCTGCCCGTCACCACGGCGAGCGGCGCAGCCATCCCCCTGTCTTCGGTCGCCCGCATTCAGGTGAAGGAGGGCCAGAACCAGATCAGCCGCAACGACGGCAGCCGCCGCATGGTGGTTCAGGCCAATGTGCGCGGCCGCGATCTGGGCGGCTTCGTCGCCGACGCCCAGAAGCAGGTGGATCAGCAGGTCAGCCTGCCCGCAGGCTATTCGCTCAAATGGGGCGGCCAGTTCGAGAACCTGAAACGGGCCGAACAACGGCTGGGGCTGGTCATTCCCGTGGTCTTCGTCCTGATCGGCATCCTG
>KB291762.1:47690-48133 GCA_000318405.1 Brevundimonas diminuta 470-4 | reverse complement strand
CGGCGGCCGACGTGTCCGAAGCCGTCTCGGCGGCCATCGGCGGCGCCGAGTCTGGGCAAATCTTCGAGGGCGACCGCCGCTTCGACGTCGTGGTCCGTCTCGACGACGCCCAAAGGAACGACCCCGCCGCCCTGGCTGCCCTGCCGGTCACAACCGCGACCGGGGTGACGGTGCCCCTGTCCTCGGTCGCCCGCATCCAAGTGGCGGAAGGTCAGAACCAGATCAGCCGCAACAACGGCAGCCGCCGCATGGTGGTTCAGGCCAATGTGCGCGGCCGCGATCTGGGCGGCTTCGTCGGCGACGCCCAGGCGAGAGTTCAGCAACAGGTTCAAATGCCGGCCGGCTATTCCCTGACCTGGGGCGGCCAGTTCGAGAACCTGAAGCGGGCCGAGCAGCGCTTGGGCCTGGTCATCCCCGTGGTCTTCGTCCTGATCGGCATCCTG
>KB291762.1:42362-47670 GCA_000318405.1 Brevundimonas diminuta 470-4 | reverse complement strand
GATCGGCATCCTGCTGTTCATGGCGTTGGGATCGTTCGCGGAGGCCGGGCTGGTGTTCGCCTGCGTGCCGCTGGCCCTCGTCGGCGGGGCGCTGGCCCTGCTGCTGAGGGGGATGCCCTTCTCCGTCTCGGCGGCGGTCGGCTTCATCGCCGTGTCCGGCGTCGCGACCCTGAACGGCCTGGTGTTGATGCAGGCCATCCGCGAGCGGCTGCAGGCAGGCCAGATTCCGCGTGACGCGGCCCTGCTCGGCGCCTTCAGCCGTCTGCGCGCGGTGCTGACCACGGCCATGGTCGCCATCGTCGGCTTCATCCCCATGGCCATCGCCACCGGGGCCGGCGCCGAGGTGCAGAAACCCCTAGCGACAGTAGTCATCGGCGGCCTTCTGACGGCGACCGCCCTGACGCTGCTGGTGCTGCCGACCTTCGCGGCTAAGGCCGTCAAACACCGCAAGACGGAAGGAATAGAGGATTGAGCGGATCTCATCATGGAGAGGGGCTTCAGCGCCGCACGCTGCTGATCGTGCTGGTGCTGAACGTCCTACTGTTCGTCATGCTCGGACTCGGCGGCCTGTTCGCCGAGTCCAGCGCCCTGCTGGCCAACGCCGCCGACAACGGATCGGACGCCATCGTCTACCTGATCAGCTTCCTGGCGGTCGGGCGGGCGATGGCGTGGAAGCGCGGCGCCGCTCGGTTGTCAGGGATCATGCTGCTGGTCTTCGCGGCCGGGGTGCTGATCGACGTGGGGCGGCGCTGGATCGTCGGGACCGAGCCGGTCGGTTGGACCATGATGGGCCTGGCCGTCATCGCGGCGGTGGTGAACCTGATCTGCCTGATGCTGATCCGGCGTCAGGGCGGCGACGACGTCAACATGCGCGCCGCCGAAACCTTCAGCTTCAATGACTTCGCCTCGAACGGCGGCATCCTCGTCGCCGGAGGCCTGGTCATGGCGCTAAACCAGGCATGGCCCGACCTTCTGGTCGGGCTGATCGTGGCGGCCATCGCCCTCAAAGGCGGTCTCGACATTCTCAAGGACGCCCGGGGCGTCGCCAATAAGGGACAAGCCCAATGAACGCCCCGGGCCGCCGCTCGGCCGCTCCGATCGATCTCCGCTCGGTTCAGCGGTGGCGCAAACTCTTCATTCTCGTGGGCCTCTTCGCCCTTCTGGCCTGGACGCTGATGGTGAAGGCCGAGCCACGGCTCGAACACGCGGTCGAGCATCTCGGTCTGATCGCCATCATGCTCTGCATCATCGGCCGCGCCTGGTGCTCCCTCTATATCGGTGGCCGCAAGAAACAGGAGATCGTGACGAGCGGCCCCTACTCCCTGTGCCGCAACCCCCTCTACGTTTTCAGCTTCATCGGCGCCTTCGGAGCCGGGGCGATGTCCGGCAGCCTGTCGGTCGGGCTGGTGTTCGTCCTTGCCTGCTGGATTGTGTTCCGCACCGTCGTCGGCCGGGAGGAGCGCTACCTGAGCGAGACGTTCGGGGAGACCTACGACGCCTATCGGCGGCGCACCCCGCGCTTCATGCCGAACCCGAGGCTCTGGCGTGATGAGGCCGAGCTTTGCATTCGTCCGACCTTCTTCGTGCGCACGATCCAGGACGGACTGTTCTTCCTTCTCGCCGTTCCGCTGTTCGAATTGCTCGAAGCGGCGCAGCAGTTCGGCTGGTTCGGCGCCGTCCTGCAATTGCCTTGAGCAAAACCTCATGGAACGCGCGCGCCTGGTGACATCCTTGACGGCTATACTAGCCGCAATCGCCTTTCTCGCCGGCGGCGCCGTGCAGGCCGCTTCCCTTGAAGCCGAGGCGAAGCGCGCCGCGCCGCAGATCGGCCCTCCACCCGCCCCCGTCTCACCTCCGGAGTTCAGACATGCCTAACACGGTCAGAATGGACATCCCCGTCCTGCTGCCGGAAGCCCCCGACGCGTCCGACGCCTGCGTCGAACGCCTCGTCAAGCGGCTCAGCAGCGCACCCGGCCTGTTCCAAGTCCATGTCGCCGAAACGAACGGCGCATCTCAACTCTGCCTCCACTACGACCCCGCTGCGCTTTCTCCAGCGGACGTCAGGCGCAAGGCGTTGCAGGCGGGCGCCGAGATCAGCCAGCGATTCGGCCATCTCATCGGTTGGGTGGAGGGCGTACGCCACGCCCGCCATGCCCGCAGGCTCGAAGCCGCCCTGGCCGAAGAACCCGGTGTTCTCGAAGCGGCTCTGGACGTGGCGGGCGCCTTGCGCCTGGAGTTCGATCACACTCGGACTAGCCGGGACGCCCTTCAGCAACGCCTCGCGGACCACAGGCTGAGATTTTCCCATTCTCCCTTCCCGCCCCCGCCCGAACGATTTGAACCCGAGAAAGGCGATCACGACCACGAAGGAACAGGCGAACATGCCGATCACGATCATGCCCATGGCGGGGTTTTCGGCGCCAACACCGAGCTCGTCTTCGCCCTGGGATCCGGCAGCGCGCTCGGCATCGGTTTCGCCCTGGAGAAACTGGTTCCGGGACTTTCCGGATGGGCGCCGCTGACGCTCTTCCTCGTCGCCTATGGGCTCGGAGGCTTCTTCACGGTCCGCGAAGCCATCGAGAACCTGAAACGCGGGCGTTTCGAGATCGACACCCTGATGTTGGTGGCGGCGGCGGGCGCGGCGGCGCTAGGCGCATGGGCGGAAGGAGCTCTACTCCTCTTTCTGTTCAGCCTGGGCCACGCGCTCGAACACTACGCTATGGGCCGCGCCAAACGGGCCATTGAGGCTCTGGCCGAACTGGCCCCGCGCACGGCGAGAGTGCGGCGGGGAGACGACCTCATAGAGACGCCGGTGGAACAGCTCGAGATCGGTGACGTGATCGTGGTGCGACCCAATGAACGCCTGCCCGCTGACGGCTTCGTCCTCTTGGGCACGACCAGCATCAACCAGGCTCCGGTCACAGGCGAAAGCATGCCGGTGGACAAGCAGCCGGTCGCCGATCCCGCAGAGGCGCGATCGGGGCGGTCCTCGATCGCCAATACCTCGGCCGTGTTCGCCGGCACCATCAACGGCGCCGGCGCCATCGAGATCGAGACCACACGCAAATCCAGCGACACCACCCTTGCCAAGGTGGTGCGGATGGTGAGCGAAGCCGAAACTCAGAAGTCGCCCACTCAAAGGTTTACCGACAAATTCGAACGCATCTTCGTGCCCGTGGTGCTCGGGCTCGCCTTCGTCCTGCTGTTCGCCTGGGTCGTGATCGACGAGCCCTTCCGCGACAGCTTCTACCGCGCCATGGCGGTGCTGGTCGCCGCCAGCCCCTGCGCCCTGGCCATCGCCACGCCTAGCGCCGTTCTGTCCGGGGTGGCGCGCGCAGCTCGGGCGGGCGTTCTGATCAAGGGCGGCGCCCCCTTGGAAAACCTCGGTTCACTCAACGCCATCGCCTTTGACAAGACCGGCACCCTGACGGAAGGCCGTCCGCGCATCACCGACATCATTCCCGTCCAAGGAACCCGCGAAGCCGATCTTCTGTCGGCGGCCGTCGCCGTCGAGCGCCTCAGCGACCATCCCCTGGCCGCCGCCATCGCGCGCGATGGCGCAGAACGTCTCGGCCAGTTCACCCCGTCTCCCGCCTCAGACCTCAGAAGCCTGACGGGGAAAGGCGTCACCGCCCGATGGGCGGGCGAGACGATCTGGATCGGCAAGCCCGAAATGTTCGGGGCGGACGGCGTCGCGCCGCTCAGCGACGAGACGACGCTCGCGGTCACCCGGCTGCGGCTCGAAGGGCGCACCCTGATGGTCGTCCGCGCCGGCGCGCGCGATCTCGGCGTGATCGGTCTTCTGGACACGCCCCGGCCGGCGGCCAGAGCGGCCTTGGCCGCGCTGCGCGATCTGGGCGTGCAACGCATGATCATGATCTCCGGCGATCATCAGAAGGCCGCCCAGGCCATCGCGGGACAGGTCGGGCTTACTGAGGCTTGGGGCGATCTCATGCCCGAAGATAAGGTGGACGCCATCAAGCGGCTTCGAGAGGAGACGAAGGTCGCTATGGTCGGCGACGGGGTCAACGACGCTCCCGCCATGGCGACCGCCACCGTCGGGATCGCCATGGGCGCCGCCGGCTCGGATGTCGCGCTGGAGACCGCGGACGTCGCTCTGATGTCCGACGACCTCGCCCAACTGCCCTTCACGGTCGGCCTAAGCCGGCGAACGCGGAGCGTCATCCGGCAAAACCTGGTCGTCAGCCTCGGCGTCGTGGCCTTTCTCGTTCCGGCCACCATCCTCGGGCTGGGCATCGGGCCCGCTGTGGCGGTCCACGAAGGCTCCACGCTGCTGGTCGTGTTTAACGCCCTGCGCCTGCTCGCCTATCAGGATCGACGCGGCACACGGCGCGCGTCGACGGAGACCCGCTCATGAAACGTATCAGCGGCCTCGCCATCATCGTCGTCTTCCTCGCTTTCTCAGCCTTCCTCTTGGGCGTGGTGACAAAGCGGGGGTCAACCGCCATCGATACAGCCGGCTCCGTCGACGCGCGCCCCATCGACGAACATGCCGGCCATGGCGACAGGCCCCAAGACAGCGCGGCGACCCGTTCCTTCAAGGAAGCGAACGAGCGGCTGCATCAGGCCATGAACATCAACTGGAGCGACAAGGCCGATGCGGACTTCATACGCCTCATGATCGCCCACAGCGAAGGCGCCGTCGCCATGGCCCGCATCGAGCTCGAACAGGGATCCGACCCTGAAGCCAAGGCGCTCGCCGAAGATGTGATCCGCAGCCGGGACGCTGAAATCCTCCGCATGCGCATCTGGCTGGCACAGCGCCAAAGGGCGGAAACGCTCGAGGGCGCCAGGCCCGGGAACTGAGGGATGAGGCGCAGGAAGTCTCCCATCCGAGGTCAGACTATCGCCTGGCGGCCTGGACGCTACGGCAAGCGGCTGCGGTCATATCGTATCCGCAGGAACACCAAACCCCGGCCGGTTATGGACAGCGTATACGCGAGCTTCAACGGCCTCGTGGGAGCAGGGGTGGTGCTCTATCTCGGCATCGTCCTGTTCAACGCGACCGGCTTGCCGCTCTACATCACTTACGGCGCAGCTCTCCCCCTGGTCGCGCTCGCCTGCGTGCTGCTGGCGCCCCGCGGCCGGACGATGCTGATCCTGAGCTTGCCATTCGCGGTGCTCTGGATCGCGGGAACCCTGTTTCTCTACGTGACGCGTCACGACATGAACCGGTCGCCTCACAATCACCCTTCCTCCGCTGCATCCGCGCAGCAGGCCGCCGAGCCCGTCGAGCGACGCGTCGCACCTCCCGGACTGTTCGGCGTCAGCGCCTTTGGCACAGATC